>NZ_AULA01000023.1 GCF_000425045.1 Acidaminococcus intestini DSM 21505 | reverse complement strand
TGGCAGTATCAGCATGAATATTACAGAAGTGAATTGAAAAAGCATGGAATTATACAGTCAATGTCGCGTAAGGGCAACTGCTATGACAACAGTATTATGGAGACCTTTTTTGGTCGGATGAAAAATGAAATGTATTACGGAAGCGAAAAAGAATACACCTCGTTCAAGGTATTTGCTAAAGCAGTGAAAGAATACATTCATTATTTCAACAAGGAAAGGATTCAGAAAAAAACAAAATGGATGCCTCCCGAAATATATCGGGAAACATCCACTAATGCCATTTAACTAATTTATATGCGTCCAGTTTTTGGGGTACACATCATGAATCCATCATTTCTTCACAGCCTCTTTGATATCAGTAATGAACAATATTTTTGAGGTCATCCTTGCAGATGCGGGCTAGGATGGGACGAGCTTCGTCACTTTGTAGAAATGCAAGGGTGACTTCCGGAACCATGCGGGCCACGGTCTCCCAATCCCCGTCATGCAGGGCTCGGCGGACCGTTGAGGCACTCACTGTTTCCCCGTCTTTTACATTGCGGGGAATGATGCGGCAGCAGATACCCGCTTCAGGAAGGCGCTGGGCCATGATTTCATTATAGCGTCGCGTGACGGTACTTGTCGGTTCCTCCCCCACATAGCGAGCCTTGATGCCGAGCCGCTCGGCAATCTTTACAAAAATAGCAAGGTCCAGGTTGGCATGACTTTCTATGACCGCCAAATCATCTTTTTGAAAGTAGCTGGGGAACGTGGCACTGCTGATAATATAGGGACCGCTGTCATGATAAATGATATTCTTAAGGTCGGCAGTCCCCTCTTTGATGAGCCGCTTACGGACCGCATAGGGAAAATAGCTGGCATCTTCACTGACCATGAAAAGATGGAGCCAATCATTTTCCTTACAGGCCTGCTCCACCAAATAACGGTGTCCCAAGGTAAAGGGATTGGCATTCATTACAATAGCAGCAATGCGCCCTTGGGGCGTCTTTTTTTCCGCCAGGTGATCCAAATAGCAGGTAAAGCCATTCGGGTCCTTTTCCATAAAAACAACCTGATCTGGCACCCGGGCAACTTCATGGAAACCCAGATCTCCAAAAAAGAGGGCTGATGAACATTTTGTATAAAGGAAGAGGTGGATGATTCCTCGGTCATATTCATACTGGATGAGATGGGACACAATCTCATTCATGAGGCTTTCACCCTGATGGTCATGGCTAACAGCCAGGCAGCGCAGGGTATTGCCAAAGCAGCTGCCCGTGGCGATAGCATGGTACTCTTCATCGTACATGACGCAAGTGTAATCCACATGGGAATCAAGGCGAATTCCTTCCTGCTGCAGCAAAGCCTTAACATCTGCCAAGGTACGGGTATCGCCGGGATAGACGGGGCTGATTTGATAATCGGACATAACTTCTCCTTATTTCATGACCACAAGTTCATAGTCGCGGGTACCAAGACCGATCTTTTCTGCATGCTCCAGCGTCGTTTTCCAATCGACACGGGGATTGCTGTCAAGAAAATGATCTTGATGGTTCTCCCATCCCTTCTCGGCCAGATGATCAGAAAGTTGACTGTTCATCAAGGGAGAAGCGGCAAGGCAGGCGTCCGCACAGGCCTGATCCAAGGCGACAGGATCAAAGGACGCAAACATGCCGAGGTTAGGCAGGATAGGCGCGTCATTTTCCCCATGGCAGTCACAATTGGGCGACACGTCGACAATGAGGTTCACATGGAAAGCAGGCCGACCATGAACGACGGCCAAGGCATATTCCGCCATCTTACGGTCAAGCAGCTCGTTGGCATCCCACTCCACGGTTTCAATGGCATCAAAGGAACACGCCCCGATACAGCGGCCGCAGCCAGTGCATCGCGTCTTATCGATGTGGGCCTTGCCCTTTTCGTAAGTGATGGCATCCGAACCGCATTCCTTGGCGCAGCGTTTGCAGTCACGGCAGAGCGACTCATCGACAACAGGTTTTCCAGAAGAGTGCTGCTCCATCTTGCCGGCCCGGCTTCCGCAGCCCATGCCGATATTCTTGATGGCACCGCCAAAACCCGTTGATTCGTGGCCCTTGAAATGCGCCAAACTGATGAAGACGTCAGCATCCATGATAGCGCGGCCGATCTTTGCCTTCTTGATATACTCCCCTCCTGGAACCGGGACCTCCACTTCATCGGTGCCTCGCAGCCCATCACCAATGAGGACCTGACAGCCCGTTGTAATCGGGTTGTAGCCATTTAGGGCTGCACATTCAAGATGTTCCAGCGCATTTTTACGGCTGCCGGGATACAGGGTATTGCAGTCTGTCAAAAAGGGCAGGCCGCCGGCTTCCTTTACAAGGTCTGCCAGCGCATGGACGTCCTGGGGTCTCAGGGATGCCAGATTGCCCAGTTCCCCAAAATGCATCTTAATGGCCGTATACTTTCCTTCAAAATCAATTTCCTTTTCCATACCCGCACGACGACACAGGCGCTTGAGCTTTTCCGGCAGGCTAAGTCCCACAGGAACACGAAAATCCGTCATATAAACCTTAGCTTTTGTCATGTTGTTCTCCCCTTTTCTTGACAGTGCTAAAGAAAAAGGCGCTCCACAAAAGGCGCGCCATGTCCGCTCTAATTATTTTACCATAGGTCCGTTCCTCTTTAGAAGAGGCGGATTTCCGATTCATGGATATCCGGATGACCGATGATGCGCCCGTCAACAAAACGGCCGTGACAGTCGCTGCCGCCGCTGATGAGCTTATGGTGCTGCTGACAGTAGGCAAGGAGGGTCTTTGTATCTTCCTTGCTGTGGGCAGGATGACAGCATTCAAAGCCATCAAGAGGCTTTTCCCCTACTGCCTCCAAAGTCCTAGCAAGCCCCGGGCCATGAAAGTGGCTTGCCGCATGGGCCAAAAGGGCCACCCCGCCAGCTTTGTGAAGGGTCGCCACGGTCTCTTCGATAGAGGGAAAAACAGGAAAATCAAGGCCCCGCTTCTTAATGAAGATGCGGCTGAAAAAGTCCTTTACATCCCGGCATAGCCCCTTATCGATGAGATAAAAGAGGGCCTTGAAACCGCCGCGGCGCGGATCATAGACATAGGCCCGATACTCCTTGATGGAAACGGGCCAGCCTTCTTCAGATAGGATTCCAATGGCCCTTTCATCCGTTTCTTCCAAAAGACGGCAGTTATGGGCAAGATGTGCTAGAAGAATAGGGTTCGAGCAATCAAACCCATAGCCTAGGATATGAAAGCAGCGCCCTTCATAAGTACTGCACATCTCAACGCCGGCAATCACCTCGATGCCCTCTTTGGGGGCAAGTTTCATGACAGGAGCCACGCTTCCAAGAGAATCATGATCGGTCACAGCCATGATTCCGAGTCCTGCCTTTTTGGCGGCAAGAACCGCTTCCCGGGGCGTCCAGCTACCATCCGACGCAATGGTATGAAGATGTAGGTCAACTTTTCGATTCATACGGTAGGTTCCTTAGTGATGATATTTTTCGTTTCGCATAATCTTGAAGGCACGATAAACCTGCTCCAAAAGAAGGATACGAATCATTTGATGGGTAAAAGTAAGCGGTGAAAAGGACCAACGAAAATCGGCCCTTTTCCGCAGTTCATCGGTATACCCAAAAGGACCGCCAATGACAAAAGTCAGGTGGCTGACACCTTGGACCATAAGAGCTTCCAATTTCTGCGAAAACTGAGGGGAAGAAAGTTCCTTTCCCCTAAGATCAAGGAGAATGACGAAAGAATGCTCCGGGATGATCCGTAAAAGACGGTCTGTTTCCTTTTGAAGGATCTGCCTTTCTTCTTGGGAAGATACCCGATCCGGCATCTTTTCCTCCATGATGACTTTGGTCTCAAGCTGACAATAGGCGCCGAGACGTTTTACAAACTCCGCTTCGGCACGTTTTAGATAGTCTTCCTTGAGGCGCCCTACACAGGCAAGGGTGATGCGAATCACGAGTTGGTCCTCGGGATTTCCGTCAGCGTCACGGATTTATCCACTTCATCATCGCCGCGAAGGATCGTGACAGGCACCGTGTCACCGACCTTGCAGGCATTCAGGGCATCCCGAAGGGCGGCCACGGTCTTCACAGCCTTTCCATTAAACTTAAGAATAATGTCATTAGGTCTGATCCCGCCTTGATAAGCAGGTCCGCCGGCCACCAGTTTCGCAACAAAGAGACCGCCCCGAAGATCGAGTCCAAACCCCAGTCGCTGAGCTGTTTCTTCATCGATGAGGCTGGCACCGAGAAAGGGACGGGCAACCCGCCCATTTTTTGCCAGCGCTTCCAGGATTGGCTTTGCTTCGTTGATGGGAATGGCAAAACCAATGCCTTCAACACCGCTTACGGCGACTTTGGCACTGTTGATTCCAATGACCTGCCCATCGGCGTTGACAAGGGCTCCGCCTGAATTGCCCGGATTAATGGCAGCATCGGTCTGGATCAATTTAAAATTTCGTTCCCCCACATCGACAGAACGGTTGAGAGCACTGATGACGCCCGTTGTAACCGAACCGCGGAATTCAAGACCCAGGGGATTGCCAATGGCAATGGCAGGCTCACCGACCATCAGACTGTCGGAATCGCCAAATTCAGCAACAGGCAGATCTTCCTTGGCATCAATCTTTACAACAGCAAGATCCGTCGTTGGATCCGTCCCCAACACGCGGCCCGGATAAGTCCTTCCGTCCGGCAGACTGACGACAAGTTCCTTGGCGCCTTCGACGACATGGTTATTGGTCGCGATAAGCCCATCCTTACTGTAGATGACACCTGACCCGACGCCCTTTTCAACAAGCTGGGTCCTGTTGAAATAATCCCGTACCAAGGCCTTGTTTGTGATTCCAACAACCGTAGGACCAACCTTCTTGGCGGCCTTCACAATCGGCGTATTGCGCGCCGAGCTCATATTCTTTTCGACTTCCTGCATTTTCTGTTCTTGCGTGACAGCGGGCTTGGACGTCGAGTTCTCCTTTTCCGGAGCTTTTCCCGCAAAGCCGCAGCCGGCAGCAAAGATGCTCATGCTGACACTCATGGCAGCAAGGGCAAGCAAGGTCTTTTTCATCAGGGTTTTCTCAGTAATATGCTTTTTCATAGATGGCTTCCCCCTCTATTGTTATTGCAGAGCAGCTGCCTTGGAAGGAGCTGCTGCAGATTCTTGCTTCATTGCAAATAGAAGGCCTGCGATGGCCTCATCACGGCTTTCCTTAGCAATTTTTGTCCGACGCGCTTTCACTAGGTCCTTCGTTTCCTTGAGGGCGCCGAGTTCCTTTGTACTGTAATGTTCAAAATCAAGCAGAGCATAGGTTTTCTTCCCATTCCTATCTTCTTCCAGATAGCCAAGCGGAACGAGGCTCAAAGCCTTTTCCGCATCCTTTCGATGAAGAACGATGAACTCCACGGGTATAGCAACGCGCCGATTCTTTCCAAGCTCAACAATCTTATAATCCGACAGGTCGACCGCTCGGAAAAAGAGGGTCGGATTCCCAATGGTAACCTTTCCCTCATCTTTTGCTACGCGAAGGGTACGGACCTTCAAGTCAAGATTCTCCTTTTTCAGCATACTGCTAAAAAGAGCGTTGAGAACATCCATTTTCTCCGTAAGGGGAG
Source organism: Acidaminococcus intestini DSM 21505 (assembly GCF_000425045.1). Taxonomy (GTDB): domain Bacteria; phylum Bacillota; class Negativicutes; order Acidaminococcales; family Acidaminococcaceae; genus Acidaminococcus; species Acidaminococcus intestini. The sequence goes on along the minus strand of NZ_AULA01000023.1, from coordinate 36,063 downwards.
GCATCTTGCCATCTTTATAGAGACGATTGTCTTCGACGAGCTTACTGCCTTCTGTTACGCTGACGCCATAGCGCAGTGTATTTTCGTGGATTTCCTTGGCATGAGCCTTAAGGGCGGCCTCTGCCTCTTGTTTTGTTTGGTATACCTCCGGCGCGGCTTGGACTGGGGATACCCCCACTAAGAGCAGGGCCGAAAGTAAGCCGCTGAGAAACAAGTACTTCTTTTTCATGGATTCACCTTATTTCAAGGAAAAATTGCTGACCGCCTCTTTTTGACTGGCTACATATAGGGTCACATCCCGCGTCCTGGGATTGTCTTCCAAGACGCTTTTCACCGTATCATAGGCAAGGCGCGGTGAGTTATTCATTTCGCTCAGATGAGCCAAAAAGACAACCTCAGGCGGCACATCCACCTTCTCCAGGAGATCTGCCGCGGCACGATTTGATAAATGGCCTTCCTGCCCGAGGATTCGGGCCTTTAACGGTGCTGGATAAGGACCACCCCGCACCATATCCTCATCATGGTTTGCCTCAAGGATCAAGGCTTCTGCTCCATCAACGGCCTGTTCACAGGTCTTTGTCACAAAGCCGCAGTCTGTAAGATAAGTGCATTTGCGTTCATTATAGAAAATCTCATAACCGACAGGGTCAATGGCATCATGGGGAATTGAAAAAGGTTGGATCCGGAGGCCGCCTACCACGCAGCTTCTAGGAAGGACACGCATCTGGTCACGGTTCATGGTACGCCGAAAAGGAAGGCGGGTCCAGGTTTTTTCGCTAGCAAAGATGGGAACCTCTCCATAGGTCCGTGCAAAAACCTCAAGACCTGCAATATGGTCCTTATGCTCATGAGTGAGAAAAATCCCGCCGAGGTCACGCGGCGAAAGGTTCCTCTCTTTGAGTCCTTGGACAATCCGCCGGCAGGAAATCCCGGCATCGATGAGGATTGCCGTCGGGCCAACTTGGATAAGGGCGGCATTCCCCCTACTTCCACTGGCAAGAACAGAAATTTTGAACGATGTTTTCATAGAAAATACCTGGTTTTCTCTCAATTGACCCAGGATCATGTCCTAGGCCTTATGTATCACCATTGGAAGCAGCCTTGATAAAAATGGGTCTTACCCCAACAGTATACGCCTAATTATAACAAATTCGTGGCGGAGATGTAAAAAAACACCGAACTTTAACAGTCCGGTGTTTTCTCATCACCCTTATTTCTTCTGACAATCCGGGCAGATTCCGTAGAAATAGAACTGATGACCATTGACTTTGAAGCCCGTCTCATTTTCAACAAGGCTTTCCACAGCTCTTGCATCCAGATGGGAAACGTCGTTGACGCGTCCACATTTCGTGCATTTGATGTGAGGATGTTCACTCGTCTTGGCATCGTAGCGGAAGCTGTCCTCCCCTGTGTTGAGCACTTGGATAACACCAAGCTTGCTGAAGATTTCTACAGATTTATAAACTGTAGCAAAACTCATCGTCGGATATTGTTCCTTGACCTTCTGGTAAATCATTTCTGCGGTCGGATGCTCCGTCGTATGGGAAAGCATGTCATACACAGCCAGTCGCTGCGGCGTGACCTTGCACCCATTATCCCGAAGGATCTTGGCAAGTTCGGAGGCAGTATACATAATCAATCATCTCCCGTAAAAAATATCGTCTGCGCCCTTTCCTCCAAAAGATGCGCTCATCACTAAACCCATTTTAATAGTTAATAATGATTATCTGACTATATTTTAATCATTACCTTTAAATTAGTCAAGGTTATTTTTTTAAAGTACTAGGCGCCATGCCACATTAAAGCTTTGATTTATTTTTAATAAGTATTATTAGAATTAATAATCGCGATTATTAGGCTCGTGAGTCAAGTCGTTTAGCTTCTTTCCATACAAACAGGATGATGACCAAGGTGGAAATGAAATCAGCAGCAAGTCCGGCATAAAGGATTCCATACAGCCCATAGTAAAGAGGCATAATCAGCGTTAAAGGAACGAGCAGGAAAAATTGACGCAGCATGGAAAGGATGGACGCTTTAAGCGGCTGACCGGTCGCCTGGAAATAGCTTGTTGAAATAATCTGGAATCCTGCCGTAAAGACGCCACCCAAGAAAATCCGCATGGCATCCTGGGCAAAGTGGAGGAAAAGCGGCGCATCCGAGCTCCCAAAGAACTGAAGCAGCACATGAGGAATGGTTTCGCACGCAATCCAGCCTACAGTCGTTACCAAAAGGGCATATCGGACGGCCAGAAAATATGCCTTGCGCACGCGGTCGTAGTGTTTCGCACCTGTATTGAACCCGATAATGGGCCCAGCCCCAATCCCAATGCCGACAGAAATGGAGATAAAGATCATATTGACCTTCATGACAATCCCCATGGCTCCAATGGCTGCATCCCCACCGACAGCCGCCTGATTGCCATAGTAAAGGAGGGAATTGTTGAGGATAATCTGCATGATGGTGGCACTCACCTGGACCAGGCAGCTGGAAGCGCCAATGGCGACAGCACGGCGCAGTTTTAAAAAATCCGGATGACAGAGCTTTGCTTTTTTTAAGCGCAGCGTGCCATGGTGCCAAAAATATTGGAAAAGCAGCAGCGCTGAAACAATCTGTCCGGTCACGGTGGCAATCCCGGCACCAAGGACGCCCCATCCAAGCAGGAAAATCATGACCGGATCAAGGATGCAGTTCAAAAAGACCCCTGAAAGCAGGGCCTTCATGGAAAATAAAGGTGCACCATCTGTACGGGCCATATTGGACCATCCAATCATGAGCATCGTCACAGGAAGGCCCAAGATATAGACCCCACCCAGATCACGGCTATAAGCAAGCGTAGCATCAGTAGCACCAAAAACGCGCAGCAGCGGGTCCAGATAAAAAAGTCCCAAAACCATAAGAACGATTCCCACAAAAAGACCAGCTGTCGTTTGGGTATTGAGAACCGTTTCCGCGTCCTCACGACGGCCCTCACCCAAGAGAATCGCCGCGTAAGCGGAAGACCCAATCCCGATAAGACCGCTGACTGCAATGCTGATGGTCACAATGGGGAAAGTAACGGTCGCTGCCGTAATGCCTTGATAACCAACGGCATTGCCAATGAAGATCTGATCGACCACATTATATAAAGCATTGGCCACCATGGATATGATGGCAGGCCAAGCAAACGATTTAAGAAGTTTTCCAATGGGAGCATAGCCCAAAATATTCTGCTGTGAAGTTTCTGCCATATGAGTTTCTCCTTTCCCTTTGAAATGACCGCAAGGCAGATTCCTTTCAGGGAATCTGCCTTGCCAGCAACAAAGCGCAATCCTTAGTCTTTAATTTCAACGACAGTGCCCACCTTGACGACGGAACGCAATTCCTGAAGGTCTTCGTTGTGAAGACGGATACATCCTTCAGATGCATCCGTCCCAATACTTTGAGGATCATGGGTTCCATGGATCCCAATGCCATCCCAAGCGCCTCCGCTAAGGGCCTCTGTATCGAGGCTGATGAACCAAGGGCCATAAGCCCCGGCAATTTCACCCCGTCCATCGCCAAAGTCATGGGGCCAGGAAGAAGCATCATCAATTTCATCAACCGTAAAAGTCCCAACGGGGGTCATATTGTCACCGCGCCGCTGTTTCTGTCCGAGGCCGCCCTTACCAATGGCACAGCCATAGGAACGGACCACGGTATCCCCCAACAGAAGGGACAGTCGATGGGCCTTCTTTTCGACTATAATATGGTAGCTTTTTGACGCGTCAAGGCTAATAGACTCCTTGCGGTCGGCTTCCTTTGCCTTTTCCGGGGAAATAGCCGGTTCCGGTGCCTTTTGAGGCATTTGTTTTTGTGTCTCCGTCAGGGCTGCGGTTTCCTTTCCTTTTTTAGCTGCCGCATCAGGCAAATGATAGCCCGCAGCAAAGGCCACAGCAAGAATGACAGCAACCATGGCAAGTGCCCCTGCAAGTCCCTTATGGCGAAAGAACCGGTTCTGCTTATTCATATTTAAGACTTCCTTTCTTAGGAACCCATGAATCCCAGCATCTTCAAGACGGTCAGGATCACATAGGTTATACCCCCGGCAATCAGAGGTCCTACGGCAACTCCCTTGAAGAAAATAACGCCAAGGACAGTTCCAATCATAAGGGTCAGGGTAATCTGGGGATCGGTCGTCATCATGGCGATTCCCCACCGACCCAGTAGGGCGACAAGCAGACCAATAAAAAGCGCCAAGATAGCAACGCCGCCTGAAAGACTGGCTTTCATTTCCGCCGGACCGATCCGGCCGTCAATAATAGGAACCAAGATGGCAACAGTAAGGATAATCACTCCCCAGTTGATCCCGTGACCAGCGACATACTCAAGAGCGCTGTGGGGCAGCAGGAAACGCAGGGCCAATAGGATCAGGCAGGAATAGACCATGCTCATATTATGACCAATGAAGCTTACAGCCAAAAGTGCAAGGATGAGACCAATTCCGAGCATAACGACTCCTTTCCTAAAACGGTGCAGCAGGATCCTCCGGCAGCCAGCCAAAATGGCGGCAGGCATAGAGGATGCCCCCTTTGTCAACGTCTTTGGTGATATAATCAGCTCGCTTTTTGAGGATTGGGCGAGCATTCCCCATAGCTATGGAAAAAAAAGGCTTACGGAACATGGCAAGATCATTGAGGCCATCACCAAAAACCACGGCATCATGCGGATTGGCATGCAGCAGGGCCATCATTTTCTCAATCCCCTTCCCCTTATCAACAGGTTCCACAAGATAGGTATCGTCGATAAAAGGTAAATGAGGCAAGCCATGGGTTGGCGCAGGGGACTTTCCTGCCTTTTCCCGCGCATAAGTCACTTTATAGACGTTCTGCAGGGACTCGATATCTACCGGCCCAACAAGAGTATTCATATAGTTGTGCGGATCATCCCGCGGATAATCCGCATAGGGCGTATAACGGTCATAGGTGTTGTCAATCACCACCGCCCAAGGCTGACGGCGCTGCTCCAAATCGCGAAGAAGGGCCTTTACCGGCTCAAGGGGAAGGCCTTCCATCTGGAGGAGCCTGCCGTCTACAGTAAGGCTGTTCCCGCCATCGGCAACGAGACTGCCAATACCATGAGCAGAAGCAAACTGCGCCGCATCATACTGGAGCCGTCCCGTAGCAAGGGCCACAAAATGACCGCATCGCTGAAGTTCATCAAGGCAGTACTGTGTATCAGGAGGAACCACTTTAGTAATGCCTACCCCCAAGGTCTGATCGATATCAAAGAAGAAGTATTTTTTATGCATCGGTCGAAAAGGCTCCTTCCCGCTTCAATAAAAGCGAATCCCTGTTATTATAACATAAAATAAGGGCCTCTAAAAATGACAGATTTCAAGAAATCGTGTCCTCAAAATAGGCATTACGTACCGCAGCAAGGGCATTTCCTTAGTCTGAGCTGTTTCAAAAGAAGCAATGTTATCAAAACGTCCCTTTTTCCCACACTTTTTTCACATTTCCTATTTCACTTTTCTTCAATGAATAGTAAAATAATGGAATCATGTTATTCCAAACAAAAAAGGAGGTTTCCCCATGGTCTTTCCTTTCCATAGGGCATCCCAAAAAACGGACAGCCCACGTTCCCACGGCAGGATCACAACCGTCATTGCTCTTTTCTTAATGGCACTCCTTGCAGGGGGCCTCTTTTTCCAAAATACAGCCCTAAAAGCAAAAGAACGGGAAAAAGCCCGCCAGGAAGAAATGGTCAAACGCCAGCAGGCGGATAAGGCCCGCGCCCTGAAAAAAGCGAAAAAAGAGACCGGCGTGCGTCAGCCCATGAGTCCGGGCCTTCCTCAGTCGGGGCAAAAATCCCTTCCCAAGGGATCCACGCCGTCTACCCCGCCTCAGTCTCCCGTGCAGCAGCCCCTTCACGCAGCTCCGCCTACGCCGATCAAACCGATAAAACCACGCTGATTCCACTCTTTATAAAGAAAGCAGGTGTCTAGCATGAACGACAGCAATAATCCTATGGACTCTTTTGCCACCCGCATTGGTTTCATCCTTGTATCCGCTGGATGCGCCATTGGCATCGGGAATGTCTGGAAATTTCCCTATCTCTGCGGCCAGTTTGGCGGTGCCGCATTTATCCTCATCTATCTTTTTTTCCTGCTGATCATGGGCATTCCGGTGATGATCTGTGAATTCGGTATTGGCCGCGGCAGCCGGCGCAGTGCGGCCCGCAGCTTTGATATCCTGGAACCAAAGGGAACCCGCTGGCATCATTTCAAATGGATCAGCATTATAGGATGCTATATGCTCATGATGTACTACACGACCGTCACGGGTTGGATGCTCTATTACTGTTATCTCCATTTCATCGGAACTTTTGTAGGCGCCGCGCCGAAGACCGTCGTCGCAACCTTTGGAGCCATGCTCCAAAGCCCCAGGACCATGGGGTTTTGGATGATTCTTGCCTGCCTATTTGGTTTTGTGGTCTGCTTCTTCGGAATCCAAAATGGAGTGGAGCGCATTACCAAATTTATGATGGTCCTTCTCCTAGGCCTCATGGTCATCCTTGCCGTCCATTCCCTCTTCCTTGAGGGAGCCGAAGCGGGGATCCGTTTTTATCTGGTACCGAACATTGATGCCCTTGCAAAAATTGGCTGGGGCAATGTCATCTTCGCCGCAATGAGCCAGGCATTTTTCACCCTCTCCATCGGAATCGGAGCCATGCTGATCTTTGGGGCCTATCTTCCCCATGGCCGCAGTCTCCTCGGAGAAGCGGTCACCATTACGGCACTTGATACCTTTGTTGCCCTCATGGCAGGATTCATCATCATCCCGGCCTGCTTTGCCTATGGCATCAAGCCTGATGCAGGACCAAGCCTGATCTTTCTCACCATTCCAAACCTCTTTGTAAAGATGCCCGGCGGACAGATTTGGGGCATGCTCTTTTTCATCTTCCTCTCCTTTGCTGCACTGTCAACCGTCATTGCCGTCTTCGAAAACATCATTGCCTTTGGCATGAACCTCAAGGGATGGACCCGTCGCAAGAGCGTCCTCATCAACATTGTCCTCATTATTTCCCTATCGCTTCCCTGCGTTCTGGGTTTCAACCTCTGGTCGGACTTCCAGCCTCTGGGACCGGGATCCGGCGTCCTTGACTTAGAAGACTTCATCGTATCAAATAACCTGCTTCCACTAGGAAGCCTTGTTTTTGTCCTCTTCTGCACAAAGAAAAATGGCTGGGGCTGGGAACGATTCCTGGCAGAAGCCAATGAAGGAACGGGCATGAATGTCCCTTCCGGCATCAAGAATTACCTCATGTACGGCCTGCCGTTCTTTATCCTGGTCATCTACCTCAAGGGGTATTACGATATGTTCATGCCCCAAGGGCTCGCCGTCTTTGTAAAATGGCTCTTCATGGCAGCCTGCTTCCTCGGTTTCATCATCTATGGAAGTACGGGCCGCAAAACAGAGTAACGACATCAAAAAAGGATCTCTCTCCATTTTGGGAAAGGGATCCTCTTTTTTTACCGTCCTGTAAATGGGACATTGGGATGATGGTACTGATCTTCCTTCAGGATGTGCCGCTCCCGAATAGTAATGGCCTGTTTGGGGCAGGCGTGAAGGCAGGCAAGGCAGTACGTACAGGTTTTCCCCATATGAACCGCATCCATGCCCAAGGATAGGTTCCCTACCGGACAAAGGCGCACGCAAAGACCACACTTGACGCAGCGCGCCGCATCCACACCAAGACGGAACCAGCGTCTGCCCAGGGACTTCCCCAAGGAAGTCCGGAAAAAGGAAGCCATGAGGGAGCCCTTGATGAGGGACCGGTCAGAGGTCCTGTCCTTGATCTTTTGGACAAGTTGGGGCAGGGCTTTCTCCGCCGTCACGAGTTTTTCATAAGCATAGGCAATATGCTGGCGCACGGCAGGCGTACTATTTGCCACCATGGCAAGATGGGCAGCGAAGGCAAGGTGTTGCCCCTTTTTTTGCAGGGCATTGTCAATACTCTGAAAAGCCGCACCGAAACTCGTTCCACTTGTGGCTACAGCAAAAAGATAAGGGGTCCCGGGAAACGTGAGACCTTCCAACGCGTCTGTCACAAAGTCCGGTGCATCCCCAAAATAGACGGGAAAGACGATTCCCACAACAGGATCCCGATCCTCTACAGGGCCCTCTTTCAGGGCGTGAAGGGAAAGGTTCAGGGATGTTGCCAGTTGGGAGGCAATAAAATAGGAATTGCCAGTCCCTGTAAAGTAATGAATCATGGTTCTTCTCCTTCCAGATGCCGCCGAATGGGAAGGGGGCGGCCCGTTTCACTGATGGACACATAGACAAAAACGGCGTCAGCGGCAAGAACCCGCTCACCTCCTTCTTCCACGGGTTCCAGATAGGCCTTGATTTCCACATCCAAAGAAGAGCGGCCCACATGAACAACACGGCCTTCAAGTTCAAGGACACGGCCATAGTGAATAGGCACATAGAAATTCATGCCCTTTACAGCAGCCGTTGTCACCCTTGTCCAGACATAACGGTGTGCTGTTATGCCCGAAAGTTCATCCATCCAGGCCATCAGGGTACCGCCAAAAAGATGACCCGCTGAATTGGCCATCTTGAGCATGACAGACCTTGTCATGACGGATACATCACGGCTCATACACGATCTCCCATAAGAGGACGGAAAAAGTCCACAAACGCATCGGCAAGCGCGGCATATCCTTTTTCATTTGGATGGATACCATCAACAAGGAGATTTTCACTGGCTTTTTCTTGGATTGCTTCAAATACGGCCTCCATATCAAAGAAAGGAAGGTCACGGCGTGCAGCCTCTTGTTTGAGGAACTGCCGGTAGGCCTTTAGGGCTGCATCATGTTTAGCAAATTCACTGGGAAGCTGCCATCCCTTTTCCGTGCTTTCCGGCCGCGCCAAGATAGGGCTTCCCAGCATAATGAGGGGGATGCCGCCTTCTTTTGCCGTATCAAGGGTCACGCAGATATTTTCTTTCATCTTTTCCAGGGGTTCATCAAGCAGAACATCATTGATGCCGCATTGAATAAAGACGCCGTCCGGGGCTTCTGCCAAGGCATCGCTGCAAAACATCCCCCGCATAAGGATGGTCAGGCGACCGCCGGCAGCATGATTGACAGCCGTAAAGCCAAGCTTTTTGGCGGCAATTTCCGGCCACGTGGCGGCAAGGGCAACATTGGTGCAGCTGACGAGGCTGTCTCCGACGAATACGATTTTCATCTTGTTTTCTCCTTTTGGACGGTCTCAAGTCTTTGACGAATGGCTTCATCTATTTTTTTGGTCACAGGGACAGGAACTGCATATTTTTTAGCCATATCAATAAGAAATCCGGAAAACAGTTCCAGTTCACCGGCTCGCCCCAAGACGATATCCCGGGAAAGAGAGGTCGTCTCCATTCGGTCTTCTTTTTGGGTGATACGTTCAAAATGGGCCCGTTTGAGATCATTAGGCAGGATAACACCCATCGCGCCAGCAACAGCCGCACTTTCTGCAAGCAGGCCCTGGATCAGGTTCTTACTTTCTGGTTCAGCAAGGACGCTGCCCAAAGGTTTTCCATAATAAGCCGTAATAAGGTTCAGTGCACAGTTAAAAATATACTTTTCCCACGTCTCAAGGCGGATATCCAAGGTTTCATAACAGCGAAACCCCGGATGGATGAACAGGTTATGGACAGCGGTCACCGCTTCTTCATCATCGCCGCCTATATAAAGACGCACCACTTTGCCTCGTTCATGGATTCCATAGTGTTCATCCATTTCACTGTTGATGTACAGGGCCGTATCCACGATACGCCCCACAGGAAGGATGCGGCGCAGCCACGTTTTGTGCTCAGCTCCATTCATGATGGGAACGAGGATGGTTCCATCTGTCACAATGGGTTTGATGTTTTCCAGTGCTTCCGTCAATTGGTCAGCCTTGACGCAAATAAAGATGACGTCCTGTGCTGGAAGCTGGGAAGCATCTTCGACGACAGGCAGCTGCAGATGAAGCGTTCCCAAGGCATCACTTTCCACATAAAGTCCCTGCTCAATAAGGGCCTTTTTGTGATCTTTCCGAGCAATCAAGGTCAGATTCCCTGATTCATATTTTTTTAGGTATCCGGCAAGGTAACCTCCGACCCCGCCGATCCCAATAATGGATATTTTCACAAAATCACCTCTTTGCATTTTGGTACTCCGGCGCCTCTAAGAAAGGCTTCCATCTTTTTGGAAAAAGGCATGATCTGCTGAAAGGGCGGCGAGGGCCTTGATGACTACGCCAGCCATCAGCCGAGATCCCACTTCAAGAGCCTTTTCATCAGGGCAGCAACGAGCATTATGAAGCCCGGCAGCCGGTGTACCAGGGGTACTGCAGCCTAGCCACAAAAAGGCCCCTGGCACTTTTTGAAGATAAAAGCCAAAGTCTTCGGCCGTAAGATCCGGTTCCACATGAGCCATGACAGCCTCTTCGCCCAGTGTTTCCTGAGCCGTCTGCCTGACAAGTTCAGCCGGCTTGGGCCAGTTCATCAGGACCGGATAACCTCGAAAATAGTTAAATTCATAAGTGATGCCTGCGCTTTGTTCAAGTCCCTTCAGGATGCCCTCAAGCCACTGGGGGATATGGTCCCTCGTTGTTTCGTTAAGGGTCCGGATGGTTCCCTCTAAGATACAGGAACCGGGCACTACATTGTAACGGCTCCCGCCGGAAATGGTTCCCACATTGATGGTTGCTGTATCAAGGGGGCTCACACGCCGTGAAACAATATGGCTGACTTCCTGCAGAAAATCAGCGGCAGCCAAAATGGCATCAACCCCCTCATGGGGATGCCCCGCGTGGGCCGTACGCCCCTTGATGGTGACACGGAACCGGTCAGAAGCAGCCATGAGGGGACCACCTTTGATGCCAATCCTACCTACGGGATAGCTAGGCCAGACATGAAGGCCAAATACACCGGAGACCCCGTCAAGGAATCCATCCTTCATCATGAGCCGGGCGCCGCCTGTAGGTGACAGTTCCTCCGAGGGCTGAAAGAGGATACGAACCGATCCAAACAAGTCATCGCGGCGCTGCAGAAGCCGCAGGACGGTTTCAAGCAGGATTGCCATATGGACATCGTGACCGCAGGCATGCATGACGCCTTCATTTTGGGAAGCAAAGGGCAGCCCTGTTTCTTCCCTTACAGACAGGGCATCCATATCGGCGCGAAGGGCAATCAGCGGGCCCTCTGACTTTCCTTTGAGGGTCGCCGCCACTCCATAGTGGCCCGTTCCCCTTACAGGGGAGAGCCCCCACTCTTCAAGAAGCGAAAAAATCTTGGCACTGGTTTCCGCTTCCTGGGTGCTTATCTCTGGGTGAGCATGAAAATAACGACGGCATTCCCGCCCTATTTCTACGATTTTCTCTTCAGACAGCGCAGCTGGGTTCATTTCAATCCACCTTCCTTTATAAAAAAAGAAGCGCATACTCGTATTGTATCACGGATAGGGCCCATGCGTAAGAGGCAAGTCCCTATTCCAAGAACGCCTTTGGCTTTTCATCATCCGGAGATAGAAAAAAGACCGCGAAGAGGGAGCATCTCTTCACGGTCTGTTTTGCCTTAGGCAAATTCCGCACCGTCCCAAAGGATAATCCTCTTTTCCTTGAGAGAGCGGGGTACATCAATGATTCGCTGGTTCCTGCTGCCCTTGAAGCGCAGGTTGAGGTCCTTTTCAGAAAGGACGAATTCCCCGTCAACAAGAACGTCCAAATAGCCCAGCATTTCCATCGTAATGGATGGGTCACCCAAGCGCCCTTTCAGCATATCTTCATCAAAGAGATAGCCGCTGTAGCACCAAATGGTCTTTTGAGGATAGTGCTCACGCACATGGCGCAGGACGCCAACAAGAACCGCTTGATTTTCCGGTTCAAAGGGCTCCCCACCCAAAAGGGAGAAGCCCCTGATATAGTCAGGTTCCAAGGCTTCCATGATTTCCTTGACGGCATGTTGGTCAAAAGGCTTGCCATAAGAAAAATCCCAAGCTTCCTCATTGAAACAGCCTTTACAGTGATGGGTACAGCCGCTTACGAAAAGGGAGACACGGACACCCGGTCCATTGGCGACATCTGTTTTTTTGATAGCGGCATAATTCACGGTGCGGCCCCCTTACAGATGAAGGACGCGGGACTTGATTTCCTTCGTTTTCCCGACGTTCCAGAAGTTTTCGCCCAAATAGCCACAGGTCCGGCGCACAACATTCATCTTACTCTGGTCCTTATTATGACATTGGGGGCATTCCCATTCCAAGTTGTCATTGACCTTGATTTCTCCGTCAAATCCGCAGACCTGGCAGTAGTCGGACTTTGTGTTAAATTCGGCATACTGGATATTGTCGTAAATAAAGCGAACAAGGTCTTCCACAGCTGTCGGATTCTTCTTCATATTAGGAATCTCGACATAGGAGATGCAGCCTCCTGTAGAAATGGGCTGGAACTGATTTTCGAACTTGAATTTGCTGAAAGCATCGATATGTTCACGGACATCAACATGATAGGAATTGGTATAGTATCCTTTGTCCGTAATATCCTTGATAGTGCCGAAGCGTTCCTTGTCGATGCGGGCAAACCGGTAGCACAGGGATTCAGCCGGGGTTCCATACAGAGAGAATCCCAGTCCCGATTCAGCACGCCACTTCTTGCAGGCCGCGTTGAGGTGCTTCATGACACGCATAGCAAATTCCTCGCCTTCCGGTGTCGTGTGGCTGCATCCCTTCATGGCCACCGTGCATTCATAAAGGCCGATATACCCCAACGACAGCGTGGAGTAGCCATTTTCCAAGAGCTTATCAATGGTTTCGCCCTTCTTTAGACGGGCAATGGCCCCGTTTTGCCAATGGATTGGGCTGACATCGCTGCGAATCCCCTTGAGGGCATTATGACGGACCATAAGTGCTTCACGGCAGAGTTCCAAGCGTTCGTCAAGGAGTTTCCAGAACTTATCCTCATCGCCCTTGGCAATGATGCCAATCTGGGGCAGGTTGATGGAAACAACCCCTTGATTGAAGCGGCCTTCAAATTTATAGTGTCCATCCTTATCCTTCCAAGGTACGAGGAAGCTTCGGCATCCCATGGGGGAAAAGACATTGCCTTCATAGTTTTCGCGCATCTTCTTGGCCGAAATATAGTCCGGATACATCCGTTTAATGGAGCAGCGTACAGCAAGCTCAGTCAAGTAATCATACTTACCACCCTTGAGGCAGTTATTTTCATCAAGGACATAAACCAGTTTCGGGAAGGCCGGAGTAACGTAGACACCGGCTTCATTCTTGATGCCTTCCAAACGTTGCTTGAGGATTTCCTCGATGATTTGAGCATTTTCTTCAATGTACTCGTCCTTGGGATCCAAATGAAGGAAAAGGGTTACGAAAGGAGACTGTCCATTAGTCGTCATCAAGGTATTGATCTGGTACTGGATTGTCTGGACACCGCTTGCCAGTTCTTCCTTCATGCGGGCATCGAGGATTTCGTTGAGTTCCTTTTCACTCAGTGAACCTTGGGTGGATTCCACAAGGCGTTTACGGAACTTATCCCGGCTGCGGCGGAGATATTTGCCCAGGTGGGAAATATCAACGGACTGTCCGCCATATTGGGCAGACGCGACAGACGCAATGATCTGGGTCATGACCGTGCAGGCAACTTGGAAGCTCTTTGGGCTTTCAATGAGTTTGCCATGCATGACCGTTCCATTATCCAGCATATCCCCAATATTGATAAGGCAGCAATTGAACATGGGCTGGATAAAATAGTCCGAATCATGAAAGTGAAGGATACCTTCATCATGAGCACGGGAAATCTTTTCCGGCAGCACAATCCGGCGCGTCAAATCACGGGATACTTCTCCGGCAATAAGGTCACGCTGGGTGGAAACCATAACGGCGTTCTTGTTGGAATTTTCTTCCATGACATCCTTGTTCTTGTTGCTGATCAGAGACAGGATGGATTCATCCGTCGTATTGGCTTTACGGACAAGGGCCCGGTTGTAGCGATAAATAATGTAGGCTTTGGCCAGTTCGTAACGGCCGCGGTTCATGATCTGCTTTTCGACCATATCCTGGATATCTTCCACAAGGAAGCGTTTCCTTTTCTTTCCTTCTACGAAGGAGGCGATGGTATCAATATCAGATTCCGGAAGTCGTTCTCCCTCCTCCACTGCTTTATTGGCCTTTTGAATGGCAACCACGATCTTATGCCGATCAAAGGATACAGTTGACCCATCCCGCTTTATGACTTGCATTCCCATCGCACTCATCCTTTCTTGATTTTTCTCTTATAGAAGGTGAAAGAACACGCTGTCCTAACGTGCCCTTTGCTGACCAAACATAAAAGCATCCGCTCCCTTTCCTTAAAAAAGCGGTGGAATAAAAAGCGAATCCGCCCAGAGCGATTACGCATATAGAATACACCATATTGGGTCGGAGCGCAAGAAAAATATCAACATATAGTGCTATTTGGGTAATTTTTCACGGCTACTACACAACACCTAGTTTGCACATTTGTCATGGACAGAGGTTACGATTGAGCATAAAAAGAAAGGACTGGACAATTTTCCAATGAGAAGATTTTGCTTCACAAAGTCACGCTAACATGCCATTCTCATCATAGAATGGCAGGAGGAAACAGGATTACACTTTTTAAACACGATTAATAGACAAAGAGGAGAAAAATCCACTGAAATATCATGAGAATTTTTTTCCTTCCTTTATCCGTTAGTAATGTTTGTAATAATTATTACTTCTTGATAAAAGCAGCCAGAAACATCCCCATATGAAAAAGGCTGCCCCCAAAGGGACAGCCTTTTTGCAATCATCAGAGGCTTTCAGCAAATGCTTCGAGAGCCGTCGTAGCTTGACCAAAGTCACGGGTCATTTGATCGACGCCAACTTTGATATGAGGAATGTGGTGACGATCCAGCGCCTTCTTCAGGTCAGGATATTCCATTTCCTCAGGATCGCAGAACTGCATCATGAAGACAATGACGCCTTCAGCACCGCTTTCCTTCACAAGGCTGCAGACATGTTCATTTCTCGTATCTTCCTGGTAGGAAGGATCGTAGAGGAGAACATCGTTGCCCTGTTTGGAGAACTGGACAGCCAGTGCCTGCAGGCCATTATCCAGGTCTTCCGGAGCATCCACAGCGAAGCTGCGGCTTTCATAAGCACAGTCATCAGCAGCAATGGCGAGTTTGTTGTCATCAAGGGCTTTCAGGATGCCAGGCATATTGTAGATAATTCCGGAAACGACAACCTTATGGCCATCGAACTTGCCAACAGGAGCAGCGGCCAGTTCTTTGTTGAGGGCTTCCAGTTTGTCCGAATATTCATCCTTCAGCATGAAGTAAGCTGCACGCAGAACGGCTGCACGAACAGAAGCAGGGATCAGGTCAGGATGGGCGTTCGTCAGCTTGCAGAATTCGCGGCGGGCCTTACGGCTGCGATTATACACTTTGATGGCATCAAGGATGGCATCATTGGTGATTTCATGACCGCAGATTTCTTCCAAATGGCCTTTGACTTCATTGTATGCGTCATAGGTGAACTGCTTGCCGGCAGCATTCTGACGGACCTGAGGATGAGCCAGGAAGATAACAGGCATCTTGTCTTTCATGGCAACCTTGAAGTTCTGACTCATCGGACGCAGGGTATCGCACAGAACCGGCGTAATGATTCCGTCAATATCATCGAGGGTCCCATCAAGCAGCATTTCGAGGGACTGCTGAGCAATCGTGCAGTAGAAGGTTGCACAGTATTCCTTGGAACGGATCTGCTGTTTGCCGTTGCTGCCCCAGATTCCCATCGGAACCATACCAGCAGCATAGACGAGTTCTTCCGGAACATAGTAAGGCAGGCAGCCAATTACTTTTTTGCCTTGACCCTTATATTTGGCCAACATGGTCTTCGGGCTGGCAGATACTTTTTTGAATTCTTCAATCAGTTCACTGATAGCCATTGTCAATTCCCCTTCTTTGCGTCATTTGCTTCCATGGCTTCGACCAAGCCCTGTACACGCGTTTCATACTGAGCAGCGTTGAAGTTTCTCGGGTCAGCCTGGTCACCGTCGAAGCCGGCGGTCGGAATGCCCAGATCCTTCGTGAAGCGGCGCTGCATTTCAGGCATGTACCCGCTCCAAGGTTTGCAGGAACGGTTGTAGTGGACCAGAACGCCGTCGACTTTGTTGTCACGGATAAGACCCTCACGCCAAGCAACACCTTGTTCGATGGAAACGGAGTTCGGAGCCTTGCAATAAGCCTTGACGAGTTCATCAAGATTGTTATAAACAAAGCCAAAGGCCGGTGCGTACACAACGCCCGTGATGTTAAGGCCGTTAGCTTTGAGCGGCTTGAAGAGGTCAGGCAGTTTCGGCCAGCAAGGAATGCCTTCGAACATGATACGATGCTGTTCCTTGAAAGGAGCGGTCGTCGTGCCGTTCTTGACGTGTTCTTCCAGTTCGCTGGCGAGCAGTTCGAATGCTTCAGCAGCTTCGACACGGCCGCGGGCCGTTACGACGTCAGCCATATGGTTGAAGAGGTCAAAACCGTTGAACGGGGACGGTTTGTACTGGAGGTAGTCACAAACCTTCAGCCAAGCTTTTGCCGTACGGTTGGCGTTTTGGCAGCACTGTTCAAACTTATCTTCGTCGAACTTCTTGCCGGAAATTTCTTCCATTTGACGGATAGCCGTATCGAGCTGGCTGCGGATATATTTGACGTTGGCTTCGTTGACATGGTCAAATTCATTGTAAGGAACGTCGATCATGATGAGGGGAATGTTATGACGGCGGGCAATGTCTTCATACCATTTGGTCATGCAGTTGCAGATGTTGTTGCAACACAGAACGAAGTCCGGCATCGGCATGGTCATCTGACGATATTTATGAAGCGCGTTCTGACGGCGGGTCTTTTCTTCTCCGTCCGGAAGGGCAGCAATTTCATAGATATTATCCGTCGTTGCATACGGTTTCAGGGTCTTCGGATCCTTGACCGGCTTACCATTTTCATCGAGGACTTTATTGCCATTGGCATCTTTCAGGGGTTTGCCACTGTTCGGATTGATGACATAGTTGCCATCTTTATCCATTTTGTTGGCACCACGGTAACCAGCAGCATAAGCCAAGGAAATACGGGAATAACCACAGATATCGTTGTCATAGCCCAGGTCTTCAGCAGCCTGACACATAACTTCGCCGTCACGGTTAGCTGCAATACCGGCAGCCTGGTTTTCAGGGTAACCAACATGCAGCCCAAAGGATTCAGCCAGTTCGCAAGGGAACTTGGAAGACGACCAGCCTACAGGTTCGCCAGCTTCTTTAGCTTCTCTCAATTCACGATAAACTTTTTCAACTACGTCTCTTAATGCCTGGACGCCAGGACTTACAGTTTTTGCCATAATGATCCTTCCTTCTTTTCATCAAGTTGAGCGCTTACTTGCTCGCCTTTCGATATGCATAGAGAGCCGCTCCCAAGGCCCCATTGTACTGGGCCAAGGGAGATGTCTTGATTTCTACGCCAAGGCCTTCCTCCAATGCATGGACAATGCCGTAGTTTTGTGCCACCCCACCGGTCATGGCCACGTCTGGAGAAACCCCGACGCGGTTGACAAGACCAATGACACGGCTGGCAACGGAACGATGGATACCGGCAATGATGTCGATTTTATTGGTTCCTTTCGACAGCTGACTGATGACTTCCGATTCCGCAAAGACCGTGCAGGTTGAGCTGATAGGCACACGTTTTGTAGACTGCGCCCCCAGCGGAGCAAGATCACTGACCTTGACTTCGAGGACACGGGCCATAACATCGAGGAAACGTCCCGTACCTGCGGCACATTTATCGTTCATCTGGAAGTTGGTCATCGCACCATTTTCAATATGGATAACCTTGGCATCCTGTCCCCCGATATCAATGACCGTGTGGACATTAGGCCAGAGGAAATGGGCCCCCATGGCATGGCAGGAAAGCTCACTCATCTGCTTATCAGCAATGCCTTCCAAGGAATTCCGGCCATACCCTGTTGCCAGGGTAAAGGCCAGATCTTCTCTTTTCATGTTGGCACTCTCAAGGACTTCGGAAATGGCACGGGCCGGTCCAGTCGTGCCAGCCCCAACGTCCACGAGGGACTTGGCGACAATGTCTTTGCCATCCTTGAGGATGATGCATTTTGATGCAGTGGAACCAATATCAATTCCGAGGGTATAGATACTCATTCAGTAAAGTTCCTCCTAAGGAAATTATTTCTTCGTGAAGGTATCGAACTCTCTGATGGCTCTTGGCAGCAGCATTTGATGGAACGGGCAAACAGATTTCGGATTCTGGTAAGCAGCTTCGGCGAAGGCTTCTACATAGCCACGAAGGTTAGTGAAATCAACGATTTCATCGACAAGGCCGAGTTCAGCACAAACCTTCGGACGAGATTTCGTATGGAAAGCTTCGATTAGGGCATTCATCTTGTCTATGGTCGGCTGCAGGTCCTTGCCGGCTTTCTTATCTTTAGCAAGACGTCTGGAATACATAGCCACAGCAGCGGTTTCGCCGTTCATGACATAGATTTCCGTGGCAGCCGTGCCAATGGAGAACGCGTTCGTATCGTTGCCCTGAGGCCCGCCCAGTACGTAGTGAGCAGCTGCAGAACCTTTTCTCAGAGTAATTTCGAATTGCGGAATGTTGGAATTCTGGATGGAATAGATCAGGGATTGACCCAGACCAAGCAGTTCGGCTTTTTCAGCGTCGTTGCCAACGTCGATACCGGACGTATCCTGGATCCAGATGATTGGCAGACGGTCTCTCGAGCAGAGCGTCACGAATTCGTTCATCTTGATGAGACCCTGCCGATAGAGCTTACCGCCCATACCAACAGCACCGGTCTTGTATTCAGGATAGTTCATCAACAGGCCCATGAAGTTGGCAACAACACCGACCACAAGGCCGTTGACCTTTGCCATACCGGTAATCATTTCAGGGCCGTAACCCTTCTTGTATTCACTGAATTCACTGTTATCAAAGAGTCGGCCAATGACGTTATACATATCATAGGCTCTCTTGTCGTTCAGCGGAACCAAGGAGTAGAGGTCATCCAGAGGCAGGGCCGGTGCTTTCGGATCGTCAACACGGAAGAATTCCGGATTGTAGCTCGGCAGCATGCCAATATATTTTTTGATGCCTTCAAGAACACCTTCTTCGGAAGCATAAACTTCACGGAAGAAACCCGTTTCAGTGTAATGGATATCAACCGCTCCAGGGGGCTCGGTCTTGCCGCTTTTTGCAACAGATTCAGCAATCTGTTCAGCGCCTTCCATATCAATGTAGCCTTTCGGGCTCATTCCGCCAAGGATTCCGGCGCCGCCAACAGCCATATTGGCTTTTTCGTGGGCAATGAGGATGGTCGGGCTGATGGAGTGGTAACCGCCGCCAGCAGGGTTCGTCCCATAAATGCCTACGATAACAGGAATACCGAGTTGGTTCAGTTCAGCATTGCGGAAGAAAGGCGTACCACCGCCACGGCGGTTCGGATAAACCTTTTCCTGTTCGTCGAACTTAACGCCAGAGCAATTCAGGACATAGACAAGAGGGATGCGCAGGGTCTTTGCCGTGTCAGAAGCACGGAGCAGGCATTCGGCCTGGCCCGGTACCCAGGCACCGGCAAGCTTCTTGTTGTCAGAAGCAACGATAACAGCCCACTTGCCGTTAATGCGGCCCAAGCCCTTGACAATGCTGACGGAACCGTTCTTGTTGCCTTCGGGATTGTACAGGGTGTTGAGCGGTCTGAAAGTGCCCGGTTCAACCAGTTTTTCAACGCGCTGCAGTGCAGTCAGCTGACCGGATTCATTCAGGGATTCATCACTGCGGCCAGCAGACTGGGCGGCTTTGATGAGTTCGTGGATCTCGGCTTCGATGGCTTTCAGCTGAGCTTCGTTTTCCGGATTCGCTTTCTTCATCGGTTTGCCGACCTGCGGCATATGTTCAAAATAACGGGGCATAGAGTAAAAACCCATGTTTTTCGTTCCTCCTACTTATCTCTTATTTGGCTTCCGGCACAGGCACTTTGATGAAGGCTTGGCCCGGGTCAATTTCTTCACGAATCAATTTGATAACGGACGGTTCCGGAGCTTCCAATTCAACAGCGCGGGAAACGTCGATTTCAAAACCCGTATTTTCAATGACGTCTTCGGGGGAAGAGGTCGGATAATATCCAGCCAGGTACATTCTCTTGGTCTTTTCGTCGAATTTGAGGATCCCGCGGTCCGTAACAACCATTTGAGGCCCTACTTCGCCGGGAAGGCCCAGTCTTTCACGTCCGCCAGGGCCATCAATCCAACCCGGGCTGGTCACGTAGTCGATCTTGTCCATGAATCTGCGTTTTTCATGCTGCATCATGATGATCGTATTGGAATAGGTTGCAATGCCGTTTGCGCCGCCAGAACCAGTGAAACGGGTCTTCGGATGATGATAGTCACCAATAGAGGTGGAGTTTACGTTACCATAGGGGTCGATCTGCGCACCGCCGATGAAAGCGATGAGACGGTTTTCCTTATGGAGGTATTCGTTGATTTCAAAACCGACGAAACGAACGTTAGGCCAAATGGTACCGCAGTGAGCCATGAATCTCAAGTCACCAACGGAACGAGGTACTTCAACAGGGGAGCAGTCCATGAGGCCACTTTCTACGATGATGTGGCAGTCCGGAGCATAGACTCTCTTAGCAACGCTGGCACCGATCAAGGGGAGCCCGGTCCCAACGGTTACGACTTGACCATTTTTAATCTGCTTGGCAATGGTAACTGCCTGCATTTCTTTATTGGTGTAATTCGTGTAATCAGCCATCCTAATTAGCCCTCCTTCGTCATATCAACATGATACCCAAGACCAGGAACAACCTTCAGGTTGATGAGGCGGGTTGCGCCCAGTTTGTTCAGGTATTCATCGTGATCTTTCAGGTCGAAGACCCATTCCTTGCAGAATGCATCGAAATCTTCCTGGGTCTTGGAAACAACATCGTAGACCTTCAGGAACGGATTATCATAGTCATACAGGCCGAAGCACTGAGACGGATGAGCGCCATAAGGAGCCAAGACAACCGCATCTACGCACATGCAGGGGATGTCGTTTTGGGTCGGATCGCGGCGGATTTCTTCGTTGCTGATGATTTCTTCGCACGTAACAATGGTGTGCTTAGCAGCCATAGCAATATCGACATCCTGGAACTTGCCGCCCCAGATGCGAACCGTACCATCCGGAGAAGCCTGCTGGGCATGGATGATGGCTACATCAATCTGAGGAACAGGAATGGCGAGGACGCGCTGTTTGTCGTTGAACGGGTTCTTGATTTCGACAAATTTGTCATCAGGAACCTTATCGAGGGTCTTGCGGACTTCCTTACTGATGCCCCATTCGGTTTCAAGACTGGAGCCCTGCATCAGGGAAACCGGAAGGAACGGAAGGCCAAGGGCAGCGGCATGCCACATCATATAGATGACATCCTGGGAATAATCTTCCATGGTGAGTTTGCCCGCTTCGAACCATTTACGGAAGCGTCTGGAAACATTCGTTACACCAGAGTTAGCCGTGTAGCAGTTGATATATGCCTTGACACGGCCACAGCCAATGAGCATATCCCAGTCACCGCCGGCAGCACCGGAAAGTCCGGTCAGGTCCGTGATTCCCTGTCTCAGGATTTCATAGACGGCTGCATACGGTTTACGGTCAGTCGTAAAACCACCCAGTGCAAGATGGTCACCACTGTGGACATACTTTGCAATAGCGTCTTTTAACGTCATTACTTTACTCAAAGCAAAAACCTCCTTTTAATTTCCATACTTTGGCTAAGCATGCTGAAGTTCCGGAACCATCGTCCGCTAAATCATCCATCCCCCTTTGAACATTCTCGATTCAGGTTCCGATTGGTATCACTCTTCATAGTACAAAGCGATTATAACACAAATAACTATTTTTTTAAATTCAATTTCAAGGATTTATGCGTTTTTTAACAATTTTATATGAATTCGGACAATTTTTTTATTAAAAAACTAAAAAAGCCCATTTTTCCTAGGTTTTTTCTAAATAGGCCCCATAACAATAATCGTGCTTTTTCCTTTTTTCCACGAAAATAGATAAAAAAATGTTACATATGAAAAAAAACCGGGACCCCGTTTTCAAGGGGTATCCCGTATGCAATCAAAATGTAGTTATATTTTTAAACGGAAACGTTAAGACGTGGGTCCTTTTTCTTTTTCCTTTTTCCACCAGATGTCCGCTGCTCTCTGGAGCGCTTCAGGGGTATTGGAAAGATTTCGGTCCTGAACACGGGAAAGAAGCAGGGGCAGCAGCCTTTTAAGGACCCTTTGCGGAATTCCCGCAGCAATAAGGTCCCGCCCGCTTATGGCAAGGTCTGCTGTATGGACGGGCATAGTACCGGCCATCAGAAAAAGCTGATCTGCAAAATGGCGCGCCAGCGCCTGACTTTCTGCCGAAGCCGTTGTGGCTGCCATATCGGCAAGGCAAAGGGTCCCCAATTCCCGGAATGCTTCCTGCAAGTCCTTGGTACAGCGGAACGCCCCGCTGCGGGCTTCCTTCCGAAGCCAGCGCCAAAGTGCCGCATCCGGCAGGAATCGAGCAGGTCCAAAATGCATATGGTTTCCTACAAGAAAAGCCACACGGTTCACTAGGGCTCCGTTTTCCCCCAGACGGTGGAGAATGCTTTCCGCCATGGCTTTTCCCACCTTGTCGTGTCCATGGTCACTGGGCATGCCATCGGGGCGAATGCCCCTGACACCTTTCCTTCCCTTCCCCACATCGTGAAGCAGGATGGCCCATCCCAAAGTCAGGGAACCGTCACTGTGGTCCAAGGCATGCCAGATATGGCCCCATACATCAAAGGGATGGAAGCGAGGATTTTGAGGGACACCCACAAGATCGAGAAGCTCCGGCAAAATGGGGACGCTTTCATAGGTTCCCTCTTTTTTGATTCGGCACGACATCCCTGCAAGACCGCTTTGGACCATGAGATTCATGCCCTGACCAGCGTAGGGTGCCCTAAGAAGTTTATGCAGCTCCGCCTTGACACGGGAAAGAGAGAGGCCCTTTGCACGCGGTGCCTCCGCCTTGATTGCCGGGAGGATACCAGCCTCGGGAAGAAAGCCGAGCTGTGCGACAAAACGGCAGGCCCTGAACATGCGCAGGGCATCTTCAGAAAAACGGTCCGAAGGAGATCCTACCACACGCAGGACATGATGCTCAAGGTCACGCTGTCCGCTATAGGGATCGGTCAAGTTCCCCGCAAGATCCATCGCCATGGCATTGACCGTAAAGTCCCTTCGTGCCAGGTCTTCTTCCAGGGTCTGGCAGTACGCAACACCGCTAGGGCGGTGCGCATCCGTTCCATAAACTTCCTTGCGGTAGGCAGCAACTTCAACGGCTCGTCCTTCTACAAGAAGGACCAGGACACCGAAATTTTCGCCCAGGTTTTCCACAACAGAAAGACCCGCCCCTTTGCAAAGACGGCGGGTTTCTTCCGGTCGGGCGCTCGTGACAATATCGTAGTCATGGGGATGCTTTCCGCAAAGCAGATCGCGCACGGCTCCGCCAACGACATAGGCTTCAAATCCATGTTTTCGGAACAGTTCCAGAACCGTTATGACATATGAAGGAAATAGGGCCGCCATCAAGGGGCCTCCTTTCATGACTTAATCCCCATCAGGGGCATTGAGGAGCGTAAAGACACCCACGGCCAATGATGGATTGGAAACCAAGCGAATCTTGGCACCAAATTCCTGTTCCATGTCTTTCATCCCATGGATGCGAATCCATTCCTCTACCAGAGGGTGAACAGAAAGGACCAAACTGCGGGCCATGGCATGATCGAGATAAAGGCTGCGCAGCCGGCGCCGGATTTCCACATAGACCGTTTCTGGCGATTCCACACGGCCGCTTCCCTGACACATGGGACAAGTCGTATAGACGGTACCAAAGAGATTGCGCCGCGCCTTCATCCGCGTCATCTCCACAAGATTCAAGGCTGTCATGCCCATAACACGGGGCTTCATGCGGTCCATCGCAAATTCCCGGCGCAAGAGGTCCAGGATTTCCTCCTGTTCCTCCTTGCGCTCCATATCAATGAAATCAGCAACGATGATGCCGCCGATATCCCGCAGCCGTAACTGACGGGCAATTTCCAAGGCCGCTTCCCGATTCGTGGCAAGGCTCGTCTCCTCCCTGTCACTGCCAGTTGAATAGTGCCCGCTGTTGACATCAATGACCGTCATGGCCTCCGTATAGTCAAAGACAAGAGAACCACCGCCAGGCAGGGGAACCACCCGGTCAGAAATGCTGGCAATTTCTTCATTGAGTCCATAATGGGTAAAGAGATCTTCCTTTTCCTGATACCATTCGGTCCGGATTTCCGTAAGGCCCATATCTTGAAGAAGTTCTTCCACCGTATGATAGGTCGCTTCATCATCGACAATGATTTTTTGCACATCTTTTGTCACATAGTCCCGGATCATACGGATGGACAGATCCAGTTCCCGATAAAGCAGCTGCGGGCCCCTCCCCACTTTGCTTCGGCGCAGAAGGACCTGCCAACTGGCAAGGAGCTGACGCAAATCATTTTCGATTTCCTCGTCGGCGGCCTTAGCCGCTGCGGTTCGGATGACAACCCCCATCCCCTCAGGAAGACTCTTTTGGACGAGCGTCCGCAGACGAGTACGGAGGGATTTGCAGGTAATCTTCCGCGACAGGGAAATACGATTGCCAAAAGGTTCAAGGACGATGTAACGGCCCGGCAAGGTCACGTTTCGCGTGACACCCGGCCCTTTGGTTCCCCGACAGTCCTTGACAACCTGGACAAGAAGCATCTGGCCTTCCGTCAGGCGATCCTGTTTATGCAGTGTCAGGAACCCATTTTTCCCCACATTAAGATCGATAAAGGCAGCCTGGATGCCAGGCACAACATTCGATACACGGCCTCGGTAAATATTGCCAACAAGGTTTCCCTCCCCACGGCGCTCAACGGCAAAGTCGCGGAGCTTGCTGTCAAATACCAGTCCCATGCGGGTTTCTTCCGGTTTGACACTGACAAAGATGGCGGTCATAGGGCGCCGCTTTCCAGCGTCATACCATCTGCCTGAAGGAGCGGCCTTTTTTCTCCATTAGGGCCTGCTGCGTATAGGTCAAGACGGGCAATATCCGCTTTTTCAAGGTCAAGGGAGAGACCGAAGTCATCGTGAAGGACCTTCAAGAGCTCGGCGGCCTTCATGCTGCCTTCCTGGGAAACCAGACAGTCAAATTGGAGCGTCAGCATGCCCCCTTCATATGAAGCCTGCACATAGGGGACGAAAGCTTTGGCATCCACGATGCGCGGGCTGCCCTTGCCCTTGCCATGTGTTTTCGTATAAAGAGCCTTTTCCGCCCTTTCATAGCGCTGAAGCCCGTCTGAAGGATCTGCCGCACAGGGGACCTTCACCAAATAAGTCGTTCCTGCAACCGAAGCCATGAGTTTCGGGGCCTTATCATCTGCTAGGTCGGCACGTACGATATGGATGCCCATGGGAAGATTACAGGAAAGGGCATCAACGAGGTCCTTTAGGGGAACGGGCTCCCGCAGATATAGTTCCAGAAATTCGGCCCTGCTCGTCACCCCTACACTCAGGGCAGAAGCCAAGGAAAACTTCATATGGGGATTAAAGCCTTGGGAATAGGCAACAGGAATCCGAGCCCGACGAATGGCTTTTTCCAAGGTTTTCAGATATTCCAGATGGGAAATGAACCGGATTCCGGATTCTTTTGTGATCTGCAACCGTAGTTTCATGCTTCCTTCCCCTTCCAATCAATGATCTTGACCCCCAGCTGCTGACAGACCTGACAGCCCGTACAGGCTCCACGCCGACAATCCGGGGTCAAAGCAGCTTCCTGGGCCCGTTCGTATTCTTTCCACAGGAAGCCACGGGAAACGCCGCAGCTCGTGTGCTCCCAAGGAAACTTCTCATTTTTTCCGCGCGGGCGGTTGTTGTAGAAGGCCATATCAAGTCCAGCTCCTTCAATGGCTTTTTTCCAGCGGTCAAAGGAAAAATGTTCGGACCAGCTGTCAAAACGGGCCCCGTCCCGAAAAGCCAAGTAGATGGCTTTGGAAAGACGGCGGTCGCCCCTGGCAAGGACGCCTTCCATGAGACTTGTGAGGGAATCATGATACTGGAAATTGACATTTTTCATCGTGTCGAAGACTTCCTTAAGGAGCATATGCTTCCGGTCAAATTCTGTTTTTGTATTCTGTCCCACCCAAGCAAAAGGCGTATAGGGTTTGGGGACAAAGTTGGACACGCTTACCGTAACGCGGGCCCCAAAGCGGCCCGTAATCTTTTTGTACTGCCATTTCACGGCCCGGGCAAGATGAGCAATCGCAAGGATATCCTCATCGGTTTCTGTCGGCAGGCCGATCATGAAATAAAGTTTTACCTGGGACCAGCCATTTTCAAAAGCCGCGCCCACCGCATCCATGAGATTTTCTTCTGTAACTCCTTTATTGATCACATCACGCATGCGCTGGCTGCCGGCTTCAGGAGCAAAGGTCAGCCCACTCTTACGAACGGCCTGAACTTCCTGTGCCAGTTTTACAGAAAAACTGTCAATGCGCAGACTCGGCAGGGAAACGCTCACCTTGTCATCCTTGAATTCTTCCAAAAGATCCCGTACCAGGGGATCCAACTGAGAGTAGTCCGCCGTACTTAGGGAGAACATGCTCATTTCGTTGTATCCTGTTGCCGGTACCAGTTCGCGGGCCAGTTTCTTGACGTTCTCCGGTGTTCGTTCCCGAACCGGACGGTAAATGATGCCTGCATTGCAGAACCGACAGCCGCGGGAACAGCCGCGGAAGAGTTCCAGCATGATCCGGTCATGAACCGTGTCTCCATAAGGAACAATTGGATGGGTCGGAAAATCAAGATCGTTGATATCCGGTTCCACCCGCTTATAGACCGTTGCCGGAACGCCCGGTTCATTGGGTGTCACAGACTTGATGGTCCCGTCAGCATGATAGGTCACGGTGTAGAAACTCGGTACATATACGCCCTGGATCCTAGCCACACGGCGCAGGAATTCCTTCCGTCCACCGGGTTTTCCTTCTGATTTCCAGGCCCGGTAGGCATCGGAGACTTCCACAATGATGCGTTCCCCATCGCCAAGCATACAAAAATCCAGGAAATCAGCCAAAGGTTCACTGTTAAAGACACAGGGACCGCCAGCACAGACAAAGGGATCATCAAGGCCGCGGTCCTTGGCCCAAATGGGAACCCCGCCTAGATCCATCATATTCAGGATATTGGAATAGCTCATTTCATAAAGGAGGGTAAATCCTACAAGATCAAAATTACCAAGACGGCGGCTCGTTTCAAGGCTTTCCAAAGCAATCCCGCGCTCTCGCATCTTGTCTTCCATATCCACCCAGGGCGCAAAGACCCGTTCAGCTTGGATATAGGGCTGTTTATTGAGAATGGCATAAAGGATCTTAAACCCCAGGTAACTCATGCCAATTTCATAGGTATCAGGAAAAGCGAGGGCAAAGGAAACCTCGACCTCGCTTTCCGGTTTGACGATGCTGCCAAATTCCATTCCCGTATAACGGGCTGGTTTTTCGACAGCACTGAGGATATCAATCGGTAAATCCTTGTGCATAGGGCCTCCTTACTAAAATCTCAAGGTCTTGGGATGAGCATGGATATTCATTAAAAGAGCCACCATGAGCATATTGGTCGTAAGGGAACTGACACCATAGCTCATAAAGGGCAGCGGAACCCCTGTTACGGGCATAACATTGCTCGTCATGCCCACATTGACCAGGATATGAAAGGTAAACATAGAAACAATCCCAACAGCAAGCAGGGTTCCAAAATCATCGCTTGCATGAAGGGCAATCGTGATGCCCCTGACGATGACAATCAAGTAGAGAATCAGGATCAGTGTCACCCCAACAAACCCAAACTCTTCGCCGGCCACGGCGAAAATAAAGTCCGTGTGATTTTCAGGAAGAAAGTTAAGCTGGCTCTGGGTTCCATTAAAAAGACCACGGCCAAAAAAAAGACCGGAACCAATAGCAATCATGGACTGAATGACATGGTAACCACTCCCGTACGGTTCAAGTCCGGGATTGAGGAAGACGCGGATCCGGTTTTTCTGGTACTCATGAAGCATGTGCCAGATAAGAGGTGCTGAAGCAAGACCCAAACCGCCCATGATGAGAAAATAACGGATCCTGAAGCCGCAGATGATCATTGTACCTAAGAGAATCGCCATAAAGACGAGGCTTGTTCCTAGGTCAGGCTGACGCATAACCAGGAGAAAAGGAACAAAGACATAGAGAAAAACAGGGATCCAACTGCGAAAGTCCGTTAACGTCGGCAGCCGCGATTCCACAAAAGAGGACAGACAGACAATCATGATAGCTTTGGAAAACTCACTGGGCTGAATGCTGATGGGGCCCAATTGGAGCCAGCGCTGCGCACCTAAAGCACTTTTCCCGACAACCATGACGGCAACCAGCATAACCAGATTGAAAATATACAGAGGTTTGGCAACATGTTTTAAGATGCGGTAATCAAAACGCATCAGGTAACCGCCCAAAATGAGGTTCACGATAACAAAAAGAGCCTGCCGAAAAACAAAGCGGTAGCGATGGGGACCGGGAATATTGGCATGGGTAGCACTGGCAATCAAAACAAGGCCGATAGCAATGAGCAGCATGACGCTCAAAAAAAGGACCTTATCCACGTTCCGAAAATACTTTTTAAAGGAATGACGCATGCTTTCTCCTCACTTACCCTTTCTTCTTCGGGGTCGTTTTATCTTTCGAAGACCCGCTGCCGGGCTTTTTGACACCCGGTGTCGTAAAGGCATATTCCAAGA
The DNA here is from genome assembly GCF_000425045.1 of Acidaminococcus intestini DSM 21505. Classification (GTDB taxonomy): domain Bacteria; phylum Bacillota; class Negativicutes; order Acidaminococcales; family Acidaminococcaceae; genus Acidaminococcus; species Acidaminococcus intestini. The sequence continues at coordinate 7,176 of NZ_AULA01000023.1, read as the reverse complement.
TAGACTGAACAATAGGCGCGGCTGAAACCGACCCATAACTGCCCTGCTCCACAACGCAGACCACAACAAGGCTGGGATTCTTGGCCGGAGCATAAGCAATGAACCAGCCATGGTCCCTGCCATGGGGGTTTTCTGCCGTACCGGTCTTACCGGCCACATCAACAGGCAGGGATTTTAGGGCCGATGCTGTCCCACCTTCTTCCGTCACCGCTCGGAGACCGTCCTGGATAAGGTCCAAGGTTTTCTGGGAAACCGGCAGACTACCTTCTTCCTGCGGTTCAAAGCGTTCGGCTACACTGCCGTCGTCGTTGATGATCTTGCTCACAAGATGGGGCTTGTAGCGCTTTCCATCGGTCGCCACAGCCGCAAGCATTTCCGCAACCTGCATGGGTGTTGCCAAGGTAAAGCCCTGACCAATGGCTGTATTGAACGTATCGCCCAAGTACCATTCGTCTTCAAAGACCTTTTTCTTGTAAGCCGGGGTTGCAATAAGGCCTGAGGCCTCCCCATGAAGGTCAATCCCAGTTTTCTTCCCAAAACCGAACTTTTCGGCATATTGGTCAAGCAAATCGATGCCGAGGCGATTGCCCATTTCATAGAAATAGACGTTATCCGAAGCGGATAGGGCCCGTTTGAAATTGATCCATCCTAAGGCTTCACCGCCAGCATTGCGCATATCGACGAGCCAGTGTCGGCCAGAGTCAAAGATGAGTTCATCGGGAGTAACTTTCTTTTCTTCAAGGGCTGCCGAACCCGTAACAATCTTAAAAGTCGATCCCGGCGGATATTCGCCGGCAATGGCTTTATCCGTCATAGGATGAAATGGATCCGTATTGATGTAGTTCCAGTTCTTTTCACTGATACCGTTTACGAACCAGTTGGGATCAAAACCAGGTCGGGAAACAAGGGCCTTGATTTCCCCGTTATTGGGATCAAGGACCACGACGGCGGCACCGCGGGCTCCAATGGCTTTGAGCTGCCGGTCGACGGCGGCTTCAGTGATACGCTGGAGCTTAGCGTCAATAGTAAGCACCAGCCCTTGACCAGGCTTTGGTTCCACCTTGTCCATGACCTGGATAACGCGGCCATTGACGTCGACTTCCTCTCGGTAACTGCCGTCCGTACCGCGCAGGTACTTATCATAATAGCTTTCCAGGCCAAATTTACCGATGATGTCACCTGCTTTGAGGTTTTCATAAACACCCTGTTCGATTTCATATTCACTGACTTCGCCCACATACCCCAAGGCGTGGACAGCCAGTTCCTTATTGGGATAAGTTCGGACAGGCTGGACCTCAATCATGACATCAGGCAGGTAGCGCAGGTTTTCTTCTACTTTGGCGACCACGTCGGGCGGTGCGTTGCGCACAATACGGATAGGTTCTGCCGAACCGCCATGGAGATTGATGGTTTCCTTGATCTTGTCCACAGGAATATGGACCAGTTCCGATAGGCGCTCGATTGTTTCATCCCTGTAGCCCGTGTTGCGGTGTGCCAAGGAAACCATGAAACCGGGCTGATTATTGGCCAGTTCCTCCCCATTACAGTCATAGATGATGCCCCGCGGCGCAAGGATCCGCGTGTAGCGCGTCCGATTACCCTCGGCTTGACGGCTGTAGTAACTGCCCTTGATGATTTGCAGATAGAACATGCGGCCAATCAAGAAAAAGACGATGAGGGCAGAAGCGACGAGCATGAATTCCAAGCGATACGCATATTTTTTATTCAGCACGATGGTATCCTTCCTCACTCGTTACAGATGATAATAATAGGAATGGCGGCGCAAGAAGCGCTCCTTGACCTTTTGGTAGATGACCCAAACAAGAGGGGCCATAATGAGGTTCCAGCCAATGGAACGCAGTGTCCAAAGCGCAAAGGGGACAAAAGGCATCCAGCGATGGAGCATGACGCAGAGAAACAGGCCCCGCACCACACCCAGAAGGAGCGTCACGAGTGCGGTTAGAATCATATAAGTAGGCATCCGATCAGCAAAGACGTTCATACGGTTGCTGCCAATAAAAGCACCCACCAAAGCGCGTGTCACCAAATGATAGCCAAAATAGCCAAAAGAGACCACATCGAGGAAAAGCCCCATACCAATTCCATACAGGGCCCCTTTGCGGCCTCCTTGATCAAGGGCATAGAGGATAAGCAAAAGAAGAAGAAAATCAGGAGAATCATACGTGGTAAAAAGGAGGAACCAATGGGTTTTCAAGGAAAAGAGGAAGAGATTAAGGAAGAGCCACAAGAAGGTGTTCATCGGCCAGCTCCCCCTTTAATGTTCTTATTAGGATCTTTTCCCTCTTCGCGGAGAAAGTCAGCAAAACCGGCATAGTTCGTAATGACAAGGGCTTCTTCCAGATGGGTATAGTCCACAGAGGGAATGATTGAAGCCGTTTTGGTCAGACCTCCCGGATCCATCTGAACATCTTCCACGGTGCCAATGACAAGCCCCTCTGGATGATAGCCAGTATATCCGCTTGAAACAATTGTATCACCAGGGAGCACATCCGCGTTCCGGGCAAGGTTGCGCATTTCAAGGGAAAGATCGGGGCCGGCAACACCATTTACAATCCCGGCGGCCCTGGAATCACCGCGCAAGTTAAGCCCTCCCAAGCTGCTCCGCGAACTCGTAATCAAAAGAACCTTGGACATATGGGGATAGACCGCATCGATGATGCCAATGATCCCGGAAGCATTGACGACAGGCATATTAAGTCGCAGCCCCTCATCACTGCCTTTATCAATGAGGATAACATCCTTAAAATCCCCCATGTCCCGGCTGATGACCTTGGCCGGCATGAGTTCGTATTTGGGATGGAGCTCCTTGAACTTCAGAAGTTTGCTGAGCCGTTCGTTCTCTGCCTTCATGGCAATGAGTTCCACATTGTTCTGACGCAGGTCGTCGTTCTCCGTCTTGAGTGCCGCATTTTCTTTCTGCAGCGTCCCTTTCGACGTAAAAAAATCCGATACACTGCGGGCGCCAGAAGCGGCCCCACCGACTATGAAATTGATGGGTCTTACAAGGGTGGCAATGGCCGAATTGACCACAGTAAAACGTGAGAGGGCATCAAGGATGATTCCGCCCACGAGAAGGCCAATGACCACAAAAATGGCCAGCCTAATTTTTCTTTCCTGCATCATGCTTCTACTCTTCCTTATTTATGACTCTTGGCAGGATGGTTCTTCCGCCGGAATGAATTAAAGTTGCGTGCGGCCCTACCCGTACCGAGGACAACACAAAGAGGTGCATCGGGCGCAATCCGTACGGGCATGCCCGTATCACGGGCCATGACCCGGTCGAGATTGCGCAAAAGAGCTCCGCCGCCCGTCAGGACAATGCCCCGGTCCATGATATCGCTGGCAAGTTCCGGCGGGGTCATTTCAAGGGTGGTCTTCACCACATCGATGATTTCACGAAGGGGCTCGTAAAGTGCCGGCAGAAGTTGATTCTGGTTTATTGCAAGCGGCTTGGGAAGGCCTGTAAGCAGATCCCTGCCCCGGATTTCCATGGCCTGGGGCTGTGTACTTTCAGCAAGGGAACCAATTTCCATCTTCATCCGCTCAGCCATTGCGGGACTGATCATGAGATTGTACTGTCTCCTGATATACTGAACCAGAGATTCATCAAGGGCATCGCCGCCCAATCGGAGCGTCCGGGAAAGGACAATCTTTCCCATGGAGATGACCGCCACTTCCGTTGTACCGCCGCCCAGGTCCACCACCATGTTTCCCGCCGCTTCCCGGACGGGCATATCAGCCCCCAATGCAGCAGCAAGGGGTTCCTCAATAAGATAAGCGTCCCGCGCGCCGGCTTGAGTTGCCGCGTCGATGACAGCCCTGCGTTCCACGGCTGTGACACCGCAGGGAACGCTGACAACAAGCGTGGGCTGAACAAATTTACGCCCACGAAGTGCTTTTTTGAGAAAGATGCGCAGCATCGCGGCAGTTACATCGAAATCAGCAATGACCCCATCACGCAAGGGATGGAGGGTTTCAAGAAAATCCGGTGTCCGGCCTTCCATCTGTTTGGCTTCGCTGCCAACAGCCAGTATCCTGCCCGTTTTTTTATGGCGCGCTACCAAGGAGGGTTCCCGGACAATGATGCCATTTTCTTTTGTATAAATCAAAGTATTGGCTGTTCCCAGGTCCACGCCCATGGTGGAAGACAGGGAGCCGAACAAATCAAACACGCATGATCCCTCTTTCTTTATAACTGATCCGCATCTTTAAAACTGTAGTAGATTCCATCACCAATAATGATATGGTCCGCCAGCGGAATGTCCATCAAGCCCCCCACTTGAGCCAGGCGCTCTGTCAGACGGATATCGGGACGACTGGGCATTGGGTCCCCGGACGGATGGTTATGGACAAGGATCAAGGCAGACGCATGATGATGAAGGGCGGTCTCGAAGATTTCCCGGGGATGCACCGTTGCCTGACTGGCACTGCCAACAAAGACCTCTTCGATTCCCAGTACTTTTCCCTTGGCAGAAAGCAGAAGAGTCAGGACATGTTCCTTCACTTCATAGCGAAGCCGTTCCATAACCATACGGGCGGCATCGCCGGGACATCTGATCCGGTCTCCTTGGCGGCTTGTTTTTTCCGCAAGGCGACGGCCCAATTCAAGGGCAGCGACAATGACCGAAGCCCGAGCTGGGCCAAGTCCCTTCACATGGGTGAGTTCCTCAATCCTTGTCACACGGGCCAATTGGTCGAGATCCATCTCCCTACTGGTCAAAAGTGAAGCGATTTCAAGGGCCGATGCACTGCGCGTTCCCGAACCAATGAGAATGGTCAATAGTTCCGTTACGCTTAGGGCCTTGGCCCCTTTTTGCTTAAGCCGTTCCCGAGGCCGTTCCTCGCGAACAATTTCGTGCATGGAGCAGTGTTGTGTCATCTAGTTTCACATCCAGTTCATCGAGTGCTGTAAAAAGAGTGGCAAGAGGCAGACCAACAACATTGCTGTAGGAGCCTTCTATGTGAGGAATGAAAAGGGCGGCCGCCCCTTGGATCCCATAGGCCCCAGCCTTATCCATTGGTTCTCCTGTTCCAATATAGCGATGAATAAGCCTGTCCGTAAGGGGGCAAAACGTAACCTGCGTTGTCGTCACGGAAAGATGTTCTTTGCCGCCTAGGCTCACATAAAGACCTGTATGGACCTTATGGGTCCTACCGGAAAGGCGCCGCAACATGCGTACGGCCTCCTCCCGATCCTTCGGTTTGCCAAGGATGCCACGCTCATCAGCGACAACCGTATCAGCAGCAATAACCAGGGCATCTGGTGCCACCGCAGCCGCAACTTTCCGCCCTTTGCGAGCGGCATTTTCACGAACCAGGGTCTCTGGAGAAAGGGCTTCCGTCACTTCCTCCACATAGCTGTCCATCACAAGTGGATCCATGCCGACCTGCACAAGAAGATCCTTGCGCCGAGGGGACTTTGATGCCAAAATGACCTGCATGACAGCCTCCTTATAGATGCTGAAAGATCACAAGGGCCAAAATCATGCCGATGATGGCCACCAAATTGGGAGAAAACGTAAAGCCAAAGGTAATCTTGGCGATATAAAGGTCCACATCGACAGGGGGAATGTTAAGGACCTGATACTTATGGATCAAAAAGGCCGTACCAGCCCCAAAAAATTGAGACGCTTCAAGGAAGTTTCCCAAAAGACCGCCGATGATGGCACCGGCCGCAAGAAACAGGAAGAACCAGAAGCGATCCTTGGAACCAAAAGTCATATCAGCTTTCCACCCTTTCTTCCGGAAGCATGCCTTCCGTATAGTATCCTGTAACGGCCCATTGCTTACCGCGGCGGCTTGTGACATCCCGTTTAAAGGTTCGGGCATACTGAAATCCCAAAAGCCCCCAGACAATAGCGCCTATGAACATAGTCACGCCGAGGTCAAAGGGCAGATAGCGGGATACAGCACGGCCAAAAATAGCTCCCGCAAGAAGGGTCAGTAAGGGAATCCCACGAACGATCCATTTACCCTGCCGCTCACCAAGGGTCTGTTCTTCCACTTCCACATAGGTTCCTTTTTTCGCTTCACAGGTATTCCAGCAGTCAAGGATGCGCGGTTTTTCACCCTTTTTGAGGCCCCGTTCAATACGGACCTTGGCTCGTTGTCCACTGACTGCTGTCACAATTCCAATATAACGCTCCATAAAGGCCTCCTTATGCTCCGAAATCGAGAAACTGGCTGGGGTAACGGCGAGCCAGTTCGGCAATCATGCGGTCTGAACACTTAAAGAGCAGGCCGCAAAGTTTCTTTCCCTTCCGATAGACCAGGATGCGCTGGGGATTGGGATCAAGTGAAGAGTAACGATGGGTATAGCTGCCAATCTTCGTTTTCCTAAAGAAACTCTTCTTATAGTGGTTGCTGAAGCTTTCCATGTCGTTAAGGGAGATGGAAAGACGCCGTTCAATCCCTAAGCCATACATGATAATAATGAAATGACTGGGCGTCAAGGCATAGGTATAGGAAAAAGCGGTCCGCCACAGATAAAGCAAAAGGAACAAAACATTAAAGCCCCATCCCATGAGGCTGAAGCGGTATAAGGCAAAGGTGCGATACCCTTCATAGACCCAGAAAAGGGCAATGACAAAAAGGGTGACATACTGCAGGGTCCGGCGGGTTTCACCGATACCGGAGAATTCTTTCATTTCCTCGATCAATGGGAGTTCTCCTTTATAAAAATTGCTTATAGGGAACAATGGGTTCCCTTCCACGATAAACATTCTATATTATATCAAAAAATCCCTCGTTTTCATACCTTTTCCCATAGGAAAGAGTGCCTTCTTGGGCATAGAAAAAAGGGTTCTATAATAAATGTTGGGGTGAGGAAATATTCTTTCCTCACCCCATTTTTGCATAAAAAAGTGGACATAGACGGCATCCACTCTTACAATTAAATCGCCAAACCTAAATGAAAGGAAGATGGCCTATGTCCACATTTGATTATATAGCAAATTCCTTGAATGTCAAAGGTAACGTAATAAAAAAATGCATCCACAGTGAGCAACAAATTGAATTTATTATGGAACTGAATCGAGCTGTTGTCCAATGCCCTAATTGTCATGCGAAGACCGATAGAATCAAGGATTACCGTTGGCAAAGGATTGCTATCGGATCCATTTTGCACCAACAGGCTTTTGTCCGATTACATAAAAG
>NZ_AULA01000022.1 GCF_000425045.1 Acidaminococcus intestini DSM 21505 | reverse complement strand
TGCAACTCTTTATGGAGAAGTGGGGAATGTTTGATGAGGCGCGTATAGTAGCCCTTTATGCGTCTTGTAGTGGCCTTACAATGAGGGCAGATGTGTTCTTGAGGCGGCAGCTGAACCGCTAAAACCAAGGCTGATTCCGTTTCCTTTAAATTTTGAATCCATTCCTCTTTAATTCCTGTTAATTTTTCGATATAATCTAGAGAAGGCATATGTATTCAACTCACTTTCTTTATTGTTTGATCACTTTAATTGTAGAGGATTTGAGTGCATATGCCTATTTTTTTATTGAAAAAAAAGTAGGCGCTGAGAGGACACGCATCTGGACGGTCACTTTAGCGCCCCAAAATAAATTATAGAACCTTTTTTCGTCTGCTTTTAGCAAAATTCGGTTCAGATGGGTCCAACTGTAAGGAGCTTCTGGCCTCTTAAGCTTTCTTAACCCATTTGGCTCACGTTCTACATCAAATCAGCCTGATTTTTGGCCTGACTTCGATAAGAACGTGAACGAGATGCTTTTTGTCCATCAGAGATGAATAATTAACCAACTAGGTGCAAACATGCTTTTTCATGGAAAGTTGACATCCGTACAACCCTAAATTTTTAGAAAAAAGTATTGCACCCTGTATAATTGTAGGGTAAAATGTATTTATATTCATTTTTTGCAAAGACGACCCAAATGAATGAGGAGGTTTTATGGGAGAACTTCAGGAAACCATCAAAGATAAAGTGGCCTCATACCATGAGGACATGATTGAATATTGGAAAGACCTTGTTAACTACCAAGCAGGCAGCAAGGAAGCAGAACTCATCACCGCCCTCCTACAAAAGGTGGCGGACCGTTTCACCAAGGAAGGCTTTACGGCGACAATGCTTGATACGAGCTGCGCCATCCCCATGCTGCGGGCAACCTTGGGTGATGATCGACAGGGAAAACCCATTCTTTTCTGTGGTCATGTCGATACGGTATTCCCCAGTGGGTCCTATCCTGATCAACCTTTCCGTATTGAAGACGGAAAGGTCTATGGACCGGGCTGCGCCGACATGAAGGGCGGCGTCGTGATGCTTTTATATGTCATCAAGATCCTGACGGATCTGGGATATAAGGACCATCCTTTCAAGGTTGTCCTTGTCGGCGATGAGGAAACGACCCATGTGGGATCTCGGGCCGACCAGATGCTTGCCGAAGAAGCGAAAGGTTGTCTCTGTGCCTTCAATATGGAAACGGGCCGCATGAATCACGTCCTTACCGTCGCCCGTAAGGGGTGCATGGATGTGTGGGTCAAGGTCCACGGCAAAAGCGGCCACGTCGGTAATGCCTATACGACGTCGGCAAATGCCATTGAAGCTATGGCCGGTATTATCACCAAGATGCGGGCGCTGACGGACCTTGAAAAAGGACGCATCGTCAGTACCGATGTCATTTCTGGCGGCGTGGTCTCAAACGCTGTCCCCGATTTTTGTCGCATCGAAGCGGATTGCTGTGTCGACTACAATAAGGATTTGGAAGAACTTAAAACGGCCATTCGAGCCATTTGTGAGCATCTTGACGTGCCGAACACAAGGGCGGAGGTGGAATTTCCAACAGAAATGCCTGTTTTTGAAAAAAACGAAGGAAATCTCAACCTCCTTGCTCTCTACAACGAATCTGCAGCGGAATTTGGCATTGAGCCCTTTGGTCCTTACCATCCAGGCGGCTGTTCTGACGCCTCGTACCTTGCCAAGGCAGGAATCCCCATCCTCGATTCCTTGGGCCCCGAAGGGGATCATGCCCATACCATGCAGGAATATGCCGTTCTTGACAGCCTCTTTACCCGTACAGCCATGCTGGTCCGTACCATCTTGAAACTTACGGACGTTACCCTATAAGAAAAAAAGGAGAACTCACGATGAGCGAAAATCCTCAGCAGGCGGCAAAGCCCGTCCAGAACAAAAAAGTCTCGGTCCCAAGTCCTATTATGATCATTGCGGTCATCCTCGTCTTAAGTGCCATTGCTACGTATATTGTACCGGCTGGTGAATTTGTCCGCATCAAGGACGCAGCCAGCGGCCGTATGATTGTTGATCCGAACTCGTTCCATTTCATTGCCCAGAAACCAACGAAGATCCTGGATTTCTTGATGTCTATTCCAAAGGGCATCAAAGGCGCGGCCAGTATTGTTGGCTTCCTTATGATCATTGGCGGTGCCCTGAACGTCATGGCGGAAACAGGCGCCATCCACGCTTTCATGGGCCACGTTGTCAAAAAGATGGAAGGTCACGAAACGCTGATCATTCCTGTCCTTCTGCCGATTTTTATCTGCCTCAGCGCAACGGCTGGCTGCAGCGAAGAATACATTGCTTTTATTCCGCTCATGACCGCTGTGTGCTACGCTTTGGGGTTCGACTCCATTGTAGCGGCTGGTATGTTCCTCTGTGCTGTTGGCGCAGGCTATGGTGCCGGTGTGACGAATCCTTTCACGGTTGGTGTAGCGCAGAGCATTTCAGGGCTGCCCATGTTCTCAGGGATCCAGATCCGTCTTGTCATGCTTGTAACCCTCATCATTGTTACGGTGATTCCACTCTACCTTTATGCCCGTATGGTCAAGAAGCATCCGGAAAAGAGCTTCATGTATGACTATGACCAGATCTACAAGGAAAAGATGAACATCGAATCCATTATGGGTGAAACGGGCACTATGACCCGAACCCATAAGCTTGTCCTTTTTGGTTTCTGTCTTGTTGTAGCCGGTATCCTTATTGGCGTTTTGAAGTTTGATTTCTATATGGATGAAATTGCGGCTCTTTTCATTGCCCTCATCATTTACACCGGCATTGTGTCCCGCATGAATGCGAACAAGGTCGCCAATGCTTTCATCAAGGGCGTTGCCGGTATGGCGCTTCCTTGCATGATGGTCGGTATGTGCAAAGGCGTGACCATTTTGTTGGATAATGGCCATATCCTTGATACCATCATCTACTACCTAGCAAACTCCCTGAACGCCGTGCCGAAATCCATGCTTGGCATTGGGATGTTCATTGTTCAGGATATCTTCAACATGGTGGTTCCTTCCGGTTCCGGTCAGGCCGCCATCACGATGCCAATCATGGCGCCGTTGGCTGACCTCGTCGGCATTACCCGTCAGACTGCTGTCCTTGCCTTTCAAATGGGCGATGCCTTCACCAACAGTGTCACTCCTGCAAGCGGTACGACCATGACCATCCTCAGCATTGCTGGCATTCCCCTGCGCCGCTGGTGGAAATTTGCTATCCCCATGCTGGGCATTTGGTGGATTGTAGCCTTTGTGGTTCTCTTTTATGCAACGGCCGTTCAGATCGGTCCCTTCTGATTATGGAATAAAAGCCCTTTCCTGCTGTTTTGCGGCAGGGGAGGGACTTTTCTTTTGTGCGAAAACAAGATTTTTATGCTTTTTCTTGCAGTTCACGCAAAGAACCGATAAACTAAGAGCAGATAGAAGCAAAGGAGCTCATTATGTTCAGTCAATTTTTTGCGTCCCTGCAGCAGGATGCCAAACTTTTTTTATTTTTCCCCATCCTATGCGCCCTCTTTCGGGCTATTTTCATCAAGGTCTACAGCCCGTACCCCAATTTTGCGGGGAAGGGAAAGATTCTCTGGCACACCTTTCGTTACGGTTTTTGGTGGGGCATGGACTTTAACGCCTATGTTTTCCTGATTTCCCTGGTCCTTGTGAGCCTGCCCGGCGCCTTTTTTCCTGCCTATTTTGCCCTGGGCAATACACTGCGTCTTGTGGGCGGCCTGCTTTATGCCCTTGTCCTTTATCTTGCTTTCATGGGAAAGATGCTCTACTACAGCCATTTTCATGACATCTACAACCAGACCATGAAGCTTGGCGCCCATGCGGAAAAGCACAACCTCGTTGATATTTTCTTCCATCAGGACCATGGTGCTTGGATCCTTCTTGGCATTGTGCCCTATCTGTACCTGTGCCGCCTTGCACTCTTGGCGTTTTTAGGTCTTCCCAGTCTTTCCTATCCAGCTATTGCCTCGCCTTTTCTTCGCTGCGCCTTCAATACAGTTGTTTTTCTTTTGTGTATTGCTGCGTTTTACTGGTTCCGGTATGGCGGGACCTTCTGGCATGACGATAAGCCCGAATGGGATACGATTCCGAGTCTTGTGAAAAAGGATATCTTTTTTGCCAAAGCGACCGTGGATGACCTTGTCGCCTTGGAACAGGTGATGAAGCATGACCTCAATGAAGCCTATGAGCACACGGACGAAGAGGACCTTGCCGCCATTGCGCCGCTGGTGCCGGTAAAAATGCCCCTTTCCGATTTTCCCAATCCTGTCTATGCCTTTCGCCGTGCGGCAAAGGGCGCGCGCATCACAAAACCGCGCCATATCTTCCTCCTTGTGGGGGAGACCTATCTTCAGCAGTTCTTTGACCCGGCCTTTGCCTCGCTGAACCTTGTCTCGGGCGGACGGTTTCTCAAGGATGATCCCCACACAGCCCAGCTTACGAGTGCCCTTTCAGCTGGCATCATTTCCAGGCCATCCATCGTGAGCCTCATGAGCGGCATCTTTGACGCTGGTCTTGAACTCAACGAAAAAGAAAGCTTCTGGACGAACAAACTTCCTACGGCCCTGCCACGACAGCTGAAGAAACTTGGCTATCACGCGGCCTATTGGTATGGCGGCAATGTCACATATGGAAACTTTAACCAGTTTGCTCCCAGCTGCGGCTTTGACGAAGTGGAAACGGCAACGGATTTTTGCGGCCCTGACGCGCCAAAGACCTGGGTCGGCGTCTATGACAACCTCTTTCTGGAAAAAGCAGCGGACATGATTCTTTCCGGGGACGAAGAGCGCGGGGAATATCAGTTCCATTTCCTTTATACGACAAGTTATCACGGGCCCTTCAAGATTCCTCTTGAAAAATATGGCTATGATACGGAGCGTGTCATGCCGGATGCTCCGGAAGACATCAAAAACAGCAAGAGTTTGCAAAAGAATCTCGGGACCTTCTGGTTCTCAGACCAGGCGATTGGAAAGTTCCTGCGCACCATGAAGGAAGCCTATCCAGACAGTCTTTTCATCGTGACAGGCGACCATTCCTATGACATGAGTGCCGTCCTTGGGAAAACAAGCCTCATGAAACGAGACGCGAACCTGCGGGAACGCCATAGTCCGGTTCTATTCTTCCATCATCCTGAAATCGACCAGTCCCTTTTCGGGGAAAATACCATTGGCGGTCATATGAATATCCTGCCGACGATTTTTGAACTCATTGCGCCAAAGGACTTTACGTACTATTCCCTTATGACGAGCCTCATGGATCCCATCGACCATGTCGTGTCGCCTTACCACTGGCTGCGAAAGGATGCTTACGGGACCTACAGCAACGACTTTTATCAGCCCTTAGGGGACGGCTTTGGACCGCAGGCTCTTCGGGAAGGCCCTCAGCCGTACCGTGAGGAAAGGGAAGGGTATATGGATCTTACGGGGTACCTTGTGCGCCATCCGGAACTTTTAGGAAAGGAAGAATAGTCATGGGCAGCATAACCTGCATCATCCTCACTAAAAATGAAGAAAAAAATCTTCCCAGCGCCCTTCAAAATGCTGCGTCCTGGGCCGATGAGATTCTTGTCGTTGACTCTGGAAGTGACGATGGGACCGTGGAAATCGCAAAAAAAAGCGGTGCTTCTGTGATTTACCGGGCTTGGGACGGGGACTTTGCCGCCCAGCGTAATTTTGCCCTGACGGGTGCCCATGGTGACTGGGTACTTTATCTTGATGCCGACGAACGGCTTACAGCAGGGGCCATCCAAAAGGTCCTTGCCATCAAAAAGGGAGCGCCCAACCACCATTACTCCTTCCGCAGGGAAAATATTGCCTTCGGTCATCATTTCCATCATGGGGCGTTCGGACCGGATCGGGTCGTGCGCCTTTTCCCAAAAGCGGCGGTCCACTGGGAGGGAAAGGTCCACGAACACGCCGTTTGCACCGTGCCTCTTGAGGCCCTTTCAGAAAGGATGGACCATTATACCTATGCGGCCTTTGCCGATTGGTGGCGCAAAGCCGGCCAGTACACGACCATTTGGGCCGATGATGCCTACGCCCGAGGAAAAAGGGCAAGCTATGGAAAAGCAGCCAGCCATGCCCTTTTGGGCATGCTTAAGGTCTATCTTCTCCAAGGAGGATTTCTTGAAGGAAGTATGGGCATCATTGCCACACTCCAGCACGGTATCTATACGGCCATAAAATATGCAAAACTGGCGGAAAAAAATAATTGAAGAAGTGATAATTCCCTCAAATTGGGGTTCCCTGTTTGAGGGATTTTTTATATTTCAAAAATAGAGGCTTATTTTACAGGTTCTTTCTTACGTGGATAAAAAGCCATCAAATGATTCATTGTAAGTTTCTTTAGTGTGGACAGCTTGTTCTTCAGATGCGGACTTTTTTCTTAACAAAAAAGGTTCCTAACTGCGACTTATCCTTTATTCCTTCACCGGTTGGTTTCATTCATAGGCCTGTTTAAAAAATTTCAAGTTGATTTGTGATGGCTGGATAACACGATATTGCGATGCTTTCTTCAAAAATGGTTCACTTTTTTTATATTTCGAATAATACGATGAAAATGTTACAGTGAACGTTCGGGATTGTCCTTAATATAAAGACAATAGCGAAAAGTCCTTATTTTCTGTCTTTTATGGAAGAACAAATCTTGTTATAATACGTGTAACAAATGTTGCACTTTAAACCAATTAGGGGGTATCGAAATGAGCAGCAACACAAATTCAAAAAACAAAGCCATGACTTGGCAAGCTCTGTGCCTAATGGCCTACACGGTCGTGTGGGGATTTGGCAATACGGTCAATGGCTTTGCCAACCAAGATCTGAAAGTCGTCGTTTCCTGGATGATTCTCTTCCTCTTCTACTTCATTCCGTACACGTTGATGGTGGGGGAAATGGGCGCGACCTTTGAAAATGGTGCTGGCGGTGTCAGCTCCTGGATCAAAGAAACCATGAGTTCCAAATTGGCCTTCTTTGCTGGCTGGACCTTCTGGGTAGTCAATATTCCTTATCTAGCCCAGAAACCGCAGAATATCCTTATTGCTATGGGGTGGGCCATTTTCCAGAATGACCAACTGACAACCATGATTTCGCCTATGATGCTTCAGCTTATCAGCCTTGGCATTTTCATGTTCTTCATGTGGTATGCCGCTCAGGGTGTATCGGCTTTGAAGCGCATTGGTTCCATTGCCGGTTCCTTTATGTTTATCATGAGCATCCTTTATGTGCTTCTCGTTCTCGCTGCGCCTTACATCACGGAAGCAAAGACCTTCTACTACAGCCTCAGCTGGGATACGTTCATGCCGAACTTCAACTTTGAATACATGACGACCCTCAGCATCCTCGTCTTTGCTGTCGGTGGCTGTGAACGCATTGCACCGTATGTCACGAACCTCCAGAATCCGGATAAGGAGTTCCCGCGTGCCATGATTGTCATGACCGCAATGGTGGCTGTTACGGCTGTTCTTGGTACCTTTGCCATGGGTCTTATGTTTGACCCCAACAATGTGCCGAAGGACCTGATGATGAATGGAGCTTACTACTGCTTCGCCAAGCTCGGCGCTTATTATGGCGTGGGCCGCGCTTTCGTCATCCTCTATGCTATTTGCCAGTTCTTTGGCCAGGCAGCAACCCTTGCCATCTCCATTGACGCACCCATCAAGTTCCTCTTAAGTGATGTTGATCCGAAATTCGTACCTCATTCCTTCACGAAGATCAACGAAAAGGGCATCCCTGTGAGCGGTTACAAACTGACGGGCATCCTTGTCAGCATTCTTATCATCGTACCGGCCCTTGGCATTGGCGACATGACAACGCTCTACATCTGGCTCCTGCGCCTGAATGCCATCTGCATGCCGCTGTCCTACCTGTGGGTCTTCCTGGCTTATATGGCGCTCAAACGGGCGAAAAAGGCTTACAGCTCTTCCTACTACCTTACAAAGAGCAAAGGCACCGGCTTTATGATTGGTTTCTGGTGCTTTGCCCTGACGACCTTTGCTTCGCTCATGGGTATGGTTCCTTACGGTGTAGAAATGTATTCTTCCACCTGGTGGTTCCAGATGATCATGAACGTCGTAACGCCGGTCATCCTTCTTGGTATCGGCCTTATTTTCCCTATCCTTGCACGCCGCGAACGGGAAAGATTGGGCGAGACGGCATAACCTTAATAATTTAATCGGCGTGGACATCGCTCCGATTTGATGGAAAACATGAGCCCATTGCTTCAGAAACATATCCGAAGCAATGGGCTCATGGCATATTGGAAGAAGGAACGTACTGCGATTGGGAAAAACGTAAAAGGGGCCATCATGCTGTCATGACTCTTCGGCGCTGGCTGTCGAGCTAAAAGATAAAAAGGCAGCTGTGATGCTGCAGGGACATGTTTCCAGGTGAATGTAATTCCGACCCATCCCCCGCAGGGGGGCGGTTTGGGTCCGTGTCTCACGGTCTTTTAGCATCACATCTCGACCGCCTTTTTCCACCGCTGCCTTGACAATCTTTCCCAATTTTGCTATATTGTTCGGAGCGCAATGAGGGGGTTGGCATCCCTGAGCGACTGTACCACAAGAGAGGCTGCCTTGGCAGCAAACAGGGTGGAACCGCGGAAGTCACTCCCGTCCCTGTAATGTAGATGATTCTCGTCTATATTGCAGAGACGGGAGTTTTTGTTTAGGAGGAGAAAACCATGAATTTCCAAGACATCATTTCGGCGCTGAGTGCCTATTGGGGGCGTCAGCAATGCATCAACTTCCATCCTTATGACGTAGAAAAAGGAGCTGGGACCATGAACCCGGCAACTTTCCTTCGCGTCTTGGGACCGGAGCCGTGGAACGTATGCTATGTGGAACCGTCCCGCCGCCCGGCTGACGGACGTTATGGCGATAACCCTAACCGCCTTTATCAGCATCATCAGTTCCAGGTCATCATGAAACCGTCTCCGGATAACATTCAGGAACTGTATCTTGAAAGCCTGCGCGAACTAGGGATCCATCCCGAAGAACACGATATCCGTTTTGTTGAAGACAATTGGGAATCGCCGACCCTGGGTGCCTGGGGCATGGGCTGGGAGGTCTGGCTCGACGGGATGGAAGTGACGCAGTTCACCTACTTCCAACAAGTTGGCAGCCTTGATATCAAACCTGTTGCCGTTGAAATCACGTACGGCCTCGAACGCCTTGCCATGTATATCCAAGGTGTGGAAAATGTCTACGACATCAAATGGGTGGGCGATGTGACCTACGGCGATGTGTATCACACAAACGAGGTGGAACAGTCCTGCTACAGCTTTGATATTGCCGATACGGATCTGCTCTTTGACCTCTTTGATAAATATGAAAAGGAAGCCAAAAGGGTCCTGTTAACGGGGAACATCCATCCAGCTTATGATTATGTGCTCAAGTGCTCCCATACGTTCAACCTTTTGGACGCCCGAGGTGCCATCAGCGTTGACGAACGGACCAACTACATCGGCCGTGTCCGCGCCCTGGCCCGCCTGTGCGCCGCGGCGTATGTGGAACAGCGTGAAAAGATGGGATTTCCTATGCTGAAGAGAGGGAACAACTAATGGCTACGTTATTATATGAAATCGGAACGGAAGAAATGCCGGCCCAATACATGCCGGGTATCTTGAAAAACTATAAGGAACTGGCAGAAACAAAACTCAAGGAAGCCCGTATTCCTTTTGAAAAAGTCAGCGTCTACGGAACGCCGCGCCGCATGGCCTTTGTGGCTGAAGGCATTGCTGACCGTCAGGAAGATATGACGGCAGAGAGCAAAGGTCCATCCCTCAAGATTGCCTTTGACGCAGACGGCAACCCGACGAAAGCCGTCCAGGGCTTTGCCCGCGGTCAGGGTGTGGAAGTCTCTGCCCTTGAAAAACGGGATGGTTACGTTTATGCCATCAAACACACAAAGGGCGGTGAAACCAAGGTCCTGCTGCCTGCCTTGTTGGATGATATTCTCCACAGCCTGTCCTTCCCAAAGACCATGCGCTGGGCCGACTATGACTTCGGGTTTGTCCGTCCTTTCCACTGGATGGTGGCCCTTCTTGACAGTGAAGTCATTCCTGTTGAAGCAAACGATGTCAAAAGCGGCAATGTGACCCGCGGCCATCGCTTCCTGGGCAGTCAGACCATTACGATTCCTTCGGCCGAGGCTTATGTAAAAACCCTCGAAGAAAACTTCATCATTGTCGACGTGGAAAAACGCCGTGCCCTCATCCGGGAACAGATTGAAGCGTTGGGCAAAAAAGCCGGCGGCCATACGGCCATTTCTGAAGACCTGCTCGATGAAGTCACTTATCTTGTCGAATATCCGACGGCCCTTTGCGGTTCCATTGATGATAAGTACCTGAAGCTCCCGAAAGAAGCTGTCATTACTCCCATGCGCGACCATCAGCGCTACTTCCCTGTCCTTGATGACAGCGGCAAGCTTTTGCCTTATTTCATTACGGTCCGCAACGGCAACAGTGAACATCTTGACATCGTGACCCACGGCAACGAACGCGTCCTTCGTGCCCGTCTTGACGACGCGGTCTTCTTCTTTGAAAACGACCGGAAAAAGAGCCTTGAAGCACATCGGGAGGCCCTGCATGATGTAGCCTTCCAGCGCGGCATGGGGAATATGTATGAAAAGACGGAACGCCTCGAAGCCCTTACGAGCTGCCTCCTCAAGGAATCGGGCGTTGCCGCTGATGAAAAGGCTCTTGTTCGCGCAGCCCGCCTCAGCAAGGCCGATCTTGTGACCGGCATGGTTACGGAATTTACGGAACTGCAGGGCACCATGGGCCGTGAATATGCCCTTCTTGACGGCGAAGGCGATACGGTCTCGACGGCTATTGGAGAGCAGTACATGCCGCGCTTTGCCGGCGATGAACTGCCTCAGACGAATGAAGGCCGTCTCCTTGCCATTGCCGATAAACTGGATAATATCACAGCAACCTTCAGCCGCGGGGAAGCTCCAACCGGTTCCCAGGATCCCTATGCCCTGCGCCGCCAGGCCCTGGGTATCCTCAATATCGTCACCGATGGAAACATCCACTTTGCCCTTACAAGCGCCATCAAGGAAACCTTGAGCCGCCTGCCCAAAACGAATCAAAGTGAAGACAAACTTGTGGCTGATATTGTTGAATTCTTCGCCCAGCGTTCCAAGAACATGATGCTTGACCGCGGCGTTCGGTACGATATCGTCGATGCCGTCCTTGGTGCTGAAGGCCGGGATGACCTGTGCGACGCTTTTGCTGCCGCTGATGCCCTGACGGCCTATCTCGGTACGGATAAGGCGCCAGAAACGCTTCAGGCCTTTACCCGCGTGGAAAATATTACCAAGAAAAGTCGCGTTGACGCACCTGTTTCCGAGGCCCTTTTGAGAGAAGACGCTGAAAAAGCCCTCTTTGAAGCTGTGGAAAAGGCTGCTGAAAACGTACATGGAATGCTTCTTTCCCGTGATTTTGCCGGCGTCCTTACCGCTTGCGACAGCCTTTCTGCACCCATCAACCATTTCTTTGATGACGTCATGGTCATGGATAAGGATGAAGCCGTAAAGCAAAACCGCCTTGCCCTTTTGACAAAGATCCGCAGTCTCATTGGCTGTGTGGGTGATGTCTCTCTTCTTGTCATGAAATAAAAACGTCATACTAAAAAGCCGGAAGATCCGATGTTAATAGGTTCTTCCGGCTTTTTGCATGCTGACGTCATGGTTAGAGATTGGCGTTTACTTCGTCGTATTTATGATCCTTCTTAAAAAGGCTCACGGCGTAGGAACACATGGGCAGGATCTTGACGCGGCTGTCCCGGGCTCCCATGACAACAGCGTCCACGAGACGGCGGGCCAGGCCTCTTCCTCCATAGGCGGGATCGACGACGGTGTGTTCAATGACCCAGACATCTCCATCAAGGGTGTAAGAACAGTACCCTACTTCTTGGTCTCCATCGTAAGCTGCGGAACGGTTATTATTTTCTTCAAAGCGTACACTGATGCAATCGTCCATGCCGTACTCCTTTCCTTGTCTAACGTTTCTAAGTGTTTTACGGCTTAGGATATTTTACACTATTTCCTCTTATTTGGATAGAGGCAAGGTATGAAAAAAGAGCTGCCGCCCCATATGGCGGGGAGCAGCCCAGAAACTGTTTTAGAGATTTTTGAAGACGGACAAAAGGTCTTCCTTGAGGTCTTCTACATCTTCAAGACCTACGGAAAAGCGCAGAAGCGTATCCGTAATTCCCTTTTCTTTTGCTTCTTCCGGCGTCAAGTCCGCGTGAGTCTGGGTGCGGGGATAGGTCATGAGGCTTTCGGCACCGCCCAAACTTTCAGCAAACTGGATGAGGGAAATCCCTTCAAGGATTTTCTTGGCCCGCTCCGGTGTATCAACATAAAACGAAATCATGCCGCCAAACCCGGTGGCCTGTTTTTTCTGGATCTCATACCCCGGATGTTCGGGAAGGCCTGGATAGAGGACCTTTTGCACATAGGGCTGGGTCTTTAGGAAAGCAGCCAGCGTTTCTGCATTTTTTTCGTGCTGGCGCATACGCAGGGGGAGGGTGCGGAGGCTGCGCAGCATGAGCCAGGCGTCAAAAACGCTCAGGCAGGCTCCTGTCGTTTTGTAGATGGAACGAAGTTTTTCCGCGATGGATTTTTCCCGGCTGATTACAAAGCCTGCGAGGATATCGTTGTGACCGGCCAGGTACTTCGTCCCGCTGTGCAGGACAATATCGCAGCCAAGTTCCAGAGGGCGTTGGAAATATGGGGTGAGGAACGTATTGTCAACGATGACCAGAAGACCCTTTTTGTGGGCAAGTTCTGCCAGGGCGCGCAGGTCGGTGATTTCCATGGTGGGATTTGTCGGTGTTTCCAGATAGATGGCCTTTGTTTTAGGTGTAATGGCTCTTTCCACGGCTTCAAGGTCGCTTGTATGGACGGCGGAAAAGGTTAGACCGTACGGTTCGTAGACGGAACGGAAGAGACGGAAGGAGCCGCCATAAAGATCAAAACCTGTAAGGATATGGTCTCCGGATACAAAAAGACGCATCACCGCATCAATGGCAGCCATACCGGACGAAAAGGCGAGGGAATCGACGCCGCTTTCAAGGGCGGACATGACTTTTTCCAAACGGGCATGGGTGGGATTGGATTCCCGGGTGTAGTTGAAGCCTGTTGACTCTCCTACATGAGGATGGGAAAAGGTGGACGTACAGTAAATCGCCGGTGAAACGGCACCCGTTGCATCGTTGGGCCCGTCTCCATGGATACAGGTTGTTTGAAACTTCATGGAAACCCCTCCTAAAACATAGAAAATTGATAGGATTAAAAAGCATAAAAGAAATCACATCAATGATTTTCTACTACTTTACGATGAAAAAAAGCGGCTGTCAATAGAAAGGCCCATGATTGATTGGAAGACAGCCTCTTCTTTCAGTATAAGAAAATGCGCGAGGCGTTTTTGATCGGGCCTGAGGGAAGTTCTCTGCCGATTGAGTGAGGATAAAGGCGGGGCGGGGGATGTTCACACGTCCTTTCATGTGATATAATCATTAGATGTTAAAAGTATAGACAGGCGGTGAGACCATGAGTATTACAGCGAAAGATGTCAAACATATCGCAACTCTGTCGAGACTCAATGTGCCGGCAGATGAGCTGGAAAAATTCGAGGACCAGTTCAACCAGATCCTTAATTATGCGGAAATCCTGAAACAAGTCGATACGACGGGAATTGAACCTTCTCCTTATGTCCTTCCGACGAGCAATGTCTTCCGTGAAGATGTGCCCCAAGAAGGGCTCTCCCACGAGGACGCCATGAAAAATGCACCGGAAGAACATGATGGCGGCTTTAAGGTACCCCGCGTCATCGAATAAGAGGAGGAAGCACTGTGACGTTATATAATGAAACTGTTCACGATCTCCATGAGAAGCTGACCAAAAAAGAAATCAGCTCCGTGGAACTGACCGAAAAAGTCTTTGACCGCATTGACAAAGTCGAAGACAGTGTCAAGGCATACATTACCTTGGATAAAGAAGGGGCCCTGAAGAAAGCTCGCGAAGTCGACCAGAAGATTGCCGCGGGTGAGGCCATAAAGCCGCTGACGGGGATTCCCGGCGCCATCAAGGACAATATCAGCCTCAAAGGTATGCGCCTGACGTGTGCTTCAAAGATCCTGGAAAACTTCCAGCCCGTCTACGATGCCCACGTCATTGAAAATCTCCGTAAGGATGATACGGTCTTTATCGGTAAGACCAACATGGATGAATTTGCCATGGGTTCCACGACGGAAACAAGTTATTTCAAGGCCACGTCGAACCCTTGGGATCTTACCCGCGTACCGGGCGGTTCTTCCGGCGGCAGTGCCGCTGCTATCGCAGCCGGCGAAGCTATTTGGTCCCTGGGCAGTGATACGGGCGGATCCATCCGTCAGCCTGCTTCCTTTAATGGCTGTGTCGGAATCAAACCGACCTATGGCCGTGTCTCCCGTTATGGCTGCATTGCCTTTGCTTCTTCCCTTGACCAGATTGGGCCCATCACGAAGGATGTGACCGATGCGGCGATTGTCCTCAACACAATCTGCGGCGTAGACGCCCATGATTCGACTAGTGCAAATGTCCCTGTGCCCGACTTCACGAAAGCCTTGAAACAGGACGTAAAGGACATGGTCATCAGCCTCCCGAAGGAGTTTTTTGGCAAGGGGACCGATCCCAAAGTCGCTGAACAGATCAAATTGACGGCGAAAAAATATGAGGAGCTGGGCGCAAAAGTCGTTGAAGTTTCCCTGCCTCATACGGAATATGCCGTCATTACGTACTACATCATCGCACCGGCAGAAGCGTCGGCCAATCTTGGCCGTTTTGACGGTGTTCGTTACGGCTTCCGTGACCTTTCTGCCAAATCGGCCCCGGAAATGATGGCCGCCACCCGTACGGAAGGCTTTGGCGAGGAAGTGCGCCGCCGCATCATGCTTGGGACCTACGTCTTAAGCTCTGGTTATTACGACGCTTACTACAACAAAGCCATGCAGGTCCGTACCCTCATCCGTCAGGACTACCAGAAGGCCTTTGAGACCTGTGACCTCCTGCTTACCCCGACGAGCCCGGTCGTGGCCTACTCACTCGATGCCAAGATGGATCCCCTGACGGTCTATATGCTTGATGTGACGACCATTCCTGTCAACATGGCCGGCCTGCCCGGTATGTCCATCCCCTGCGGATTTGTGGATGGCATGCCCGTTGGTGCCCAGCTCATCGGCAAACCGCTTGGCGAGGAAACCCTGCTGCGCGCCGCTTACACCTTTGAACAGGCTACGGAATTCCACAAAGCCGTGGCGCCCCTGGGAGGTAAGAAATAATGACTGAATATACTACTGTAATTGGTCTTGAAGTCCATGCCGAACTAAAGACGAAGACCAAAGCTTTCTGCTCCTGCTCCACTGCCTTTGGCAGCGAACCGAACACCCATGTCTGCCCTGTCTGCCTTGGTATGCCTGGCGCCCTGCCGGTCATGAACAAGCAAATGGTTGAATTTGCCCTGCGGTTTGCCCTGGCTGTCAATTGTGATATCCAGCACTACAGCAAGTTTGACCGGAAAAACTATTACTATCCAGATCTTGCCAAAGCCTACCAGATTTCCCAGTTCTATCAGCCTATCGCCTTGGGCGGTCATGTTGATGTCAACGTAAATGGTGAAACCAAGCGCATTGGCATTACGAGAATTCATATGGAAGAAGATGCTGGTAAGCTCGTCCATTCCGGTGCCACCATTTCAACGAGCGACTCTTCCGCCGTTGACTATAACCGTGCCGGTGTGCCCCTTATCGAAATCGTTTCCGAACCGGATATGAGAAGTGCGGCAGAAGCCCGTGCTTATATGGAAAAACTCCGTTCCTACCTGCAGTACACGGAAGTCTGCGATGGAAAAATGGAAGAAGGATCCATGCGCTGCGATGCCAATATCTCCATCATGCCTGTAGGCAGCAAGGAATATGGCACCCGTGCAGAAATCAAGAACCTGAACTCCTTCAAAGCCTTGGAACGGGCCATTGAGTATGAAGTCCAGCGTCAGAAAGAGATACTCGAAGACGGCGGGCACGTCGTCCAGGAAACCCGTACGTGGGATGATGCCCAGGGCATGACCTTCTCCATGCGTTCCAAGGAAGAGGCTCATGACTATCGCTATTTCCCGGAACCGGATCTTGCGCCCATCATCATTGATGACGCGTGGATCGAAAAGGCCAAGAGCGAACTGCCTGAACTCCCTGATGCGAAGAAAGACCGCCTCATGAAGGAAAAAGGCCTCGATGAATACAATGCTGAACTCATTGTATCGGACAAGAAATTTGCCGCTTACTTTGATGAAGCCGCTAAATCAACGGAAGACGCCAAGAGTGTCGCCAACTGGATGCTCGGTGACGTATCGGCTTATCTTAATGCCAATAGCGTGACCATTGGCGAATTCCCCGTTTCCCCGACCCATCTTGGGGAAATGGTCAACCTCATCAATAAAGGCGTCCTTTCGAGCAAGCTTGCCAAGAAAGTCTTTGCGGAAATGCTCAAGACCGACAAAGCTCCGGCTGCCCTTGTTAAGGAACTGGGCCTTGAACAGGTGAGCGACGCTGGCGCTATCCAAGCCATGGTCGACGAAGTCCTTGCTGCCAATCCGCAGTCTGTTGCGGATATCAAAGCGGGTAAGGATAAAGCCATTGGCTTCCTTGTAGGACAGATCATGAAAAAATCCCGCGGCAAAGCCAACCCGGGCATGGTCAACCAGATGATCAAGAAGAGCATTCTCGGCTAAGAAAAATGAAAGGAACGGCATCCCAAGCAATTGGGATGCCGTTTTTGTATTTTTGCGATGGACAGTCTCAAATGTATTGCCTTTTGAGAGGTGAAAAAGACCAAACGCACGGCCCGAAACCGTTACTTCTTCGAAGGGTGGGAATCAAACTTAATTTGGCTTCAAACAAGTTTCTCGGACTTCTGTTATCGCTCCAAAGGCACCCTTCGAACTCCGGGCGAATGGTCCCTCACTACCGTTCGTATGAAAAGGTCGCTGTGCGGTCTCATCCACTGCCAAGACGGGGAAATGGCAATGGAACGACTTATGGCCCTCCTGCGATACGTCATGAATCCATTGCCTTAGAAGAATCTTTTCTAAAGCAATGGGCTCAAGTTCTACATCAATTCGGAGCGGTTCTTGCTTTGAATAAAAATCAACCATGCGTCGTCAGGTATACCCCTACAAAAATCACACTGGCTCCGACAATCTGGAGCGGTCCGATGGGATCTGCAAAAATGAGATACCCGGCAACCATTCCCATGACGGGCGTGAAATTCAAAAAGACGGAACTGACGCTGGGACCGACATTCTTGACGCCAATGTTCCAAAAGACATTGGCGGCAATCCCGCCGAAAAGGGTGATATAAAGATAGGAAAGAAAGGGAACAGGCGGCAAGGGAGAAAGGACAAGGGTGTTTGAAAAAATCCCATAAATAGCGGTTCCGGCTGTCCCGCAGAGACTGCACCAGCCAAGGGCCGTAAGGACGTCCATGTGGCCTGTCAGCTTTCGTGAGGCCAGGCTGTAAAAGGCCCAGGCAAGCTGGGATGCAATACAGAAGACGTCGCCTACATTGAAGCTCATGGTGCGGATTATGTCAAAATTCCCTTTGGTAATGACTGCAAGGACGCCGCTAAAGGAGAGCAGGATGCCCAGCCACTGTTTCTTGGAAAAGGCTTCGTGAAGGATCAGGTAGGCGCAGACCGACGTAATGGCAGGTGTCGTCGCCGTAATCAGGGTGCTGTTTGTCACCGTCGTGAACTGGAGACCGTGGAACTGGAGCACGGAATTGAGCATCTGTCCATTGATTCCCATAAAAACAATCCACGGCCAATCTGTCTTGCGGGGGAGAAGCTTTGCCATGTCCCGACCGAGACGGAAGTATTGGTAAAAGAGGATGACCATGCCGACGACGAGGAACCGGAAGGTCGTAATGGTTGCTGGCGTCCAATAAGGGAGCAGCCATTTGAGCGTAATGGGCTGGAATCCCCACAAAAGCCCGATGAGGGACAAGAGGATATATGTTGCCTTCGTGCTGATGATCATCGCCCCCTTTAGTATCATAGATGCATTATATCATAGAAGGCGTCAAAAAAACGGATGGGGCCATTTATCTTTTCGCTAAGCTGGCGGCAGCGTGAATCGGTTCCATTCATTGAAAAACATGAAGAGAAAGCCCAAAATGGCTTGACTTTTCCCTTTTCATATAGTAAATTTATAGGGCTGAAGCTAATTTTAGCACTACCGCCCGGAGAGGTTCCAAAAACTCCGGAAGGAGTACCGTATTCGGCGAGTCTTGGAATGAGGGAGGTGCATCTGAATGTACGCTATTATCCGTACTGGTGGTAAACAGTATCGTGTCAGCGAAGGGGATGTCCTGGAAGTTGAAAAACTGAACGTCCAGGAAGGCGACGAAGTCGTTTTCGATGACGTCCTGACCGTTGTAAGCGATGGGGATGTCAAGGTTGGCAAACCGACTGTAGAAGGCGCTAAAGTCACTGCAAAGGTTGCTGCTCAAGGCAAAGCTGATAAGATCTTTGTTTTCAAATACAAAGCAAAGAGCAACTATCGCAAACGCCAGGGTCATCGTCAGCCCTTCACCCGCGTTGAAATTACTTCTATCGAAGCATAAGCCATGATCAAAGTCGATATTTACGAAGATGATCAAGGAAAGATCAGGGAGTACCGTGTATCCGGTCATGCCGATTCGAATCCCGAGGGATTCGATGAAGTGTGTGCCATGGTTTCCCTCACAACCCAGGTCCCGGTACTTGGGATGGAGCAGGTCCTTTCCCGTACGCTGGATTACAGCGTCGATGAAGAAGACGGATTGCTCTGTGTCAGACTGGTCGATGCGCCCGATGATAAAACCGAAGTCCTCCTGCGGACCATGGTCCTGGGACTGAAGGGCATCCAAAAGGCATATTCCGACTATCTGGCTATCGAGGAACACAGGAGGTGAGTTTAGTGTTCGAATTAATCCTGCAATTACACGCTCATAAAAAAGGTTCTGGTTCCACTCACAACGGTCGTGACTCCAACGCTCAGCGTCTGGGCACGAAAGCTCATGATGGTCAGTTTGTAACGGCTGGTTCCATCATTGTCCGTCAGCGTGGTACCCGTTTCCATATGGGGAAAAACGTTGGGATGGGTAAGGATTACACCATTTTCGCAAAAGTTGACGGTAAAGTCGCTTTTGAAAGATGGGGTAAGGATCGCCGCATCATCAGCATCGTTCCTGTTGAGGCGGAAGCTTAATTCCAAAATAAAAAGACTGCTGCTTAGGCGGCAGTCTTTTTTTATTCTTGGGAATGTTGGGCGCCTGAAGCGGAACACTTGATGAGGGAATACCGATGGCGTCAAAGAAAGGTTCTAGTGTTCCCCATGAAGAAGTGCAGCTGCGGCTTCCTTGTTTCCGGACTTACTGGCACGAGCGTACCAATAACGGGCTTTTGAAAGATTCCTTGCCGTGCCTTCCCCCTTTTCATAGAGGCGTCCCAAGGCAAGCTGACTGGGGGCTGAAACATGGTCGCTGCGGTATGCGGACTGCAGGTAAAGGTCCATGGCTTTTTGTATGTCTTGAGGAACGCCCTTGCCTTTTTCGTAAAGCGTACCCAATAGATAAGTAGCAGTTACATCTCCTCTAAGGGAGGCTGCTTGGTACCAATGGGCGGCTAACTGGGCATCAGGAGCCACACCATATCCATTTTCAAAGCAAAGACCGATATATCGTCCTGCCTTCATGTCGCCTCGGTCAAAGGCAATTTGTAAAATCTTGAGTGCGCTTTCATAATGACCCTCGGTGTATAAGCGGATTCCCTCTTTTAAGAAGAGACGATCTGAAAGGGAATGTGTGGCTGTTTTTTCATAAGCTGGATGAATTATGATTCCTTCCGTTTTCGTCTTAGCCTGAGCTGGAGCAAGAGGCAGTAAGAAAAGGCAGGAAAGCAGAAAGGATCCCGCCATGGCAGCAAATTTCATAGGAATGCCTTCTTTCGTAAATCATTGATTGCGGTCATTATAGCATATAAATCTAGTATGAATCATGAATTTTCGATAAGTTGATTTTACTTTCCACTAATATGACGCGATTCGATGATTTACTAGATATTTATGATATAATACAAAATATAGATATAGAAATAAAAATAATTAGCATTAAATATACTGATTTACTGGGAAAGGGGATGCGGAGTTGATGAAACCTACGTATTGTTCTTGCCGGAGCATACTTGCTTTTTTTGTTTTATTGAGCCTTCAGACGGGAGTCACCCATGCGGAAACCCATACGTACGGTACCATTGCGGGTCCGGATCATGTCAGCGCGACTGATGATGGTGACATCACGGCCGAAGGTATCAATGGCTGGCATTGGAAATGGACAGATCCCGCGACAGGCGAAGTTTATGAAAATACGTACACAGGAGACTTGCTTGTCGGCAACCGCACGGGAACGGATACGGTTGCTATCCAAAAGGGAAAATGTTCCTCGCTTGCCGCTCGTAAGGAGGCGTCGGGCATATATTTTTACTCAGCCCAAAAATCGGGCTGATTTGATGGAGTACGTGAGGCCATTGCTTAAAAAAGATTTTGTGGAAACAATGGCCTTATGGCCTATCGTACGATGGACAGTCCCACGTTTGGGGATAGCTTACGCCTGGGCGTTTCCTTTCCTACCCATGTGTCGTCACTTCCAGCGCCTAGCTTATCAAAGCGGAAGCTTTTTGCAATCTTCAGTCCATATGGGCCCATCTACTTTGTCGCCCGCGCGCCCAACCTCCTAGACGTACCGGCCTCTGGCCGCAAGGAAACTCCCGCGTCGCTGCGCTAGCGGACTGCTGGCGTCTCAGGTCTGTCGTCGGTGGAAGCGGGGGCTCCTCGCATCTGGATCCATCTGAACCGAATTCGCAAAAAGCAATTGGAGGAAAAGACCGGAAGGGAAAAGATTGTAAGGCAAAAAACGTAAGAGAAGCCCAAAACCGAACGTAGACGTAGGTTCGGTTTTGGGCTTTTATCTTCTGTTCGGCTTTTGTAGGAGGTGGGTCCTTTGAAATAGAAAGATAACAATGGCGCTTGGAACGACTCGCGTCCCCTCTTTCCCCTTTGAACTTGCTGCAACGCATCGATCTGCCTTTGCCAAGGCGGTAAGCGCATCGCTGCCTTAGAAAAGCGAAGTGGGACATCGTGCAGGGCGGGTAAGTGAGTCGCCGAATTTTTCGTTTTCTCTTATGCTGAAAAATTCGTGCAGAAAGCTTACTCAGAGGGCAGCAACGATAGGAGCAGTCGGAGTTTCCTCTGCCGGAAAGGCCGGTCTTCTGATGTGAAACAGCAGAAAGCGAGTCCTTTTATCCCTTACAGCCGCACCCGTATAAATCCATTGCGGCTGCGGAGGCAAAGGAACTGTTTTCGTGTACGACAGGGCCGCTGATAAAATTGATTAACACTCATGTTGTGTGGAAATTTCCATAAGCATTTATCAACATAATTTTCCCGTTTTGGTGATGGATGAGAAGCGGCGCTTCGTCTCCTTGCAGGCGGTAGTGAGGAAGATTCGCCCGAGTCCCAAGCCCGCTTTGGAGCAGCCGCGGAAGGGCGGAGGGACATGTTTCCGGGCGAATGAAGTTCCACCCCTCCAGTAGGGAGGCTTGGGGCGGCGCACCATGGTCTTTCCTCCATATTTCACAAAAATATTTTTCTTTAAAACTCCTTGCAATAACCTAAAATACATGGTACAATATCAGTCCATGAAATTTTATTTACTAGCAGGATTATAAGGTTTCGCGAGTGCTCAGTGGTTGGACATCGCGTTCCGATCGTTTGGTTGAGAGGAGCACGAAATGCTGACTGAGGGAACTTGGTTTTTACAAGGCTAATCAAAGATTCATTTTGATTGTGGGCCTTGTTTTTTTGTGTTAAAAAACCTGCAGGATGTAAAGGAGTGAGAACCCATATGTTGTTCAAGCCGGTTCATAATGGCAACCGTAAAAGGTACAGCTATGCCAGAATCAAAGAAGTCCTGAAGATGCCGCATCTGATTGACTTGCAGAGAAAATCCTATGAGTGGTTCATCAGGGAAGGACTTCATGACGCGTTCCAGGACGTATCGCCTATCAAGGATGCTACAAACAGCCTGGAACTGAGTTTCGAGAATTTTACCATCGGCGATCCGAAGTATGATATCGAAACTTGCAAGGAAAAAGATGCAACCTATGCGGCTCCTTTGAACGTAGACGTCCGTCTGCTTTATAAAGATACGGGCGAAATCAAGGAATCGACTGTCTTTATGGGCGATTTCCCCCTTATGACCGATACGGGGACCTTCGTCATCAATGGGGCAGAACGTGTCATTGTCAGTCAGCTTGTCCGCAGCCCTGGCGTCTATTATGCCAAGGATATGGATCCAATGGGTAAGTTCCTCTACGGGACCACAGTCATCCCGAACCGCGGGGCCTGGATTGAATATGAGACCGACCTTAACAGCATCATCTATGCCCGTGTGGACCGGACGCGCAAACTGTCTGCTACGGCCCTCCTGCGTGTCATGGGTCTGCCGACAAATGATGATATCATCAGCGTCTTTGGTGAGCATCCTTACCTGGTTGCTACCCTTGCCAAGGACACAACGAGAAATGAAGATGATGCCCTTCTGGAAATCTATCGGAAGCTGCGTCCGGGTGAACCTGCTAACCTTGAAAACGCTGAACAGCTCATCTATAACCTTTTCTCCGACAATCGCCGCTATGATCTGGCAAATGTCGGTCGTTACAAAATCAATAAGAAATTGGGCTGGCGTCATCGTCTTCATGGCAAGACCCTTGCTGAAGACCTGTGCGCTGAAAACCCCGATGGCACGAAAGGTGCCGTGGTCCTTCCTGCAGGGACGAAGATTGGCGATGCCGAAATCGATACCATCGAAAAGAGCGGTATCTTTGCCGATGAGGGCTATGCCATCGTCTATGTCAAGTTCCAGGAACATGCAGAACGCATGATTGTAACGAAGGATATTGAAGCGTCCGTACGCACCATCACGCCGGCTGATGTCATTGCTTCCTTTGGCTATCTCCTGAATGTCATTGATGGCATGGAAGGCAAGGATGATATCGACCATCTGGGCAACCGTCGTGTCCGCTGCGTTGGCGAACTCCTGCAGAACCAGTTCCGCATTGGACTGTCCCGTATGGAACGTGTCATCCGTGAACGCATGACCATCCAGGATGCTGACGTCATCACCCCGCAGGCCCTTATCAACATTCGTCCGGTCGTAGCGGCTGTGAAGGAATTTTTCGGCAGCAGCCAGCTGTCCCAGTTCATGGACCAAAACAACCCGCTTGCCGAACTGACGCATAAACGCCGTCTGTCCGCCTTGGGACCTGGCGGTCTTTCCCGTGAACGTGCCGGCTATGAAGTCCGTGACGTCCATCCTTCCCATTATGGCCGTATGTGCCCAATTGAGACCCCTGAAGGTCCGAACATCGGGCTCATCGGTTCCCTGGCTGCCTATGGCGTGATCAACCGGTATGGTTTCATTGAGACCCCATATCGCAAGGTCGATAAAGTCAATAAGCGTGTTACCGATGAAATCGTCTATCTGACCGCTGACGAAGAAGATAACTATGTTGTTGCCCAGGCCAACGAACCGCTGACCGAAGACAACCATTTTGTGAATACCCACGTCACCTGCCGCGATAAGAACGAAGTCCTTGCGATTCCGCCGGAACGTGTTGACTTCATGGACGTTTCGCCAAAACAGGTTATGTCCATTGCAGCTGCCCTGATTCCTTTCCTTGAAAACGACGACGCCAACCGTGCCCTCATGGGTGCGAACATGCAGCGTCAGGCTGTACCTCTGCTCAATCCGAAGGCGCCAGTCGTTGGTACGGGGATGGAATATAAGATCGCTGTTGACTCCGGTGTCTGCATCCTGGCTAAGCACGCTGGTACGGTCAAGTATGTCAGTGGTGACAAGATCCTCATCACTCGTGATGATGGAAAAGGCATCGATGAATACAATGTCCTGAAATTCAAACGTTCCAACCAGAGTACCTGTGTCAACCAGCGCCCCATTGTCTTTAAGGGCGATAAGGTCGAAGAAGGTCAGGTCCTTGCTGATGGACCGGCAACAGATCACGGCGAGCTTGCCCTTGGCCGCAACGCCATTGCTGCCTATATGCCTTGGGAAGGCTACAACTACGAAGACGCCGTCCTCCTCAGCGAAGACCTCGTCAAGGAAGATGTCTTTACCTCCATCCATATTGAAGAATATAACTGCGATGCCCGCGATACGAAACTGGGACCGGAAGAGATTACCCGCGATATCCCGAACGTTTCTGAAGATGCCCTGAAGGACCTCGACGAAGACGGAATCATTCGTGTCGGTGCTGAAGTCCGTCCTGGCGATATCCTCGTCGGCAAAGTCACGCCGAAAGGGGAAACGGAACTTTCTGCTGAAGAGCGCCTCATCCGTGCCATCTTTGCTGAAAAGGCACGGGAAGTCCGTGACAGCTCCCTCCGTGTTCCTCATGGGGAATTCGGGATCATTATTTCCGTCAAGGTCTTTACCCGTGAAAACGGCGATGAACTGCCGCCTGGCGTCAATAAGCAGGTTCGTGTCAGCATCGTTCAAAAACGTAAAATCGGCGAAGGCGATAAGATGGCAGGCCGTCACGGGAACAAAGGTGTTGTTTCCCGCATCCTGCCGCGCGAAGATATGCCGTTCCTGCCTAATGGCGAACCGGTCCAGATCGTACTGAACCCCTTGGGCGTACCGAGCCGTATGAATATTGGGCAGATTCTTGAAGCCCATCTGGGCTGGGCGGCAACCGCGCTGGGCATGCGTATTGACAACCATGACCCCAACGTCGAAGCAGACCTGCGCAAAGCGGGCTATGATTTCGATGAACTGGGCATGCCAGAAACGGTGGATGGCGCTGTTCCTGTCGCGGTCCCGGTCTTTGACTCGGCTCGCCAGGATGATATGGCCCGTACCCTCGAAGCGGCTGGCGTCGATCCCAGCGGCAAGACAGTCCTTTATGATGGCCGTACCGGGGAACCGTTTGATAACCCTGTTACCGTTGGCTGCATCTACTACCTCAAGCTTCACCATCTGGTTGCTGATAAGATCCATGCCCGTTCTACCGGTCCGTACTCCCTGGTTACCCAGCAGCCGCTTGGTGGTAAGGCGCAGTTCGGTGGGCAGCGTTTCGGTGAAATGGAAGTGTGGGCCCTCGAGGCTTATGGCGCTGCCTATACCCTCCAGGAAATCCTGACCGTGAAGTCTGACGATGTTGTCGGACGTGTAAAGGCTTATGAATCCATCGTCAAGGGTGAAAATATCCCTGAACCGGGTGTCCCTGAATCTTTCAAGGTCCTTGTCAAGGAAATGCAGGCAATCGGTCTTGATGTAAGCGTCCTCGATGAAGATGATGAGGAAATCGATCTTGATGATGAGGATGAAGATATTGGAATGGGCGATATTGCCCGCGAGCTTGACATGGATATGTCCGGCAAGGTCTCCACGGCTGCCAACACCGGGGAACAAGCCCAAAACCGCGCCAATAGCGACGAAGAAGTGAGCCCCGATGAAGACCAGACGGAAGACAGCGATTTTGATGTCATTGCCGATATCGGCAACATGGGAATGGATGATTCCCAAGGCGATGACAACGGCTCTGATGAAGAGTAGGAAGGAGTGAGTGCTCTTGTTGGACGTAAATAAATTTCATTCTATGAGAATCGGCCTGGCTTCCCCGGAAAAGATCCGTTCCTGGTCCCACGGCGAAGTCACGAAGCCGGAAACGATTAACTATAGAACGCTGAAACCAGAACGGGACGGCCTTTTCTGCGAACGCATCTTTGGCCCGACCAAGGACTGGGAATGCCACTGCGGTAAGTACAAACGCATCCGCTATAAAGGTGTGGTCTGCGACAAGTGCGGCGTCGAAGTCACGCGGGCAAAAGTCCGTCGTGACCGCATGGGCTCCATTGAGCTTGCTGCTCCTGTCTCCCACATCTGGTATTTCAAGGGGATTCCCTGCCGCATGGGCGCCATCCTTGACATTGGTCAGCGCGCCCTTGAAAAGGTCCTCTATTTTGCAAGCTACATCGTCCTTGATCCGGGCGATACGAACCTGACAAAAAAGCAGCTCCTCACAGAAGCCGAATACCAGGAAAAACTGGATGAATTCGGGGATACTTTCCGCGTCGGCATTGGTGCCGAAGCCATCAAGGAACTGCTCCACGAAATCAATGTGGAAGAACTGACGAAGGAACTGCGGGCAGCACTCAAGACGGAGACGAGCCTCCAGAAAAAACGCAACATCGTGCGCCGTCTCGATGTCTGTGAAGCCTTCCTCAAGAGCGGCAACAAGCCAGAATGGATGATCATGGATGTCATTCCGGTCATTCCGCCGGATTTGCGTCCGATGGTTCAGCTCGATGGCGGCCGTTTTGCTACAAGCGACCTGAACGACCTCTATCGCCGTGTCATCAACCGTAACAATCGTTTGAAACGCCTTCAAGAACTGCAGGCTCCGGACATCATCGTCCGGAACGAAAAACGGATGCTCCAGGAAGCTGTCGATGCCCTTATCGATAACGGCCGCCGCGGCCGCGCCGTAACGGGCCCTGGCACGCGCCCCTTAAAGAGCCTTTCTGATATGCTCAAAGGGAAGCAGGGCCGTTTCCGTCAGAACCTTTTGGGTAAACGTGTCGACTACTCCGGTCGAAGCGTTATTGTCGTTGGTCCTGAAATGAAGATGCATCAGTGCGGCCTGCCGAAAGAAATGGCCCTTGAACTCTTCAAACCGTTCATCATGAAACGCCTTGTCGAAAACGGTACGGCAACGAACATCAAGAGCGCAAAGAGAATGGTCGAACGCGCGACGGATGCCGTTTGGGATGTCCTGGAAGAAGTCATCAAGGAACACCCTGTCATGCTGAACCGTGCCCCGACGCTGCACCGTCTGGGCATCCAGGCTTTTGAGCCGATTCTGTCCGAAGGCCGCGCCATTAAACTTCATCCGCTCGTCTGCACGCCTTTCAACGCCGACTTCGACGGTGACCAGATGGCTGTTCACCTGCCGCTGTCTGCTGAAGCCCAGGCTGAAGCCCGTGTGCTCATGATGAGTGTCAATAATATCCTGGCTCCAAAAGATGGGAAACCAATCACCGTTCCGACGCAGGATATGGTATTGGGCGCGTATTATCTCACCATTTTCCGCGAAGGGGCCAAAGGAGAAGGCCGTCGCTTCATCAGTTTTGACGAAGCAAGACTGGCATACTTCAATAAGGACATCGCCCTCCAGGCCAAGATCAAGGTTCGTGTCCCCAACTCCGAAATCTATCCTGAACCGTCCGATGTGGGTGAGAGCCTTGTCACGACGAGCATGGGCAATATCATCTACAACTGCGAACTGCCGCTTGAAATGCGCTATTATTCCAAGCAGGAAGATGGAACCTGGCTTCTTGGCAAGCTCATTGATAAGAAGGAACTGGGCCGTCTTGTCGCCAAGGCCCATAAGCTTTACGGGAACTTCGGCACGGCCCGCGTCCTTGATACGGTCAAGAAACTCGGTTATGACAACGCTTGTCTGTCCGGTCTGTCCATTGCCGCGTCGGATATCGAAATTCCGAAGGAAAAGGGCGAAATCCTTGCTGCTGCTGAAAAAGAAGTCGATAAGGTCGAACGCCTCTTCAGCCGTGGGTTGATGAGTGAAGACGAACGCTACCGCAAGGTCATTGATATTTGGAACAAAGCTACGGAAGATGTTGCTGATGCCCTGATGAAGAACACCATGGATCAGTTCAACCCGCTCTTCATGATGGCCAATTCCGGTGCCCGCGGTAACGTACAGCAGATCCGTCAGCTCGCTGGTATGCGTGGATTGATGGCTGACCCGTCGGGCCGTATCATCGACCGTCCGATTAAATCAAACTTCCGTGAAGGGCTGACCGTATTGGAATACTTTATTTCCACGCACGGTGCCCGTAAAGGTCTTGCCGATACGGCCCTTAGAACGGCTGACTCTGGGTATCTGACGCGCCGCCTTGTTGATGTTGCCCAAGATGTCATTGTACGTGAAGATGACTGCGACGTAACGACCATGAATCTCGTCCGCGAACGGGCTCGTTTCTGCAAGAACGTCCTCGGCTCCAGCCAGCGCAAGCTGAAGGAATACGCCGTGGGCCGTACCCTTGCTTCCAGCGTCCTTGCTGACGATGATTCCATCATTGCCGAAGCCGATACGGTGGTTACGGAAGACGTCTTTGACCGTCTCCTTGCTGCCAAGGTCCTGGAAATCCGTCTGTATCCTCTTGATGAAGAAAATGGCGAAGACGCCGAGACCCTTGCCATCAATGTCAGCGAAGATAAGGTCAAGACGGCTTTCCGTGAACACATGACCCATCACTTCCTCGATAAGGAAGTGGCGGAAGATATCCTTGATGGGGAAGGAACCGTCCTTGCCCATAAGGGAGATCATTTCACGGCAGAGCTCATTGAAACCATTCTTGATAATGGCACGGTTAAGGAACTGAGTATCCGCAACAACGAAGTTGACGGTATCTACGTTGAAGCCATTACGGCCGGCAAGAACAAGAGCACGGTCCTGGAATCCCTCCGCGACCGCCTCGTGGGCAGAACCCTTGCCGAAGAAATCGAAGACAAGGACGGTCACGTCCTTTATCACATCAATGACTACATTACGGAAGATATGGCTGATGTCATCGCCAGCCTCCGTGAAAAAGTCAAGATCCGCAGCGTTCTTACCTGCAAATCCCACTTTGGCGTCTGCCGCAAGTGCTATGGACGCAACCTCGCCACGGCCCGCAAGGTCGAAATCGGCGAAGCTGTCGGGACCATTGCCGCCCAGGCCATCGGGGAACCGGGCACCCAGCTCACGATGCGTACGTTCCATACGGGCGGCGTTGCCGGTGCTGACGATATTACCCAGGGTCTTCCTCGTGTCGAAGAGCTCTTCGAAGCACGGAAACCGAAACATCCGGGTATCCTCAGCGAATCGGCAGGAACCGTCAGCGTCCAGGAAAAGGAAGATGGCCGTTTTGTCATCATCACCCGCGAAGATGGCACGGAAGATTCCTACCATATTCCATATGGGGCCAAACTTCATATTGCCGACGGCGATCATGTGGAAGTGGGCGACCGCCTGACCGAAGGGTCCCTCAATCCGCACGATATCCTGCGTATCAGCGGGCCTGCCGCTACGCGTCACTACCTCGTGCAGCAGGTACTCAGTGTCTATAAATCCCAGGGCGTTGAAATCAACGATAAACACGTTGAAGTCATGGTCCGTCAGATGATGCGCAAATACCGCATCGACGATGCTGGAGATACAAAGATGCTGCCGGGCTCCGTTGTGGACATCGCACAATTTGAAGATGAAAACGATGAAGTCATGGCAGAAGGCAAGGAACCGGCACAAGGACATCCGATCCTCCTCGGGATCACCAAAGCTTCCCTGGCAACAGATTCCTTCCTGTCAGCTGCTTCCTTCCAGGAAACGACGAGAAACCTGACCGACGCCGCCATCAAAGGCAAAGTCGATCCGCTCCTTGGTCTTAAGGAAAACGTCATCATTGGTAAGCTGATCCCCGCAGGTACGGGCATGCCTAAATACCGCAATATCCAGCTCAAGCTTCATCGTCCCGATGAAGTTCAAGAGAGCACGGACAGCGAAAATGCTGATGAATAAGCTGTAAATAGAAAGCCGCGAAGAAACCTAGATTTCTTCGCGGCTTTTTGTGTTTGGTGGAGTAAAGAGACTGTACAGGCAGCGACGCTGCCTCCTATATGGGGGCGGTTTGGATCCGTTCCTTTGAGGCTTTTCTCATTATCCGAACATTACTCATTGTTTAGTTTTCCATTGACCACTTTTTATCCTGTTCTTATTCTCTTTTTTCGTCCTTTCTTTTTCAAACAATTCCATAATGATTACATATTGCATACAATATACTTTCAAATTGTCCCTAATATTTCTCCCAATCCCTTGACAATGACACTGCTTGTGTTGTATAAATAGACCAATGCTAATTATGAACGAAATAAATAAAGAGGCATTCAACGTTCATAATATAACAGCTTTTTCCATCAAAAAAGGGAGCCCCGCTCCCTTGTCATTGTGATTCTATTTTTTATCATTCATCTGCAGGTACATAGTGTTTCAGACAGGCACTCTTGAGTCCTTCCGATACCGGTGTCTTTTCTTCCTTCACAATCCTCTGGACTTCTTTTTTCAGCGTCTGCGTCGATGCCAAGTGGGGGAGGACGTCTTCCTCCGTAAAAAACGATGGCTCGGCGTAGTTATCAGCAAAGACGGCGATAGTTTCCACCTTTACGTGGTGGGCACCTTCTTTTGCCAGGGTTTCCTTAAAGACCGCTTCAGATTCCTCAAGGGCCCGTACAGGATTTTTTACAATGAGGCTTGACGCATTATCCGTCACACGCCATGTGGAATCCTGATTATGACCATAGATGCGGTAGCCCTTATGGATGACCCTAAGGAGCAGCGCCTTTCCGGGAAGAAGGGCAATGAGGTCGACGCCTGTAAGGCTGCCTTTTGGGGGCACAAAGAAATAGGTTTTTTTATGGGAACCTTCTCTGATGGCTTTTTTGACACGCTTCATGGCCATTTCCGGTGTGCGGGCTTTTTTCATCTGGAGCCATTTCCAGCGGAACACAACAAGGCCCGTAGCAAGTACGAGGAAAAAAATAAGGATTTCTTTGAAACTATGAAGCTTCCAGATTGTGAAATCAGGAAGGATTTTGATGACAACGTCTTCCATGACAAGACTCCTTTTTGTAGGGAGAAATTTTTACATGCTCCATTATATCAGCCTTTCGTAGTTTTTACTAGGCGAGGCCCCTTTCCAATGATATAATGGATATGTACTAAAATTCTGAAAAAAGATGATTTCCCCATCTGGGGTTTTCATACAGCGCACTCATTCTATTTAAAAGGGGGACCTATTATGGCTGCAACAAATGAAAAGGAACTGTCCCGGGTGGACCGGTTCCTCAACACGATTGAACGTGTCTGCAACAAATTGCCACCGCCTGCCATCCTATTTTGTATCCTGTTTCTTATCGTGGCTTTTGTCGGGATGTTCTTTACCTTCTCTGGTTTTGGCCTCGAAAATCCGGCGACCCATAAGGTCGTCTATTCCCAGAACCTCTTTACCAAAGAAGGTGTCCAGTGGCTTTTGACCAGCATGGTCAAGAACTTCACCGGTTTTGCACCTTTGGGACTTGTCATCACCATGACTATGGCCATTGGCTTCTGTGAAGAATCAGGCATGCTTGTTGCCATGCTCCGCCGCAGTATGAAGAATGTACCGCCTAATATCGTACCGTTTCTCATTGCTTTTCTTGGAACGGTCGGCAACATTGCCTCCGATACGGCCATGGTCGTCATTCCGCCTCTTGCTGCCCTCGTTTACATCGGCGTCAAGAAAAACCCGGTTGTAGGGATGATTGTCGGCTATGCCGGTGCCCAGGCTGGTTTTACGGCAAACCTCATGATTGCTGGTACGGACTCCCTGCTGCAGGGCCTTACGAACCAAGCCATTGATGCGTTTCTCGGTACACCTGGGAAATTTGTTGTTGATGTCACCTGTAACTGGTACTTCATGATTGCTTCTACCTTCCTGTGCTCCCTTGTGATTGGCCTTGTTTCAACTAGGATCGTGGAACCTCGGTTCCCCGTCTATCACAGCAAAGATGAAGACGAGACCATCCAGGAAGTGACCCCCCTTGAAGTAAAAGGACTTCATCGTGCCGGTTTTGCCGTTGTGCTCTATATTGCCATCCTCGCCATCGGTTTCTTTGCAGGCGTTCTTTCCAAAGACGGACATACCCTCGTCGGATCGTTGCTCCTCAAAGGTCTCATCCCGATTCTCTTTTTCCTCTTCAGTATTGCCGGCATCACGTATGGCATCACGACGGGCAGCTTTAAATCTGTCAAGGACGTCAACAAAGCCATGGTCAAGCAAATGAGCGGCATGGGCGCCTACGTTGTTTTCTGCTTTTTCTGCGGCCAGTTCCAAGCTCTTTTCAACTGGACCCATCTGGGCACGCTCATGGCGATTTCCGGTGCTGACTTCCTCAGAGGAATCGGCTTTACGGGCCTTCCCATGTGCATCGCCTTTATCCTCATTACGGCCCTCATCAACATCTTTGTTTCGAGCGGCTCTGCCAAGTGGGCCATCCTCGCTCCGATCTTCGTTCCGATGTTCATGCTCCTTGGCTACCATCCTGGATTTACCCAGCTCATCTATCGCTTGGGCGACTCTCCGGGGAACTGCTTTACCCCGATGTCTCCCTACATTTGGATGATCCTTTCTGTGGCCCAGGAAAAATACATGCCTGACATTGCCATTGGGACCCTCATTTCCAACATGATTCCTATTGCCATCGTCCTTCAGATTGCCTGGATTGTTTTCCTCATCGTTTGGGAAACCTTGGGCCTTCCCATTGGACCGGGCGTCGGCATGCAGCTGCCCCCGGGCATTCTCTGACTAAAACGACTTTCCTTTTAGGGAAAGGTAACCCGTACGCTCTCTAGTTTGAAAAAGCGCTGCGCTTTTTGAACATCCGGCGGGGCTTCGTGCCTTGCCGGATATTTTACTATCTAAGGAAGAAGTTGATTATGATGAAAATACAGAAAGTACCCCAGCAAAAAGGTACCCTTGCCGCCTTCATGAACCTTGTCGAACGGGTCTGCAACAGGCTGCCGCCTCCAGCTATTCTTTTTTGTCTGCTCTTTGTCCTGACCGCCCTGTTGGGCGCCCTCTTTACGGAAATGGGGGTACATCTTGAAAACCCCGCCACCCACCATATCGTCACGGCCCAGAACTTTTTCAGTAAGGCCGGTATCCAGTGGCTCCTCACAAATATGGTGAAGAACTTTACGGGCTTTGCGCCTTTGGGCCTTGTCATTACTATGACCATGGCCATCGGATTTTGTGAGGAATCAGGTCTCTTGGTTTCCCTTTTGAATCGATCCATGCGCCGCGTGCCGCCCGCTCTCGTGCCTTACCTCATCGCCTTTGTCGGGACCTTGGGGAACATTGCTTCTGATACCGCGGCCGTCGTTATCCCGCCCTTGGGTGCCCTTGTTTATCTTGGCGTCAAAAAGCATCCTGTGGCCGGGATGATCGTGGGCTACGCCGGTGCGAACGCTGGTTTTACGGCAAATCTCATGGTCGCTGGTACGGATTCTCTGCTGCAGGGCTTGACAAACGAAGCCATCAAAGGCTTTTTGGGAAATCAGGACTTTGCCGTTGATGTCACCTGCAACTGGTACTTTATGGTTGCCTCCACCTTCCTTGTCGCCCTCGTGATTGGGTGGCTCTCCCAAAAAATTGTAGAACCCCGTTTTGGGACCTATGAAGGGCCCGTGGAAGAGGAGACCGTCGCTGAAATCGGGCCGGCGGAAAAGCGCGGCATAAAAAACGCGGGACTTGTCGTCCTTGTCTTCATCCTCATCGTCGTGGCAGGTTTTTTTACGGGCATCCTTTCCAAAGATGGACATACCCTTGTGGGCTCCCTGCTCCTCAAAGGGCTCATTCCTATCCTCTTTTTTGTCCTCAGTGCGGCAGGCATTGCTTACGGTCTCACCACAGGAAAATTCATGAATCTAAAGGATATCAACAAAGCCATGGTCAAACAAATGAGTGCCATGGGTTCCTACGTTGTTTTCTGCTTTTTCTGCGGCCAGTTCCAGGCCCTTTTTAACTGGACCCATATGGGAACCCTCCTTTCTATCAAAGGGGCGGAGCTGCTCCGGGAAATTGGCTTTACTGGACTTCCCCTCAGCGTGGCCTTTATTCTCATCACGGCGCTCATCAACCTTTTTATGTCAAGTGGTTCTGCCAAATGGGCCATCTTCGCGCCGATCTTTGTCCCGATGTTCATGATGCTCGGGTATCATCCCGCTTATGCCCAGCTCCTTTATCGCCTGGGTGATTCACCGACCAACTGCTTTACCCCCGTCATGCCCTACCTGTGGATGGTCCTTGCCGTAGCCCAGGAAAAATACATGCCCGATATCGCCATCGGAACCCTCGTCTCGAGCCTCGTCCCCCTGGGCCTTGCCCTCCAGGTCATTTGGATCATTTTCCTCATCGCCTGGACCCTCCTGGGAATCCCCATCGGTCCTGGTGTCGGTGCGACGCTGCCGCCAGGAGTCTTGTAAGGGAAAAACAGTCCTAGA
The DNA here is from genome assembly GCF_000425045.1 of Acidaminococcus intestini DSM 21505. Lineage (GTDB taxonomy): Bacteria > Bacillota > Negativicutes > Acidaminococcales > Acidaminococcaceae > Acidaminococcus > Acidaminococcus intestini. The sequence continues at coordinate 8,503 of NZ_AULA01000022.1, read as the reverse complement.
TGGATTATCGTGTGTACTGCCTTGCGAACATTTTGCAGGGCAGTGTTTTTTTAAGCCTTTTTCAGCGGTAATGAAAAGGCCCGTGAAAAGGGAATAAAGAAAGAAAAAAGGGGGTTCATAATTTACAGTGGTTACAATTATCGATAAAAGAATTTGGCAAAGCATATAAAATGAAACTATCATATAGTTAATCATGGCTAAATGGATATAAAAAGAAGGTTAGAAAAGACGAATAATTTTTGAGAAGAATTCCTATTATGTCTCTTTGAAATAGACAAATTAATAGAAAAATAAGGAAAATATGATATACAAAAATGAAAATCTGTTATAATAGATACAGAATCAAAAAACGAAATGACCCATCATTTCAGCATCATGCACTTATTTTTTGCAATGCGCAGACAATATGAAAGGTGCTGTCTTTCTTCAACCGACTGATTCGCCCTGTGATCTTGGAATCGCCATCGCGTTATTTCCCTGAACCCTTACCTTATGGATTCTTGTCAATCCAAGGAAATTTCGCCCTGGCCCTTACGGATCCTCCGCCGATGAAGCCATTGCCTGCGGATCCATCAAAGGAGGAACTCAAAAGACATGGAAAAGAAGCTGCAAGAAAAAGCAAGTCTCCTCGATCGTTTTCTGGATACGGTCGAACGGGTGTGCAATAAATTGCCACCTCCTGCCATCTTATTTGGCATTTTATTTGTGATTACGGCGATTGTTGGGGCTCTTTGCACCCAGGCCGGATTTGCACTGGAAAACCCGGCCTCTCACAAACTGGTGGCATCCCAGAACTTCTTTACTAAAGAAGGCATCCAATGGCTTCTCACGACGATGGTGAAGAACTTCACTGGATTTGCCCCCTTGGGCCTTGTTATCACCATGACCCTTGCCATTGGTTTTTGCGAAGAATCAGGCATGCTTTCCGCGCTGCTGCGCCGAAGCATGAAGAACGTACCGCCCTCTCTCGTCCCCTTTATTGTTGCCTTTCTTGGCGTCTGCGGAAACATTGCATCTGATACGGCCATGGTTGTCATTCCGCCCCTTGCGGCTGTTGCCTATATCGGTGTCAAGAAGCACCCTGTTGTTGGGATGATGGTCGGTTTTGCTGGTGCGGAAGCAGGTTTTGGCGCTAACCTCATGATTGCGGGGACCGATTCCCTGCTCCAAGGCCTTACGAACCAAGCCATTGATGGTTTCTTTGGCAAAGCGGGAGTTTTTGCTGTAGACGTGACGTGCAACTGGTACTTCATGTTTGTCTCTACTTTCCTCTGTGCCTTCATGATTGCCCTTGTTTCCATCAAAATCGTAGAGCCGCGCTTTGGCAAATACGAAGGCCCCGGTGCTGATGAGGAACTGGGCGGTGTTTCGGAACTTGAAATCAAAGGACTTAACCGTGCGGGTCTGGTCATTGTCCTTTATATTGCCATCTTGGCTGTTGGCTTTTTCTCGGGCATCCTGTCTAAGGACGGACATACTTTTGTAGGGTCTCCGCTTCTTAAGGGCCTCATTCCCCTTCTCTTTATCATGTTCAGTTTGGCCGGTATTACCTACGGCGTGACAACAAAATCTTTTACCTGCATCAAGGATGTCAACAAAGCGATGGTCCACCAAATGAGCGGGATGGGTGCGTTCGTCGTTTTCTGCTTCTTCTGCGGTCAATTCCAAGCCCTCTTCAGTTGGACCCATCTGGGAACCCTGCTTGCCATTTCAGGGGCTGATTTCCTTGAAACGGTAGGTTTTACGGGGCTTCCCATGTGTGTAGTCTTCATCATCATCACAAGTCTCGTTAATATCTTCATGTCTTCCGGCTCTGCCAAGTGGGCCATTTTCGCACCGATTTTCGTTCCTATGTTCATGCTTTTGGGATATCACCCTGGATTCACTCAATTGCTTTATCGACTGGGCGATTCACCAACAAACTGCTTTACCCCCATGAACCCTTATTTGTGGATGATTCTTTCCGTAGCCCAGGAAAAATATATGCCCAAAGCGGCCATTGGGACCCTTGTATCGAACCTCATTCCGATTGCTGTCTGCCTGCAGATTGCGTGGATTATTTTCCTGATTATTTGGATGACTTTGGGTCTTCCCATTGGACCTGGCGTTACGATGCAGCTGCCTTCTGGCATCCTGTAAGAGTTCGGTTTATTTCTGAGCGCTGGAGCTTTGGCTTCGGCGCTCTTTTCCTGTTGCCTGGAAAAAGTGGGGGAGGAAGGAATCTTTCTTCCTTTTCCCATATTTTTTTATAAAATCCGTTGACAAAAATGCCACTCTTCGATATAATAACGCTTGTGACCGCGTCCTAGGACGCACCAAGATTCCCCGATAGCTCAATGGTAGAGCACTCGACTGTTAATCGAGTTGTTGTAAGTTCGAGTCTTACTCGGGGAGCCAATGGCCGGATGGTCAAGCGGTTAAGACACCGCCCTTTCACGGCGGTATCGGGGGTTCGATTCCCCCTCCGGTCACCATTTTTTTTTGGGCGCTTAGCTCAGCTGGGAGAGCGTCTGCCTTACAAGCAGAATGTCAGCAGTTCGATCCTGTTAGCGCCCACCATCTTGTTGCTGTTTATAACGGGGCGTAGCTCAGTTTGGTAGAGCACCTGCCTTGGGAGCAGGGGGTCGTAGGTTCAAATCCTGTCGCTCCGACCAAATTTTTTTTGCGGGTGTAGCTCAATGGTAGAGCCCTAGCCTTCCAAGCTAGTTACGTGGGTTCGATTCCCATCACCCGCTCCATTTTATTTTGGCCCCGTAGCTCAGCTGGATAGAGCAACGGCCTTCTAAGCCGTGTGTCGAGTGTTCGAATCACTCCGGGGTCACCATGTCGAATCTTTAGCCTTCCTTTCGGGGAAGGCTTTTTTGTTTCACGGTGCGGTTCCTGATAGAAATCGCATTCTTTTTGGGCCCCAATATAATGAAATCAGACCACCACGAAAAAAGGGTCGGAATATGGGGCTTTTTCGATTCGATCAAGGCTGCGGCAGAAGAATGTGCAGTTTAGCAAAAGGCACAGATGCAGCTTAGCCCGGCCCGGGAATTTTTGGGGATGGAACGCTATGCCATTGACTGCTGCGGCGCCAATCTCTATGTTCATGATCATGCCGTTGTCATCGATAAGACGGGCGGCCTTTGGATCGTGGGGGACAACAATTTCAAGGTCATTCCTTTTAAGTCCATTGCTGCTATCCAGGTAAAGCTGCAGTCGACGATCATCAATGGGTACCTTGAATTTAAACCGGCAAACAGCCCCCTTACCATCGGCAGCGGTAAGGCCGAACAGACGCGTGAAAACAGTGTGATCCTAAGCGGAACGGATGAACGCTATGCCGAGGCAAAGGAAGCCCTGCCATACATCTTTGACAAAATCTGCAATCACTGAAAGGATTCTATCATAAGCCATGACTAGGTAAGGTCGTGGCTTTTTTTGTTATTTTTGTTGCAAAGAAGGTGAGCATTTCGTATGATAGGAACGTGATAAATACGAAGTAAAATAGGGGAGATTAAAATATGGGTAAAAATCCCAGATCATGGGAAATGGAGAATGGACCGAGGGCGTTTTTTGCCTTTGTGGCAATGACCTCATTTTTTTTGACGGGAAGCACTGCGGCTGCAGCAGACGAGCCTATTCAGGAGATTGTTATTACGGCGACGAAGACCAAAAACGACCGCAAGCTGATTCCTCAATCAGTTGATGTATTGACGCAGAAAGACTTTGCCAAATGGGGAGCCCAGACCGTGGAAGATGTCCTGAAACGGGTGCCGAATCTTGACCTGACGCCGACTTCCATGCAGGGTCAGTCGTCACAAGTGACGCACCAGGTGTCGCTGCGCGGCATGGGCAATAAGGGAACACTGATCCTCGTCGATGGGCGGCGGCTAGCCGGTGAAGACGCACCGGAAACAATCAATGGCTACGAATTGCGGCGCATCAACCTTCATGATGTGGACCGCATTGAAGTGCTCCGCGGGGCAGCCTCCGCCCTTTATGGCAGTGATGCTGTAGGCGGCGTAATCCAGATCTTTATGAAAAAGCCCGAGGGGGCATCGTCTTATGCCGGCGTCACGACGGGGTCCAGCGAAACTTCCTTGTATGGCGGCTTGAATACGGATAAGCTGGGAAAACTGAGCCTTGGCATGAGCTACGACCTTACCAAGGTCCGTAAGGATGAAAGTGAAGGCTGGACCAATATGTTTGGGCCCCGGCGCCATTTTTCTTTTGAAGGAACCTATGAGATGACGGATGAAGATAGTGTCCGCTTTGGAGCGTCTTTTATGCGCGAATCCCTGCGGCAAAGCGTCCAAAGCCGCGGCACCACTTGGTATGACAATAATCGTCAGGACTATCACTTGGCCTATGAAGGGACGCACGGAAAAAATGAGTACGATCTCAAGGTGTACCACAACCGCTTAGGAAAACACTCTTATTTGGGTGCAGGAACTGGGTACAATTTTGACCGGGCCGAGTATGCGACGAGTGCCGTCGAAGGGCGCGTGACGTACCGCGCCGATGAAAGCCATACCTTTACTTACGGGACAGAATACCGTCATCTAGAGGCGGGCAGCACGCGTTATGGCGGAAGCCGTACGGACCGTTTTCAGAGCGAGGGAGGCCTCACCAAGGGATATAGCGAACGGGGCACGGATCAGTATGCTTTTTACGGTGCCGATGAATGGAAAATCGGGAAGAAACTGCTTTTTGTGCCTAGTATCCGCTGGGACCATCATGAAGACTTTGGCAGTGAGTGGTCACCGCGGGCTGGACTGACCTACCTTATGGATGACCATAACCGTTTCAAGGTGAATTATGGCTTTGCCTACCGTGCACCATCCCTTTTTGAACGCTATGGTGATATGGAAGAAACGCCCGTACCCTATATGACGGTCATCGTCTACGGAAACGAGGACCTGCGCCCCGAAAAGACCCGCACTTTTGATGCCGGTTACGAAGGGGAGTGGGGCAAAGCAAAAGGCCGCGTGACCTACTTTTATAATCAGGCAAGAGACCTTATTGTCAGCAAGGTCATAGGCAGGATCCCGGGCCGCGGCCATATGACGCTCATCAACTCCTATGCAAATGTTGACCGCGCCACCATTCAAGGCATCGAAGGTGACTTCCATTATGACTTTGATGACCATTACGGTATCCGGGCCGCCTATACCTATATGGATGGGCGTGACGACGAAACCCATGAACCGCTTTCGGGGATGGCCCGAGCCACGGGGCTAATGGAAGTTTCCTACACGGATGGTAAGAAAGCCCCCTTTACTGTGAGCCTTGCCGCTAGATGGAACGACCGTTACCGCATCGAAAGCGCCAGGACCGGATTAGCAAGCCTTTATAGCTACAGCACGATGGATCTATCGCTTACTAAACAACTGGGTCGCATGATGGTCTTTGCCGGCATCGATAACCTTTTTGATAAAACGTTCGATACGGACAGTAGCTTTGCCATTCCCGGACGGGTTTGGAAGGTGGGGGCGGAGTGGAAGTTTTAGTTTAGTTTGGTTCGGCGCAAAGATTGCATCAAGTCAAGGTGTTGTGAAAAAACCATAACGCCGACCCTAAACCTAAAGAAAAGAGAGAAAAGCCCCACCTGGACAAAGAGACGCGTTCGGGTGGGAGCTTCAATCTGATTTCTTCTTTCATTCGGAATCAGATGATTCAATAGGTGTTGAAATATTTTCTGCAGATCGAACTGAGCGGAGCGATGTGAAGGCAAAAGCCCGTAAGGCAGGGATAGTACTGGAATGAAACATGGACTTTCTTGCCTTTATATTGCCTTATAACTGCCTTCTTCAGACAAGAAACGCATCCCCGACAACACAATTGGCGCCGGCCTCACAGTTTTTAGCCTGTCGCCATCGGCGGTCTTAGCCAAGCGGAGCGTCTTAGCCAAGGAAGACCCTTTTTCCTATGCTTTCCGCCTCAGCCAGCTGCCGAAGGCAGCCTTAGCGATATAGCATCAAAGCAGGCCTTTTAGCTCGACAGCCAGAGCCGCAGGCTCGTGACAGCCATTTTGGCCAAGCCTGAATAGACAGCTTGACAGCCTTTCTTTTCCCACAGCCTACGGGCCACCCTTGCACGCTGCAATGGTGGCCCGTTCTGCATTTTCTTATAATCTCATTTCCCGCACGCCGTCAAAGAGGACGACGGCTTTATCTTTCTTGAGGTTCTTCATGACATTTTCGTCTTGGCTTTCTGCAAACTTCCCGTCCTTTAAGTCAAGGCGCACAATCTTACTGGGGGCACCGCCGCCGCTTCTCCGGACGATGAGGCTTGTTGGATCTGCCGTAACAATAAGGGGCGTTCTCATGAGGGTGAAGGTCTGCTTTACCTCAAAGGTGCCGTTCCGGAAGGTCCCCCACAGGGCTGAATCACCGCCTGTGCCACTTGTGTAAGGCCCGGAAACAATCGCAAGGACGTCAAGAGTCCCGTCTCCATCCAGGTCAAGGATTTCATAGGCGTATCTTGTATCTTTCCGCTCCGCCTCGTCGATGCCGTAGGTTTTTATGATGGCCCTTTCAAGGGGCGGAAACTTTTTCATGCCGCTTGTTATGCGGCGAATGTCCTCTGGAATCCACTTACCGCCCCATAAAGGCGGTGTAACCGTGTGGCCTCTCTTTTCAGAGGGGGTGACTTCAAGGGCCGACAGTCCATACATTTGGTAGAGCCGAATTCGGGCATTTTCATGGGTCCATTCTGTATAAGTGGCTCCTGCTTCAGACGGAACCGATTGGACCTTTGTCGGAGCACCATAGTACCACGTTAGGACCGGTTCATAGGCAGCGGCCCGGGAATCTTCGAGCTGGACCGTAATGCTCTGCACCTTGCCGTCCCGGTCATAGAGTGTTCCCGCTTCCCGGTTTTCACCAAAGAGGCGGACCGGATAGGTGCGGCCAATTGTAAATGTTCCATCGGCGGAATCAGTGGGCGTGCCGCCACCAAAAAATTCTGCGGCTTCTTTGTCATTTTTTCCTAACAGGGCAAAAAAGTGGGTAAGGGTCCAGCGGGTCCCCGTGTGCCGTAGCGGAGTATAGAGGGCTGCCTCATTTTTTTCAAGTAATGAAGGAAAGGCTTGAGCGGCCCCCATAAACCCCATGGAAAGACAAGTGAGTAGGATAGAGGCAGCAATTTTCTTATTCATAAGATCCTCCTTGTGGAACGAATGAAATGAAGATTCCTGCAGGAACCTATTATTTACGGTGCTTGATACGTATAAACACATAGATAAGGCAGAAGACCCATACCGTATGGGTCCGCGCGTCAGAAGGAAAAAGAAAGGAAGCTCCCAAAATAGCAAGCATGAGATAATCAGATAGATACATAGGCACTCCTTTTGAGGATGGTAAGGACTGGTTTGATAGGTCCATTATAGCATGCTTCTGTTACCGCATCTTAGGGAAATCCCATACAGGTGGTTTTAAGCAAACGATTTATCTAAAATCTAAAATGTCATTCGTATCGATTTGAACATTCATCGTGATGGACTGAAAGAAGAATTTAGTAAGGAGCTTTCTTTTTACACTCCGTCACGGACGGACGAATTCGTGAATTGATTTGAAAAGTATTAGAATTTTCTGCAAAAATGTAAAGAATAATATATGTGATTCGTAGATACTTTTATATATAGTTGATAAAATCAAACTTTATATACTTATTTTGCAATACGTAAATTATAGAAAATGTAAAATAATTGAGAGTTCACAATATTGACGTAAAATTCTGTTCATGATATTCTTTATTCATAAAATATGTTTCGCAATTCCATTTATGGTTGAGTCATTTTATCAATGAGGATGCGTGGGTCCCCTATTGAGCACTGCAAATGATTGCCATATGGGATAATTGTGAAAGCATAGCAGAAAAGGGTTTAAAAAGGAGGCGTTATCATGAAAGTCAAAAAAGTCGTTACCTCAATTTTAGCCATGCTTGTTGCCGGTTCCGTCATTGCCGGCTGCGGCGGTAGCGGCGGGGATAAGAAATCCGCTGATGGTAAGCTTGATCGAAGCAAACAGTTTGTAACCGTGCTGACTGGACCTACGAGCGGGATTTATTTCCCCATTGGAGGTGCATTCTCTAAGGTTGTAGGAGAGATGGGCTATAAGACGTCTTCGACGGCAACAGGTGCAACGGTTGAAAACATCAATGGCATCCTCACTGGAAAAGGTGAACTTGCCATTGCTATGTCGGACTCGGTTATTCAGGTTCTTTGTCAAATGTTGGGGTGCCCCACAACTAAATCGCCTTTTAGGAACTCGGCAAGGCATTTGCCGAGTTCCTTTTTTGCCAATTCACATAGAGAATCCGGTTCCTAAATCTGTTGAAATCACGCATTCCAAATGCAACTCTCTTAACCGTCTTAATCAGGTTGTTACAGCCTTCTGTGAATCCATTGGAGTATGGCTGGATAATTGCTTGAATAATTGCAGCCTCCCAATCTTTAAAAGATCTTAAAATCCCTTTAAAAGCATCTAAGTTGTAGCCCATTACCATAGCTAAC
>NZ_AULA01000021.1 GCF_000425045.1 Acidaminococcus intestini DSM 21505 | reverse complement strand
CTTTACCTATTGGTACGAAGAAATTAGGAGCGCCCTTATATATCCTTACTCCAACGGCTTTACTGAAGGCTGCAACAATAAAATCAAGGTGTTAAAACGTGTCTCATTTGGTCTGCGCAATTTTGAGCGCTTTCGTAATAGGATCTTGTACATTAACACACGCAACGAAAAAGGACACGCACTGTATTCAGTGCATGTCCTCTCCAGGAGTGCATAGACACTTTAGCACCCCAAAATTTGACAAAGAACCCGAAAAAACGGGAACGCCGTTCTTTTGCTCCCTAAAAGATCAAGCCTCCTGTCCATGGACAGGAGGCTTGCAAGTTATACAGTTGGTGGGCCCACTAGGATTCGAACCTAGGACCAACCGGTTATGAGCCGGGGGCTCTACCGCTGAGCTATAGGCCCAATGTAGGAATTATACCCCAGAAAAAGATGCGCTGTCAACGTTTCTTACTCGAGGAATTCCTTGAGGGGTTTGCTCCGTTTCGGACTTCTCAGCTTGCGCAGGGCCTTGGCTTCGATCTGACGAATCCGTTCACGGGTCACACCAAAGTACTGACCGACTTCTTCGAGGGTACGCGTACGTCCATCGAGAAGACCAAAGCGCAATTCGAGGACACGCCGTTCGCGGGGGCTCAAATGCTCCTGAAGGACTTTTCCCAGCTGTTCCTGAAGCAATGTATAGGAAGCGGCTTCTGCTGGTGAGGGAGCTTCTTGATCCTCAATAAAGTCTCCCAGATGGGAATCTTCTTCTTCGCCAATCGGCGTTTCAAGGGAAACCGGTTCCTGGGCGATCTTCTGGATTTCCCGGACCCGTTCAACAGGCACATCCATTTCCTGGGCGATTTCTTCCGGAGTCGGTTCACGGCCCAGTTCCTGCAGGAGCTGGCGGGAAACGCGAACCAGTTTATTGATGGTTTCAACCATATGTACAGGAATACGAATTGTACGGGCCTGGTCAGCGATGGCACGGGTAATGGCCTGACGGATCCACCAAGTAGCATAGGTACTGAACTTGAATCCCTTATTATAGTCAAATTTTTCAACAGCCTTAATGAGGCCCAGGTTGCCCTCTTGGATCAAATCAAGGAAAAGCATGCCACGGCCTACATACCGTTTGGCAATGGAGACAACAAGCCGCAGGTTGGCTTCCGAAAGGGCCTTCTTCGCTTTTTCACCGCACATAGCGGCCCGATGCAGGACACGGTTAAAACGCTTACGGTCCTCTTCAAGACGGATGCTCAGTGATTCGTCCGGTTTTGTTTCAACTTTTTCAGAAACAGCGGCAAACAGATCATAGAGCTCAGGCAGATAAGACTTGTCGTCCACTTCCTCATCTCCGCTGCCAGTCTTGGGCGAACGGGTCAGATGATACCCTTTTTCAAGAAGCAGCCGCTGCAGGCGCTTGCGTTCATCTACGGTAAAGGCCGGGCTGTAGGCTTCAATAGCTGCTTCATCAAGGCTTGGATTATCCTGCGTTTCCGCTAGGATAAAGCGATAGACGATGGATACAGTCCTGCTGTCACACCAAATTTCCTCTTCCTTGAGGTATTGCTCGATCGTATCGAGGAGCTTCGCCGCGCTCAGGCGCTTATTGACAGGTTCCCGTTCAACTTCCGGGGACTGACCGTCCAAAATGACGGCGGCCTGATTGCCTTTATCGGTCCGTTTAGCCAGCTTGATTTCATCATTTCCTGAAAGCAGGGGCACGCGGCCGATTTCCTTAAGATACATACGGACAGGATCATCGACGATGACCCCTTCTGGGACAGACAGGTTGGACAGTTCCGACTCTTCAATGGTCAGTTCCTCATCGTCCATGTTTTCCGGTTCTTCCTCTTCGGCATGGTCATCAACAACTTCGATATTCTTTTCTGCCAGTTTTGAATAAATTTCATCCATTTCATCAACGGAAATGGAATCTGTATTCTGCATGCGATCCTGGATTTCCTTATAAGTGAGAACGCCTGAATTCTTTTTTGCCAAGGCTTCGAATTCAGTAATCCACTCAGCGGTGGTCTTTTGCGGCGCTGCATCTTTCTTGGGAGCAGCTTTCTTACCACTGGTCTTTGTTTTAGCCGTGGCTGATTTAGCGGACGATTTAGCCGCCGTCTTCTTCTTTGCAGCCGGTTTCTTTTCGGTTTCTTTGGTTTCCTTCACCTTTTTAGTTTCCAGCTCCTTTATTTTTTGATCAGTCATTTGAACGTTCCCTCCTTCCCCTCATCATCAAAAGTACTGCGGTCACCGGGTGGGTACCGCACTTCTTAAATTTCGTATCTCCATTCTTATTCGTCGGCATTCCTGTAATTCCTCTAAAAATTTTTCATTACCTTCTTTTTCATAGCGCTGGGCCAGTTCACTGTGCCGTTCATATTCTTTTTCAAGCGTTGCTGTCTGCAGCCGGAAAAGACAGTCCCGGAGCACTTCTGGGAGCGTTTCTTGAGGGATTGACGAAGCAAGGATGGTCGATAGTTCCGCGGCTCCTTCTTCATTTACATCCTCAAAAAGGTCCCGTCCATCATGAAAAGTGCCGGCTCCCTTGCGAGCACAATAAGAGGTAAAGATGGCCCGTCTTGCAGCGGTTGAAAACGCATCCGTATGAGCAAAACCTGCCTGATCAGGATCGATTTCCAAGCCCATGAGAAGTGCATAGAGCACGCCCCGCTCAGCCTGTTGGGTCGGGCTTTTGATTGCAACCTTCTTTTGCAGCAGCCATTCGGGATTGAAGGGGCGTCCGCTCCCATTGGGGCGGACAAGCTTTTGGTACTCACTCCGGATTTCACCCTCATCAAGGACAAGGCGCCTTGAAAGATCGCGGATACGTTCACCCACTTCCACATCAGAGCGGCAGTCCTTGAAAAAGGGCAGGATTTCCGAAACGGCCCCCACCTTTCCTGAAAGAGTCGTTACATCGCTTCGGGAGAGCACCGTGTCGACTTCGTAATCAATGCCGCCCTTGGCCTGGTCCAAGAGGGAAAGGAAGGCTTCCTGCCCGTCCTTGCGGATGAATTCATCGGGGTCCTTGCCGTCTGTAACGTGCATGACGCGGCATTCAAGGCCCACGGCAAGGGCAATGGGAATGGACCGCATGGCTGCATTGCGTCCGGCGTTATCGCTGTCAAAGCAGAAGATGACTTCCGGTGTGACGCGCTTTAGAAGCTTCGCCTGATATTCCGTGAAGGCCGTTCCCATGGACGCCACAGCCCAAGTGATACCTGCCGCATGGAGACTGATGGCATCCATATGGCCTTCGACAATGAGTGCCTGGCGCCGCTTCCTGATGCTCGGAAGCGCCCGGTCCATCCCAAAGAGCAGGCGTCCTTTATGGAACCAGCTTGTCTCCGGTGTATTCATGTATTTGGCCGGCGAAGCCTCCTTGCGCAGGATGCGGCCCGTAAAGCCAACGACTTTCCCCCGAGGGTTCTTGATGGGGATCATGATTCGCTCACGGAATTTGTCATAGATCCGACCGGAATCGGACTGGCCTATAAGCCCGGCCTTAAGGAGCGTCTTTTCAGGGATTCCTCTCTTTTCAAGGGCCTTATGAAAGGTCTGGGCATCCGGTGGAGCAAGCCCCAACTCAAAGGACTCGACAATATCCATACCAATGCCGCGGCTGGCAAGATATGTCAATCCTTCCTTTCCGTATTGAGTCTTTGTCAGGCACGCATGGAAGAACCGGGCTGCCAGCTCATTGGTCCCGACGATTTCTTTTTCCTCCTGCTCCCGACGGATTTCCTCAGCCGTCTTTTCAGGTTCCGGAATGGGAATTCCGTACTTATTGGCTAGGATCCGTTCCGCCTCAACAAAGGAAACGTGGTCCCGCTTCATGACGAAGGTGAAGACATCACCGCCGGCGCCGCAGCCAAAGCAGTGAAAAAAGCCCTTTTCTGGATTCACGGTAAAAGAAGGCGTTTTTTCCGAGTGGAAAGGGCAGCATCCCCAGAAACGGCGGCCTTTTTTCTTGAGGTCCACCGTTTCGGAAACAACGCTCACAATATCAGCGGCCTGACGGACCTGTTCCTTGAAGCTCTCATATTTTTCCTTGAGATCTCCCATACCGTCACCGCCTTTCCTAAAAAAGTCCCTTGTCTATCATAAAAATAAGGGAAAACCTCCGCAGACGCCTTCCCTCAATTTTCCTTCGCTATTTATCTTATTCTACACAAGTGACGAATTCCCTTTTTTGTAATGAAATTTTCTTCAAGATAGCGTATAATTAAGTGTTATTTTTTATGGAAGAATCGTGGAAAAGCCATTTTTCTGCTGGACTTTTTCTTGAGGAGGCGTCGCCGATGCTGAAAAAAATTTTCTTATGCTGTTGTCTTCTTATGACTTTTCTTTCTGCTCCTTTGGCGTCAGCAGCACCAGAAATTACGTATGATCATCAGGAATTTGATCCTGATACGCTGACTTACCGTCTTTCCGGCCATGTCGCCGTAAAAACAGGGAACCGCACCATTACGGCTGACCGAGCTGAAGTTTCGCTCCTTACCAACGAAGTACGGGCTTGGGGAAACATCAGCCTCGTCGATGGAGACATTACCTTTCGGGGAACATCCACCATCGTCCGGCATAGTGATCATTCGGCCGAGGTAGAAGGCCCCGTCATCTTTGAAGAAGGAGATGCGGACATCCGGGCCCAGCAGGGGCGTTTTGACTGGGAGACGAAACTTGCCACCTTTACGGGAGATGCGGTCTACGTAAATCATAAGACCGGGGATCGCGTTGAAAAGGACACGCTTACCTATAATGTTAAGACGAAGAAAATCGTACAGTAAATCGAAAAACCGGGGAAAAGCCTGAACGCTTTTCCCCAGTTTTTTAATATTCAAAATCAAAGTTTTTGCGCAGATACTCCAAAATGAGACTTGCCGTTTCTTCAATGGCCCGATTCGAAACATTGATGATCATACAGTGGAGCCGCTGCATAATGGCTCGCGCATAATCGAGTTCCTCTTCAATACGACGCAGGTCCGCATAGTTTGCTGTATCCCCAAGCCCCATCGCCTTAAGACGGGCAATACGGATCTCATTGAGCTTGTGTGGATCGATGAGAAGACCAATGATGCGGTTATTCGGGACCTTGAAAAGTTCCTCAGGCGGCGGAATCTCCGGCACAAGGGGAACGTTGGCCACTTTGAGCTGCTTATTGGCAAGATACATGGAAAGGGGCGTCTTCGAAGTACGGGATACCCCAATGATGACAAGGTCCGCTTTCGTAAGGCCCCAAGGATTTTTCCCGTCATCATACTTGATGGCAAATTCCACGGCGGCAACGCGTTTGAAATATTCATGATCCAAGGCATGGATGAGGCCAGGCTGATTTTTTGGTGTAAGCCCGCTGGTCTTTTCAATGGCCGTCAGGACCGGCCCCAAGATATCAACGGCAGTCACATTCAGTTCCTGGGTCTTGCGGGCGACTTCGGCCCTGATTTCCGGAGATACGATGGTATAGCAGATAACCGCATTGGATTCCTTTGCTTCTTGGACAATCTTATCAATCTGTTCAATGCTGTTGACATAGGGCACACGGATGATATCAAACTTTTCCTGCACAAACTGGCTTGTTGTAGCACGGACAACCGATTCACTGGTCTCCCCAATGGAGTCGGAAATGGCATAGATGATGGGTTGATTAGCTATGATAGGTCCCTCCCTTTCCTTCGGCAAGTTCTGCCAGAAGTCTCGTCATATTGGTCTTGGAGACGCGTCCGACGAGTTTCCATTTGCCCTTTTTTTCGTCAAAAGGAAGAACTACGGGCAAGCAGTCCACTTCCCTTTCGATAAGACGTCTAGCCGCCGCAGCAGCTGGTTCATGGGGCTTAGAAAGGACAATCTTGGATAGCCCCGTCATGACCATTGCAAGGGGCAGATTATGTAGGTCCGCGCCTTGGCTGAGCGACGCCTTGAGAAGATCCTTACGGGAAATGACCCCAAAAAGGCATCCCTTTCCATCCACAACAAAGAGGGTTCCTACATCTTCCAAAAACATGGTGACAACAGCATCATAGGCACTTTTGCTGGCACTGACGACAATGGGGACACTCATGATATCCTCGATTGTAATGGAAGACAATTCCTCCACCAGCATACCCAAGGTGCTTTTCCCCGTGTAGAAATAGCCAACGCGAGGCCGGGCATCAAGAATCCCGCCCATGGTGAGGATGGCAAGGTCACTGCGCAGGGCGGCCCGCGTAAGACCTAGTTCTCCGGCAATTTCCGTTCCCGTAATGGGGCCGCTCCGGCGAACAATCTCGGCAATTTTTTTCTGTCTATCACTTAGTGGAATGGGATTCACCCCCTTTCTTCCACATTACGAAAAAAGCGTACCTAATTTTCGTGCATCCGTCAAGAACATTTCCCTGCATTCTTCCCTCTTGCAGGAAAAGGCTGCTGCCGCACGGCAGCAGCCTTTCCTGCAGGGACTATTACCAAGCCAGTTCTTCGTCGTTCTTATTGCGACCGCGGCCCGTCAGTTTATCAAGGATGATCCGCTGCTCGACCTGGGCCACCATCTTTTTCGTGAATTTCACAGCGTCAGGGTTGACAGACATACTATCAATGCCGCTTTCCACAAGGAATTCGGCAAATTCCGGATAGACGCTGGCAGCCTGCCCACAGAGGGAGACCGTCTTGCCATCCCGGTGGGCCACTTCGATAAGGTGGCGTACCGCGCGGCGTACAGCCAGATTGCGTTCATCAAAAAGGTGGGAAATGACATCGTTGTCACGGTCACAGCCCAACGTCAGCATCGTAAGGTCGTTGGAACCGATGGAATAGCCGTCGACATATTGATTAAATTTGTCGGCAAGGATGATATTTGCCGGGATTTCCGCCATGAGCCAGACCTTGAAGTCCGGTCCGCGATGGAGTCCTTCTTCTTCCATGATGGATACGACCTTGGCACATTCGTCCACGGTGCGGCAGAAAGGAATCATGACGTTGAGGTTCTTGAGGCCGTATTCTTCACGAACCTTGCGGACCGCCTGGACTTCCAGACGAAAAGCAGCCATGTATTTCGGATCGTAGTAACGGGAAGCCCCTCTCCAGCCAAGGAGGGCACTCGGTTCATGGGGTTCAAATTCTTCCCCACCCTTAAGGTCGCGGTATTCGCTGGACTTGAAATCGCTGAAGCGCAGGGTAACAGGGCGCGGAGCCATGGCCTGAGCCACCTTGCGGAACCCTTCGGCAAGGGCTTCGACAACCTTTTCCGGATGACCCGTCTTCAGAAGATAAAGCGGATGTTCATGGATATAGGTCGTCCAGATGAATTCCTCACGCATGAGGCCAATGCCGTCGCAGGGCAGGCTGGCGTATTTATCGGCAAGGGACGGATCACCCAAATTCATGTAGATCTTGGTTCCCGTTACAGGGAAGGTTTCCACAACAGCAGCAGCTTGCGCCGGCGCGGCGGCAGCTTCCGCCTTCTTTACCTGAAGGTTGCCTGCAAAAACAACGCCGTTTGACGCATCGACCGTGATTTCTTCGCCGCCTTTGAGGACTTCCGTAGCCGCTTCACCGCGGGATTTGGTGCCAACGATGCAGGGGATACCCAGTTCGCGGCTGACAATGGAAGCATGGCAGGTCATGCCGCCACTGTCCGTGACAATGGCCTGTGCCTTTTTCATGGCAGGCACCCAGTCCGGAGCCGTCATTTCCGTAACGAGGATTTCTCCATCCTTGAATTCGTCAATATCCTTCGGGTCGCGGATGACATGGGCTTTGCCATAGCCCTGACCCGGGCTTGCGGGAAGGCCCTTCAAAAGAACCTTGGCCCCTTCCATGGATCCGGCCGTCTGTTCTTCTTCGTTCTTCTTTTCCTTGTTGCGGCGGGACCAAACAGTTTCCGGACGAGCCTGAAGAATCCAGATCTTGCCATCCCTTTCATCAATGCCCCATTCCATATCCATATAACAGCCATAATGGGCTTCAATCTTTTTGGCGTATCCTGCAAGTTCCAGGATCTGTGCGTTTGTCAGGGTCTGTTTCCTGCGGTCTGCTTCAGGAACAGGCACTTCCATGGTATCGCCGCCGGGCTTGCGGATGAGCATCTTATCCTGTTCATTGACCGATACTGAAATGAGCTTCATTTCGTCTTTGGAAACGACGTAGCTGTCCGGCGTTACAATGCCGCCAACCACATATTCACCAAGGCCGTAGGCCCCTTCGATCATGATGTTCTTGTCATCACCGTTAGCCACATTTACCGTGAACATAACGCCGGCGGCTTTGGAAAAGACCATCATCTGGACAACTGCAGAAAGAGCAAGGGACAGATGGTCATAACCCTGTTTTTCCCGATAGTAGACAGCGCGGTCCGTAAAGCAGGAAGCGTAACATTCCTTGACCTTGCGGATGACCTGATCGGCACCATGGACATTAAGATACGTATCCTGCTGGCCGGCAAAGCTGGCGTCAGGCAGGTCTTCAGCCGTGGCACTGGAACGAACGGCTACATAGGGTTCATCTTCATTCATCTTGTGAGCCAGCTCTTCATAGGCTCTGCGGATGGCATCCTGAAGATCCTGGGGCATTTCCTGTTCCATGATGGCTCCGCGCAGGCGCACGCAGACCGAGGAGAGAAGTTCACTATTTTCCACATCCGTCAGTTCCGCAAGGATGCTGCGCATCTTTTCGCGCAGGCCCGTCTGGTCAATGAAATACCGATAAGCATGGGCCGTCGTAGCAAAGCCATACGGCACAGGAACATCGGTCTTGGACGTCATTTCCCCAAGAGAAGAGGATTTGCCGCCGACAATGTCGACGTCTTTTCTTTCCAGTTGTTCAAACCACAGCAAATAAGCATTTGATTTATCCATGTTGGGCTCCTTTTCAGCAAAACTTGAAAACATTGTCTCAATTTAGTATACACTATATCACCATTATGACGCATATTCAACCCTCTTTTTCAGAAATCCGGAAAAGAGGCGGCAAGGTGCATACAGCCTTGTTTTTACTCAAAAAGAAGTCCCACCCCTCCCGATAGCAGAAAAGGATAGGACTTTTAATTAGCGTACACTATTAATCAGGCAGCCCCAAGAACATGGCAATGGAGATCGTGATGATGATGGAAAAGACCACCCGTTCGAACCAGATGATGACAATGTCCCGCATCTTGAGCGGAATATCCGTCCCCATGATGCAGGGGATGCTGGCTGAGAAAAAAGGATTGCGGAAATGCTGACCACAGCGATGACGAACTTCAAAAGCATGGTCCCCGACCCCTTGATGAGAATGGCCGGCAGGAACATTTCCGGAAGGCTCAAGGCCGCTGCCTTACCGGCAAGGACCGCTTGGGACACACCGAAGAGTTTGAAGAAAGGAACGAAGAGATAGCCGAAATAATCAAAGATGGGTGTAAATTCCGCAAGGAAGAGGCCCAAGAGCCCAATGGACGTAATGGAAGGAATGACGCCAAAGGCCATCTTGAGACCGCTCATGAGGTTATCCGTGCAGAGTTTCAAAACAGGGGGCTGGGCCGCAGCCGTTTCAAGGCCGAGCTTCCAAGCCCGCTCGAGGCGGCTTCCCTCTTCTTTAGGAACAGTGGCCTTTTCGCTCGTAAAGTACGTGTCAGGAATGGCCGAAAGGGGCCAGATGCGGGCCACAACGAGGAGGAAGGTCATGGACACGGTCGAAAAACCCGTTGCAATGATGGGCCGGCACGGATTAAATCACACGATAACACGGTCCCGCAACCGACAATGGAGCAAATTTGCTCCATCTGCAGCGGTTTTAGACCATCATGTGATGTTCCTCGCTAGCGCTCATAAAGAAACGTCGCTGCGCTCCTCATCCACCACCGAAAGGGCACGCCTGCCTCATTATAATGAGGCAATATGCGGTTTTCGGTCCCCCGTCCTGGCGAGGCGGATCGACTCTACGAGTCGAGTTCTAAGGCAAAAGACCGCATGAAGGACGGTACGATGCATCCAGCATTGTACCTAAAGAAAAAGAATATAAAGAGAGCCTCAAACCGAATCAAAGCGCGTTTTCGGATTGAGGCTTCTTCGCTAGTCCAACAAAATTTTCTTTGTTATTTGGTCTTAAAATTTTTCGCAACATGGAATCAAAAAGTATTTTCTTCTTATCAGCACTAACTGATTTGATCTTTTGCCTTAGAGACGGCGAATGCCGTTCCAGCTTACCAAGGCGGGGGTATCCACCAAGCAGGCTTGGTGGGGGGTGGATGAAAAGGGGCAGTTTGGTGCCGGCGTTCTGGTCTTTCTTCTATTTACATGATTCGAATGGGGCTCAGATTGGTTCAGATGCTAGGAAAAAAGCTGCAGGCTGACGACGACGTCGTACAACTTGCTTTTTGCAAATTCAGTTCAGATGGGTCCAATTGCAAAGAGCCTCCGATTCCACCGGCGACGGCAAACCTGAGACGCCAGCAATCTGCTAGCGCAGCGACGCGGGGGGGCTGTTGCGCAAAGATTCTCCGAAGCGGCGCCGCCAAAAACAAATCGGCGACGCGTGAGTTTCCTTGCGGCCAGAGGCCGGTACGTTGAGGAGGTTGGGGCGCGGGCGGCAAAGTAGATGGGCCCATATGGGCCGAAGATTGCAAAAAGCTTCCGCTTTCATAAGCTGGGCGCTGGAAGTGATGACACATGGTTAGGAAAGGAAGCGCCCAGGCGTAAGCGATCCCCAAACGTGAGACGGTCCATCGTACGATAAGTCATGGTCCCATTGTTACCATAGATTTTTATAAGGCAATGGGAGCACGTAACTCCATCAAATCAGCGCGATTTGTGCGCTGACTAAAATAACTTCTTCCCCTCACTAAACGCATTTCCCACCGTCTCTTCGGCGACAAGGTACTTCATGTTAGCCATATCAAAGACAAGAGGACGCAGTTTCTTTGGATCGATGTTTTCCCCGGTCAGGATGCTTTCATCAGCACTAATGCCAACAATCCGCCCTGTAAGGATTTCCGTTTCTTCGTTATAGGAAAGGACTTCGCACTCAAGCGTCATGGGCAGTTCCTCAAAGTACGGGGCGTTGACGTGAAGGGCTTTTTTCGCGTGAAAGCCGGCCTTTTCCACTTTCCGCGGTTCCTTGCTGCCGCTTACAAGGCCCACATAGTCACAGGCAGCAAGCTGCTCCACTGTTCCCATGCTGACAGTAAAGGCTTTCGTCTCCAAAAGATTCTTAACCGTCTTATGCCCTTTTGCGAGGGCAAACATCATTTGGTCCATTTCGTTATGGCAGCCCCAAGCTGCGTTCATCGCATTGGGCGTCCCGTCCTTGTCATAGGTTCCGATGATAAAGACGGGCTGGGGAAGCGCAATGGGTTTAACAGCAAATTCTTTTCTCATTCATATCCCTCCTTAATTGGATGACTGTTTCTTGAAGCACTGCATTTATTTGCAAGTGCACGCATTTATATTAGCATAAGCTTCCCCTTCCGTCAATTCTGCCATCTAAAAAGGCCCTGCGCGTAAGCACAGGGCCTTTCACCGTCTTTTATTTTTTAGGGGCTGCTTTTTTCTGCAGCTTAAGCTCCCGAGACGCGACTTTGCTCTCCTTGCTGCTCTTGATTGCATTGAGTTTCTGAGCAAGTTCAGCCGCGCTTGGATCGCCATTTACGGAGACCATGATGGGCTGATTGCCCAAATATACGGTACTGCCTTGAGAAGAAGCGTCCTTAAGGTTTTGTTTATGCAGGAAAGCAGCGGCGAGGTTGCCCATGACAAAATAGGAGCGTTCCTTTGCGGACATATCGCCATAGGCATGAGGCGCGACAAAATCCTTTCCCCCTACTTTGACCATGCCCTTATCCGCATCGATGGTCACGTTGCCGCCGGACAGATCAGTCAGGCGCTTGGCATAATTATCGCGGCGCTGCTGATGGGTCGGATGATCAGATGGCGAGAAGATTTCACCAACAAAACTGGATTTATACGTCTTTGACCGGTCCATGACTCGCTGCCACATGGCGGCTGACGCACCCGGGTTATAATTGGAGTTAAGCAAATAGGTCAGTGCCAGGTTATCAGCTTCCCATTCATCACTTTTGCCAATCTGAACATTATCAATCTGGTTCACAAGGATATTAAGGGCCAGATCCGCCATCCCGCTTCCCGCAGCGCCGCTTACGACGCCGGCTGCCACGGCCACCTGCATCTTTTTGCGCGTACTTGAGACCACATGGTTCTTCTGTCCATGCCCCATTTCATGAAGCAGGACAACGGCAATTTCATCAGGATTGCTCGTCATGGAATAAAGCCCTGTATTGACGCTCATGACATGGCCCATACTGCAGAACGCATTGAAAGATTTATCATTATTGATGAAATAAAGATAAGGTTTTTGATGAATAGTAGGATCTACAGCCCCAATGGCGCTGGTCAGCTGCCCCATCATGTCCGTAAGCTGACCATTTAAATAACCATCGTAATTGACGCCATATTTTTCCTTGTACGACGAGAAAAGTTTCTGCCGTCCCTCTTCCGTGTTATTGTAGTAATTAAGGGCCTTATCAACCTGTCCATAAATCGCGACGCCCTGTACCCCAGCAAGGATGGCACCTAACACATCGGCATGGGCCCTAGGCATGGGAAGGGCTGTAAAGGAAAGACCAAGCCCCATGACACCTGCTAAGACAGCGGATGCCAGACGATTTTTCCAAACTGAACGTTCCATCATATCAACCTCCAGAAAAAGGATCATCCTGTAAGAACCAGTTTTCTTTATTGTAGCACAGGCACCGCACTTGGCATAGAGAAAAAGAAGGATCAGGCCCCTTTCTTCTGATGAAGCAGATAGAGAAAATAGGGCGAGCCCAAAAGGGCAGTTATGATTCCTGTCCGGATCTCGCTGCCGGGAAGGATCCATCGCCCCATAAGGTCACAGAGCGTGAGGAATACAGCCCCAATCAGGGCGGCAAAAGGCAGGAGACGATGGTGGTCGGCCCCGCTCAAAAAACGTCCCATATGGGGAACGATGAGCCCAACAAAACCGATATTGCCGCCAAGACAAACAGCAAGGCTGGTCAAAAGGGCCGTCCAGAAAAGGATGAGCTTACGCCAAAACGCAACATTAAGTCCCAGGGCAGCTGCCTGCTCCCCACCAAGAGATAAGAGATTCAGAGGCCGCCCCCAAATAAAGACGCCGGGCAAAAGGACAAGAATCAGCCCCGCAAGAGGCCATGCCTTGAGGGAAGCCGTACCGAGGCTCCCTAAGGTCCAGAAGAAGTACTGCTGCATGATGGGCGCTGGTGCAAAGCTAAGGAGTCCTGACACAAGGGCCGCACAAAAAAAGCTCACTGCCACGCCGCCCAAAAGAAGATACGTGACGGAAGCCTTAAAGGAGCGGCGCCCCAAGAGGGCAACAAAAAAAGAGATCAAGGCTGCACCCATAAAAGCCCCCAACGGGACCATGAGCGGTGACAGGACAGCTAGGTTCAGGATAAGGACAAGCACAGCACCCAGGGAAGCACCGCTCGAAATACCTAAAAGTCCAGGGTCTGCAAGAGGGTTGCCAAAAACTCCCTGAAGCGCGGCTCCGCTTGCTGCCAGGGCCGATCCAATGAGAGCCCCATAACAAAAGCGTGGCAGGCGAATGACGGTAAGGACCGTCTTTTCCTCGTCCGTGAGTGTGCCCATAAGAAGATGCTGGACGTTGACAGGAATCAGGCCCGTCAAAAGGCTACCCAAAAAAATCAGCCAAAGCAGGATGAAAAGGACTGCATAAACCCGTCCCAACCCTTTTTCCCGCATCATGCCCCTCCTTTCCAAGACAAAAAAAAGACGCTCCCAAGGAGCGTCTCAACTGCAGCAGAAGCTGCCTTGTTCCAAATTGGTAGCGCCAACGAGAATCGAACTCGTGATTTTGCCTTGAGAGGGCAACGTCTTAGCCGCTTGACCATGGCGCCATGACTAGCAAAACTGTTAGTACCTTGTAAGTATAGGCGCTTTTTCCCTGATTGTCAAGGAAAATCACCAGCTGGCGGGGAAAAGGGAAAAAGAAGAGAGTCTGTTTGGTCCCGCACCTTCGTGGTTTTTCTCACAACTCACCACTCATAAACTCACAGCACCTTTAAATCAGCCCCATTCCCCTCCTTTTCCCTTCGTTTATTACCTTCCATTTGCTTTTTTGTAAATTTGGCTCGGATGGGCCCAATTGCGAGGAGACCCCGGCCTCAGCGACGACGGTGGATCTGAGTCGCCAGCAATCCGCTAGCGCAGCGTCGCGGGAGCTGTTGCGTGGAGGTTCTCCGAAGCGGCGCCACCAAAAATAAATTGGCGACGCGTGAGTTTCCTTGCGGCCAGAGGCCAGTACGTTGAGGAGGTTGGGTGCGCGGGCGACAAAGTAGATGGGTCCATATGGACTGAAGATTGCAAAAAGCTTCCGTTTTGATAAGCTGGGTGCTGGAAGTGACGACACATGGTTAGGAAAGGAAGCGCCCAGGCGTAAGCTACCCCCAAACGTGGGACGGTCCATCGTACGATAGGCCATGAGGCCATTGTTTCCACAAAACCTTTTTAAAAAGTGGCCTCACACACTTCATCAAATCAGCCCGATTTTTGGGCTGACTCAAAAGGGATCGACGAAGGCATATTTCGGGCGTCTTAGAAATGAGATTATGGTACGTATCTTCTTGCGACGGGACATGCCATCATTAGCATCAGATATATCTTTTTAAAGCCAATGATGACACGTAACTTCATCGAATCGGCACGATTATTGCGCCGATCAAATACTTAAGGCATCACATAATACCGCGTCCACATGGTCACTTCACTAAGGGAAGGATGAGGGGTCATGGTCTCATTGAGGGTCCTGACATTATGCGGGTCAAGGATCCTTGTAAGGGGCATGGCACGCAGATGTTTCACCGTTTCTGACGCAATTTCCGGATGAAGCGGCGCAATGACATGAGTACCGCTGTTCATAAGATCAATGAAAGGCTGGATCAGGATGGAAGCTTCTGGGCCAATGATATGGGCCCCTAGGATTTTTCCCGTATCAGCATCAAGGACCAATTTAATGAACCCATCGTCATCAGCCCCCTCTTCATACCCGAGGGCGTATCCTTTCGCCGAGTGAGAAAAGTGATTCACGGCCACTTTTGTACGGTATCCCAATTTTTGGGCCGCATCCGCTGTCAGGCCCACATGGGCCGCTTCTGGATAGGTATAGGTCACGGCAGGTACAACGCCATATTCAGCCCAGCGCCAATGAGCAGGTGCCGCCGTGCCAAAAAGATTGTCCGCAAGGATTTCGGCTTCGTAGTTGGCCTTATGACGGAAAGGGGCCCGCCCGTTCACGTCGCCAATGGCCCAAATGCCTTCTGCCGCGGTTTCGAGAAATTCATTGGTTTCAATATAGCCCCGTTTATCAACCGTGACGTCCGTGTTTTCCAGATGGAGCAGGTCCGTCATAGGACGGATGCCCGGGGCGACAAGGATTTCCTCTCCCCGTACTTCCGTTTTCTCACCAGTTCCACGGTCTTCAAGGACAACAACCTTTTCCCCATTTTCGATGCGGGCGGAAAGGGTTTCCTTGTTAAGGGCCACATGAAGACCGCGGTTTTGGAACTGTTTCAGGAGAAAAGTCGATACATCGGCATCTTCTTTAGGAAGCAGGCGCACATTATGCTGAACGATGGTCACGTCCGTTCCTGCAGCGTCAAAGATATGGGCAAATTCACAGCCAATGGGACCACCGCCAAGAATGATCAGGCTCTTGTAAGGCCTTTGAGGGAAGGCGTCTGTAAAGAAGGATTCGGACGTAATATACCCTACGTCTTCAAAGCCAGGAAACTTAGGAATATTGGTCCTGCCCCCGGTTCCGATAACGATCATCTTCCCTTCCAGTTCTTCCGTCGTACCGTCATTCATAGCAATGGAAAGGGTCTTTTTCCCCGTAAAGGAAGCCGTTCCGTCAAAGGTATCCACATTGGGAAAGGCTTCATAATACGTCTTGATTTCCGGGCTCTCGGAAAGTTTAGCCTGCAGGCGGCGAGAAACGGTTTTCCAATCAAGCGTTACTTGTTCTGCCTTGACGCCAATGCGGGCGGCCTCTTTGATGGAAAGAACAGCATTTGCCGCACTCACAAGGATCTTCGTCGGAATGCAGCCCCTGTTCAGGCAGGTCCCACCATAGGCACCGCGTTCAATAAGGGCCACTTTCTTTCCGGCCAGCTGCGCCGCGTCGGCGATGATATTGGCCGCGCCCGTTCCAATGAGGATAACATCATATTTTTTCATGGTTTTCTCCTTATCACAAAATCAGGTTGCCTGCTGGATCGCGGAAAGCAGCGTTTCCAGGGTTCTTACACCCTCTGTTCCCAAGGCCGCTTCATAAGCAGCCTGGGCTTTTTGCCAAAGCAGATGGGCCTCTTCAAAGGCCTTGTGACCTTCAGCTGTCAGGACAAGCCGGCAGTTTCTCATGTGACATTCCCGGCAGTCCGAAACAAATCCTTTTTGCATGAGGGGTTTTAAGCTGCGCGTCAGCGTGGACCGTTCCAGATCCAGATATCCGGCTAGATCCATGACGCTGCAGCCTCCATGCTGGTTGATTTCCCGGAGCATCCCATACTGACTGATGGTGACGCCCGACGGCGCAAGGGCTTTGTCATAGAATTCATTTAAATGGTGAGCCGCCCGTTTAAGGCGCCAGCAATGACAGATTTCCATGGGAACCTCCTTTCATTTGTTGTATATACATCATATTGGATGGTAGGGTTCCTGTCAAGTATGATTTTTGTAACAAAAAAGCTGCCACTAAAGTGACAGCTTAGCTTCCATATGGCTCCGGGACTAGGACTCGAACCCAGACAAGAAGATCCAGAATCTCCTGTGCTACCATTACACCATCCCGGAAGGAACAGTCATTATTATAGCAAAGATAAAATAAAATGCAACCCCTTTTTTGAAATATTTTTTACAAAAAAAGAGCTTCCCCTCTTCCCTCCTTTGGAAAAAGCAAAAAGGCGGAACGCCCCTGCGCTCCGCCTTTTTACTTTTAGAATTTCCAGTTAATTCCAGCACGGATATCGTAGGTCCGGCTAAAGTCGTTGCCCACATACCGTTCGGCATCGACATAGAAGGTCTGGTTCTTTCCAATGACCGTGCTGTAACCAAGACCGATGACCCCCCAAGTCCCGCGGCGGCTGCCCGCCGTACGGTAGGTGCCAGCCACAGTCCCACCTTGGGCGAGGCTTTCTGCCACAACATCATAACCGTCGATAAATTCGCGGAGAAGACTTGCTTTCAGGTATAGCTTGGTGTTCTTTTCCTTATCCATTTCATCTACAAGGTCAAAGCCGACGCGGCCAATGAGGCTCCAATCATGGTCCGCCGACACATGGATGCCCTGGGAGTCCGTAAAGTCATAGCCGCCAAGACCTTCCCAGCTTCCGCTTTCCTTGCCGCAGGCACCAGAGAGGCTGAAGCGATGCTTGTAGTTCTCCTTGTCGTCCAGGACCTTTGTGTAACCCAGTTCGTACGTGTTGCCGTTTACTTTGCCAATGCCGTCGACCCCGAGATTGCGGTACCCGAAGCGGATCCAACCGCCCTGGTCCGCGCCGGGCGTGAAGTATGTCGTATTGCCCGAACGCTTGGTGAAGGTATCAAGATCCGCCACGTAGCGCAGAACGATTTCATCGGATTTAGCCGGCGTTTTCGCGCCGTCGTTGATGCTGTCGATGGATTTGACGAGATACACGTTCTGCGAATTCTCGCCACTAAGATACATCGAAGCCACGTCCGCTGTCGTCGGTTTCCGGATGCCATCCGACGTGTCGCCGTTGTAGGCCTTGTTGTATTCGTCAGTCGCTTGGGGATCGTCCGCCACGTCGCGGCAGTCGACTTTGAAGGCGTCGCGGTAGATGCCGTTTGTCGTGTAGCTCACGGTCTTGCCGTCTCGGAAAGCATTTCTGCCATTTCTAGCGGTAGCAAAGCGGACGGCTTCGCCATCTTCCACCTGCTTGTCGAGCGCAGCAAGGTTCTTGACGACGAGGTTCTGCTCTGCTTCCGGTTCTTCGCCGATATAGAGCATGTCGCTGCTCACGCCGTCATCGCCGTCAAGGTCCATGTAGAAAGTCCGGGAATCATTCCCCAACGTGCCGATGCACAGGGCGTCACCGCCGTTTTCAAAGTAGACGTCGCCCTTCCCTGTGAGTGTTGTGACGGGCGAAGGACCCGTCATGCGCCAGGTCACGCCGTTGCCGAAAAATAAAAAAAGCTTCCTGACACAAGAAAAAGCACCCGTCGGGGAAACGGGTGCCTTTTCTTGAAAGGAAGTTGTTTATGATGATTTGATGGGGAAGATTGCAGCAAGGAGGGGTAATCCTTGCTACATGCCCAGTATATAAGATTCTTTCTTAAAAAGCAATAAAGAAAGAATGAACTATTTGTGAATTTGACTCGCAAGTCAAAAGGGATGACATAAATCCTTATGAAATCAATATGAAATAAGATCATTCCCTATTATTCACATTCTTTCCTGAATTTAATTTATCACGATAATTTATTTTATTAAGCAATAGGGAAAAGAGAAGTTTTCCTCGATTCATTTCGGTCTAAGATATGGGACGCAGAGGAAGAAAATCTCCTGCGGAAAAAGGCCCCTGCCGATTCCGGCGGAGGCCTTTTCCAGAAAGGAAGTTGTTTATGATGATTTGATGGGGAAGATTGCAGCAAGGAGGGGTGATCCCTGCTACAAGAAGAAGTATAGCCCAAATTCTTGTCAAAGAAAGGGCGCAGATTTGAACAGTTTGTGACAGCTAATTATCCATACCGAAATAGGTGAAGACGCTGTCCATGATGCTCTTGGCATTTTCCGGGCTAAAATGGGCCGCCTGGCTCATGACAAGGATGCCCTTCATTTGTTTTTGAAGAAGTTCATTGAAAAGGTCCTTATCAAGGGAAAGATTATCGCCGACAAGCCCCCCCTTACGGCAGCTAAGCGCCGTCAGGAACTTCAAGGTCTCCCCTTCCTTTTCGGCAAGAAAGAAAAGATAGGGATAGGCAGTAAGCCGTTTGACGAAGGCTGCGGCGGCTTCATTTTCCCATAAGTCTGTACCGCAGCTTGGATGAAAGACCAAAAGGAGACGGCTGCAGAATTTCCCAGCTTCCTGTGGATGGGCTCCAAAGTAATCCAACAGGGCAAAATAGCGGGCACTCTTCTTTGGATCATCCAATTCTTCCCGCGTCACTTGGAACTGAATGGTTTCATGACTGTCAAGATAGGATTTGATGTCATTTTCTTCCATGGAATTTCCTCCTAGCGATGTTTGATCATCATGGTCCATTGGCCATAGAACTTGATTTTTTCCCATGCACCGGGCCAATCTTCTTCGAGTTTCGTCTTGATTTTCCGTGTATTCGTGTCAACGAGCACGACCGCTTCAGGTACATTCTGGACCTTGCTGTACGTGGTCCATGGCATGATATTCTTGGCCGACCAGCTGTAATCCTTGGGAGCAAAGGCTTCCGTCTGCTCATCTGGAACAAGCATGGTCAGGGTCCGATCCGTATAGAACCATGTCGACGTTGGATATCCGCCGCCCCGTACGTAAATAGGCACATTTTCGGGAATCATGGTATTGATATAAAGTCCCACCCATTTTCCGGTCACTCCGCTCATAAGCGGCAGGGCCAGCATCTTGGTAATGCAGAAGAAGAAAAGATAAGTCAAAAGAATGGTCATGGTCATCACTTCCCGTACAGATTTACCTCGGAAGCGGTGGATGGAAAGGACCAAAAAGCAGCCTAAGAAGATGCTGACAAAGTAAAAGATATCCTTTGGATGGGAAAGCAGCCCCGGTGCCAGTTTCGGCAGATGGTAGGCAGCTGCCGCCAAGGCTCCATAAAAAAGGAGGTTCCCCCCAAGGACGCCTTTAAGGGAGAGGGCTTCTCCTTTTTCGACAAAATAAGAGGCCGTAAAAATACTGAGCGGCATCAAGATGGGATAGGTATAGGTAATGTATTTCGTTGCCATGCACTGGAAGAAAATAAAGATTGTCCCAATCCAGAGCAGCAGGTAGCCTTCCCGCGCAGAAGGCCGGACAAGATGGTGATCCTTCCACAAATAGGCCTTCAGCGCCCCTGGCAGCAGGCCAATCCAAGCATATGCATTCAACAGATTCACTGCCGTATAATACCAAATGACGTTATCCCGAGGATGCTCCGATACCGTAGCTCGCAGGAAATTCTGCGTACCAATGAACCCAGAAAGAAAGTCTGGATGCTTTATGGCCATGGCCACATACCAAGGGGCCCCTACAAGAAGAAACAAAAGGATGCCGCTTCCCAGTTTTGCCGATTTAAGTGAGGCAAAATCCCGGCGCCAGATAAGAAAGAGCAGGAAAATCAGGCCAGGAAGCAAAAAACCGATAGGGCCCTTGGTGAGGGTGGCTAGGGCTGCGCAGACATACATCCCGTAGTAATACTTTTTCTGCGGCGTGCTATAGCCCAAGTAGTAAAAAAGAAGGGCTCCATTCAAAAATAGGAAGAGCATGCCATCTGTAAGGACCGACTTCGAAATGGTAAAAAATTGAAGCGTCATGAGCAGAAAGACACCACTGAAGAATCCCACTTTTTCCCCGTAGAGTTTCCTGCCGCCCCAAGTCACCAGATAAAGGCCCAAAAGACCATAAAGAGAAGGGAAAAAACGAGCCCCAAATTCCGTAAAGCCAAAAAGTTTAAAGCCCAAGGCAATCATCCAATAGGCAAAAACTGGTTTATCAAACCAATACCTGCCATAAATCTGGGGGGATAAAAAGTCTCCACTTACAACCATTTCCTTGGCCGTAAGGGCATAGTTTCCTTCCACACTGTCTGTCAGGGGCAAGGTTCCATTGAGGTAGTATAAGAGCAGTACAGCAGCGAGCCAAAAAATGACCCAGTAGCGTTTTTTCATGGCGGTGCCTCCCAAAAAATAGATTGACTCAAGTCGATACTGCCTATTGTATCATTTTCCTAGGAAAAAGGACACTGCCCGGGAAATGAAGAAGGCACCCGGCAAAAGCCAGGTGCCTAGGGCTCAACAAAACCCGTTATTTTCCAATCATGGAGCCAAACAGGACGGATCCCAAGATGAGGACAATCCCGCCGCCAAGACGGGAAGAAAGCTGGGAATAAGCAATCAGTCCCATCCGGTGGGAGGCCCCCAATACGGCAAGGTCTCCTGATCCGCCGCGGTTTGCCATGCAAAGGCCAGCCGTGATGGCTGAATCAATCGGATAAAAACCAACCCACTGTCCGACAATGGCAGAACCCAAAATGGCGCCAACAACGATAAGGAAAGAAATGACGACGTTACTCAGCGTAATGGCCGCCATCAATTGGTTGAGGTCCGTATCCGCCCCAACGCCGACCATGATGGTCAGAACAAGGCAGGAGCTCATGAAAGACTGCAGGCGTTTTGCAGCGGCCTTGGTCTCTTGGGGAACCCAGCCAAGCATGGCCAGGATTGTCACAACGACAATCATCCAAGCAAAAGGATGGATGGCCACCCCAAAGACCGTTGGCAAAAGGGATTTACCAAGGAGGGTGCCAGCTGCATACAGGCTGATGGCCATAAAGAAAGCCCCGCCGATTTCCTTGATGGAAGGTACGGCATCATTTTTTTCCGCTTCGATATCAAGGCCCTTCCGGATCAAGGTTGATCCGTCACCCGTCCAGGAAGGATGTTTGCGGCCGATTTGATCCAATACGGCAGCCGAAAGGATGGCAAAGATATTGGCAATGGTAAGGACCGTAATGGCAAATGCATAATAATCAGAAGCCTTATGACCGGTCACGCTTTCATAGATCTGGGAAAGCGGTACAGCCCCTGCGCCATTGCCGCCGCCCATGATGGGAAGCACGTAGTTGAGGACAATCATGGATGGAGAGATGCCAAAGAAAAAGCCCCCTACAATGCCTAAACAAGCGGCGCCGATAAGGCCGCCGAAGATAGCGGGAAGATAGCCGGCAAAAGATTTAATGAGCAATTTCTTTTCCAGCCCCAAAATGGAACCGCAGATCAAAAAGACGATAAAAAAGCTCAGAAAGTCTGATTCATTCATCAAGTAGGAAACGGATTTCGCATATTGTTCGGGAATCAGATGGTTGGTAAACAAATAGGCCGATGCCAGGAACGACAGGACAAGCCCGCCCCCTACGTAAGAATTCCAGAAGGGAATCCGTTCCCCGATTTCATTGAAAACAATACCCATGGCAAGCGTCAAGGCAAAACCGCCGGCAAGGTCTGTCGTCAAGGATCCAGTCCATACCCCAGCAAAAATGATAACAATAAACCCTAAGCAAAGGGGCCAGGTGAGCCCAAAAGGGCGAAATGACTTGACTTTCTCATTTGACATAAACTCTCATTCTCCTTTACATTTCTTCTTTCCGTCTATTTTGAATAGACTTTACCTTAAATTATGATTAATTCAAGAGCGTTTTCTATCATAGTCATATGAGGGCGGAATGTCAAATCATTTACAATTCAGAATCTACCTGATGTTTTTCCATCGCAGTCAGGCACTGTGTGCCGATAACAAAAGAAAGGCCCCCTGTCGTCCCAATCCCCTATCCAGCAAAAGATAGAAGGGCTGTTTTTAAGACGCCATGAGGGTCATTCCTACATAAAAGATTCAGCTGGAAAAAGCGATATCCGGTTTCTATCAAAAAGCAGCTGCTCTGCTGGCGGGAAGGGCCAAAGAAAAGCCTGCAGCCTTTCCCAAAAGAACAAGATTTCCCATTTGAGTGCAGGGAGCCGCCTTTTAAGGAGCGCCCCGTGTCTTTTTCTAGCCTTCAGACGCAAACTGAAGCAAGAGCCAATCAGATTTTTTTCCACGTAATGAATTGCTGCTGGACCAACATCTGCAAAAAAACGATCAAGCGCTCATAAAGAGGATAAACCTGCTTCCCAAACCGGCTTTCCATCATCTGAGCAAGGTCCCCGACGTTCTTTTTCCCATCCATGCTTAGCCAAAGGGCACTGCCAAACGCATCAAGGTCAATATGGCTAACAGAAGGCCGGTTAAAAAAATCCTGGGCCAAGCGGGCGAAAAAGCCACGATGCACGACATGAATCGTAACAAGGCCCCCTTCATCCCGGGTCCATCGATACCCGCTGGTATGGCAAGGAATCCGGTCCAAGTAGTTTTCTTTTTCCTTTTTCATGTGCTTTCTCCAAAATCAAGGGATTGGTTTCTGTAATCTGCAGCCTGACACCCTACAGACAGGATTAGGGACGGGATTTCCGGCCCTTCTGGCAAGCTGCGTAGATGGTCGCCACAAGAAGGGCAAAGACGACAAGGCCTCCCACATTCCCCAGATTGATGGTTTTTGACATATCAAGGTCCAAATCCATGACGGCAAGGATGGCGAGCAAGATTCCGATCAGGCCTTCCCCGGCAATCAGACCGGAACTATAGAGTACGCCGGACTGAACACAATTTGTTCTTTCCGCGGCATCAGCAAAGTTACGGGATTCCATATACCGGCGCAGCAGCCCGCCCACCATAATGGGAGCCGACAGATGGATGGGAAGGTAAACTCCAATGGCCACTGCCAGAACAGGGATACCAAGGATCCACATGGCAAGGGAAAGGAATACACCGATAAGGACGAGATTCCAA
Source organism: Acidaminococcus intestini DSM 21505 (assembly GCF_000425045.1). Classification (GTDB taxonomy): domain Bacteria; phylum Bacillota; class Negativicutes; order Acidaminococcales; family Acidaminococcaceae; genus Acidaminococcus; species Acidaminococcus intestini. The sequence continues at coordinate 19,850 of NZ_AULA01000021.1, read as the reverse complement.
GGCAGGTTCCCCAGCATGACACCTTCAACCACCATTTTCATGAGCATGGCCTGCGGAGCGGGCAGCTCAGCAGAACCATAGCCCCAGGCAGAATTCAACAGATACATGATGCTGCCAATGGCAATGGCTGAACAAATAACCCCTAGGATTTCTCCAATCTGCTGCTTCTTAGGCGTTGCACCCACAAGAAAACCCGTTTTGAGGTCTTGGGAAATATCCCCGGCAATGGCAGCCACGACACAGATGATGCCGCCGATGGAAATGGCCGTGACCATTCCCATGGCACCGTCATTGCCCGTATTCTTGAGCAGTAAGGTGGAAACCAGGAGGGTAGCAATGGCCATTCCGGAAACAGGGTTGTTGGACGATCCGATCAGCCCGACCATGCGGGAAGAGACGGTTGCAAAGAAAAAGCCAAAAACAGCAACCAGCAGAGCTCCAAAAGCATTGAGAGGAATCATGGGAAGGGCCCACAAGGCAGCAATGATGAAGAGAATTCCTCCAATCAAGGTCTTCATGGACAGGTCCTGTTCCGTACGCAGGGTTGATGCCCCATTCTGTCCAAAGTCACCTAACGCATCGTGGAAGGTTCGGATGATAAGGGGCAGTGATTCCAAAAGCCCAATGAGTCCGCCCGTTAAGACCGCACCGGCCCCAATATAACGGATATAGGTGCTCCACAGGGCAAAGGAACCGCCCTCGGCAAATAGCTCCGTCACGGTCACCTTGGCAGGGAAAAGCACTGCGCTGCCGCCAAATACGGCAATCATCGGCATGATGACAAACCAGGCCAGCACGCCGCCAGCAAACATGTAGGACGAAACCTTAAAGCCGCAAATATACCCCACACCGGCTAGGGCTGGCAGGATATCAAGGCCAAAGCCTGCTCCTTTATACCCTGGGACTTCCGTATGGACCTCGCTGGGAAACCACTTGAAGCCATCGGCAATGAACTTATAGAAGGCTGCAATCCCAAGGCCGGCAAAAACGGTGGACGCCTTGGTGCCGCCTTCTTCCCCAGCAATGAGGACTTCCGCACAGGCCTGGCCTTCTGGATAGGCAAGGACGCCATGTTCCTTGACAATCAGGGCGCGGCGCAAGGGAATCATGAACAAGATTCCGAGGACACCGCCAAATAGGGCAATCAGGCCAATTTCAAGCATGGAAGGCTCAGCAACGAGGCCTTCCTGAGCCCACATAAAAAGGGCAGGCAAAGTGAAAATGGCACCAGCTGCAACCGATTCACCGGCTGAGCCAATGGTTTGGACCATATTGTTTTCCAAAATGGAATCCCGTTTCAGGATGAACCGAGTGAGGCCCATACTGAGTACAGCGGCCGGAATCGAAGCTGAGATGGTCATGCCTACACGAAGTCCCAAATAAGCATTAGCCGCGCCAAAGACAATCGCAAGCACGGCCCCCAATAAGACGGAAACGGCCGTCATTTCCGGAGCAACGCGGTCAGCGGGAATGTAAGGGTGGAATGATTGATCTTCCATAAGGATTCCTTCTCCTTTCCAAACAGCGAACATGAGGACAAAAAAGCAGCTATGATTATAAAAAACGCGGGAAAGGGTCTGGGAAGGGGCAGCCGTTCCAGGCACAAGGCCACGTGGAATTTCTCTCCACAAAACACAAATGTCTATTTTTTACAGACATGATAAATTCCGTTGTACCGTTATTATACTTTTTCATATTTTTTAGGTCAATATTTTTTCACAATTTCTTTAATTCAAAGAAAATCACTTTTTTCACCCACTCCATTGCTTCATGGGAGCGATTTCCCTCCATTTTTTCTTGATTTTCCTCAAAAGCGCAAAAAAATAGCCCTTGAAAAACAAGGGCCAAATGAGGGGTAAATTTAACTTACGAATGCATTATAGCATCTTTGTATACAATGTGCAAGACTATTTTCAGATTTTTTCCTATTTTCTTATTTTATCTTAAATCCAAAAAGAAGGAGGGGGCTTTCCTCCTTCCATGCCCCTCACACCCTGACCGCTTCCACCATGGAAAGGACATAATCGCGAACAGGTCCGACGGCCGTTTTGCCGTACTTTGCCACAAGTTTTACGATGGCGCTCCCCACGATGGCCCCATCACTGATGTCCGCCATTTGCGCCGCCTGTTCGGGGCGAGCAATCCCAAAGCCAACAGCAACAGGCTGGTTTGATACTTCCCGGATCTTTTCAACAATTTCCTTTAGGTCAGTCGTGATTTTCTCCCGAACACCTGTAACTCCCATACTGGAAACGAGGTAGATATAGCCTTCTGCTTCACGGGCAAGCATCTGAACGCGCTCATGAGAAGTTGGCGCAATCAGGGAAATGAGCGCAATCCCCTTTTCCCGGGCAAACGGCAGCAGAGTTGCCCTTTCCTCAAAGGGGACGTCCGGTACAATGACGCCGTCAATGCTGGCCTTGGCACAGCGCGTAAAGAAAGCCTCACGTCCGTAGGTAAAGATCGGATTGGCATAGGTCAAAAATACAAGGGGGATCTCTGTCTTTTCCCGTACCTTTTCAAGCAGATCGAAAAGGGCATCAATGCGGAAGCCCGCGGCAAGAGCACGGTTATCCGCTTCTTGGATCACAGGCCCTTCCGCAACGGGATCACTGAAAGGGATTCCCAGCTCAATGACACTGGCCCCTGCTTCTTCCATGGCATAAATGAGGGCTTCCGTCGTGGATAGGTCCGGGTCACCGGCGGTCACAAAAGGAATGAAGGCTTTTTTATTCTTGAATGCATCGGTTAGTCTAGTCATGGAGATCAACCCCCTTATATCTGGCAATGGCCGCAACGTCCTTATCTCCGCGGCCCGATAAGCAAATGACGATGATTTTGTCCTTAGGAAGGGTCGGTGCCAATTTCATAGCGTAGGCCACGGCATGGGCACTTTCAATAGCTGGGATGACGCCCTCCATGCGGGACAGGTATTCAAAGGCAGCAACCGCTTCATCGTCTGTAATAGCAACATACTGGGCGCGCCCTGTATCGTAAAGATGGGCGTGTTCCGGTCCAATGCCCGGATAATCAAGACCAGCGGAGATGGAATAAACCGGTGCAATTTGGCCGTCATCATCCTGCAGGAAATAGGATTCCATGCCATGGAAGATACCTGGCCGGCCGCAGGAAATGGTCGCTGCCGTTTCAGCCGTATCGATGCCGCGTCCAGCCGCCTCCACCCCGATGAGCTGGACCGACGGATCGGGGATAAAATCATAAAAAAGCCCCATGGCATTGCTGCCGCCGCCTACGCAGGCCATGGCCACGTCGGGCAGGCGCCCCTCTTTTTCCAGCATCTGCTGGCGCACTTCCTCGCCAATGACTTTTTGGAAATCGCGGACCATCATGGGATAGGGATGGGGCCCCATGACAGAGCCAATGCAGTAAGCCGTGTCTTCGCAGCGAGCACTCCACTCTCGCAGGGCTTCGTTGACGGCGTCCTTGAGGCTCTTTGTCCCTGTTTCAACGGGAACGACATCAGCACCAAGCAGTTTCATGCGATACACGTTGAGGGCCTGACGCTCCGTATCCAGCTTTCCCATGTAGACCACACATTCAAGGCCCAATAAAGCAGCGACCGTAGCGGTTGCCACGCCGTGCTGACCGGCGCCCGTTTCCGCAATGATGCGCTTTTTGCCCATTTTCTTTGCAAGGAGGCACTGGCCCAAAGCATTATTGATCTTGTGGGCCCCCGTATGGTTCAGGTCTTCCCGTTTGAGATAGATCTTGGCGCCGCCAAGGTCCTGGGTCATCCGTTCCGCATAGTAAAGGAGACTCGGCCGATTGGCGTAGTCATGATAGAGCTGCTGCAATTCCTTGATGAACTGGGGATCTTTCTTATAGGTTTCGTACGCTTTCTGGAGTTCCAGGACAGCATTCATCAGGGTTTCCGGTACATACTGCCCGCCGTGGGTTCCATATCTTCCATTACTCATCTTCTTCATCCTTTCTTCTGACTGCTTTGATAAAAGCATGAATCTTTTTAGCATCCTTGATGCCATCCGTTTCTACCGCACTGCTGACATCAACCCCGTAAGGGTGGACACTTGTCATAAGGGCTGCTACATTGCCTGCCGTAAGCCCGCCGGCAAGAAAAAAAGGTTTGGGCATCGTTATCCCCTCAAGCAGGGACAAATCGAAGCGTTTGCCCTTTCCCCCGTAGTCTTTTGTAAAGGCATCAAGGAGAAAATAGTCACAATCATATTGGTCAAGGTTTTGGAGGCTCTCCCGGCTTCTTACACGGATGGCCTTGATAAGGGGCATATCAGTCAGGCTGCGGAGGAAAGCAAGGTCATCGGGGGATTCATCCCCGTGAAGCTGGGCCATATCGATGATGCCCGCTTCATGAAGGGCGACTACCCTTTCAGGGTCTTCCTTGACAAAGACGCCGACAGTCCTTATCGACGGGTAGAGGAGCTTTTTGATTTTCCCAGCAAGCTCCGGCCTTACAAATCGGCGGCTTGGAGGATAAAAGACAAACCCAGCCGCGTCCACCTTTTCCCGGTTCAAGATGACGGCATCCTCAAGACGGCGAAGACCGCAAATCTTGATGACGGTCATGATGCCGCCTCCAAAAGTTCCTTCATCTTGGCCTCAATGGAAGGACTCCTCATGAGGAGTTCCCCAATGAGAACACCGCTGACACCATGCTCTGCAAGGAGCTTAACAGCCGCTCCATCATGGATCCCGCTTTCCGCGATGAAAGGGATTTCCGGTGGAACAAGGGGCCGCAGACGAAGACTGTTTCCCACATCGACAGTAAAATCCTTAAGATTCCGGTTATTGACACCAAGGATTTTAGCCCCGCTCTTAAGAGCCCGCGTCACTTCCCTTTCGTCATGGGCTTCGACAAGGGCATCCATGCCAAGGCTCTCCGCCATCTGTCTGTATTCGGACAGCTCCCTATCCGATAAGAGAGCGGCAATCAGAAGGACCGCATCCGCACCAAGGCAGCGTGCCTCATACACCATGTAGGGATCGACGGTAAAATCCTTGCGCAAAATAGGTACCTTGACGCGGCGTCGGATAGCTTCAAGATAGGCATCCTTTCCCAAGAACCGAGTCGGTTCCGTCAGGACAGAAATAGCAGAAGCGCCGCTTTTTTCGTAGGTCTCGGCAATGGTTTCATAGGGGAAGAACGGAGCAATCAGTCCCTTTGACGGAGACGCTTTTTTTACTTCCGCAATGATGTGAAGACCCGGGGCCTGCAGTGCCTTTTGAAAGCATCCCGCCCGTTTTTGGGGAAGGGATTCTGCCAGATGACGCATCTTGGCAAAGCTGATTTTCTTTTGACGCGCCCTCGTCCGTTCCCGGGCCGCGTCAGCAAGGGTATCAAGAATCATGGCGGTCTCCTTTACTGCTGACTTTCCTTGATGATGTTTTCAAGGGCCGTAAGGGCCTTTCCGCTATTGATCAGGGAGGCTGCAAGGGTGATCCCTTCCTTGATGGATTCTGCTTTTTGAGCCACAAAGAAGGCTGCGCCGGCATTGAGGAGTACGGCATTGCGTTTCGTACCCCCTATCCTGCCGCTAAGGATATCGCGCGTAACCCGGGCATTTTCTTCCGGCGTCCCGCCAAGGAGGTCTTTCTTCGTGCCGGGCACAAGGCCAAAATCCTCGGGACGAATGAGGGAAGAGCGATAATAGCCATCCCTGATTTCACAGATGACGGTCGGGCCATTTGGGGATATTTCATCCAGTTTTTCCCTGCCATATGCGACGATGCCGCGTCTTACGCCAAGACTTGCAAGGACCTTGGCAATCGGTTCGACAAGGTATTCATCATAAACACCGAGAAGGAACATTTCCGGCTTTGCCGGGTTCGTAAGGGGGCCCAGGATATTGAAGACCGTGCGGAATCCCAGTTCCTTACGGATGGGGCCTACATATTTCATGGCACTATGATATTTTTGGGCAAAGAGAAAGCAGAAGTTCGTCTTTTGCAGCATGGAAAGGGCCTTTTCCGCCGTCATGTCAATCTTGACACCCAAGGCCTCAAGGCAATCGGCTGTGCCGCACAGCGAAGAAGCAGCCCGATTGCCGTGTTTTGCTACTTTCACGCCGCCTGCAGCAAGAACCATGGCTGACGTCGTTGAAATATTGAAGGAATGGGCCCCGTCCCCGCCGGTTCCAACAATCTCGAGGACTTCCATCCCCGGATGGGGGACCGGAGTTGCCAGGCTTCGCATGGCTTCGGCACAGCCGGAGATTTCATCAATGGTCTCTGCTTTCGTGCTCTTTGTAGAAAGAGCTGCCAAAAACGCGGCGTTCTGTGTTGGCGTCGTCTTCCCGCCCATGATTTCAAGCATGACGGTACGGGCCTCTTCGTAAGTTAGGTCCCCTTTTCCCACTAATTTAATGATGGCTTCCTTAATCATAATATAACCTCCTTAGGAAAGCGCACCGACATGGCGCAGAAAATTTTCGATGATGCTGGCGCCCATGGGCGTCATGATGGATTCGGGATGAAATTGAAGTCCGTAGATTTCATAATCCCTATGACGCAGCCCCATGATTTCTCCAGCGTAAGTCTCCGCAGTGACTAGGAGTTCCGGTGGAAGGCTATCCCTTTCCACAATTAGGGAATGATAACGGGCTCCCTTGATGACGGGCGGAAGATTCTTAAAAAGCGGACAGGAGCGGTCAAGTTTGATGTCGTCCGCCTTTCCGTGGACAAGATGCGGAGCCAGGGTCACGGTCCCGCCAAAGACTTCTCCCATGGCCTGATGACCCAAGCAGACCCCTAGGATAGGGACCTGTCCTTTCAGTTCCTCAAGGACAGCTTCTGTTATGCCGGCCTCTTTTGGTTTTCCCGGTCCAGGGGAAAGGATGATGGCCTGGGGCTGAAGAGCAGCTGCCTCGGAAACAGTCAGGGAATCATTCCGTACAACCTGAACGGAAGGGGTCAGGGTTCCTACCGCTTGGTAGAGGTTATACGTGAAACTATCGTAGTTATCTATGATTAGGATCATCATTCTGCCTCCATTGTTTTCATAAGTGCGTCTTTTACAGCGCCTGATTTGTTGAGGGTTTCCTGGAATTCATTTTCCGTTACGGAATCTGCCACAATACCGCCGCCCGATTGGAAATAAACGATATCTCCCCGTTTGACGGCTGTCCGGATGGTGATGCAGATATCCATATTCCCTGAAAAATCAAGATAACCGATACCGCCGCCATAAGGACCGCGGCGCCGCGGTTCAAGACCGTCCAAGATCTCACAAGCCCGGATTTTCGGAGCTCCGGATAAGGTCCCTGCCGGAAGGGCCGCACAGAGCGTATCAATGGCGTCAAGACCCTCTTTGAGCCGTCCTGTCACACGGCTTGTCAGATGCATGACATGGGAGAAACGTTTGACATGATGCAGGTCATGAACCTTGACGCTGCCAAATTCACTCACCTTCCCCACATCATTGCGGGCAAGGTCAACGAGCATATTATGTTCGGCCAGTTCCTTCGCATCGTGTGTCAGATCCTCTTCCAGCGCCTTGTCCTCTTTCTCCGTCCTTCCTCGGCGCCGCGTCCCTGCAATGGGCATGCTCGTAATGGTGCGCCCTTCAAGACGGATGAGTGTTTCCGGTGAGGAGCCTGCAATTTCCGTATCTCCCAGCTTCATGAGCATCATGTACTGGGAGGGGTTGGTCCGTCTAAGGACGCGGTAAAAGGAAAAGAGGTCCTTATCATAGGAAGCAGAAAAGCACTGGGAATAAACGGCTTGGAAAATGTCGCCTTCACGGATGAAGTGCTTGATGCGGGCGATGTTTTCGTTGTACAGTTCCCGCGTCTGATTGGAAGAAATGGGTCCCAAGTGGGCTGTTCCTTCCTGAGGCGCTAGGACAGGGGTTTTCACGAGGGCTTCCATGGCATCAAGGTCCCTTATGGCCTTCTTGTACGTCTCGTCGATTGCGTCAGCCTTGGCGTTTACAATGAGAAAGAGAGTCTGTTTAAAAGCATCAAAGACGATGACCTTATCAAAGAGCAGGAGGTCAAAATCGGGAAAATCCGTGGCTTTTTTCGGATCAAAGCGCAGGCTCGGTTCACAGTACTGAATGAAATCGTAGGAAAAGTACCCCACAAAGCCTCCTGTAAAAGGCGGCAGGCCAGGGACCTTCGGATTCTGATATTCCTTCAGATAGTTCCGGATGAGGTCAAGGGGCGCCTTGCCGCTTTTTTGAGTGCCCTTACGGGTTTCCACAGTAACGGCAAAATCCTTGGCCGACAGGCGCAGCAGCGGGTCATAGCCGATAAAGGAGTAGCGGCCCCGAGCATCGATGCCCTCCAGGCTTTCAAGGAGAAAATAGCGGTCATGGTCCTTTCGGATAAGACTCATGAGCCCCAGGGGCGTCACCATGTCCGCCAAAAGCTGCCGGACGATGGGGACGGCGCCCCCACTTTCAGCAAGGCATCTTGCCTCAGTCAAACTTGTCTCTTTCACGATGATTTCCTCCTTCACATAAAAAACAGCGGGCATCTGGTTGACAAACGCCAGATACCCGCCCAAAAGGTCCTGATAAAACAAAAACGCCTGTCCTCTTACAAGGACAGGCGAAAGACCTGCGGTACCACCTTGCTGCACAGCAAAAGCCGTGCACCTCATTGCAGAATGCCAACACATTCCTCAGCCTTAACGCGGCTGGCACGTTGCGCCATACTCTCCGAAGATTTCTACGCACCCTCAGTGGTCCATTTGCCAGACTGCCACGATCCGGATTCCACCGTCCCGGACTCTCTTTGCGCACATCTTCTGACGTTATCTCCACATCACTGGTTTCTGATAGGGTTATTTAATTGATGGTGTCATCATACGCCCTGTTTTCCTTCTTGTCAACAAAAAAAGCAAAAACAACGAGAATCGGAGCGCACCTTGTTACACCCTGTATCATTCGTTACAATTTAGATATCAAGGATAAAGGACGCGAGCTGTTTGAGGCCCGGCGCAAGGCTCGATAGATCCAGTTCCTCATCCAAGGTATGGACGCCTTTTTCGTGGCCCACACCAAAGGCCATGGCCGGCAGTCCTCGGGAAAGGGCAATGTTGGCATCGGTCGAACTTGCCGCCCATTTCGTCATTTTTCCTTCCCGGCGGCGGATGCGCATGATCCGTTCGTAGATTTCATCCCGAAGGGGCCCGTCACCACAGGGGCGCTTGCCCAGGAGCAGGGTTTCAAGAGTGACGTCCGTTGCCTCATGACGCTTCAGGATGTCCATAAAGGCTGCGTCCAACTTTTGGAGTTCCGTCATGGAAACAGAGCGCATATCGACGGTAAATTCCACATCCGCCGCAATGGCATTGACCGTGCGTCCCCCTTGGATGGTACCCACGTTATACGTTGTCTTCGGCGTATGGGGAACGCGCAGGCCATAGAATTCCTCAATAATGGCACTTGCTGCTGCAATTGCGTTCTTCTCACCAAAATTGGCAAAGCTATGACCGCCGGGCGTCACGACATGGACGGCATAGCGATGGGAGCCGACGGCTTCATTGACAAAGCGTTCACTATCTCCATCAACGGCAATGAAAGCGCGGATCTTCTCCTGCCAGGTTTCCATCAGATGATGGGCACCTCGAAGATTGCCCAAGCCTTCCTCCCCAACGTTGAAACAAAAGATGGCAGGAACCTGCAGCTTAAGCTCATGGAACATCCTGATGAGAAAAAGGAGGGCCGCCACATTGGAACTATTATCGCCGATGGAGGGGGCCTTCATGATATGACCGTCGATTTCAGGCACAATCTCATCTACGCCTTCAAAGACCGTATCCATATGAGCTGTGTAGAGAAGGGGTTTTTCCTTGGCTTTTTCCAGCTGGTAGGGATAGACCACATTCCCAACCGCATCGAGATGGGCAGTCTCTGCCCCCATGTCCTTCAACGTCTTGAGGATAAAGGCTGCTTTTTTTGCTTCGTTTCCCGTCGGTGACGGCAGGGACGCGATCGCAAAAAGAAGACTGACATAATCCGCTTGATGGGCATCAATATAGGCATCGATCTTGTTTTTCAGTTTCAGGTCTTCCATGATTCCACCTCTGGTTTTTCTTTTTATTATATCATGAAAGTCGGCCGCCTCCTACTAGATGGCAGTCCCATCAAGCTTTCTGCCATACTCATCCACATACTCCAGAAAATAGGCCACACCTAGGGGCAGGGCCCGTTCATCAATATCAAACTGAGGGTTGTGCTGAGCTTTGCGCCTCTTTTCATCCTCAAACCCACCACCTAGGCAAAGCATCGCCTTAGGCGCGTCATATTTGGCAAAATCCTCACCGCCCATCCGAGGTTCTTCCGTAATGACCTTGTCCCGCCCAAAGATTGCAGCCGCTGCCGCAAGACCTGTCTGCGTGACAGACGGATCGTTCACCATGACCGGCGTTCCATAATGATAACAAGCTTCAATGGTCGTACGTGTCGCCTCCCCGATTCCACGGGCGAGCCGTTCCAGCTGCTTAGGGAAACGTTCCCTAAGAGTAGGGCTGAAGGTACGGCAGGTTCCCATAAGACGGGCCGTTTCGGGGATGACATTACTCGTCTCACCGCTTTGGAAAGACGTAATGCCAATGACGGCAGCATCAAGGGCCTTGGTTTCCCTGCTCACCAAGGTCTGGACAGCATTATAGTAGGCAACACCAGCCGCTATAGGGTCTATGGCTTCTTCCGGATGGGCCCCATGACCACCCCTGCCTTTGATGAAAATATCGAAGGTATCGGACGCCGCCATGATGGGTCCTTCCTGAAGATTAGCCATCCCATAGGGCAGCATGCCTTGGATATGGATGGCAATCATGCGGGTAATCGCTTTTACAAGAGGATCCTCTTTCATATGAAGGGCGCCGCTGTCGGCGATATATTCCTCGGCTGGCTGAAAGAGGAACCGCACGGTCAGGGGAAGGTCATCCTTTTTTTCCGCAAGGAGACGGGCCGTCACAAGGAGCATGGCAATATGCGTATCATGACCGCAGGCGTGCATGCATCCTTGATTTTGCGACACGTAAGGCGGATGGGCGGCTTCCGTTAGGGGGAGGGCGTCAATATCAGCCCTGATGCCAAGGACGACATCCTTGTTCCTTGCGCCTTCTAGCGTGGCAATCACCCCGGTTCCTGTTGAAACGACGGCAGGAATCCCCCATTTATCCAGATATTCGAGGATTTTTTGCTGTGTCCGCCTTTCTTTCCAAGATAGTTCCGGATGGGCATGAAAGTCACGTCGCAGGGTGACGAGTTCCTTAAAGGCCTGTTGGGCCCGGCTTAGGTTCGCATTCATAGGAAGGCTCCTTTCCCTAAAAAAGAGGCCATTGCCTGCGCAACAGCCTCCTTCATCTTTTCTTTATTTCTTTTCATTGTTCGGGTCAAACCACAGTCCCGTATTGTTCTTCTTCATATATTCAGCAAATTCTGGGGACTTGTAGGCTGCAGCAATGTCCTTAGCCCACTGGGCATCTTTGTTCTTGTCGCTCACAACGAGCTGGAGCAGGAGGTGCGGCAGGATGGTTTCCTTCAAAAGGGCCGTACTGGGATCGATTTTGGCATTATAGACGATGGACCCGGTGATGACAATATAGGCAAAATCAGTACGGACGGAAGGAATATTGAGGGATTTCATTTCCGTAAATTTCAGGTGATGGGGATTTTCCACAATATCCTGCTGGGTGACCGTCGCAAGATCCTTTTTCGGATCCAATTTGATCCAGCCGGCCTTCTGGAGCAGGGCATAGGCACGGGCCGTATTGGAAGCGTCATTAGGGACCGCAATGGTATCTCCATCCGCAACCTGGTCAAGGCTTGTCTTACTGCCTGCGTAGATTCCAGCCGGCACCGTCGGGATTGGGGTCAGGGCAACAAGATGACCCCCCTGCTTCTTATTGAAGTTTTCCATATAAGCCGTATGCTGCTCGACATTAAAGTCCACTTCCCCTTCATTGAGGGCGATATCCGCCTGGAGCAGGTCACTCATATCCTTGCCCGTAATCTTATAGCCTTTTTTCTCCAAGATGGGCTTGACCCCTTTTTCAAAAAGGTCGCTGTACGGTCCCTGGGATTTACTGAAGGTCAGTTCCTTCTTATCCGCGGCTTGTTTCTTATCGCTGCCGCAGCCTGCGGCCAGACCGGCAAAGACAAGGACGGCAAGGGCTGCACCCAGCGTTTTTTTCCACTTCGTAAGATTCATGATGATTCCTCCCTATTCATGATTTCTTGATTTAAAGGCAAAATGGTTGCCCACGGTTTGGATGATCTGCACAAAGATAATGAGGATGACTACCGTTAGAAACATGAGCGGTGTATTCATCCGTTCATAGCCATACGTCAAGGCCAGATCCCCGACGCCGCCGGCTCCAATTGCACCGGCCATGGCCGTGGCCCCTAAAAGGCCGATTGTCCCTGTCGTAATGGAAAGGATGAGGGATCCTTTTGCTTCCGGCAGGAGAAAATACCAAATGATTTCAAAATAGGATGCTCCCATCGCCTGAGCGGCTTCAATGATGCCTCGATCGACATCAAGCAGGGAGTTTTCAAAAAGACGCGTGAGATAAGGTGCAATGAAGATGACAAGAGGCACCAAAGCAGCTGTTGTCCCAATCCTTGTTCCAACAACCATCTTGGTCAGGGGCATGATAAAGACCATGAGGATGATGAACGGAACGGAACGAACCGTGTTGATGATCGTATTGAGGATCCCATAGATGAAACGGTTCGGCAGGATGCTGTCGCTTCTTGTAAGTACCAGGGCAAAAGCCATGATCATGGCAAGGACTGTGCCGGCAGCAAGCGATACAAAAACCATGTAGGCAGTCTGTTTGGCTGCCAGGATCAGCTGCGCATTGGAAACGCCAAGTTCCGGCATTACGCATCAACCTCCTTCCAACTAAGACCATGCTCATCAAAATATGCCTTGGCTTTTGGGACGCCATCATGTTCGTTGATGACTTCAATGATAAACAGTCCCAATGCCTCCCCCTGCAGTTCACAGACATTGGCAAAAAGGATATTGGTTTCAACGCCCAGATCATGATTGAGATGATAAAATAGGTTTTCCGCTGCTTCGTCCCCTAGGAAGCGAACCCGGAGAAGCTGGTAGGGCCTTGATTCAGCCTTTAGTTTTTCAAGAACGGACTGCGGCACTTCATTGGGGATGACCGTCTTTACAAAACGTTTCGTGATTTCTTTCTGGGGATCGCTAAAAACATCCAGAACAGATCCCTGCTCCACGACGCGCCCTAATTCCATAACAGCCACCCGATTGCAGATCTTTTGGATGACGTCGATCTCGTGGGTGACGATAAGGATCGTAATGCCCAGCTCCTTATTGATGCGTTTTAGGAGCTGCAGGATCTGCTCCGTTGCCACGGGATCCAAGGCACTTGTCGCTTCATCGCACAAGAGAATGGATGGGTTCGTCGAAAGCGCCCTCGCAATACCCACACGCTGTTTCTGCCCGCCTGAAAGCTGACTGGGATAGGCATCCTTCTTGTCAGAAAGACCCACAAACTGGAGCAGTGTCGTTACGGTCCGCTCCATCTGCACCGCATCAGTTTTGTTGAGAATCAGGGGCAGGGCGACATTTTCATAGACGGTTCGGCTTTCCAACAGATTGAACTGCTGGAAAACCATGCCGATTTTCTTTCTCATGCGCCGCAGTTCATCATGGCTTTGCGCCAAGATATTGACGCCATTGATGAGAACTTCCCCCTCTGTGGGATCCTCCAAGCGGTTCACCATGCGCAGGAGCGTCGATTTTCCGGCGCCGCTGAATCCAATGACACCAAAGATATCCCCATCTGCAATGGAAAGGTTCACATCCTGAAGGGCATCTATCATGCCTGATGCTGAAGAAAAGCGTTTGCTAAGATGCTTGAATTCAATCATGGGTTCCTCTCTCCTTCCTGATGATGATTGGCGTGGGGGGACAGACAAAACCGCCCCAGCGTTCCGCTGCTTTTTTCTTTTGGATGAACACGGCAAATTCCCTCTTTTCCCCAAAAAAGAAAACCCCCGCCTCCTAAGAGACGACGGTTCGTGGTTCCACTCTCATTCACTGGGAAAGGTCCCAGTCTTACGTCCTTGGTAACGGGGCGGGCCCCGTGACAGCTTACTGTTTATTTCAGCCATCCAGCTCGCGGAGGCATTCCCACAAGAACTGGATCCGAACCTGCTTGCACCGGTGTGCAGGTCTCTCTAGCGGCCATTTCCTATGGTACTTGTTCCGTTCCTTGCCTTTCACAATATGTGCATATCATACTATTAAACTATGTATTTGTCAACAAGTCAGCAATCTTTTACTGAAAAAACTTTGAGTTCTATGTTGATACAATAACAGATGGATTATATCACATCTTTATCATTTTGTGTAATATTATTATTGATATGATTTTTAATCTACCAGAAGGATGGAAAGTCTTTGGCATACAAAAAAGACCTGGAACGAAGAGAGGTACGTTCCAGATCTTAAGGTGCCTTAAAAAGGCTGTACAGGGGAGATCAATCTATGACAAGCTTAGGGGAAAGGCTCATGCCAGAACTTTCCCAAGCTCCTTACACTGTGTTAGGCCAGCATCATCAGGGGATCCGTTGAGGATCAAGGGATCGGCGGCAAGCGTAGCTCCGCTTGCGACAGCATCATCTTTCCAGTAGTCCATCCATTCACCGGTGCCCCACCCGTAAGAGCCAAAAAGAACGATGGATTTACCGGACAGTTTTCCTTTGACATCATCCCACATCGGCTGGAATTCACTTTCTTCAAGAACTTCGCTTCCCATGGCGGGACAGCCAAAGGCAAGGCCATCATAGGTACTGGGATCAAGGCTTGCAGCTTCCGTGGCTGTCATGACAGAAACATCAGCACCCGCTTCTTTCATGCCTTCGGCAACAGCGTTGGCCATTGCTTCCGTATTGCCCGTTCCGCTCCAATAAATTACAGCTGTTTTTTTCATGTCAATCGTCCTTTCGCAAATTCTGAGGTATCAAAAATGGTCCCATGGGAAACTTACGCTACAAGAAGCCGTTCCAGCGGGCTGCCTTGGGCATAACATTCACAATAAACACGGGTACATTTCTGGCATTTTTCAAAAAAGTGCCGTGCCCGGGCGGGGTTGGTGTAAGCTTTCCAACAGCCCGAGCAGAGGCCTTTTTCCTTGGGAGAAGCCATGTACGCCTTCACATCATCCAGGGGATAATCAAGGAGAACTCCAATTTCATGGGGGAAGGAAGCCCGCTTTGCGAGTCGTAAGGAAATCTCGGTTAGGTGATCCTGCCAGTGGGAACCGGTATAGCCCAAAGAGCTGAAAAATTCCGGCACCCCATCCTCCTTCATGATGCGGTCAAGGTGACAGGGACGATATACGAACAGAAGGCCGCTTCGCTTTACCATGTCAAAGCTCAGCATTTCGAGGAAAAGGTTCCTTTTCGCCAGCCGTATGGCAATCCGGCTGATCAAAGCAAAGGGGCTGACCAAAGGCGGAAAGACAAAGCGGAAGAGACTTGCCGCTTTGAGTCCAGCCAATGTCGGCGCACACTGCCGAACAAGTTCCATCTCCAAAAGGCGCTCCATACGTACCTCCCGATCCGCCCGTCCCGCTTCGTTCCAGGGGAGTGAAAACGAAGCGGAAGTCAGCGGAAAATAAGTTGTAATTAGTTCAAACTAACCAATACACATGAAAGAAAAGAGGGTTAAAAGAACTGTGTTGAACTGTTGGTTAGTCTTTACTAACTGTGCATAGTATAACATGAGTCTTTTCCCTTTGCAACCCCTTTTTTAAAAAAATCCATTTCTTTTAAAAAGTCTGTTTTTCCCGTTCTTATCCTATTTTTTATGGACTGCCCCTGCTGCAGTCTTTGTAAGATGATCTTTTGATGAGTTATTATTGACAAACTCACTGTCTGTGGGTATACTCTCAAATTAATTCATACTTACGCAGTATATTTTATGCAGAAAGGACGTACATTATGGAACTTCACTTTTTCAAGGAATTTCTCATGATCAGTCACCCCACCACCGTTTTTCTTCTCCTCGTTTTTCTTTTGATTCTCGCCATGATCCATCATTTGGAGAAAAAAGGCACCTCTTTTGGAAAACTCGTGACCATTGGCACCGTATCAGGTGCCCTCCTAGGGATTTTTATTCAGGTCCTCGCCGGATTTCCGGACGCTCCAACAAAAGTGGTCTTTATTAAGGAGGCCACCAAATGGTATTCCCTTGTCGGCGGCGGGTTCATCGACCTCATCCGTATGCTTGTTGTCCCCTTGGTCCTTACTTCCATCATCCACGTCATCCTTCATATGAATGAAGGAACAAACCTCAAGAAACTCGTTGGCGCCATGCTTGCCACAAACCTCGGTATGGTAGCCCTTGCGGCCATCGTTGGACTGTCCCTGGGCAGCCTCTTTGGTCTCGGTGCCGGCTCAAGCGCTGTAGAAGGCGCCAGCAAGATGCGTGACGTAAAGCCTGTCGTCGATACGTTCCGGGCCCTGATTCCGATGAATCCGGTCAAGGCCATGGCCGATACGAATGTCATTGCCGTCGTCATCTTTGGCGTTGTCATTGGCGGCATTGCCCAGCTCATCAAGAAAACCGGCACAAACAGCCTGGAGGCCTTTACAAAGCTCTTTGACGAGCTCCACCTCATCATGGGATGGGCCTGTGATTTTATCATTGGCCTCATGCCTTATGGCGTGGTTGCCCTGCTGGCAAATACCCTTGCCACAAGAGGCCTTAAAGCAGTCATGGATATGGGCCTTTTCATCCTCCTGCTGTATCTGGGCCTTGCCATTATGTTTGCTGCAGAAGCGCTCCTGCTCACCGTTTTTGGGGTAAACCCTCTCACCTATTTCAAGAAAGCCAAAAGTCCCCTTGTCCTTGCCTTTACTTCCCGTTCTTCCATGGGCGTCCTGCCCCTTACGGTCGAAACCCTCACCCATCGTCTTGGCGTTTCAACAACGACGGCCAATACGGTAGCAAGTTTTGGGACAACGGCAGGAATGCAGGGCTGTGCAGGGGTCTTCCCCGGCCTGGTTGTGGTCTACATTGCCAATGTATCCGGTATTCCTTTTGACCTGACCTTATTTATCATGAGCATAGTGGTTATTGCCTTAGGGTCCATCGGCATTGCGGGTGTTCCCGGTACAGCGACCATGGCCGCTTCCGTCTCCCTCAGTGGGACTGGTCTTGGCGCCTACTTCTCCTCCATCTCCCCCGTCCTTGCCATTGATCCGATCATCGATATGGGCCGTACCATGCTGAACGTATCCGGATCCATGACAAACGCCATTGTCGTGGATAAGATCATGGGAACCTTTGACGAAGAAGCCTTCAAAAAAGAATAAGGTAGGATCAAAAAGCCTCTGCCGCAATGGCAGGGGCTTTTTTGTTGGATGGCTGTCCAAGGGCAGGCAGAATGCAGGCTGTGGTACTGGGCTGCTAAAGCCTTACAAAACGACTGCCTAAGACAAGGCTCTGCAGTCAAGCAAGGGACGGTAAGGCGCGGTGCCTGACCGTGTCCTCCGGACAGGGCGCCGAATAGATTTTCGATAACACGGTCCGTGAGCCGAATCACTTTGACGGGGTCTTGCGATTAGCGGTTTTGGACCATCGAAAGATATTCCTCGCTGACCGCTCATATGGAAACGCCAGGCAAAAACTATCCGTCTTATCCCCCACCGAAAGGGCAGGCTTGCTTCATTTTGATGAGGCAACGTACGCCTTTCGGGTTCCCGCCTTGGTCAGGCGAAACGGCATTTTCCGCCCGAGGGACAAAACACGGAGGAAAACCATAACGTAAGCCCTGAACTTAGACGCAAATCCAAGGCTTTTTACGTGCAGGAAGCTGATTCATAAGGAATTTAACAAGAGAGGGCTGCTGCTATGAAAGATCGGCGCGATCTGTGCGCCGAGTAAAAAATAAGAAATGCCCCTTACCAAATGCGCGTTGTGCATTCGGTAAGGGGTATTGCGATTGCAATTTTCTTACAGCGGAAGTTTGTGGATGATAATGGAGAAGATGACCATGATGAAGGTAGCAAGAGGCTGCGTAGCCCCATAAGAAACAGCTGGTTCATCACACTCCAAGGCATCAACAGCAGCGCCAAGGCCCGGGGCACTCGTCATGCCGCCCGTAATGGCACCGGAAAGCAGGGTCCAATTGATACGGAAAACATAATGACCCAATAGGAAGCCGGCAAGAATGGAAATGAGGGCAACCAGGGCGGAAATGATAGCCACCATATAGCCATCACCCGTTACAGCATCAACGACACGGAACCCATAGTTGAGGCCCGTTCCGGCAAGAAAGACAGACAGGAAATACGTGCGCATCTTACCAAGGACAGTGCTGTTCATACGGAAATGGATAGGACCAAGCTGACCCAGTGCGCCCAAGGCCAAGGCCACAAGGATAGCGCCGCCCGTCGCGCCGAGGGAGAACCAGCCCAAAGGTCCCATGTAGATGCGGATGGACCCGACCACATACCCTAGGAAGGCGGCAAGGGAAAAACCAATGAAATCCATGGCGACTTCCTGATGTTTTTCCGTCACAAGGCTTGCGTCATTCTTGATATCAAGCGCCTTTTGCGCAAAATACCGTTTCTTTTCGTCTTCGACATCAAGGCCAAAGATCTTCGGAATCAGGTTAATGGCAAGGATCAAGAAGAGAACCCCAAAAGGATAACCGATGGAGTGTCCCACGCCAACGCCGGCCTTTGCCTCCGTGACAAAGACTTCAACATCTTCTTGGGAAAGGGACTGGGTCCCTTCCAGCGTCAGCGGAGCCGGTGCGGATTCATGACGAAGCTTGGCATCACGGACGCGGGCGCTGTTGATGATGGCAATGATCTTTTTTCTGGCTGATTCCGGCTGGCTGCCAAATTCCATGCCCAATCGTCTAGCCTCGCTGTCAGACGACTCCGTAGCCGCAGCAAGACCCGTGGAACTTGTCAGGGCGCCCGTATAGGTCCCGGTCATCTGGAAAGGGCTCATATCCTGCAGGAGCTGGCTCGAACCATAGGAAGCAACAGCTCCGACAAAGGGAATGAAGATAGCGAGGATAACAAACTGCTTGCCAAATTTCGTCAAGGCATATTTCATATCACTGGCAGCAAGAAGACCCGTCCCCACAATAAAGACAAGAAGGGCAAGATTCATAAGCGGACCGGGGATGACCTTTCCCTGCATGACAGCCATAGCAGAGGCAAAATAGCGGCTTTCTTTAGGAACGCCCGCTGCATATTGGGTCAGGAAATAGCCAATGACCAGACCAACAAACAAGGTTCCTGTAATGCCGAACTTGAATTTTCCAATCTTCAGTTCGCCAAAAAGGTTGCCCAAGGTCATGGTTAAAAATAAGAGGACCAAGGGATTAAAGAAAAATGCGACAAAATTGAAGTCCATACTGTACCCCCTCGATTGAGAAAAATAATAAAATATGAGTTTTTCTCGAAATTTTTTTATATTATACTGAAAAGCTCATGATTCGGACAAGACTTTTCCCATGAACATTTTTTCATCCCCTATGAAAAGCTTTCAACGTTTTTATTTTTAGTATGAAATGAAAAAAAAGGTTCTATAATAAATGTTGGGGTGAGGAAATATTCTTTCCTCACCCCATTTTTGCATAAAAAAGTGGACATAGACGGCATCCACTCTTACAATTAAATCGCCAAACCTAAATGAAAGGAAGATGGCCTATGTCCACATTTGATTATATAGCAAATTCCTTGAATGTCAAAGGTAACGTAATAAAAAAATGCATCCACAGTGAGCAACAAATTGAATTTATTATGGAACTGAATCGAGCTGTTGTCCAATGCCCTAATTGTCATGCGAAGACCGATAGAATCAAGGATTACCGTTGGCAAAGGATTGCTATCG
>NZ_AULA01000020.1 GCF_000425045.1 Acidaminococcus intestini DSM 21505 | reverse complement strand
AAATTTTGAATCCATTCCTCTTTAATTCCTGTTAATTTTTCGATATAATCTAGAGAAGGCATATGTATTCAACTCACTTTCTTTATTGTTTGATCTCTTTAATTGTAGAGGATTTGAGTGCATATGCCTATTTTTTTATTGAAAAAAAAGTAGGCGCTGAGAGGACACGCATCTGGACGGTCACTTTAGCGCCCCAAAATAAATTATAGAACCATCTTTCTTGGCTGCTCCCTCACGCTTTTTGTCGGGTTTATTGTTGGGTACCCCATTTTCAAGGGCTCTCTTGGCAGTGACACGTGGGGTGCTGTAGCTGCCCTGTATGCCTCTTGGGTTGGCGGTTCTGCCAATATGGCAGCCATGCAGGCTGCCCTTCCCGTAGACGCCGGCGCTTACAGCTGCGCACTCGCCCTTGATACGGTCTGCTATTCCGTTTGGATTGCCTTGCTGCTGCTCATGGTCCGCTATGCTTCCAAGTGGAACAATGCTGTAAAGGCCGATACGTCAAAGCTTCAGGCTGTAGCCGATGCCGCTGCGGCGGAAGTGGCAAAGGAAAAGAAACAGGCTGGCGGTGCGGACTGGATCTTCCTCATTGGACTTTCCCTTATTGTCTCTGCCATTTCCCAATATGTAGGGGCTTCCCTCAACGGGGCACTTAGGGATGTTGGTCTTGCGATGTTCGATAAAGGGTCCATGACGACCCTTTTTGTAACGGTCCTGGGCCTTGTCTGCGCCATGACGCCTCTTGGCAAGGTGCCGGCTGTAGAGGAACTTTCCAGCGTTTATCTGTATGCAGTTGTTTCCCTTCTTGCTTCGACGGCTTCTGTAACGGATCTTCTGGCAGCTCCTATGTGGGTGGTCTATGGGTTCTTTATCCTAGCCGTTCATGTGATCCTTATGTTCTTTTTGTCAAAACTTTTTCATTGGGATCTGTGCATGGTCTCTACAGCATCCCTTGCTAATATTGGCGGGGCGGCTTCTGCTCCGATTGTGGCTTCTGCCTATGATGCCTCCTATGCAGGCATTGGGGTCCTTATGGGCGTCTTAGGGGCTGCTGTTGGGAATTTTGCCGGCATGATCTGCGGCGCTATCCTTAAGATGATGTAATTCATTTCAAACGGGGCTGTCTATTAGGCAGCCCTCTCTTTTTGTGAAAGGAGGAATTGTTGTGGAAACATGGGATGCATTGCAAAAGGATGTGGAGATGTATCTTGCAAAGCGCCCGGGCAAGACCGCAGTCAGTTGCTGGCTCCTTACGGAGAAGCAGGGGTTTTCCATCGGAGGAAAAAATGAACTGCCTTCGGCAAGTCTCATCAAGCTTCTTGTTCTTGTGGAACTTTGTGAAGAAGTCAGGCGAGGCAGGGCAAACCTTAAGGAAGCAATCTCCATTTTAGGGCCAGCCATAACTGGCGGTGATGGAATCATAAAGGAATTGAAAATTGGGCACACTTTCACGCTGGAGGAACTGGCCACGCTCATGATCATTGTCAGTGACAACGAAGCGGCCAATCAGCTGATAGATAGACTGGGCATGAAGGCCATCAATGAAAGAGCAAAAAAGTTGGGCCTTGCACAGACTCACTTGGGACGCTTGATGATGGCTGATGCGTCAGGGGAAAAAGAAAGGGACAATTGGACAAGCGCTGATGACACAGTTCATCTGCTGCGTGTAATCTGCGAGACTGCTAAAACAGGCAGCCCCCTCGGCCGCTGGATGATTTCCCTTCTTGCCCGTCAGCAGCAGGAGGGAGGCCTTAGACGCAATCTTCCTGACTTTGTGCAGGTTGCCCATAAATGTGGAAATCTTGCTGGCGTGGAACATGATGCAGGCATCTTCTTTGGAAAACGGCCTTACTTATTGGCCGTCCTTACGACAGAACAGCCTGCATCTTATGTGGGACGGGAAACCATCGGTATGGTCAGTCTCCTTTGTGCCAGAGCCTTTGGCTTGTTAGGATAATCTAATTTACTAAAGTTCGGGAAAATAAAGGAAATGCGCGAAAAAAGAGAAGAAAAATAGATGAAAATGAAAAAAATATGATAAAAACTCAAACTTTAAGATTATAAAAATATAAAACGTTCGTAAAATTTGCAAAAAAGACTAGGCAATCTTTTTTTCGTATGCTATAATAAGCCATGTAATTCAAGAGGAGATTCAATTCTCTCGGATTGCTTCCTTGTTGAAGGGTGTACATTGTGGACGGATGGCTGTCCGCGGTGCAGACCAAATGTGTAAGTCGATAGATAGGCGAGATAGGAAAGGGGTAATGAAACTATGTATCAGAAAGATCTTCTTTATGTGATCAAACCGAGCCAGCTCACACCGGATACGTTGAGAGCCATCCTCCTGCAGCATCCGGAAGTCCAGTTCGTTTCTTTCATGGGCATTGATTTTGCTGGCAACGATACGGATGAAAAAGTTCCTATCAGCGCTTTGCTCGATGATATGGAAACCATGCTCTATGAACACACGGCCCAGACGGATGGTTCTTCCGTTGTCCTGCCTGGCGTGGCTTCTCTTGATGACGCCCGTGTTGACATGGTGGCCGATCTCAGCGTCAACTGGTTTGTTGACTACAACACGGAAAACTTTGATGCTGATAACGGGAAGATGATTGGGACGCTCCGCATCCCTTGCTTCTTGAAGCACAACAACGAATTCGTTGATTCCCGCTATATCCTTAAGAGCACCCTTGATTATGTGGGAAAGGAACTGCTCGCGGAAATGAAGAAGGAAGGCAGCGTCCCGGGCCTTGCCTGCGATCCCAAGGAAATCGAGGAAATTGTTTTCACCAGCGCAACGGAACTTGAGTTCTGGACCAAGACTCCTCGTGAAAATGTTTCAACAACGGATCTTTCCTCTTCCCAGGTCATGCAGGAACAGTATTGGCAGCGTACGCGCGGCAATGTTCGGACTTCCTTGGAACAAGCCGTCCAGACCTTGAATCTCTATGGTCTTAACCCTGAAATGGGGCATAAGGAAGTGGGCGGTGTCCGCGGCCAACTCGATGAAAATGGCAATATGACCCACGTCAATGAACAGCTGGAAATTGATTGGCGTTTTTCGACCCCGCTCCAGGCTGCGGATAATGAAATCCTGGTCCGCAGCGTTGTGAAGGAAATCTTCCGCTCCAATGGACTTGAAGTTTCTTTCCAAGCCAAACCAATCTTCGGGGTGGCCGGAAGCGGTGAACATACTCACGTCGGGATTGCCGCCCGCCTGAAAGACGGTAAGATCATCAATCTCATGAGCCCTGCTGATATGAAGAAAGATTTTCTTTCTGCCGTAGGCTATGGCGTGCTCATGGGCATTCTCAAGAACTATGAAGTCGTAAACCCCATCGTTTCGGCTACGACCGATGCTTTTAACCGTCTGAGACCTGGATTTGAAGCCCCTATCTGTATCGTAACGAGTCTTGGCCGCAGCTATGATGTGCCGACCCGTAATCGGACCATCCTTGCTGGTCTCATTCGTGATGTTGATAACCCGAAGGCAACGCGTATCGAAATGCGGGCTCCAAACCCTTTTACCAACACTTATATGGTTACGGCGGCTTTCTACCTGTCCGCCCTTGATGGAATTGTTGCCGTCTTGCGTTCGGGCAAGGATACAAAAGCCCTTGAAAAAGAAATCTCCAAGAAACCGGGAGAAGAAGGATTCTACCTTGAAAAAGATCGGGCCTATCGCGCTGAAGATAACGTCTTTGAGGACTATACGGAAGACGAACGGAACAAGTACTTTGGCAAACCGCCGGCAACGGTTTGGGAAAACATGAAAGCCTTTGATGCCTATCCGGAAAAGGTGGAAGTCCTGACCCGCGGCAACACATTAAAGAAGCTGTACCTTGAATCCTTCAAGGAAGGTGCCTTGATTCGCTGGCAGACGGAACTGCTCCAGCATCTTATCCCCAATGACCGCAATAAGGTCAAGGCCATGAAACCCGTGAAGACGGCTTCGTCAACGGCTTGGGATGATGGACTGTGGCAGCGTGTAGAGGACCTGCGTGTTGAAATTGCCAAGGATACGGACACGAATACGAGCCTTTTCAGTCAAATCAAAAAAGCGTTTGCTGACGGAGATTTTGACAAAGCCTCCAATCTTCAAGTACAATTAAATCGTAAGATGGAAGAATTGGAAGCGTTGTATACGGATTACCTAGACAACATGATCTGATCCTTCCCGTAAGGGAGGTTGAGAAGCTGTGCGTGTAAGGAAATTAGGTTTCCTCCTGGCACTCCTTCTTCTTTTGACAGCGCCCCTTAGTCGCGTACAGGCCGCCAAGCTAGTGGCCCAGTACGGTGCTAAGGGGCGTCGTGTCGAAGAAGTCCAATCGATGCTCCATGAGCTGAAACTCTATCGGGGCGAAATTGATGGAGAGTTTGGTAAAGGAACCAAGGAAGCTGTCCTATCATTTCAGAAAAAACAAGGCAAAAAATTAACCGGTTCCGTAGATTGGCCCCTTTATAACCTGATGAGTAAAAAAAGCGGCCTTTCTTTTGGTCGGTACCGTAAGATCTGGACCATGGAAGCCTCGGCCTACAGCCCTCAGGATCCCGGTGTAGGAAGAATGACTTCGACCGGGCGCGTCCTGCGCAAGGGGATTGTGGCCACCGATCCTTATATCATCCCCATGGGAACCAAGCTCTATATCATGGGCTATGGGGAAGCGGTCGCGGCTGACGTGGGCAGCGCCATCAAAGGAAACCGGATCGACCTTGCGTTCATGAGCCGGCGGGAAGCCCTTGAGTGGGGCAGACGACGCGTCACCGTCTATATTTTGTAGAGGAGGATTTTCCATGGCAAATGTAATGAATGCCCAAGAAATCAAGGAATGGATGTACCACAAATTCGAAGAAAATGCTTTTATGAAACTGGCTGATATCAGCATCCTGGAAGTGACCTGCGGCGCTTGTAAGATGGCTATGGACGTCGACCCGAAAAAACATGGGAACCGCTACGGCGTGGTTCATGGCGGGGCTCTTTTTACGCTGGCCGATACGGCCATGGGAGCTGCCTGCTACAGCATTGGAGCTAAGGTTGTCACCCTTTCAAGCTCCGTCAATTTCATCCGCAATACCGCAGAAAAATGCCGCGTCATCGCCACGGCAACCCTCATTCACGTGGGGCATTCCACCATTGTCTGCCGTGTTGATATTGAAGGACCGGATGGACGCAAAATGGTTGATGTGACGGGCACCATGTTTGTTGTCGGCCATTTTGACGAGATTCCCCAAAAGTGGTAAAATAAAAACTACCTATGAGTCATTTGTCAATACTTGCCTGACTGGCGGGTCCGCTAGGCTAGACCAAGAGGGAGCCCGTTAGGGAAAACAAATCATAATCAGGAGGATCACATGGATTTCGCATTAACGGAAGAACAGTTGGAACTTCAGGCCATGGTTCGGGAGTTCGTCGAAAAGGAAATCGTTCCTTACACGGATGAAATGGATAAAAACAATGCCTGCCGTCCGGAAATTATCAAAAAAGCAGGGGACATGGGGCTGCTGAACCTAGTTGTCCCGGAAGAATATGGCGGACCGGGCCTTGACAGTGTGACCATTGCCATGATTTACGAAGAACTGGGTAAGGGCTGTGTTGGCGTGGCTACGTCCATTGCTGCAAATGCTCTTGCTTCCTATCCTATCTTGATTGCTGGCAATGATGAACAGAAGAAATATCAGTGTGATCTACTCAATAACGGCGGCTTGGCTGCTTTTGCCCTCACTGAACCGGACGCTGGTTCCGACGCGGGCGGTGTTTCGACGAAAGCCGTCAAGGAAGGCGACCATTATGTCCTTAACGGGAGCAAGGTCTTTATTACTAATGGCGGGATTGCTGACAGTTTCCTTGTCTTTGCCAATACGCGTAAAACAGGCGGGATCCGCGGCTTGACCTGCTTTATCGTCCCGAAGGGGACACCGGGATTTTCTGTTGGCCGTAAGGAAGATAAGATGGGGATCCGTCCTTCCAATACGTGTGAGCTCATCCTGGAAGATGTTGTTGTTCCTGAATCCATGCGCGTAGGCCGGGAAGGCCAGGGCTTCCGCATTGCGATGCAGACGCTTGATTCTGCCCGTCCCTTCGTTGCTTCCGTAGCTGTAGGTGTGGCTCAGTCGGCGCTTGATATTGCAGCTCATTACGCACGGGAAAGAAGACAGTTTGGCCAGCCCATTTCTTCCTTCCAGCTCATCCAGGGCATGGTGGCAGATATGGCCATGAAAGTCCATGGCGCCCGCCTGATGGTCCAGCAGGCCTGCTGGATGCGTGACCAGGGCCTTGAATTTGGCATGGAAGCAGCCATGAGCAAGTGCTTTGCTTCTGATGTGGCGATGGAAGTCACGACAGATGCAGTCCAGATTATGGGCGGTTATGGCTATATGAAGGACTATCCTATGGAAAAGAAGATGCGTGATGCCAAGATTCTCCAGATCTACGAAGGAACCAACCAGATCCAGCGTCTTGTCATTGCCAATAAAATCCTGTACTGATGATGCTGAGGGGGGCTGCTTGGGCAGTGCCCCCCCTTTTTTTTGCTGAAAAGGAGACAGTCATGAAATCTTTTACCATGTTTGGCAGCCATGTCTGCCCTGATACGATTGCCGCTATGTGCATCTTGGACAAAAAAGGACTTTCTTATACGTACAAGGATATTACGGGCACCATGATCTTCCTGAAGGAATTTCTTCATCTCCGTGACAGCCGTGAAGACTTTCAGGCCGTCAAGGAGGGCGGATATGTAGGCATTCCCTGTTTTCTTTTTGAAGACGGGAGCCTTACGTTTTCCGTAGAAGAAGCCATTGTGTGGAGTGGGAAGGCAAAATGATTATCAATCTGACACCGGAAGAAATAAAATGTTGCTGATGTCTTTTGTGAGTGGACAGAATACTCCATTTGCGGGGTGCCTGTCCGCTTTTTTCTAAGGGATGATCTCAAAAAAAATACGTAAAAGTGGGATAAAATGCGGCCCGGTGGGCCATAAGCGCCAAAGTGCATTTTCCGTCAATGCAGGCAATTTTCAGATACTTAGAGTTGCCAAGGCGGACAATCTGTCATATAATGAGTGTTATGAATGAAACGGTTTTTCTTCAATAATTAACCATAGGAAGAGGTAACGACATGAATAGTGAAAAGCTGCTGGCCGAAGCCAAAGAAGTCGTTCGGGACCTGAGTGTCCGCGAACTGATCGAAGCATCCATCCGCAATGGGGAAGGAACGTTCTCCGATCGGGGAGCCCTGCGTGTTACGACGGGTACCCATACGGGACGGTCCCCGAAAGATAAGTTCATTGTCGATACGCCCTTGACCCACGATATCGTAAATTGGGACAATAACCAAGCCTGCACGGAAGAGACCTTCAACCGGCTTTATGCCAAGTGTGAAAAGTTCATCAAGACTCATCGTGTCTATGTAAAGAACGTCAAGGCCGGAGCCGATCCCAGTTATCAAATCCGCGTCAAGTTCATTAATGAAATGGCCTGGCAGACGGTCTTCATCAGCCAGTTATTCATCAAGACGGATGAGCCAAGTACGGTGCCGGAAGACTTTACGGTCATTTCCCTGCCCGATGTCATGGCAGATCCTGCTGTTGACGGAACGAACTCTGAAACCTTCATCATTTTGAACTTTGACAAGAAAGTTGTCCTCATTGGCGGTGGTCTTTATGCTGGGGAACTCAAAAAATCCATTTTCTCCGTCATGAACTTCCTCCTGCCCCAGCAGGATGTTCTTTCCATGCACTGCTCCTGTAATGAAGGCAGCAAGGGTGATGTGGCCCTTTTCTTTGGGCTTTCCGGTACGGGGAAGACGACCCTTTCCGCAGATCCCCATCGTGCTCTTATCGGTGATGATGAACATGGCTGGGGGGATAACGGCGTCTTCAACGTTGAAGGCGGCTGCTATGCCAAGTGCATTGACCTGACCGAAGACAGTCAGCCTGAAATCTATCGCGCGGTCCGTTTTGGCGCCGTCATGGAAAATGTTGTCGTCGACCCTAAGACGGGAGCGCCTGATTTCAGTGATAATACCATCACGGAAAATACCCGCGTGGCTTATCCTTTGAATTATATCCCCAATGCTAAGATTCCAAGCCGTGCCGGCCATCCCAAGAACATCATTCTCCTCACGGCCGATGCTTTCGGCGTTCTGCCTCCGATTTCAAAGCTTACGAAGGAACAGGCCATGTACCATTATCTGACGGGGTATACGAGCAAGGTCGCTGGGACGGAACGGGGCATTACGGAACCGCAGGCAACGTTCTCCACTGCCTTTGGCGCACCTTTTCTGCCCCTGCAGCCCCTTGTCTATGCAAAACTCTTGGGTGAACGGATTGCTCGTCACGAAACCAATGTGTACTTGGTCAATACGGGGTGGAGCGGCGGTCCTTACGGCGTTGGCAAGCGGATGAAGCTTGCCTATACGCGGGCCATGATCCATGCAGCCCTTGATGATGAACTGGGGGAAGAAGGTTGGACGACCATGCCCATGTTTGACATTGCCATTCCTAAGTCCTGTCCCAACGTGCCGAGCACGATCCTCAATCCGCGGAATACGTGGACGGATAAGAATGCCTACGATCAGATGGCAAAGAAACTGGCCGGCCTCTTCATTGATAACTTTAAGAAACTCTTTGAAGGCAAGGTCACGGATGATATTGCCTCTGCCGGTCCACATATTGATGATTGACTGCCCGTCCAGGGAGTGCTGCCATCAAGCAGCACTCCTTTTGTTTTCTTGTGAAGTCCCTTCCTTTTCTGGGAGACTTTGGCAAAGGTCAGGGGGAAGTGTGGTATAATAGACGCCGTAAAGGAAGGTGGAAGCCATGATCATCGCGTGTCCCACGCTTAACGAAACAAAAAAATTGGGCCGTGCCCTGGGAACCGTTCTTGGTGACGGTGATGTGGTCCTTCTTGACGGGGACCTCGGTGCCGGCAAGACGACCCTTGTTACGGAAATTGCAGAAACACTGGGCGTGGACAGACGGGACGTATCAAGTCCCACGTTTTCTCTCATGAATGTCTATCGGGGGAAGAAGCTGACTCTCCAGCATTTTGACCTCTATCGTCTGACTTCCAGTGAAGAATTGGATGATATCGGGTTTTATGAATATGTCGGTGCTCCCGGTGTGACCTTCATTGAATGGGCAGAACTTTTCCCTTGTGAGATGCCGGAAGACCATTTGTCCATTACCCTCCGTCAGGAGGGGGCTGGGCGAGTGGCCGAACTGGTGCCCCATGGTGCCCATTATGAAGCGCTTGTACGAAAGGTGGAAGAATTGTGCTGACCCTTGGAATCGATACATCGACCCGGGTCTCCTCCGTTGCTCTTTGTGATGGGGAAAAGATCCTAGGAGAAGTGGATATCAATGTTGGAATGACCCATTCTGAAGGACTCGTGCCCCAACTGGAGGTCCTATTGGAACGGACCCATATTCAAAAAAGCGAGCTGGAACTGATTGCCGTAAGCCGCGGTCCCGGCTCCTTTACAGGACTGCGTATCGGTATGGCGACGGCGGAAGCCCTGGCTTACAGCCTAAAGATTCCGCTGCGTGCCGTCGACACTTTGGAAGCCATCAGCTATAACCTGCCTGTGGCAGGAGTACTCCTTGTCCCCGTCCTTGATGCCCAGAAAGGAAACCTTTATGTAGGGCAATATCTTTGGGACCAGGGACGCCTGGAAGAAGTGGAACCGGTTTCTATCCTTTCCCAGAAGGAAATCATTCCCCTTATGGAACAAAAGGACCGGCCTGTGATCCTTTTGGGAGAATGTCATCGCATCCCCAAAAAAGAGGGGTTCCTGGTTGCTATGGCACCGGAAAGTGCCCGCATGCCCAGAGCCAGTTCTGTTGCAATCCTTGCCCAGGAAAACTATGAACCGGGGGACCTTTACGATTATTTTGGAATGGAGCCTTTTTACATCCGGCGCTCTGAGGCGGAGGAACTATGGGAAAAGCGGCATCCATCGAAGTAAGAGAGCTGACGGAAGGGGATCTTTCCTGGGTCCTTCCCATGGATGAAGGGGCCTTTTCCTTAGCGTGGAAAAGGGAAACCTTTTTGGAAGAACTGACAGGGCGGCTTGCCCATTACTATGGCGTGTTTGAAGACGGCACGCCTATTGCTTACGGCGGTTTTTGGCTTGTTGCCGGCGAAGCACAGATTATGCGTCTTGCTGTCGATCCAGGCCGACGGGGTGAGAAAAAAGGGCTCTTTTTGGTGGCTTCCCTGATTGAAAAGGCACGGGATCTTGGTGCGGAGGAAGTGACCCTTGAAGTGAGGGAACACAACCTGCCGGCCCGTAAAACCTATGAACATTTGGGCTTTTTTTCCTGCGGAAAACGGCCCCATTATTATGCAGACAGTGGGGAAGACGCCGTGCTCATGCGCCTTCTCCTTACTGATATGTAAGAAAGGAACATGATGGAAAAAGATCTTACCATCCTAGGCATTGAAAGCAGTTGTGATGAAACCGCAGCATCCGTCGTCCGGAACGGGCGGGAAGTGCTCTCCAGTGTTGTATCGACACAAATCTTGGTACACCGTAAATTTGGCGGTGTCGTTCCGGAAATTGCGTCCCGGAAACATATCGAACATGTCATGCCCGTCATTGACGAGGCGCTCAAGAAGGCCCATCTTGGGTTAACGGAGATTGACGCCATTGCTGTCACCTACGGACCGGGCCTTGTAGGGGCCCTGCTTGTCGGCCTCAGTGCAGCAAAAGGGCTTGCGCTTGGAACAGGAAAACCCTTGATTGGAGTCAATCACTTGGAAGGGCATGTTTTTGCCAATTTTCTTTCCGATCCGGATCTAAAACCGCCTTTTTTGGCCTTGGTTGTGTCTGGCGGTCATACCTCCCTGCTTGTTGTGGAAGACTATAACACGTTCCGCCTTTTAGGTCAGACCCGTGATGACGCAGCCGGTGAAGCCTTTGATAAGATTGCCCGCTTTATGGGCCTGCCCTATCCTGGCGGTCCGGAAATCGAAAAACTCGCCCTTTCCGGCAAGGCGGAGGCCATTGATTTTCCGCGTCCGCTTCTGCTCAACAGCTATGACTTTAGCTTCAGCGGCCTGAAATCTGCCGTCATCAACTATCTTCATGCACAAGCACAGCGCGGTCTTGAGGTCAAGCGGGAAGACGTGGCTGCTTCTTTCCAGGAAGCCATTGTGGACGTTCTTGTAACCAAATGCAAGGAAGCTCTTATTGCGACAGGACTTAAGAAAGTTGTCCTGGCCGGCGGGGTGTCCGCTAACCGCCATCTGCAGGAAGCCCTTGCCCAAGGCGCTGATTCCGTGGGGGCGGAACTTGTCCATCCAACGCCCATCCTCTGTACGGATAATGCTGTCATGATTGCTGTACGGGGATATTATCAGTATCTTGCTCACGACTTTGCCACCCTTGATCTTAATGCCAATCCTTCGCTCAAATTGGGGGAGGCGTAAGAACGCAGTCTTAATGAGGAGCGCAGGCGGATATTGTAACCGCCTGTTTTTTTCGATATAATATAAGATATGTAAAATACCCGGTTTTCCGGTTCTATGATGGGAGTGTGTGCTTGTGCGTCCTGAGTCTAAGCAGGAGGGATCCCGGGGGACCCATAAACGCTTCATTGAGCATCATTTGAGTTATTTCTTGCCCACGTTCTATATGCTGAGCGACTGGATCTTTATCCTTTTGGCGGAACATCTGGCCGTCAGTGCCCGCAATGGTCTAATGGGCAGTTCCGTGCTGCACATTGCTTGGCTCAATAAGTGGATTGTATTCCCCCTCTTTTTTATTTTATTTTTACGGGCCGGGCGGGTCTATCAGAAACCGATGGGAATCTGGCGCCTGCTGGAGCGTATTTTTTACGGCTGTGCCTATGCCATTTGCCTCATTATCCTCTTGGTCTACTTGACCCACATTGGCAATTCCACGAGCCGGCTCTTCATTGCTTTCTTGGGAATCTTTTCCTTCCTTTTCCTCAGCCTTTCGCGCCTTGTTATGACAAAAATCCTTGACTGGGCCGGTATTGGGCGCTATCCAGTCCTTCTTGTTGGGGCCGGCAAGACGGCACAGCTGCTCCTGCGCGGCATCAAGGACGACGTCGGGCTGAATTATCATGTCATTGGCTATGTCGATGACGCTGGGGAGCGAAAGGAAAATGTTGGCAATCTTCCCTATCTGGGAACCTTGGACGAGATTGAGCCGATCTTGACAAAAACGCAGGTCAATGATGTTTTCATTGCCGCTCCCGGGCTTTCTCCAAAGAAGCTTGACAGCCTGATTTACCGCATCCAGCCCCTTGTCAGGAATCTCTCCTTCATCCCTGATCTCATTGGGCTTCCCGTCAATGGGGTCACTGTGGAAAGTCTCTTTAATGAGCGGCTGCTTGTCATGGGCCTGCGCAACAATTTGGCTAGAAGTTACAATAAGATTCTGAAATACCTTTTTGACATGGTCCTGACCCTCATTGGCATCCTTGTGATCAGTCCAATCCTGCTTCTCTTGGCTCTTTTGGTACGGCTTGATTCACCAGGCCCCATTCTTTTTGCCCACAGGCGGATCGGACAGGGCGGTAAGGAATTCCCTTGCTATAAATTCCGTACCATGTGCGTTGATGCCGATGTGAAATTAAAGGAGTACTTGGCTTCCCATCCGGAGGCCCGGGAAGAATGGGAACGGGACTTCAAGCTTAAGGATGATCCCCGCATTACGCGGATTGGGCACATCCTGCGCCGGACGAGCCTTGATGAACTGCCCCAGCTATTTAACGTCCTTAAAGGAGAAATGAGTCTTGTTGGGCCGCGCCCCATTGTTCGGGCTGAAATCCCTAAATATGGCAGCTATATCTCTGACTTTTATATGGTTCGTCCCGGCATTACGGGGATGTGGCAGGTGAACGGACGCAGTGATACGACCTATGAGGAGCGGGTCCAAATGGATTCCTGGTATGTCCGCAATTGGTCGATTTGGCTTGACCTGTCCCTGCTTTGGAAAACATTCAGTGTTGTATTACATCATAAAGGGGCCTACTGATGAGGAGGCCCTCTTTGTTTAGGAGGAACACTCATGCAAAAAGTGCGTAAAGCCGTAATTCCGGCTGCTGGTTTCGGAACCCGTTTCCTGCCAGCTACAAAAGCGATGCCCAAGGAAATGCTTCCCGTTGTTGATATTCCGACCATCCAATACATTGTAGAGGAAATCCGTGCAAGCGGGATTGAACAGATCCTTATCATCAGCGGCCATGCAAAGCGAGCCATTGAGGACCATTTTGATTCATCTCCCGAATTGGAAAATCATCTCTATCAAGCAGGAAAATTGGAACAACTGCGGCAAATCCGTGATATCTCAAGCATTGATATCCATTATATCCGTCAAAAGCACATGCGCGGCCTGGGAGATGCCATTTACTGTGCCAAGGACTTTGTTGACGGTGAACCTTTTGCCGTCATTTTAGGGGATGATATTGTCTATACGGAGGGAAAGCCGGCCCTGCGTCAGCTCATGGACCAATACGAGGCGACAGGAGCAACAATCCTGGGCTGTCAGACCGTGCCCCGCGAAGATGTCTCCAGTTATGGCATTGTAAAGGGCAAGGAAGTCGATGGTGTAGATGGCCTCATGAAAGTCGAGGATATGGTGGAAAAACCGGCTGTCAAGGACGCACCAAGCCGTATGGCGATTTTAGGTCGGTATGTGATTACGCCGGATGTATTTGATGTCCTTTCTGAAACAAAGCCAGGAAAGGGCGGCGAAATCCAGCTGACTGATGCCCTTCGGGTCATGAGCCATCGTGAGCCCCTTTATGCTTACCGTTTTTCCGGCCGTCGCTACGATGTGGGCAATAAACAAGGTTATCTCCAGGCCATGGTGGAATATGCCCTGCGTCGGGATGACCTAAAAGACGAATTTGCTTCCTATTTGAAGAACATCGTCAAAGGTCTGTAGCTGATTCGAAGGTGAAAGAATGGAAAAAGAAAAACGGGATCTTGTCCTTGCTGTGGCAGGTCTGGGCTATGTTGGACTATCCCTTGCGGTCCTGTTATCCCAGCATCACAAGGTTTATGCAGTTGATGTGGATCCACGGCGTGTAGAAGAGTTGGCACAGGGCCACTCCCCGATTTCAGATCGGGAACTGGAACATTACTTGAAAGATCGGCCGCTCCAGCTTCAGGCAACACTGGATGCGCGGCAGGCCTATGAACAGGCTGATGTTGTGATTGTCGCGGTCCCAACAGACTATGATGAGACTCATCATCAGTTTGATACATCCCATGTAGACGAAGTCCTGACCCTGATTGAACAGGTTCATCCAGAGGCTCTGGTTGTCATCAAATCCACGATTCCTGTAGGGTATACAAAAGCGGCTGCTCAGCGTTATCAGAAGCTGCACCTGCTTTTCAGTCCTGAATTCCTGAGGGAGGGAAGGGCCCTTTATGATAACCTTTACCCTTCCCGCATCATCGTGGGGATTGGCTCCCAAGGGCCGGACATGGAAACCGAGGCCCAGCTGTTTGCACAGCTTCTTAAAGAGGGTGCGGAAAAAGAAGACGTTCCTATCAAGATAATGGATTCTTCAGAGGCGGAAGCGGTCAAACTTTTTGCCAATACTTACCTTGCCCTGCGTGTGGCCTATTTCAATGAACTTGATACCTATGCCTGTGTAAAGGGCATGGATACAAAATCCATCATCGATGGCGTCTGCCTTGATCCGCGGATTGGCGGGCATTACAATAATCCCTCCTTTGGATATGGCGGGTATTGCCTGCCCAAGGACACGAAAGAACTTAAGGCGGATTATGGCGGCGTCCCAGAAGCCCTGATGGATGCGGTCATCCGTTCCAACGAGATTCGCAAAGCGTTCATTGCGCAGCAAGTCTTGGAAACGGCCCGATCGGCTGCAAATAGCGATGCTGCCCGTCCTGTCATCGGTATCTATCGCCTCATCATGAAATCCGGCAGTGATAATTTTCGGCAAAGTGCCATCCAGACAATCATGGACTTACTCAAAAAGGAAGGGGCACAGCTTCTCATCTACGAGCCAACCCTTGAAGAAGGCAGTTTATTTGGGGGCGTCCGTGTAACCCGTGACTTGCCCTACTTTAAGGAAACAAGTCAGGTCATTGTTGCAAATCGTATGGACAGCGCACTTAAAGATGCTGCCCACAAGGTCTATACATGTGACCTTTTTGGCCGTGATTGATAATGGGATGCTAAAAACCAATGACGCCTGCAGAAATGCAGGCTTTTTTTGAAAAGCAGGAAAGGAGGGGGCTTATTATGATTTGTGATTTCACCTATTATTCCCCGACTAAGGTTGTCTTTGGGAAGGGAAGGGAAAGAGAAACCGGTGTCCTTGTAAAAGAACGGGGCGCCCAAAAGGTTCTTATTCTTTATGGAGGGAAAAGTGCCCAAAAAAGCGGGCTTCTTTTCCGCGTCACGGACTCCCTTGAACAGGCGGGCATCGCTTATGCTGCCTTAGGCGGTGTTACCCCCAATCCCCGTTTGTCCTTTGTCCGGATGGGCACCCAAAAAGCCAGGGAAGAGGGCATTGACCTGATTCTTGCCGTAGGCGGCGGCAGCGTAATCGATGCGGCAAAGGCCATTTCCTACGCACTTTGCTATGAAGGCGATGTGTGGGACTTCTATGCGGGAAAGGCCCAGGCCCAAAAAGCCCTTCCTGTCGGTGTGGTCCTTACCCTTGCTGCTTCGGGAAGTGAACTTTCCAATTCATCGGTCATTACAAACGACAGGACCCATGAAAAAAGGGGCTATAACAGCGATCTGGCCCGCCCGGTTTTTGCTGTCATGAACCCGGAACTTACCATGACCCTGCCGGCTTACCAGACGGCCTGCGGCTGCTGTGATATCATCATGCATACGCTGGAACGCTATTTTGTCCAAGGCCCCAGTATGGAACTTACTGATGCCCTCGCAGAAGGCCTGCTGCGGACCGTTATGGCTCAGAGCCTCATCCTGCGGGATCACCCTGATGATTATGATGCACGGGCTGAAATCATGTGGGCGGGCAGTCTTTCTCATAATGACCTGACAGGCCTTGGTCATTGTGCCAGGGATTTTGCTACCCATCGCCTGGAACATGAAGTGAGCGGTCTTTATGATGTTGCCCACGGGGCAGGTCTAACGGCACTATGGGGAAGCTGGGCCCGGTATGTCTATAAGGACTGCCTTCCCCGCTTCTGTCGTTTTGCCCTTCATGTCATGAATGTGCCGGAAATCGGAAGTGATGAAGCCATTGCCCTCAAGGGCATTGAGGCCCTGGAGGCCTTCTTTGCTTCCATTTCCATGCCGATTTCCCTTAAGGAGCTGGGCCTTATCCTTTCAGATGAGGACCTTCGCACACTGGCACGCATGTGCAGCCATACCGCAAAGGATGCCCTGGGATCGGCAAAAGTGCTTCATGAAAAAGATATGTACACAATTTATAAAGCGGCCTATGAACGCACCTAAGGCACGGTAAATGGAACAATGACCATCTGGCAGGGAAAGTGTCCAGATGGTCATTGTTCGGCTTTTTGGGAGGACCGCTAAAGGCACTGGTGCTATTTTATAAAAAAGCGGAATGAACGAAGAGACTCGAAGGAGGCAGCACCCAAAGACGAAGGACCCGACTGGGAACATGCCTAGTCGGGTCCTTTTAACGGCACTATGAGAGAGAGGGTAACGGATGCATGCATCAAAGATGCAAAAGATAGGAGGTCGGCCCGCCCATCATAGGAGGATGCGCCCGTGATGGGCGGAGCGTTCTTACGTGAGAGTTATTTCTTTTCTTCCTTCATGGAATCCAGAAGGGCATCGACCATGTCGTCCATGGAGCGGTTCTGGCCCTTGGTCATGCTGGAGTTGATGGTGACGCTGTCTTGAAGGATCGTCATTCCCTTCATTTCGTCTTCCAGGTAATCATGCATCAAGGTACCAACTGTGCAGGCCCAGGAACCATTTTCGATGATGCCGACATAGCGGTTCTGGACATTGAGCATTCTCATATGATCCAGGAAGGTCATCATCTTCGGATAAATGTTGAGGTTGTACGTCACAGAAGCCAGGACGATGTGGCTGTACTTGAACGCATCGGAAATGAGGTAGCTCGTATCAGTCTTGGAGACGTCGTACATATGGATGTTGGACATGCCTTTTTCTGCAAGGCGGGCGGCAAAGACCGACGCGGCACTTTCCGTGTTGCCGTACATGGAGGCATAAACGAGGAGCACTCCTTTTTCTTCTGGTTCATAAGAGGCCCAATGGACATACTTATCAAGGAACCAAGGAATGTTCTTTCTCCAGACAGGTCCATGGAGAGGGCAGATCATCTTGATCTCGAGGGCGGAAGCCTTTTTCAGGAGGTCCATGACATGAGCACCGTATTTACCAACGATGTTGGTATAGTAGCGGCGGGCATCATCAAGCCAATCCCGTTCAAAATTCACTTCATCCGCGAAGATGCGGCCGCCCAAGGCACCAAAGGTACCAAAGGCATCGGCCGAGAAGAGGGTGCCAGTGGTCGTATCAAAGGAGACCATGGCTTCCGGCCAGTGGACCATCGGCGCGGCGACAAAGGCAATGGTGTGCTTTCCGAATTTGCGGGTATCGCCTTCGGCAACCACTTCGGCGCGGTCATCCACGCTGAACCCGAATTGACGCATGAGATCAAAGGCTTTCTCATTACTGATGACCTTGGTCTCAGGGTGACGGATGAGGACTTCCTGAAGGCTTGCCGCGTGGTCCGGTTCCACATGGTTGACAATCAGGTAATCCAAGGGACGGCCAGCAAGGACGGCTTCGACATTTTCCAGGAACTGACGGCAGACAGACCAGTCAGCTGTATCGAAAAGAACCGTTTTTTCGTCCAAAAGGACGTAGGCATTGTAGGATACGCCCCGAGGAATGGGATGAATATTTTCAAAAAGTTCCAAGCGGCGATCGTCAGCGCCAACCCAGTACAAATCTTTCGTTAATTTTCTTACGCATTCCATATTGTTATCTCCTTCTTTGGTGTGGGGAGAAGGGCCCTTCTCCCCCTTGAATCTCGCTATCAGAGTGGATTGAACCAGTTAGGATTCCTGTACGAAGTGGGCTTTTTCTTCGCCGCATTCAGGGCAGGTCCAATCTTCCGGCAGGTTCTCAAACTTCGTTCCTGGTTTGATTTCACCAGCAGGATCGCCCTTATCCGGATCGTATTCATATCCGCAGCCGTTGCAGACAAACAGTCCAGGAGGCAGTTCCTTCTTGATGAGCGGTCTCTTCATTTTCACCATGGGAGGAGCCGGTTTCTTTTCGCCCGTTCCGAAGGCTTTGGCTAAGAGCGGCAGGATGACTTTGACATCACCGACGATCCCGTAGTCGCAGTTTTTGAAGATCGGAGCACCGGCATTGGTGTTGATGGCCACAATGGTGGTTGCATCCTTGATGCCCTTGAGGTGCTGGATGGCGCCGGAAATCCCGCAGGCGATGTAGAGGTTGCCCTTGAATTTCTGTCCGCTCATGCCGACATAGCGTTCAATAGGAACATACTGCAGGGTTTCAGCAACCGGGCGGGAGGAGCCAACTGCCGCGCCAGCAGCGTGAGCCAGTTCCTCAATGAGTTTCATGTTTTCTTTTTCTCCAATGCCCTTACCGGCACTGACAACGCGTTCAGCGTCAACAATCGGCGTATCCATCGGGATGCCGACCGTGAAGTCATAGCCATCCCCTTTCAGGGCTTCAACAAGGGAAGCCACTTGTTCTTCCGGAGAGCCATCTTTGAAGATCATCTTCTTGCGGGAGCCTGTAATGGCCTTTTCCTTGCGGGACCCACCGCCGCCATGTTTGGCGTTGGACAGACGGTCCGTAATATGGGCTGCAATAACGACACGCTGGATCTCGTTGGTGCCTTCGTAAATCGTAGTGATCTTCGCGTCGCGGTACATCCGTTCGATATCCATCCCCTTGAGGTAGCCCGTACCGCCAAAGATCTGAAGGGCATCGTTTGTGATTTCAACAGCAAGGTCAGAAGCATAGAGCTTTGCCATGGCGGACTGCATGCCATAATCCATATGTTCCGTCTTCATTTCAGCCGCACTGTAAACGAGGAAACGGGCAGCTCTCAGTCTTGTTGCCATATCAGCCAGCTTGAAGGAAACACCTTGGTTCTGGCAGATCGGCGCACCAAATTGGATTCTTTCCTTGGAATAGTTTAGGGCTGCTTCGTACGCGCCTTGGGCAATCCCCAGAGCCTGGGCAGCAATCCCGATACGGCCGCCGTCAAGGGTTGCCATGGCAATCTTGAAGCCTTGGCCCAGTCTGCCCAGGAGGTTTTCCTGAGGAACCTTGACGTTGTTGAAGATCAGTTCAGCCGTAGCGGAGGAACGGATCCCCAGTTTGTCGTAATGATCGCCGAAGGTAAAACCGGGCATGCCTTTTTCGAGGATAAAGGCACTGATGCCGCGCGTACCTGCGTCGGGATCGGTGACAGCAAAGACAACGTACGTATCAGCTTCGCCGCCGTTGGTGATGAAAATCTTGTTGCCGTTGAGAATCCAGTTCTTGCCATCAAAGACAGCCGTTGTTTCTGTGCCGCCTGCGTCAGAACCGGCATTGGGTTCTGTAAGGCCAAAGGCACCGATCTTCTCACCTTTGGCAAGGGGAACGAGGTATTTTTGCTTTTGTTCTTCTGTCCCAAAGGCAAAGATAGGATAGGAACCCAGGGATACGTGAGCCGAAAGGATAACGCCAACACCGCCGTCAACACGGGCCAGTTCCTCTACGGCAATGGCATAGGCAATGTAATCCATGCCGGCCCCGCCGTATTCTTTCGGATAGGGAAGTCCCATCCAGCCATTTTCGCCCATTTCCTTGACGATTTCAGTGGGGAACTTGCTTTCCTTATCGAGGGAGAATGCAATCGGCTTGACTTTCGTTTCAGCGAATCCGCGTATTGCAGCGCGTAATTCTTCATGGTCATTGGTAGTGGTAAATAACATCTGTTTCCGACCTCCTCTGTACAGAAAATCCTTCTTCTCGGTGATAGAATAATTCCTATCACTTAATAACAATCCTTGATGAGCTAATTGTAACCCGAATGATTACACATGTCAAGAAGTTTATGGAGTTATCTGAAAAAAACTTTCTTTTAGGGAAAGGCCCTGACCGTTCAAAGATATATCCATAAAAAGGGACTGCAACGGGCTTCTCTGTCTATTCTATCTTGTTTGGACCCCGAATACCAATGAAATGGGAATTTCCCTGAAAATAGGAAATTCCGTGGTGCTTATTGTAATTTTTGGTACAAATTAATAGAAAAGAGAGGTTAATATAATCAAATGCGCATTTGATCGAATAAAGGTCGCGGGAAAAAGGGACGGAGAATAATGTCTCGTTTTTCCCTATTGCAGGACCGGGATGGGGGAGAAAAACGCAAAAAAAAAGGGGGCTGCTTACGCAGCACCCTTTTTGTACCCAACATGCAGGTTATTTCTTTTCAGGAGCCGAATGGAAGGCACAGCCGCCACAGGAGGCGCAGTTGCCGCCACACGTTCCAATCCCACTTTTATGGTCATGCACGATGGTGTACACCGAAACAAGGACGAACAAGAGGATAACAAGTCCTACAATGAGCGTTCCCATAAGGATCAACTCCTTTGCTCTACATTGCAATTCCTATCGGATTGCTTTACTTATTATACTCCAAATTGACTTCAACTGCACCCTCATATTTTTTTGCGGGACGCAGCAGGAGATAAAGGAGAATGGCAAAGATCACAGCGGCAAAGGCTGTACCGATGGTAAAGACCCCTGTCGTAAGGAACATGCCAAACTGATAGAAAATCAAGGAAACGGCATAGGCAAAACCACATTGATAACCGATGGCAAAGAGCGTCCATTTGCCGTTGTTCATTTCGCGGCGGATGGCTCCCATGGCAGCAACGCAGGGCGCGCACAGAAGGTTGAAGATGAGGAAGGAATAGGCACTGAGGGTACTGAAGTCCTTGGCAAAGGTACCCCAGAATTCTTCACCGTCCTCGGCGGCTTCTGCAAGACCGTAGAGGATACCGAAGGTTCCTACGAGGTTTTCCTTGGCAATAAGGCCCGTAAAGGCGGCGACAGCGGCTTTCCAATCACCCCAGCCGAGGGGGGCAAAGATCCAGGCGACTTTTTCACCGATGTAGGAAAGGAACCCGTCGTTCAGGTCTTCGACCATGGCAATCTCACCATCAACATAGCCGAATCCGGAAAGGAACCATACGAGGATGGTGGAAAGGAGGATGACCGTGCCGGCCTTCTTAATGAAACTGGAAGCTCGTTCCCAAACACTGCGGGCAATGTTGGAAAGGGTCGGCATGTGGTAAGCTGGCAGTTCCATGATGAAAGGCGCGGGATCTCCGGCAAACAGCTTGGTCTTTTTGAGGATGATCCCAGAAATGATGATGGCTGCAATCCCGACAAAATAAGCTGAGGGAGCGACCCACCATTCACCGCCGAAATAGGCCCCTGCGACAAGGGCGATGATCGGCATTTTGGCAGAGCAAGGAATCATGGTCGTTGTCATGATGGTCATGCGGCGGTCAGGCGCATTTTCAATGGTCCGGGAGGCCATGATGGCAGGAACTCCGCAGCCGGAACCAATCAGCATAGGAATGAAAGATTTTCCGGACAGCCCAAATTTACGGAAGGCGCGGTCCAGGATGAAGGCGATCCGGGCCATATACCCGCAGGCTTCGAGGAATGCCAGGAAGATAAAGAAGACCACCATCTGCGGCACGAAGCCAAGGACGGCACCGACGCCGGAGATGATCCCATCAACGACGAGGCCTTCCAGCCATTCCGCCACTCCCCAGGAAGCCATGAGCTCGTGGGCACCGGGAATGACCCATTCTCCAAAAAAGGTATCATTGACCCAGTCCGTTGCTTCTGTTCCGATGGTCGTGACACTGATATAGTAGACAAGGAACATGATGACGGCAAAAATGGGGAGTGCCAGGAAACGGTTTGTGACAATGCGGTCGATTTTATCAGAAACAGTCAGACGATGCTTGTCTTTTTTGACGAAGCATTTTTCGATGACTTTTGAAACATAGTTGTAGCGTTCGTTGGTAATGATGCTTTCCGCGTCATCATCCATTTCCTTTTCGACGGAGATGATATCATCCTCAATGTGGGAAATGAGCTCCGGAGAAAGCTTTAGGGCATCGAGCACATTGGCATCCCGTTCAAAGAGCTTGATGGAGTACCAGCGGCTCTGGGATTGGGGAAGGGCGCCCTGCGTGGCTTCTTCGATGTGGGCCAGGGCGTGTTCAACCGGACCGGCAAAGGTATGGATTGGCTCAGCTGGAACCTTGGCCTGAACCATTTGCGCAGCTTTTTGGACGAGGGTCTTGATGCCTTCGCCTGTCCGAGCGGAAATTTCCACAACCGGGCAGCCAATGGATTTAGCAAGGACTTCCGTATAGAGGATATCTCCGTTAGCCCGCGTGACGTCCATCATATTGACGGCCATGAGGACGGGAATCCCCAGTTCCATGAGCTGTGTCGTCAGGTAGAGGTTGCGTTCAAGGTTGCTGCCATCAACGATATTCAAGATGGCATCAGGCCGTTCCTTTACGAGGTAGGTGCGGGAAACGACTTCTTCCAAGGTGTAAGGGGAAAGGGAATAGATCCCAGGCAGGTCCTGAATGAGGATCTCGGGATGACCAATCAGGGTCCCTTCCTTTTTTTCAACTGTAACGCCAGGCCAGTTGCCAACGAACTGATTGGATCCAGTGAGGGCATTGAACAGGGTCGTTTTGCCCGTATTCGGGTTCCCTGCAAGAGCAATCTTATATTGCATAATAAAACCTTCCTTTCAAAAAGTTGCAATAGACTAATCGATTGGGAAATTGATTACACTTCTTTGATTTCAACGATTTCGGCATCGCCTTTGCGCAGGGACAGTTCATAACCCCGAACGGTCATTT
Organism: Acidaminococcus intestini DSM 21505; assembly: GCF_000425045.1. Taxonomy (GTDB): domain Bacteria; phylum Bacillota; class Negativicutes; order Acidaminococcales; family Acidaminococcaceae; genus Acidaminococcus; species Acidaminococcus intestini. The sequence continues at coordinate 20,512 of NZ_AULA01000020.1, read as the reverse complement.
CAACCGGATCCCCTAAAGGCGCGACACGGCGGATATGCAGGGCCGTTCCTTTGGTCAGGCCCATATCCATGATGTGGCGCTTCATGGCGCCGCTGCCGTGGATCTTGATGACTTCGTAGTTATGACCGGTTTCAGCATCTTTTAAGGTAAGCATCGCAAGTTCTCCTTTACTGCACAAATATTTTATTGGCCATCTCCATACTGATGGCGACACGGGAATCGCGGATGTTCACAATGATTCCTGAGGGGGTGTTCTGGACAACCGTAATGGGGGCGCCTAGGGTGATTCCAAGATTTTCCAGGTGGCTCCTGACCTTGGGGGAACCGCCAATCCGGATGACCGTTAGGACGTCGCCTGACTTTGCAAACGCTAAGGGCATGATGGCCTCCTTTGAGATTTTTAGGAAGAGTTTCTTTTAACGTCACAATGTTAGCACAGACTAACATAATATGCAAGGAGTTTTCCCGTAACAAAGAAACTTTTGAAGTAAAAAAAAAGCACTGCCGAAGCAGTGCACAAAGGATTACCCTTCTGGATGCAATTTCTTTTCCGAGAATTTTCTGAGCTTGTCAAGGGCGTAAAGGAAAATGCCTCCCAGGAGAAAACATAGGGGACTGAAAGTTTCAAAAGTCATGGCTGGCTGGGGAATCTTAAGGGTGGTGGGGCCCGTAACGATGGTGTAGAGGGAACCGACCATGAGTCCCAAGATAAAGTAAACCATGGCGGCTCGATGCATTTCCAGTGCGTTTTTCACAATACGGATGATGCCGACAATCCCTGTAAGGACGCCGCAGCCAAAAATGATAAGGACGGGAAGGTAGGAAAGGTTCATATGAAGGAATTCACGAATGGCTCCGATGATGGGAACGTACAGCCCAAAGATGAGGAGCATGGTGGAGCCCGAAATCCCCGGCAGGACCATGGCACAGATGGCAATCATGGCACAGACGAAGATATAAAGGCCTAGCGTAGGGGTGAGCTGGGCAACGTCTACCTGTACGCCTTTTCCGCCGGCAGGATTGAACCAGGTAATCACAAAGACCACAAAGAGACCCAAAAGAAAGAAAGGCAGCCGGTTTTTCTGGGAAAGCGCCTGCTTTTCCTCTTTGAGGATCAGGGGGAGGGAAAAGAGCGAGAGGCCCAGGAAGAGGGAACTGAGTTCATAGATCCTGGTTGTAAAAAGACTTCCCAAAACCATGACGGATGATCCCATGCCAAGAGCCCAACCAATTCCTAATTTCCCCAAGAAAACCAGGGCATGTTGTTTCAGTTCCCGTGTCCCATGGGTCAGGACATAAAGGGAACCGATGAATTCATCATAAAATCCCAGGACAAAAGCAATGGTTCCTCCGGAAACACCGGGGACACTGTCTGCAAGGGCCATGGAAAAACCACGGATAAGGTTAAGGAAAAGGTCCATTTGATCATATCCTTTCTATGCCAGCATCAGGGTATTGCATGGATATGGTATAATAGTTACGCTTTCAGGGATATCTATGCATTGAAAGCCTATTATATCGTATTTTTTCAAGAATGAAAATAGAAGGGAGCTAGGAATTTGGAACGAGAAGAAGTCAAGATGAAACTCTTTGAACTTGCGGCGCAAGGCGTGGAAGTCCCCCGCATGGAGATGATCAAGACACCGGAACAGATTGCGGGCATCCGCGAAGCGGGACGGCTCAACACGGAAGTCCTGGATGCCGTGGAAAAGGCAATCCACGTGGGTATGACGACGGAAGAAATTGACCGCATTGTCTACGAATATACGGTCAGCCACGATGCCACTCCGGCCTGCCTTAATTTTGAGGGCTTTCCTAAAAGCGTCTGCACCTCTGTGAACGATGTAATCTGTCACGGCATCCCAAGCTCCGATGTGGTCCTTAAAAACGGTGATATCGTCAACGTCGATGCCACGACCATCTACAAGGGATATGTTGGGGATGCTTCCCGCATGTTCATGCTCGGAAACGTGCCGAACAATCGCCGGAATCTCGTAGGCATCACGAAGGAATGTCTCCGCCGCGGCATGCAGAATGCTGTTGGCTGGAAGAACACGCTGGGCGACATTGGCGCGGCCATCCAGTCCTTTGCCAGGAAACACGGCTATTCCGTGGTCCGCGAATTTGGCGGTCATGGTGTGGGGCTTTCCATGCATGAAGATCCTTTTGTTTCCCACGTCGGGAAAAAAGGAACGGGCATGCTCCTTGTGCCGGGCATGGTCATTACCATTGAACCCATGATCAATGAAGGGCGGGCAGCGCTCTATATTGATGAAATCGACAATTGGACGGTTCGCACGGAAGACGGGAAGTCTTCGGCTCAGTGGGAGTATACCCTGCTCATCACGGAGGGAGAACCGGAAATTCTTTCTTACTAAGAAAAAGGAGCAATCTTATGGATTTTTTCACGCTTGCCAAAAATCGTTATTCTGTACGGAAATTCAGTGAACGCTCTGTTGAACCGGAAAAACTGGAGAAGGTCCTTGAAGCCGCGCGTGTGGCACCGACAGCCCATAATTATCAGCCTTTTCGCATTTATGTGCTTAAAAGCAAGGATGCCATTGCCAAGATCCGTGAACTGACGCCCTGCGCCTTTAATGCCCCGATCGTTCTTATGGTGACGATCTGCCGTGATGAGCAGTGGGTCAATGAACTGGAAAAAGGGTTCCTTTCCGGGCAGGTTGATGCAGGAATCATTGGAACCCATCTGATGCTGGAGGCTTGGGAACAAGGACTGGGAAGCTGCTGGGTGGCTCACTTTCCGCCCGTTAAGACCGCCGACGCCTTTGGCCTGTCCCATAATGAAATGCCTGTTTTTCTCCTTCCCTTGGGCTATGCCGCAGATGGGGTGAAAGCCTCCTCTCTTCATGAAAAACGGCGCAGTGTAACGGAACTGGTGAAGGAACTTTAAGGTTTCCATACTTCGTAGGATAGAAGGAAAATTAAAAGTTTTTATAAAGAATGACCATCAATTAGATAAAATCTCCCTGAACTTTCCATTTTTCTTCCCTATGGAGTATAATAAGGGAAATTCTAAAAAAGGACGTGACCCCATGAATAAGAGAGCAGAACGCTTCAAGAAATTCATTGCTGACCAAAAAGTAGAAGGCTTTACCATTGAAGAACCCAAGAGCGAACCTAACAATCTGGTCCTTTTCCGGAGTAATTTCCGCATGGATGGCAATCTTCTTCCTTTTGGTATCTTTGTTGATGATACGCCCTTTGCCATGATCCGTGTCGTTGTCGTGGCAGAGGCCCTGCGGGATGATAACGAGAAGGAAGTCACAGGGCTTATCAATCAGCTCAACCTCAAGTATAAACCGTATAAGTTCTATATTGACGGTGCCAAGAATCTTATGGCTGAATCCTGCGTCATCTTCCGTGATGGGGAAGATGCCGTGGGGGATATGCTCCTTTTTGTGCTGAATCTGGCCCAGCAGGACCTTGGAAAGGAATACAAGGCCATCATGCAGACCGTTTGGGGTAAGGGCAGTGAGGATAAAAAACAAAACTGACGGCTGAGGGCCGTAATAAAGCTGACTGTAGGACCCGCTGCAGCCAGCTTCTTTTCTTATGGCAAAAGGGAAAGGGCTAGGGCGAAAAGACTCCTTATGGCAGTTTTTACAAGGGGCAGGGAGCCCCTTTTTTTGAATGTAAAGGATTCCTGATCAAAACTGCAACTGTTGATGCAAGAAATATAAGACCGATACAGTTCAGGATAGATCTGGCGGCAATTAAAGACGATACCGATTGTCAGCTCGAATGAGACGGAAACTCAGGACAATCGGATCTTTGAGCCGCGGGACCTAGGTACAGGCGGCCAGTATCCCCGCAGTAAGATAGGAACTACGAAAAAAAGCCACCCGCGATGCGGATGGCTTTTTTGATGAGGTTCAAAGCATGATGTATTTGCCGATAAATAGTATGGTGAGGATGTACATGAGGGCACTGATCCTGTCCGTGTGACGCGTCAGGACATTGAGGATCGTGTAGGAAATGACACCAAAGGAAATGCCTTCTGAAATGCTGTAGCAAAACGGCATGGCAATGATGGCAATATAGGCTGGAATGGCTTCGGAAAGATCATCCATGTCAATCTTGTTGACGGATGAGAACATGAGAAAGCCAACCACGATGAGGGCCGGTGCTGTTGCAAAGGCCGGGATGGCCATGAAAAATGGTGACAGGAACAGGGAAAGGAGAAAGAGCACGGATACGGTTACCGCCGTAAGCCCCGTGCGTCCGCCTTCAGCAACGCCGGCTGCACTTTCAACAAAGGTCGTGACCGTACTTGTTCCCATGAGGGCGCCCGTGCAGGTTGCGACGGAGTCGGCCATGAGGGCTCCTTTGATGTGGGGCAGACGGCCCTTTTCGTCGAGCATGTTGCTCTTGGAGGCAACTCCGATGAGGGTTCCCAGTGTATCGAAGAGGTCAACAAAGAGGAAGGCGAAGATCACGGCAAAGAAGTCGAGGGAAAAGACCGAGGAGAAATCCATTTTGCCCCAAACCGGCAGGGGATTTAAGGGAATGAAAGCGGCCAAACCGGCGGAAAGGTTGGGAAAGACACTGAAGGTCCCCAATTTCGGATCGGGAATGTAAAGGCCCGATGCTTCTGCAATCATCCCGAGGATCCAAGTGCCCAGGATGCCAAAAAGAATGTTGCCGCGGATGTTCTTGATGATGAGAAAGCCTGTAAAAAGAATCCCGATGAGGGCGATGACGACAGTGATGCCCACGCTGTGGAACGTCCCGTCAGCAACCGCTTTCGTAAAGGAATAGAGCGAAACCTTGGTTGCCGGATTGGCCACGACAATCTTGGCGTTAAGCAGACCAATGAAAGCGATGAAAAGACCAATGCCAACGGAAATGGCCCGTTTCAGTGTGAGGGGGATGGCATTGAAAATGGCTTCACGGATATTTGTGAGGGAAAGAAGAATAAAGACAAGGCCTTCAACAAAGACGGCAGCGAGGGCAACCTGCCACGTATACCCCATCTGCAGGACGACCGTATAGGCAAAGTAGGCATTAAGCCCCATGCCTGGAGCTAGGGCAAAGGGGTAGTTGGCAAAGACGGCCATGAAGAGGGTCCCCAAGGCAGAGGCAAGGGCGGTCGTTGTCACTAGCGCCCCCTTATCCATTCCTGTAGCACTGAGGATGGAGGGGTTTACAATGAGGATATAGGCCATTGTCATGAAGGTGGTGATGCCGGCAATGATTTCGGTCCGGGCATCAGTGTGGTTTTCCTTGAGGTGGAAAACGCGGTCAAAGAGTTCTTCCATGGTGTGACTTCCTTTCTTTACTGGACAATGAAAAATCAGGACTTTTTCCAGAAGGCGCGGAAGCGCTCCAGCATCGTTTTCTGGGGTAGTTTTTCCGGCCAAAGTTCCTCTTTATCGGAATGACGCAGGGCCGAGGCCATGTGGTCATAGAAATGGGGAATTTCTTTTTCAAGACGCCGAGCCAGTTCCTTCATATCCTGGCGCTGGGTCTTGCCGTCATAGGGGCAGGGATTGGCCAAAGGGTGAAGGCCAATCTTTTTGCCGATGGCAATGATTTCCGCTTCCCGGTAAAAAAGCAGGGGCCTGATGACGGTCATGCCGCTGCGGGAAAGATGGGTCACGGGCAGGAAGGTCTTGTTCTGCCCCGACTGGAAGAGATTCAGCATCAAGGTTTCCACGGCGTCATCATTGTGATGGGCTAGGGCAATCTTGCTGCAGCCAAGTTCGCGGGCTTTGCGGTTCATCGCGGCCCGGCGGAAGTAGGCACAGGAAAAGCACGGGGTGTTGCCCCGATGGCCCCAGAGGGCCTCGACATTGACCTGCTCCGAATAATGGGTGAGTCCGTAGGTGCGGCAGAAGTCTTCCAGTTCTTTTTTGGGAAAATCTTCGGCAAACATGCCGTCCATGGTGTAGCACAACAGGTCAAAATGGCGGGGACTGTGTTTTTGGATCTCGGCTAGGGCCGCTGTAAGGAACATACTGTCCTTGCCGCCGGAAAGGCCGATGAGAATCTTATCCCCTTCTTCAATCATATTGAATTCAATCAGGGCCCGCCACAGTTTTGTAAGGTCGCTGGCGGGGACAAACGCATCGTGTTTCATGAGATGATGTTCACACTCCTGGAAAAGGATTCTTCTATTATAGCAAAAATAGAGCGGACATGTTAGAATAATAAAGCAAATTCTAGACGAATTGTGAGGAAAAAATGGAAGATTTATTATCATCGCTCAATACTCAGCAGGCTGAAGCCGTCAAACATGTGGCTGGGCCTATTTTAATTTTGGCGGGTGCCGGAAGCGGCAAGACAAAGGCCCTGACGACACGGATTGCCTATCTTTTGGAAAAAGGGGTCCCTCCTTACAGCATCCTTGCCATTACATTTACGAACAAAGCGGCCAAGGAAATGCGCGAACGCGTGGATAAGCTTGTTGGTCCCCTTGCCAAAGATGTCTGGCTCTATACGTTCCACGGTTTCTGCAACCAGCTCCTGCGCCGGGAAATCAAGCATCTGTCCCACTACGGCTATGGGACAGGCTTTTCCATTTATGATACGACGGACTGCAAGAATGTCCTGAAGGGCATCTTGAAGGATCTCAAGATGGATGAAAAGTTCTACCCCTTGAGCGCGGTGATGTCGGTCATTTCAAATGCCAAGAATGCACAGCTTTCCAGTGCCGCTTTTGCCAGGAAGGCCGATGACTTCCATGCCAAGAAAGTGGCCGAGATCTATCTTGAATACGAAAAGCGCATGCGTCAGAACAACGCCGTTGATTTTGACGACCTCCTGCTCCTTTCCGTGGACCTGCTGCAACATGACAGGGACGTGCGGGAAAAATACCAGCATAAGTTCCAGTATGTCATGATCGATGAATACCAGGATACGAACCATGTGCAGTATCTTCTGGCCAAACTCATCAGTGCCCCGGAAAACAACCTTTGTGCCGTCGGCGATATTGACCAGAGCATCTATGGGTGGCGCGGCGCGGATATCAGCAATATCCTTGATTTTGAAAAAGATTATCCCGATGCCAAGATCTATAAACTCGAGCAGAATTACCGTTCTACTCAGGTTATCCTTGACGCGGCCAATGCGGTCATTGAACATAACAGTGCCCGCCGGCCCAAGAACCTTTGGACGGAAAATGGGAACGGGAAACCGATCACCTATTTTCAGGCTTTCAACGACCGTAATGAAGCGGAATTTACGGTCCATAATATGCGGCGTCTGCGCGACGAAGCTCATTTCCATCTGGGCGATATGGCGGTCCTTTACCGGACCAATGCCCAGTCCCGCATGTTTGAAGAAACCCTCATCAAAAATGGCCTTCCTTATATCATGGTTGGCTCCTTGAAATTCTATGACCGCAAGGAAGTCAAGGACCTGCTTGCTTATTTGCGTCTCCTTGTAAATGGCCGTGACGAGCAGGCCTTGGAACGGGTCATCAACGAACCGAAACGGGGCATTGGCAGTGCGACAGTGGAAAAACTCAAGATGCTCCTTAATGAAACGGGACTGTCGCTGCATGAAGCCCTCAAGGCACCTTCTGCTGGTGAACTCCTTGGTCGGAGTCTCCTTAAGGTGACCGCTTTCAGTACCCTTCTAGAAAGCCTTCGCAAGGAAACTGATACGGTCCCTGTGGAGCAGCTCATGACGGATATCCTCGAAAAGACCGGGTACTGGGATGCTTTGCTCCTGGAAGGCTCGGAACAGGCTCGGGGCCGCATGGATAACCTTGACGAATTAAAGCGCATTGCCATGGAGTTCCAGGAAGATGAAAACGAGGAGGAAAAGACCTTGGAGGATTTCCTGAACCATGTGGCCCTTGTTTCCGATATCGATGATGCCAAACTCAGCCGCGATGCCGTGACGCTGATGACGCTCCACTCGGCCAAGGGACTTGAATTCCCTGTTGTCTTCATGGCCGGCATGGAAGAGGGCCTTTTTCCGAGTCAGCGCTCCCTTGACGACACGGATAAGCTTGAGGAAGAACGGCGTCTTTGCTATGTTGGGATTACGCGGGCCAAGAAAAAACTATTCCTTACAAGCTGCCGGAGCCGCATGATGTACGGCCGGACGGTCATGTTCCCGCCGAGCCGCTTCCTTGAAGAAATCCCCCGCCATCTTATTGAAACGGCCCTTGTCGGCCAGCAGGATGGGAGCGGGGCGCAGCGCGCGGCATGGGAAAATCGGCCGCAGGAAGAAGGGTCAGGGCTTCGCAGCATTGCCAGAAGACGCGGCGCAAGCATCCTTGACCGGCGCGACAGGCGCTCCGAATATGTGCCGGATGGAAAGCTGGAAGTCTTCAAGGCTGGCGATATAGTCCGTCATAAGGCATGGGGCGTGGGGACGGTCATCTCGGCCCAACCCGACGCTGATGGGCAGATTGTCAAAGTGGCCTTCCCCGGTACGGGCATCAAGGCCCTTTCAACGAAATACAAAGTCATCCAGAAAGTATAAGAGGCGAATCTCATGACGATCATGACAAAACAAGAGGCTTTGCTAAAGGCCCAAGCCCTTCGCAAGGAATTGGAACGCAACTCCTACCTTTATTATGTGGAAGATATGCCCACCATCACTGATGCGGAATATGACAGCCTTATGCGCCAACTGCGGGCTATTGAGGCGGAATATCCTGAACTTGTGACGCCGGATTCCCCGACCCAGCATGTCGGCGGCTACGCGAAACCTGGGTTTACGGAAGTGCATCACATTACGCCGCTGTTAAGTTTAGCCAATGCCTTTTCACCGGAAGAAATGAAGGAATTTGACCGCCGGGTCCATGAAGGCCTTCCTAAGGACGCCAAGGTAGAATATGTGGTGGAACCGAAAATCGACGGTCTTGCCTGCAGCATCATCTATGAAAATGGTCGCTTTGTCCGAGCGGCGACGCGAGGCGACGGCATGGTCGGCGAAAATGTGACGGAAAATGTGCGGACCATCAAAAATATCCCTAAGGTCCTATCCTCGCTTCCTGGCGTTCCCATACCGGAACTCCTTGATGTGCGGGGAGAAGTCTATATGCCCCGTCATGCCTTTTTGAAGCTGAATGAGGAACGGGTGGAAAGAGGGGAGACGGAATTTGCCAATCCCCGGAATGCCGCTGCCGGTTCCTTGCGTCAGCTCGATCCCCGTGTCACGGCTAGGCGTTCACTGGCATTTTTTGCCTATGGCATTGGCACGGGCGCCCTTGATACGCATAATGATTCCATGGATCGCCTCGAGGCCTATGGGTTTACAACGACAGAAGGACGGACCAAGGTTGCGACCATTGAAGAGGCTAACGCACTCATTGCTCGTCACGGTGAGCGCCGCAAGAGCCTTGGCTATGACACGGACGGTGTCGTCGTCAAGGTCAACGCCGTATGGCAGCAGAACATCCTCGGGGCCACGGGAAAGGATCCCCGCTGGGCCATGGCCTATAAATTCCCGCCCGAACAGGCGGAAACGACGCTGCGGGATATTGTTATCCAAGTGGGCCGGACGGGCGTCCTTACACCGACGGCTGTCCTTGATCCCGTAAAGCTTTCGGGGAGCACCATCAGCCGTGCCACGCTTCATAATGAAGATTTCATTGCGGAAAAGGATATTCGCATCGGTGATCGGGTCATTATCAATAAAGCCGCGGAAATCATTCCAGAAGTCCTGCGTGTCGCCGTGGAAAAACGGACCGGTGAGGAAAAGGTTTTCCATATGCCTGCGGAATGTCCGGAGTGTGGCTGGCCGGTTGTCCGAAAAAATGGAGAAGCCGCTGTGCGCTGCACCAATCCCCACTGTCCCGCCTTGGGCAGGGAAGGCCTCATCCATTTTACCAGCCGTGACGCCATGAACATCGATGGCTGCGGCCCTGCTGTCCTGCTCCAGCTCCAGGAAAGGAATCTGGTGAAGGACCCGAGCGACCTTTATCTTGTTACGGCAGATGACCTCATGGAACTTGACCGCATGGGCGCAAAGTCCGCCAATAACCTTGTCCGGGCCATTGCTGCCAGTAAGGAAAACAGTCTGGATAAGCTCCTTTTTGCCCTCGGGATCCGCCACGTTGGGGCCAAGGTGGCCCGGACCCTTGCCATGAAATACCAGACCATGGATGCCCTGATGGAGGCAACACAGGAAGAATTGGCACAGATCCCTGATATTGGACCGGTCATTGCCGAAAGTGTCGTGACCTATTTTGGCGATCCAGGAAACCAGGATTACATAGAACGGCTGAAGGAATTGGGCCTTAATATGAAGATGCTGGGGACGGCTGCTTCCAATGAGAATCATCCCTTCTACGGGAAGACCATGGTCTTTACTGGAACCCTGCCCACCCTCGACCGGGCAACGGCCCAGACCATGGCTCAGGAAGTGGGCGCCAAGGTGACAAGTTCTGTCAGCAAGAAGACGGACTATGTTGTCGCAGGGGCCGATCCAGGCAGCAAATATACCAAAGCCCAGTCCTTGGGTGTCACCATCCTTGATGAAGCTGCCTTCCGGCGGCTCCTGGAAAATAAGGACATGCAATAAGCCCGATAAAAAAGCTGCGGAGAAAGAAGAGCTCTTTCTCCGCAGCTTTTCTTATTGGATTCAGCCGGCTAAATAAGTGAAGAGGGCAATCATGAGCGGCATGGTGATGACGCACAGGACCATACTGATGAGGTTGACACTGCCAGCAAGGAAGGCGTCCTTCCTAAACATGACGGCAAATTGGGTCAGCAGCGTTGCCGGAGGGGCGCAGACAGCCAGCATTCCAATCTGGAACAAAAAGAGTTCTTCTGGATGGGCCTTCAAGAAGCCTGTTGCCAGGACAAGGAGGGTGACAAAAAAAGGAAAAAGAAAAAGCCGGCCTATACAGATGAGCCATACCTTGGCTGAATGAAAAAGGCCGGACAGGTCCTTTTCAGCCATGACCATGCCCGTTACGAGCATACTCAAGGGGCCAATCATGCTGGCCAGCATGCCCATGGTGTTTTGGATGATCGGCGGCAGTATGATTTGAAAGAAAAAGAGGGTCATGCCAATGGCCACGGAAAGGATGTTGATGTTAAGAAGCACTTGCCGAAGGGTGACACGGCGTTCCCCGCTCATGAGGACCATGCCGTGGGTCCAGATAAAAAATTGTTGGACGGCATTGTACATGCAGGCATAAAAGACGTATTCTTCACCAAAAACGGAGGCCACCAGGGGAAAGATGAGGTTTCCTGAATTGGTGTACATCAAGGAGGCCCGCGCCGTACCATCAAGACTCGTTGCCTTGCCTAAGAAGGTGGTGAGAACCAGCCAGAAAAGATGGACTGCAATGGCAAAAATGACGGCAATGCCAAAACCATGGACTTTTTCTTCCGATAAGGGAAGCTGCAGGGCCTTGATGATGGACGAGGGGATGATAACATAAATGAGGAGCGTTGAAATGGGCTTGCACTCGGACGCTTTCATGATGCCTTTCTTGACGGCCGCGTAGCCGATGATGGCAATAAGGAGCAGGGAGGATAGCTGGGAAAACAAAAGAGGCACGATTGCCAAGTAGGGTCACCTCCGTAAGAATGAATTTTTACCATTATAGGTGCTTTTGTGAAATTTTGCAAAAACTCGTTACTTTCCTATCAAAATGCTATATAATAGAACATCCAAGATTTGGATGTTGCCAATGATACTTGAAAGGAGGATTCCTATGGAACCTTATTCCCTTTCCTTATTTGATAATCCGGCACCGCGGGATGCAGAACTGGAAGAAAAACGCCGCAAGGGAAAGCTTACCTTGGTGCGTCCCTTGTCCTACGTGGTCATTGATATTGAAACGACGGGCCTTGACGTGGCACGCAGTGCCATCATAGAAATTGGGGCTGTCCACGTACGCAATGGGGCCGTTTCAGGTCGTTTCCAGACCTTCCTGACCCCGGAACCGTACCAGAGCCTGTCACCTTTTATTACGAACCTGACGGGCATTACGGACAGCGACCTTGTTGGGGCACCGACCTTTAGGGAGATCCTGCCGCGGCTGCGGGATTTTTTAGGTGGCTATACCTTGGTAGGGCACAATGTCAATTTTGACATCAACTTCCTTTATGACCGGATTTACCGGGAAACAGGGGAACATTTGAATAACCCCTATCTTGATACGAAGAAGCTTGCCAAAACCGTTGTACCGGGCCTGTCCCACTACAGTCTGGAAGCCCTTTGCAAGCATTTTGGCATCGCGGGCAACCATCACCGAGCCGTAGATGACTGTGAACTTACGGAAAAAGTGTTGGATGCACTCTGGCGCCTCAAGACGCAGCAAGGTTAATTTCACAAGGAAGAAAAAGACCTAGGTCCGCGGGATCTAGGTCTTTTGCTGTAAAGGAAGGCGCAGCCTCCTTCTTTTTTTATTGTGCCGTTTGACTTTTTGCCGTATCACCCACAAGCTCTTTTCCGCAGTGTTTGACAACCATCAGGGCAAGGAACATGAGGGCAAGGGCAACGACAAGCTGTAGGCCATCGACCATAAGGACGAAGGTGCCGGCCATGAGTTTGCCATAGATCCCGTAAAGGGACAGGCAGAGGGCACTCATGGTGACAACGAACATGAAGGTCATGGGGATGTAGAGCATCCAGCTCTTGCGGCCTGTCGTACGCAGGAAGACAGCAAGGGCAATGAGGACCAGTGCGGAAAGCAGCTGATTGGCAGCCCCAAAGAGCGGCCAAATATTGAGGTATCCGCCGAGGCAGAGCAGGTAGCTCGGGATCAAGGTAACAATCGTTGCCACATAGGTATTGGAAAGGAATTTCGCAGCATTGCTGTCATATTCGCTCAGCAGTTCCTGGAGCATCATGCGGCCGATGCGGGTGACAGCGTCGATGGTCGTCATGGCAAGGGCGGAGATGCACATGGTCACGATGCAATTGCTGACATAGGGCGGAATCCCGAAGATAGAGAAATAACGGCCGATGGCAGACCCGAAGATGGCAAAGGGCGTTGCTTTCGGCAGGGCTCCGTTGACTGCAACGGAGCAGGCAATGACGAGGGAAACAACCCCCAGGACGGATTCAATGAGCATAGCGCCATAGCCAACAGGAAGCATATCCTTTTCATTGGAAATGGTCTTGGAAGAAGTACCGGAAGAAACCAGGCTGTGGAAGCCGGAAACGGCACCGCAGGCGATGGTTACAAAAAGGATGGGGAAAAGGGGCCTGTTTGCTACCGTAAAGCCTTTAAAAGCCGGCATATTGATGGTGGGGTTACCGACAAGAATACCGACAACGCCTGCCAGGATCATGCCAAGGAGTAGGAAGACACTCAGATAATCACGAGGCTGGATAAGGAGCCACATGGGAAGGACAGAAGCAATGAAGCAATAGGCATAGGTTGCATAGAGCCAGCTGGTGCGGGAGGCAAAAAACGGATTGGCAATCCCTACAGCAATCATGGCAACCATGCAGATGAGGGCCAGAATCACTTCTTTGACGCCGCCGATATGAAAGCGGCGAACGGCCCAGCCAAACACCATGGCGACAAAAACGTAGAGGGTGGAAATGGAGCCAGCAGCTGCATTTGGTCCCAAGAGTTCGCCCGTCTTGGAAAAGCCATTGAACGTGCTTGCCATGATGTCGGAAAAGGCAGCGATGACAAGGAGGGAGAAGAGCCAGCTGAACAGGAGGAACATCTTGCAGCCCGTCTTGCCAACGTACTGTTCAATGATCTTGCCCATGCTCTTGCCGTCGTTGCGGACTGAAGCATAAAGGGCCGTAAAGTCCTGGACAGCGCCGAAGAAAATGCCGCCTACAATAATCCATAAGAATGCAGGAACCCAACCAAACATAGCGGCAATAATCGGGCCCGTGACAGGGCCTGCGCCCGTAATTGAAGAAAACTGATGGGCAAAGACCGTAAACCGGGAAGCCGGCGCAAAGTCGCGGCCATCTTCAAAGCGATAGGCAGGCGTCTTGGCATCGGGCTCGATGCCCCAGGTCTTGACGAGCCAACGGCCGTAGAACAGGTAGGCAAACGCAAAGATGACGATTGCAATACAAACCAAGGTTAATCCATTCATCATAGCCACTTCCTTTCCAAAAATTTCAAGTCCCGCATGAATGCTGGGATTGAGAGGGTGATGAGTGTTTACAGAGCCATAATTTATCACTTGTATACAAAATTGTCAACATAAATTTTAAAAATAAGTGGTAAAATACAGCTATTCTGTTATGAAGTTACAAAAAAGAACACAAAATATGGCGATAAAGTCTTTTTAGAATGGACGTATTCGTGAAAACGTACATTGAGGGAAATAGGAATTGAAAGAAATTTTACTTTTGCAGACGAAAAAATAAAAAATCCTATGAGATGAAACGCTTATTTTTTAAATCAACAATAAAAATATAGAAATGTTATCTTTTTATCAATAAGGTGTGAAAATAACTGGTAATTGTTCATAAATTTTTTAGGTGTATAAATACAAAATGTACTGTTTATTACGTACTTAAGGAATAAAAAGGATTGTATATGGTTCAGAATAAAGAGACTTATGTGGAAAAATTAGCGAAAATGATTCATTATACAAAATAAAATGAGGACAAAGGTTGATTTTTTGCACAGAGAGGATACAATAGAATATACTTGTAAGAAGAAGGAGAGTGGTAGCATGCCGAAGAAACGAATCGTAGGTGTTGTTGGTCTGGGCCATGTTGGTGCCCATGTTGCCTATACGTTAGGGGTCACGGGAACGGCTGACCTTGTCAAACTTTGTGATATCAATGAAAAGAAGCTTGTCAGTGAGCATCAGGATCTCATGGATGCGGCCATGTTCATGCCCCATCATGTCAAGTATGCCATGGCTTCCTATGAAGAACTGGGCGACTGCGATATCATCATCAATGCCATTGGGAAAATTGATCTGTTGGTTACCCATAACCGGGATACGGAAATGAACTTTACGGTGGCTCAAGTTGCTGACTTCATTCCCAAGATCATGAAGGGGGGCTTCAAGGGAATCTTCATCAACATCACCAATCCCTGTGATGTGGTGTCCGATCTCATTTCCAAATTGAGCGGTCTGCCTGCGGGCCATGTTTTTGGGACGGGGACGGGTCTTGACACGTCGCGACTGGTAAGTGCCATTTCCCAGCAGACCGGCCTTGACCATAAATCCATTACGGCCTACATGATGGGCGAACACGGCAACGCGCAGATGGTGCCTTGGTCCGTCATCCAGTTCGGCGGCAAACGCCTTGAAGAACTGAAGGATGATTCCCGTTTCGTTTTTGATCATGATGCCATCAAGGAAAAGACCATCAAAGGCGGCTGGGTGACCTACGTGGGCAAGGGCTGCACGGAATACGGCATTGCGTATACGGCAACGACCCTTGCCGGATACGTCCTGCGCGATGAAAAGCATATCATGGCAACGAGCGCGCCCCTTCGCGGTGAATATGGCGAAGACGGTATCTTTGCAGGTGTACCTGCCGTGGTTGGTGAAAATGGCGTGGAAAAGGTTGTTGAACTTTCTCTCACGGACACGGAGAAAAAGGAATTCAAGACGTGCTGCACGGCTATTCGGGAAAACATCAAAAAAGCCGAATCCATTTGGAAAAAAGCCGAATGAGGGGAACGAAAAAAGCTGTCACCAAAAAAAGGTGACAGCTTTTTCATGTCTTTAGCGTGACGGTTGTTCTTGCTGGACCGCTATTTGACGGTATTTCTTAAGACGCCGATGCCTTCGATCTCACATTCGACGACGTCGCCGCGCTTTAGATACTGGGGCGGGTTCATGCCGACGCCTGTGCCGGCTGGTGTACCCGTGGAAATAATGGTGCCGCAGCGCAGGGTCATTCCGTGGGAGAGTTCACTGATGATGTAGGCAATGCTGTGAACGAGGTTCCTTGTATTGTCCTGTTGCCGCAGCTCACCATTTACGCGGCATGTAATGGTGAGCTGCGGCGGGAAGGCAAACTCTTCTGCCGTAACGATGACAGGTCCCATGGGCGCAAAGTGGTCCAAGCTTTTTCCAAAGTACCACTGCTTGTGGGCCGTTTGGACATCCCGGGCCGTGACATCATTCAGGATGGTATAGCCAAAGATATAGTCCGGGGCTTCTTTCTCGCTTACATCTTTGCAGTCCTTTCCGATGATGACGGCAAGTTCACATTCGTAATCAAGTTTGCTGACGATATCGAAATGACCGTCGATGGCTCCATCAGGATCGACGCAGCGCGTGACCCGTTTGGAAAAGTAGACGGGCACGTCCCGCTTCTGGATCTTTTCTTCCGTGTATTCCTGCGGCAATTCCTCATCGTGGGAGGCATAGTTGATTCCCAGGCAGATGATGTCATTGGCCGGTTCCGTAATGGGTGCCAGGATCTTGACCCTTTCTATGGGGACGGCGGCAACTCCCATGCGGCTGATGGCAAGCAGTTCCTCGAAATCGCTGTGAGCCATGAGGTCGGGCATATCGGCATACTTGTTGGCGGGAATGACAGATTTACCGTCTTCAGACAGGATGCCGACTTGCTCCTGCCCGTCATTTAACATGGTTACAATTTTCACGGGAATCACTCCTCTGTAGGGTACTTCCTTTATTGTACCTTTTTTTTATCTTGATTTCTAGAGAATTCAGACGATTTTTACTTAGAAATTTCTCTTTCTCAAGGCGGCTGGCTGTGATAGAATAGCAGAGAAATTGATTTATGGAAAGAAGAGGGTCCTATGGAGCAACTGATCTATCAATGTGATGATGGGCACGGTGACTATAATCGGAGCTATGAATCCCATTTTGAAATTGATTATGCGGATTATTCAACGGACCACCGGGAAAACAATTTCCGCAACTATGAAAACAAGGTCCCCAAGAGCAAGAAGGAACGGGTCCGCAATATCCTGAACCATTATGAATGAAGAAAATCCCTCCAGGTCATCCGGAAGGGATTTTTTGTCAGCGTTCAAGGGGAATGACCGTGCCGCAGTTGGGAATGATATTGACCGTAAAGTCTGTCTTTCCTTCTGAAAGGAGCTGGGCTTTGGCTTTTTCATAGGCTTCTTCCAGCGTCCTTGTGGGAATCTGGTGGATGCGGCGGACAGCTTCAAAGTTTTCTTTCTTGGTCACAAGGTAAAGGGTATAGTCCTCTGCCAGGGTGTAGAGAAAATAAGCGACAAAAAAGGGAATGGTAAAATGCTGCCGCAGGGCCTTTTCCATAGAAAGGCGGCTGTTGTAGCGGAAACTCTCCCAGAAGATTTGTGGTTCCTTGATGTCCGGTGATTCGATTAGGGCAATGATGATTCCACCCTTTTTGGTTACGTCCCGGGCTGGCTCATA
This sequence comes from Acidaminococcus intestini DSM 21505, assembly GCF_000425045.1. Lineage (GTDB taxonomy): Bacteria > Bacillota > Negativicutes > Acidaminococcales > Acidaminococcaceae > Acidaminococcus > Acidaminococcus intestini. Next base: position 3,251 of record NZ_AULA01000020.1, on the reverse strand, counting down.
GCATTTGCAGCCTTGGTAGAGGGAAAGGTCCTTGGGATACCCGCCGGCACCAGCAATGGTCAGGTCTGCTTTTTGGGTAAAGGAAACCGCGTCATTGCTGAGCACCTCCTGCGTCCCTTCAAGCCAGGCCTCGTAAGGATCGCCGCTGACAAATCCGCAGACCTCGCCCCGTTCATTGATGAGGGAGTGCAGCAGGAAATCAGGCCGGCAGAATTCCATGCCTTCCAGCATATCCTGATGGACGGGATTGTGCGTCAAGGACCGGCCCTCCGTAAGGGGATTGATGCCTTCCCCCGGGGTATCTGAAAGGGCGAGGGCGTGGTTTTTCTGGATTGTTTCCCAACTGGCAACGCCGGGAAGGATCATTTTTCGTCCGCCGCCAAAGCCTGCAAACAGGTGAGGCATGATCCCTCCGGCCACGATGACGAAATCCGCTTCGACAACACGGCGATTGAGTTCAACTGGGGTTCCATGCGACGTGGTCCCCACAAGGACAAGGTTTTCCCGGTCGTGACAGTCGTGCTGGTAAAGGCGGATCCGGCGGGCGACTTCTTCTCCGACGACAGCTATGTCCTCATCAGGGGTCTGGGCTCGGTGCGTACCTTGGGCAAAAACGATGGAAATATCCTCATCGGGGATGCCTGCCTCATTGAGTTCGTTGATCAGGGGCCGCATGAAATCCCGTGAATGGTTCCAGGCACGGGTAATATCCGCCGTTACAATGACTACGGAGGCTCCTTTTTTTACCATCTCACGCAGGGGGGGAGAAGCAGTGGGGTGACGCAGACAGGCCGTCACGGCATCGTCTATGGAAAGGGCGGCATGGTGCCGCGGCACAAGGATGGAACCAATCCGCTCTTGAGGAAGCGTCAGCGTGGCCTCGCCTTTTCCGTAGGGAATATGAATGGTTTTTTCAGCCATAGGATGTCTTCCTTTCTTTAGATGGTCCTTATTATATCACCTTTTGCCCCAGCCCTCTATTCAATTGATACCCAAATAGGGTATAATGGGGCCTGTACAAAGGAGGAGTGATCCATGAATCACGTTGTAAAAGCCAAAATGCTTCGCGAAAGCGATGAACCCATTCATTATAATTGTGCCCAATCCCTTTTTGTCGCTTTTTCCGATGTCCTCGGCGTCAGTGACGAGCGGGCCTTTGCCATGGGCGCAAACTATGGCGGCGGTATGATGCACGGCGGTACGTGCGGTGTGGTGAGCGCCGGCCTTATGATCTTGTCCCTTGCAGGGATCCCCCAGGAAAAGGCCATGGCCCTGCTCCAGGATTTTTCCCGTGACCACGGGACCACGGCCTGCACGGAACTGCTTATGAAAGCCGCTCAGGAAGGCGTGACAAAGAAGGTCAATTGTGATGGGCTGGTCATCCACATGGCAGAGCGGCTGGACGCCATCCTTTCCGCCTAAAGCCCCATCCAGCCCATAAAAAAAGCAGCCTTTTCAGGGCTGCTTTTTTCATGCCTTCATTTTGTTTCCAGGGAGTCGAGGGCGGGGACTTCTTTCTGTTCAAACCCTTTACCCTTGAGCTGGATGGCTATGATGAGATTCGGGATGAAGAGAACGGCAAAGAAAATGAGCACCGATGCATAGGTGCCTGTCTGCTTATAGAAAAAGGAGATGAGAGTTGGACCGGCAATGCCTGCCATTGCCCAGGCAGAAAGGATGCGGCCGTGAATGGCACTTAGCTGTTTGGTGCCGAAAAGGTCGCTCAAATAGGCCGGCATGCAGGAAAAGCCGCCGCCATAGGCACTGATGATAAAGAGCACAAGACCTTTAAAGACAAAGGAAGAGGTGGTGGCACTGAGGGCGAAGAAAGCCAGGATCTCAAGGGCAAAAAAGAGAATGTATGTTACAGGGCGGCTCAGCCGGTCAGAAATGGTGGACCAAAGGATGCGTCCGCCGCCGTTCATGATGCCAATAATGCCCACAAAAGCGGCTGCTTCCTGAGCTGACATGCCAATCACGTCCTGGGCCATGGGACTTAAGACGGCAAGCAGCAAGATGCCGCAGGTAATATTGATGAAAAAGACCCACCAGAGGCTTTGGAACTGCCAGGTATGCATGGCTTCTGATGCAGTCTTTCCCGTAAGGGACTGGGAATCAGCGTCATGTTCCTTTTTCAGGACGGGCGGTTTGAGGTAGAGGGCACAAAGGACCATGATGACCGAGTAGGCACCTGCCATGAGGCAGAAGGTGCGGGTAAGGCCCACCGTGCGGGTGAGTTGCTGCATGAGGGGAGCTGCAATGAGAGCGGCAAAACCAAAGCCCATGATGGCAAGACCTGTTGCAAAACCGCGGTGGTGGGGAAAATATTTCACCAAGGTTGATACGGGTGTGATGTAGCCTGTGCCAAGACCAATGCCGCCAATGCACCCATAAAAGAGATAGAGGAGGGAAAGGCTTCTGATGGAAAGGGCATACGCCGTACCCAAAAGGCCCGTTCCGAAGAAAAAGGCGGCCATGAGGCCACTTTTTTGGGGGCCTATTTTTTCTACAAAGCGCCCCAAGAGTGCGGCTGACATGCCAAGAAACAAGATGGCAAGGGAAAAGGTCCAAGTGACATCCCCCATAGAAGCCCCCAAGGTTTCCATGATGGGGCGGACAAGGACGCTGAAAGCATAGACGCTCCCAATGGAGAGGTGAATGCCTACGGCGGACAGTGCAATCAGTGAGCGGTTTCTCATGTTGCTTCCTTTCTGGGAAAACTTCCCCTAGAAAGAGAAAAGGCCCGGACCAATCTGCAGCATAAGGCTGCAGAGGAAAAGGCCGGGATGAAAAAGGACCGTCCGGGCTGCTTTTCTCTGCCCAGACGGTCGGCAAGTTACACAATGCAGAGCACGTGGTCAATTCCACTTATCCGTCAGTCCTGCACTGCTTTATTTGAATGTGATGCGGATATTATAGGGTTCTATAATTTATTTTGGGGCGCTAAAGTGACCGTCCAGATGCGTGTCCTCTCAGCGCCTACTTTTTTTTCAATAAAAAAATAGGCATATGCACTCAAATCCTCTACAATTAAAGTGATCAAACAATAAAGAAAGTGAGTTGAATACATATGCCTTCTCTAGATTATATCGAAAAATTAACAGGAATTAAAGAGGAATGGATTCAAAATTTAAAGGAAACGGAATCAGCCTTGGTTTTAGCGGTTCAGCTGCCGCCTCAAGAACACATCTGCCCTCATTGTAAGGCCACTACAAGACGCATAAAGGGCTACTATACGCGCCTCATCAAAC
>NZ_AULA01000019.1 GCF_000425045.1 Acidaminococcus intestini DSM 21505 | reverse complement strand
TACGAACCCATTGGTACAAAAGACTATAGCTCATACCATATTGACAGGCGACAGCCATCATTGACTGTCCGGCATTTACTTGTGAAACCAATTCAAGTTTCTCCTCTGGGGACCATGCCTTGTAATGTGCTTTGTGACACAATGCTTCCGGTCCGCCAGCCTGTTCGATACGATTCCAAGTACGAATCTTGTTACGAAAATTTGCTGTTTTAATTCCTTTAGGTGTTTTTACCCACTTACCTTGACGATAAAGTTCTACACACATCAGCTTAAATTCAGTCGTATAACGCAAAATGTACCCTCCTTACTGGGTGTCCAGTAAAGAGGGTACATTTCAAAATGAACCGCTCATTTTTTTACCGTCTCTTTTTTTCTTGTCTGGCACGGGGCCTATCCTTCGTGATACAATAGGCGCAGAAGGAAGCCGTTTTTTGCATCGGAGGTGTTATATATTATGAAAAATAAAATCAAACGAGGGTTCCTGCTCCTTGTGGGACTCATGGCATGCGCTCATGCTGTGCTTGCAGCGGACCATTTGGCCATTGTGACCCAAAAGGGCAGGGCAGGCGTCATTGACCTGCAGGGACGAGTGGTTCTGCCCTTGGAATATAAAAAAATCGAAGTGGAACAAGGAGAAACAGATGCTGTCATCCTTGTTGAAAAGGATGGAAAATACGGAATGTATGACCGACAGGGCAAGGTCATCATCGCTCCAACCTTTAAGAAGGTGGGACCCTTCAGCGATGGAATGCTTGCGGCCCGGGACCGGGAAGGATGGACATTTTATGACCGTCAGGGCAAGGCCCTTGCTTCCCATTATGATGAGGTGGGTCCTTTTTCCGAAGGCCTTGCGGCTGTGAAAACGGATGGAAAATGGGGCTATATCGATAAACAGGGAGCTTATATCCTTAAGCCCCAGTATAGGAAGGCCCAGCCTTTTAAAGAAGGGTATGCAGCCGTCAAGCTTCAGGACCGCTGGATGTATGTTAAAAAAGACGGAACCGCCCTTCTTGTTGGAAAGGCAAAGACTGTCAGTGACATGAGCCAGGGCGTGGGCATTATCGATGGCAGCTGGCTTATGGACACAACGGGTGCCCGCTACGCCAAATTGAAGGCCTATGACTATGTTGGCTCTTTTGATGAAGGGGGATTGGCCCGTGTTGGGGTGAGGCGCCGTCACCGCTCTGTCTTTGACTATGTTTCCATTGGCTGGGGCTGGGGCGGACACTGGGGTGTCGGCTTCCCGGGCTGGGGCTGGGGTCCCTTTGATTTTGGCTGGGGCTGGAGCGATGCAGGATACCATCATCATGGATGGGGCGGCGGCATTTCTATCATTCCAGGGGAAGTCATCCATCCGTCGAACCTTTATATGGGTGCCATCAATAAGCAGGGGCAGGAAGTCATTCCCGCAAATTACCGGGCCCTATCACCTTTCCGTGAAGGCCGCGCTTTGATTGTTGACCGTGAAGGCCGCTTTGGGATGATTGACCGCAGCGGAAAAGTGGTCATCCCAGCTTCCTATGATGAATTGGGACCCTTTGAAAAAGACCGTGCTCCCTTTGCCTATGATAAGCACTGGGGATTTATCGACGAAACCAACAAGATCGTCATTGAAAACCGCTTTACGAAGGTGACCCCTTTTGTCTCTGATGCTGCAGCCGTTCTTGAAGGCGGGAAGGCTGCCCTTATTGACCGCAGCGGTGCAAATCTTGTCGCGCCCCAGGAGGCGTACAGTGACGTAGGGACCTATGCCCAGGATCGTTTTCCAGTTATGGATAAGAAGAGCGGGAAATGGGGATATATGGACGGAAAAGGAAATCTTGTCATTCCTTCAATGTATGATGAAGCTGGAATTTTTGACTAAGCATTACAAAAAAATAGAAATTATATTGACATAAATGTGATATTGTGCCATAATAGTGCACAGCCATTCAAATGAGCTCGGCAGCATGCGGATACCGGGGAAACAAGGGACCTCGGATTCGCTGGCGCCCTGCATCGTACGATATTTTTCCCGGAACGGATTGGTTCCGGGTTCTTTTTTTATCGAAAAAAGTCAAAAAGATTAAAATAATTAGCACTCAACTATTGACAGTGCTAAAAAAGCGTGCTATGATAATCCCAGAACGAAGGAAAGGAAGCCCCCCCAGAAGGAGCAGGGTTCCTTTCCACCGTTCCAAGAAATGAAAAGACCTGTGTGAAGGCCGTAATATTTGATTGGAGGAATGACTTATGTTACTGCCGAGCATTTTTAATGACAATGTGTTTGATGATTTTATGGATGGCTTTGATTCTTTTATGGACCGCAGCGCCCTTTATGGAAAACATGGTAAGAACCTCATGAAGACCGATGTCCGTGATGTGGGTGACCATTATGAACTCGATATGGATCTGCCGGGCTTCAAGAAGGATGAAATCCATGCAGAACTCGAAAATGGCTATCTGACCATTTCTGCCGAAAAGAGCCTTGATAAGGACGAAAAGGACAAGGCAGGCCATTATATCCGCCGCGAACGGAGCTTCGGCCGTTCGAGCCGTACTTTCTTCGTCGGTGACGGTGTGAAGGAAAGCGACATCAAGGCAAAATATGCTGACGGGATCCTGAAGCTGTCGATTCCCAAGAAGGAGTTGCCGCAGTCTGAAAACAAAAAAATGATTGCCATTGAAGGCTGATCAAGAACGCTGGGAATTTTTTCCCAGCGTTCTTTTATGCAAAAAAATCGCGGGACCGGAGTTCCGGTTCCACGATTTTTTATTTACAGCATAATCTCACCTTGGAAGGCTTCTTCTTTTTGTGCCTCTTTTCTTGGGGTGGGTGCCTTGCTGGTCTTGATATTTTCAACAAAAAGCAGGAGACGGTTCGTGACATTGACATCGCTGACGCCGCTATCAAAATCCAGACTCAGGAGGTTCATTTCCGGATAAAGGGTCTTGACCTTTTTTTCAATGCCCTTGGCGATGATGTGGTTGGCAATGCAGCCAAAGGGTTGGAGACTGATGACATTGGGAATGCCTCTTTTGGCAAATCCAATAACTTCAGCCGGCAGCAGCCAGCCTTCTCCAAACTGGGCAGCCATGTTGATAATGCCCTTGCCGTCATTGGCCATCTCGTAGATGTCTTCAAAAGGAGTGAAATAGGGGAAAGCACGGCCAATCTTGTTGACTTTATCGATGATCTTGACAATTTGGAGATAGATAAAATCCACCAGGAGATGGGGAATCCGGTCATGCTTGAGGTCAAACTTATCATTGGTCAGCCGATTGACGAAGGCCTGCATGAAAAAGGGCGTCATAAGGGGCGGCATCACCTCAATATGATGGTCCATGAGCCAGCCTGTGATATTCTTGTGGGCAAAGGCGTTGAACTTGAGGTAGATTTCTCCAACAATCCCGACTTGAGGCAGTTTTACATTGGGTTTGACGGCATCCGTAAATTCCTGGGCCGCTTCCTTGAGCAGTTTCAAAAGCCCCTTGGAATGGTTCTTTTCGATTTGCACCTTGGCGAGGTCGAGGTACTTGCTGCGCAGTTTTTCTGCCAATCCCTTCTTTTTTTCACGGACGACTGCAGCATTATAGAATTTTGACAGGCAGTCCGAGAAGAGGATGGTTGTAACCGTGATCTTAGCAATCTTCAGCCAGTTGATATGGAATCCAGGCTGATCGTTTTGGATACTGCTGCTCGTTGCAAGGGAAATGACAGGAACATCCTTGAACCCTGCAGAAACGAGGGCATGCTTGATCAGACCGAAATAGTTTGAAGCTCGGCACTGACCGCCCGTCTGGGTAATGGCAACGGCCGTCTTTTGAAGATCATATTTCCCTGATTTCAAAGCTTCCACGAAATCCCCCACAACAAGGGTTGCCGGATAGCAGACCTCGTTGTTGGCAAAGCGCAGGCCCATGTCGGCGGATAGCCCCGTGCTCTGGGGCAGGGTCTCTACGTGATAGCCCAAAACCTTCATGACAGACGGAATGAGCGGTGACAAGGTGGGGGTAAAGTATGGCGTCAGGATGGTGTAGTCCTTCATGCTCTTTTCAAAGCGCGGCGTGTCGATAAAAGGCTCGGCCCGGCGTTTGCTGTCTTCATTGTAACGAATGCTTTCCACAACGGACCGGACGCGGAGTTTCAGGGAGCCGATGTTCGATACATCATCAATCTTGAGGAGCGTCAGGGCTTTTCCATGGCGCTGCAAAAGACCGCGAATCTCATCTTGGAGGAAGGCGTCAGGTCCACAGCCAAAGCTCGTCATTTCCATGAAGTGGATGGTGTTGTCCTGACGGGCTACCCAGTCAGCGGATTTTAGGATGCGGTTGATATAGGCCCACTGCTTGATGAGGTACGTGTCGTTGATATCGATGGATTCGTTGCCTCGTACCAGGTCTTCATTGATGACGTTGATGCCCATGGCGGCAATGGTGTCGCTGAGTTTATGTTGGACCAGGGGATCGGCATGGTAAGGCCGGCCTGCAAGGAGAATGGTGAGTTTTCCTTGTCGGCGGCTTTTTTCGAGAATCTCCTCGTTCTTTTCCTGGATCTTTCGGCGGTACTCATCTTGGGCCTTGAGGGCGCTAGCAATGGCCTTATCGGCCGTGAAACGGTCAAAGCCAATATAGGAGAGGTATTTTCGGAGTTGCTTTTTGAGCAGTTTTTCGTCTTGGAAGTTGATGGGCGGAGCGTCGATGGGAATCTGTGTTTCCGTGACACTTTTGATGACGTCGGAGTACCCCGAGACAACTGGGCAGTTATAGCTGTTGATTTGCCGCTTATCATCCTGCTGTTCATAGATGACGTAGGGCATGAAGATCCGATTGACCCGCTTTTGGATGAGGTTCAGGATATGGCCATGGACAAGTTTGGCGGGAAAACAGATGTTGTCGCTCATCACGTCATGAAGCCCTGTCTCATAAAGGTGCAGGGTGGACGGGTCAGAAAGCTGGACCTTTAGGCCGCAGGACGTAAATAGGGCATGCCAGAAAGGATAGTCCTCATACATATTAAGGGTCCGCGGCAGCCCAATGGTGCGTTCCGCCTCCTCGTTGATGGGCCGGTTAAAGAGCAGATCGTACTTATAGGTGTAGATATTCTCACCAGGGGTCACATCATCGCCATTATTGGTAAAGTATTTTTCGCATTTGTTGCCCGAATAATAGATGGATCCATTATCGAATTGATACTTCTTGATGAGGCAGTTGTTTTCGCAGCCGTGACAGGTCAGCTGGGCATCCTTGAAGGAAGCAACATGGATCATATCATCTACGGTTGCCTGACCATGGCCCTTGGTTTTAGCATAAAGGGCACAGCCATAGGCTCCCATGATTTCAGGGATGTTGCTGCGATGGACCTTGGTCCCTGTGAGGATTTCAAAGGCCCGGACTACGGCATCGTTTTTCATGGTGCCCCCTTGGAGCACAATCTCATTGCCCAGTTCCTGTGGGCTCTTGAGTTTAAGGACCTTATACAGGCAGTTCTTCACAACTGAATAGGCAAGACCGGCCGCAATGTCTGCGCTGGTGACCCCTTCGCGGAGGCTTTGCTTGACTTTGGAGTTCATAAAGACCGTGCAGCGCGTTCCCAAATCGCAGGGATGCTGGGCCTTGCAGGCGAGGTCCGCAAATTCACTGACGCTGTAGTTGAGGCCCTTGGCAAAAGTCTGGAGAAAGGTCCCGCAGCCGGAGGAACAGGATTCATTCAGCTCCATGCGGTTCAGTACGCCGTGATCGACAAAGATGGCTTTCATGTCCTGACCGCCAATATCGAGGATGAAGGAAACCTTGTCGTTGATTTTCTTGGCTGCCAAATAGTGGGCAATGGTTTCGATGATGCCCGTGTTGAGGCTGAAGGCTGCCTTGATAAGGTCTTCGCCATAGCCTGTAGAGCAGCTTCCCATGATGCGGGGATTGGCCCCAACGGCCAGGCATTTCGTATAAAAATCGGCAAAAGCCTCACGCACCGCTCCTACGGGGTTGCCGTTATTGGGGCCGTAGTGGGTATAAAGGATGCGGTCGTTTTCGTCGGTCACGACAAGTTTCGTCGTGGTCGAACCGGAATCGATGCCGACAAAGACTTTGTCCGTATCTTTGGTCAGGGGCGACAGAATAATTTGGTCCGCTTCCTTTTCCTTTTTCCAGTCGGCATATTCTTTTTCATCATGGAAGATGGGTGGCACCGTATCGGTGACCCGGACAGCGTCCTTAGGAGCAGAAGCAATCCGGTCGCAGAGTTTCTGCAAGCTCGTTGACGGGGCGTCCTCTGCACTGAGGGCAGTCCCGTAAGCCGGGATAAGGTTTGCCTTATCGGGAACAATGAACTCTACATAGGGGACGTGAAGCGCATCCATCAAAGCTTTGCGGAGGCTCGGCATGAAGGTGAGCGGTCCGCCGCACAGAAGGATCTTCGGCTTGATTGTGCAGCCATGGGAAAGGGTCGTAATGACCTGTACAGCGACGGCATGATAGATTGACGCCGCAATGTCCTCACGGCTTACACCTTTACTGAGGAGGTTTTGGATATCCGTCTTGGCAAAAACGCCGCAGCGGGAAGCAATATAGTGGACGTGTTCCGCTTTTTCGGCAAGCTCGTTCAGTTTGTCAATGGGCACGTCAAGGAGTACGGCCATTTGGTCAAGAAAAGCCCCTGTCCCGCCGGCACAGTTCCCGTTCATGCGCAGGTCACACGTGCCATCGGGTTTGATGTAGACAATCTTGGCGTCTTCCCCACCAATATCGATGAGGGTGGCTACTTCAGGGTATTTTTCCTTGACAAATTTGGTCGCGGCGATGACTTCCTGCTCGAAAGCAAGCTTGAATTTTTCCGCAATCCCCATGCCAACGGAGCCCGTCACTTTGATTTTGACGGCCGCCTCTCCGATGGCTGCGGTAAGTTCGGACAGCTCTTCCTTGAGGACTCCCATGATATTGGCTTGGTGCCTCTTGTAACGGGAGAAAACAACTTGTTTGCTGCCATCCAGAACGACCATTTTAGCAGTAGTGGAACCAATGTCCAACCCTACTTGATAAGTACTCATGATACACCTCTAAAACAATAGGTCTTAACAGCTAATTATACCATATTTCCTAGCGTGGAATGATGGATTTCCCCTATTTTTCTATATTTTCTTCCTAAAATAAATGGAAATAAAAAATATACAGTTGAAGGTATATCAATGGTACATCAAAAAAGGGTCTTTGTCTATAGGAATCAAAGGGAAAAAGAGCTTGGTCCGTGTTCAAAAACGCGGGAAAGTCCCTGTGCGATTGCACTTTTTCTCTTAAATATGATAGAATGATGTGCTATACGCTATGCAATGGATACAAGCCTTTGGCTTATCATGACAAAGAAGGATGGTCGCGGCATGAGTGAAGAAGTGACAAAGTCCCAGGGCAATAACAAGTTCCTCAAAGGGACGTTGATCCTTACCATTTCCAGTATTGTTGTCAAGGTCATAGGAGCCCTCAATTGGGTTATCCTTTCCCGAATCATGGGTGGGGAAGGCATTGGACTCTATCAGATGGGATTTCCTATCTATTTGATGGCCATTACGGTCTCTTCGGCAGGAATCCCAGTGGCCATTTCCATCATTACGGCAGAAAAGGTGGCTATGGAAGACTATGGAGGCGCGCAGCGCGTCTTTCATGTTTCCCTGAAGATGCTGTTTTGCACGGGGCTCCTTTTTTCCCTGCTCCTTGTGGTGCTGGCCCACTGGCTTGTGGAAACGGTCCTTCCTGATGCACGTGCCTATTATTCCATCATCGCCCTGGCTCCGGCCGTTTTTTTCGTTACGTTTCTCGCCAGTTTCCGCGGTTATTTCCAGGGCTGGCAGATCATGACGCCGACCGCCTGCTCGGAAATCACGGAACAGGTTGTACGGGTTGGAACCATGATTGTCTTTTCTGCCCTGCTCTTGCCTTACGGTCTTACTTACGCCGCTGCCGGCGCCAGCATGGGGGCGGGAGCAGGCGCTTTCTGCGGGCTCCTTGTTTTGATGGGCTTTTATCTAAAGCTCAAGAAGAAGTTTTTCCCCAAAGGGGTGGACAGGACGCCCAAGACGCAGGAGTCAGCGGGCTATATTATGAAGCGTCTTATTGCCCTAGCCCTGCCGGTTTCCATGTCAAGCCTCATGCTTCCCATAGTGTCTAACCTTGACATGATGATTGTGCCAACCCGGCTGAAGATCGGCGGTTGGGACGCCCCGGGCGAGGCAACGACCCTTTTTGGCTACCTTTCTGGCATGGCCGTGCCGCTTATCAACATGTCAACAATCCTTACGGCTGCTCTTTCCATCAGCCTTGTGCCGGCTATCAGTGAGTCCCGGACCCTTTCTGATGAAGCGGGCATTCGCAGCAAGGTGGCAACGGCTTTTACGGTGGCCTCGGTCATCACCATTCCCTGCAGCGTCGGCCTTCACGTTTTGGGCGGACGGGTGGCTGCCCTCATCTATAACGCACCGGCAGCAGGACCGGCCATTGAAATCATGAGCTGGGCCATCTTCCTTTTGGGCCTCCATCAGGTGTCGACGGGCATCCTTCAGGGCCTTGGCAAGACCCGCATCCCTGTCATCAATATGATCATCGCAGCCATCGTCAAGGTCTTCCTCAACTGGAACCTGACGGCGATGCCAACCCTCGGAATCAAGGGATCGAGTTGGGCAACCGTTGCCGATATTGGGATTGCAGCCCTTCTTAACCTCTTTTTCATTAAGAAGTATACAGCCTTTACCTTTGAAGGGCGGCAGCTTCTTAAGACTGCCCTTTGTGCAGCGGTCATGGGAGGCGCTGTAATGCTCGTCCTTTCCCTTGTCAGCCGCGGCGGGCTGGCGCTTTTCCTCAGCATCTTGGTTGCAGTGCCCGTCTATATCCTGATGCTCCTCTTGCTAAAGACTTTGACAGAAGAAGAACTGCTGGAAATCCCTTTTCTCGGCCGACGCATGGCGTGGCTGGGTCATAAATTGGGGCTTTTGAAATAGGCCGCAGGAAAGTTCCACAGAAAACAAAACATGGCTATTCCTTATTCGTTTACGGCAAAAGGCCGGGGATCCATTGTCTCTATGGATCTCCGGCCTTTTTTGTATTTTCATGATATTCCGCTAAGGAATACCATGACTTGCTCATTTCGAAGTTCATATCAAAATCGAAGCCTCCTATAATGAATTCATAGAATAAACGGAATATTTAAATAGCTAAAACAGAAGGAGGTTCTTGGAATGGATGAGCTGGAAAAGGTAAGGGGACAGGCTCTTGGAAAGAAGGCGGACCCTGCCTATTTGGAAAAATTCCCCATTAAAGGATGCGAGGAACTGATGATTCCAACGCGCGGCGGCAATGCCCTGGTTCACCTCTATCGTCCGCAGGCCCTGACTTCACCGCTGCCAGCGGTGATTAATTTTCACGGTGGCGGATTTGTAAAGGGATATCGGGGCCGAGATATTGAATTTTCGCAGATGATAGCCTCGCGAGGAACCTATCTTGTTTTTGATGTGGACTACAAGGTTGCCCCGGAATATCCCTACCCATGCGCCCTTGAAGAAGGGGAAGATGTGGTCACTTATCTTTTGGCACATATGGCAGACTATGACGGGGACAGGAACCGTACGGCACTCATGGGGGAAAGCTCCGGAGGAAACCTTGCCATCGGAATTTCCTTGAAACTGAAAAAAATAATGGCGCCTCAGCCGAGCTGCGTCATCTGCTGTTATCCACCTTGTGATCTCGTAACAGATCCCGCTGTCAAAGCGGGCGGGAAAAAGGATGACCCCATGAGTGAACGGGGCCGTCTTTATAACAGCTGGTACCTGCCCGATGGAAGAAACCACGAAATCTACGCATCCCCCCTGCTGGCGTCCCCGGACGACTTGGTGAAGCTGCCACCTTTTACGGTGATCACGGCGGAAGAAGATATATTGTGCCGGGAAGCATTGGAATTTGCCGAACATCTTATCGAAGCCGGGGTCACGGTTACGGTAAAAAAGGTGCTTGGGGCCAAACATGCTTTCCTAGTGAGCCGGACAACCGGTTATGAAAGAGCGGAACAGGTTGTGTTCCAGACTTTTCAGAGCTTTCTTGGATAAGGATCAAAGGAGGAAAGTAATATGGATCAATTAGCCGTCTGTCTTCTTATTTTTGCGGTGACCGTAATTGGCTACTGCAGCGGGTTGTATAGTATTGCAACGATTTCCCAGATTTCTTTGATTGCCCTGACGCTTACAGGATGTCTGAGTGCAAAGCAGGCACTGGGATACTATTCCAATTCCAATGTCATCATGATTGCGGGAATGTGCGTCGTAGCCGCCGGATTCAACCGGACCGCGTTTTGCGCGCGGCTGGCTGATGGGATTTCCCGTTTGGCACAGGGCAGTGTCAAGAAGATGATGCTGGGATACGTGCTCATCGGGGTTCTTCTCAGCCAGTTCATCCAAAGTCCTGTCGTTGTCTTTGGGATTGTGGCCCCCATGCTCATTGCTTCTGCGGAAAGCATGGGAATCAGTCCCAGTAAGGTCATTTTTCCCGTGGGCGTGGCCACTATCTGCACTTGCTGTACCCTGCCCCTTGGTGCAGGTGCGACCGTAGCAGGCGAACTGAACGGCTACATTGAAAGTTATGGCTATACGCAGCATATGGTCGGCTTCCTCGATCCTATGATGGGCCGACTGCCGATGCTGATCATTGCCATTGTTTATTTCAGTTTCTTTGCCTTGCGGTTTTCTCCGGACGAGCCCATCCTTCCAACCAGCCTTGAAACAAAAAAACAAAAGATCATGCACCGCTGAGTACTTTTTCGGAAATGGCTGCCATCGTCATTTTCTTTGGAGATGCCATCGCCTTGATGTTTGCTAAAAAGCTGGGCCTTCAAAATTGGGAAGTTTGCGTGGCGGGGGCTCTTTTGATGGTCATCTGCAAAGTCCTCAAACCTAAAGAGGCGTCGGGCTCTATTCCTATTAGCATGCTCCTTTTGATTGTGGGTTCCCAGGCTATGGCCGGGGCGCTTAGTGTAACGGGTGCCGGTGAATTCATAGGCGGCCATATTGCGGCCCTTGTGAAGCTCGTTGACGGGAACTCCTATGCGGTGGGATTCATTTTCTTCCTGATTCCCTTCATCATGACGCAGTTTATGTCCAATCGTGGGACAATGCTGATTTTTCATCCCATTGCCATTGCCACTTGTGCGTATATCGGCGGGAATCCCGTCGGGCTGATGATCCTTATTCAAGCCGCCTGCCTTTCTGCCTTTATGACGCCGATGGCCACTTCCGCGGTTCCTTATATCATGGAATGCGGCGGCTATGACCAGACTTCCATGATCAAGCAGGGCCTGCTTTATTCCGTAATTGCCTGCGTTGTGTCGGTGGGGTGGATCATGACGTTGTATCCCATTTTATGAGGATAGAGGACACTAACCCAAATTTGGAAGGAGTGATTATGATGAAAAAAACAGTGATGATGGTGGCTGCTGCCATGGGGATTTCTTCCCTTGCCTTTGCGGCGAATCCTTTTTCGGACGTACCGCAAGGCCATTGGGCCTATGCGTCCTTTGCGCAACTTTCAGGTTCCGGCATCCTTGAGGCATACCCTGATAGTACGTTTGCGGGGGAGCGCACCATGACCCGTTATGAAATGGCACAGATCGTGGCAAAGGCCCTTGCCAAAGGGGCCATTGGGGCGGATGATCGACTTGTCGCTGAATTTGCGGAGGAACTGGACCAACTTGGTGTACGGGTTGCCGCCCTTGAAAAGCAGGCCAATCGGGTCAAGATTACGGGGCGGATCCGTCTCAATTATCGTGAGCGCAGTGGGAAATTCCATGAAGACAGTGATGCCAAACTTCGTACGCGGCTATATCTTACCGGCGAAGTGAATGATACCCTGCAATTTGTTTCCATGATCCAGAATCAGCAGTATTTTCTTCAAGGCAAGAATGAATCGGGGGACAGTGATACGGTTTTCCAGCGCGCCTATCTACAGGGACGGATTGGCACGGTCAAGGTCACGGCAGGACGCTATAATGACGCGTTTGCAGAAAGCAATATCTATGATAACCGTGTTGACGGCATTAAACTGGGGGTTAATTTGGGCCATGCTTCTTATCTTGTCGGCGCCTATGGTAAAATGGCAAGTGCAGATGTCAGTTCGGCTCCGGGTTCGACGGGAATTTCGGCTGCTGGTCGCTACGCCCGGGCTGCCCTGGGCGGCGAATGGGGCCGCTTTGACGGGGAAATCAACTATGTCAAGGCAAAAGATGTCATGAACATGGGAAAACAGGGGAGCGATGATAAAATCTGGTCCGTCGGGACCAACTATAAACTGGGAAAACTCAAGGTGGGCGCCATGTACCTGCAGGGAGACAATGATGTTGTGGACGCCTACGGCGGAAGTGAC
The DNA here is from genome assembly GCF_000425045.1 of Acidaminococcus intestini DSM 21505. GTDB lineage: Bacteria > Bacillota > Negativicutes > Acidaminococcales > Acidaminococcaceae > Acidaminococcus > Acidaminococcus intestini. The sequence goes on along the minus strand of NZ_AULA01000019.1, from coordinate 32,135 downwards.
TGGGGTACGGTTTACAGCCTGCGCTACGGGGCCTCAGATAAGAAAAAAACGGGATCTTGGGGGCTTTTTACGCAATACTTCAATCAAGGTGCCGCAACCGTCATCAGTCATCCGATGTATGGTGATACCAAGTCCTTCCCGCTGGAAGGCTATAAGGGATATGTCGTAGGCGGGAACGTGACCCTTGCTCCCAATATGGTTGCCGATGTTGAGTGGTATGATCTTAAAGGCAAGAAAACTGGTAAGCATTCACGGACCCTTTGGTCCATGCTGAATATTTCTTTCTGACAGTGCCTGGATAAGTGCAGCCATGAAAAGACCCTGAAGGGCCTTGGCTTTTTGACGCATACGCAGAAAAGGAACTCAATGAAAGGTGGCTTTTTGTGGATAATATTGATTGGCTGCTCATGAAGCTGCTCCATGAAAAAAAGAGTCTCAACAAGACTGCCGAAAGTCTATATATGACGCAGTCGGCCGTGAGTAAACGCCTCCAACGCATTGAAGCGGAATGGGACATCAAGGTGGTCAAACGGACCAGCAAAGGTGTTATTTTTACGCCCAGTGGGGACGCGCTGGCCCATCTGTCCCTTACGGTCCTTGAAGGGATGGATGCCCTGAGGAAACGTTTTCGCCTGCAACGCTGCCATAAGAAGGGGAGAGGCCAGCAGCTGCTCCGCTTTGGGATTACCAATTCCTTTGCCCGGCTCAATCTTTCCGATCTGGTCAGTGCCTACAGTAAGGCCTGTGATGAACTAAGCGTCCATCCAATCTTGGGCTCATGGGATTCCAATATCAAAAAGCTCAATGAAGGTAGCGTTGATGTCGCTGTTTGCTTTGATTGCCATGAAGCCCACAGTGGGGGCCGGCGGATCTTTGCGGAAAAGCTGTATCTCCTTATGCCCCGGCATCTTTCTGTAGATGGGGCGGCTGCGTTGCCCTGCGTCATCGGTTACCACAGTACTTATGCCAAGAATTTGATCCATGAGGGCTTATCCTACGTATTTCCTGAACAACATAAGGACATCGAGGAAACCTCTCATGTGGAACTTGCCGTCAGCATGGTGGAAAGTGGCAGTGCTTGCACGTTGATTTTTGGCGAAGATTGGAAAGTCAATCGCCAACAGGTCAAAGAAGTTGAAATCCATGATGAAAAAGGCAGTCCAGTGTGGGGGGAAGTCTATTTGATCTGGACGCAGGAAGCTTATCGTGATTTGAAGATCCGACGTTTCATCAACTTTACGGAAGCACATTTCAAATCGAAAAATCCATCGCTCGGAGAAAGTACATAAAATGCCTCCCAGATCCTTTCCCTAAGGACCCTTGGTCAGCGTTTTTCATCTGTACGCAGTGCGAAAATCGCCGACCGGGAGCTTTTTTTGTGATAATTTTGGGGCAACCCTTGTCTTTTGGAAAGGTTTATGATATAAAACATTACGAAATTTCAATGAAAGAAGCGTAGGGCAAAGAGCCATGATGGATAAACATGCAATAAAAGAAAAAGGAAAGCAGCTGATTGATCACCTCCCGGGATGGGGCGACATCCATGGGGCGTTTACTTGGCAGGACCGGCAGGGAAAGCGTCACCAGCTTTCAGTGGGACCCAAGCTGGTGACGCTTGCCGCCTTAAGCACCGCCTTTTGTGCAGTCGCCCTTGCCGTCTGTGCAGGCCTGCTTTCCCGGGCCTGGGCCGAACAGGAAGAACTCCAGCATTACCGGGCCGATTACGGGGTCTATACGGAACGCCTGGCCAAGCTTATGGATAACAATGAAAAACTTCAGCGGGAACTTTCCCAAGTGGCTAAATTGGAAGCGGCTGTCCGAGAAAAACTGAAAGCAGACGGCGTGAAGATTGGCGAAGAATCGGTGGACCAAAAGTCCCAGGAACTGGACCAGGGAGGCAAAGGCGGCCCCTCAACGGACGATCAGCTCCAGGTCCTTGAAGTACAGGACGAAATCAACTGGAAACGCCTTGCCTACAAAAAAGAAAACCTCACCAATATGCTTCTTGCCCTTTCAAGTACGGGTGACGGGACCTATGGCTGGCCCCTTGACGGCGGAGAAATCAGTTCCTTTTATGGGCTGCGGGCCGATCCCTTTGGCGGTGGCTCCGAGTACCATTCCGGTCTTGATATTGCAGCGGACTTTGGCGCACCTGTAAAGGCTGCCGCGGCAGGCACCGTGACAGCGGCCGGACTCAATGGCGGCTACGGGCGTTTTATCAGTATTGACCATGGGTCCGGGATGTCGACAGCCTATGGCCACATGAGTGCCCTTGCCGTTACAGTGGGGCAGCAGGTGTCCCGCGGACAGGTCATTGGCTACGTGGGCAGCAGCGGCTACAGTACAGGCCCGCATCTGCATTTTGAAGTCCGGGAAAACGGGCAGACGGAAAATCCCCTGCAGTTTGCCGTACCGCCCAGGACCCGTTCATAAGCGTTTTTTTAGGCTGCCCTCTGGGCGGCCTATTTTTCTGTCCCCTCCATATGATATAATGAAAAGCGATGCAGGCAGTTTCAGCTCCTGCAGATCCAACTCGCACAACCCAAGGAGAATCCCTATGATTTATGATCTTGCTATCGTTGGCGGCGGACCGGCTGGCCTCAGTGCCGCGGTCACGGCGAAAAACCGCAATTTATCGACTGTTCTGTTTGATCCGGGCAGTTTTGGCCTTGCGTTGCAAAAGGCTTCCCATATCACAAATTACCTTGGCTTTCCCGACATTTCAGGCAAGGCGCTCATGCAAGCCTTCTTGGACCATGCCAAAAAAGCCGGAACGGAAATCGTATCTGAAAAAATCCTTAGCATCATGAACCTGGACGGCCATTTTTATCTTGCCACGCCAAGCGGCGTAACCGAGGCAAAGACTGTTATCCTCGCCTTGGGCATTCCCCGTTCAGCCCAGCTTATGGGAGAAGCAGACCTTGTGGGGACAGGAATCAGTTACTGCGCGACCTGCGACGGGAACTTTTATCGGAACCGTCCCATTGGCGTCATCTGTACCGTTCCTGCCCAGTGGCACGAAGTGGAATTTTTGGCAGGTCTTGCAAGTCAGGTGACAGCCTATGTGACGTTTGATGTGGAAGGCCCTGTTCCGGGCAATGTGACCGTACGGAAGGACCGCCCCAAGAGTGTTGCAAAGGACGGGCAGGAGCTTGTACTGCAGGCTGATGATGCCCAGCGGATGGACGGCCTTTTCATCCTTCGGGAAAGTGACCCTGTAACCCGCCTTTTGCCAGAACTTGCCATGGAAGGAAACACCATCAAGGTGAATAAACGTCTGGAAACGAATATTCCCGGTGTCTATGCTGCCGGTGACTGCATTGGACAGCCCCTGCAGATCAGTAAAGCCACGGGCGACGGTCTTGTCGCTGTCTTTGGCGCGGCAGATTACTTGAGGAAAAAGGGCTGATGAAAGGCTCGGCTTTTCTTTCCTTGATCCTTGCCGCCCTGCTGACCGCTGGCTGCAGTGGGGAAAAGAAAGATCAAAAGACTCCCGATGTCGTGCCTGCTGAAAATACCCAGCGGGAAACCAAGACCACGACAACCGGTGAAAACGATCATGGTGCCCGAATCGAATTTGTAACGCGGGAACATAAGATGGAACGGGTCCTGTTTTCCGGCGGCTATCTCCGCAGTTTGCCTGAAGAAAGCCCGACAGCCATCGTCCGGGAAGTCCCGCAAGGCAGTGAAGGCATGATTTACGGAAAACGTGTCTTAGGAAAAAAGGAATGGGCCAAAGTTACGACGCGCGATGGCGTGACCGGTTGGTATACCATTCCGGAGACGGCGCTTAAGGCAGGTCAGCAGGCAACCCTTGAAGAAATCAGCAAGGTCCATCGCAGCACCTATCCTCAGATTATCGGAGGGGTGGCATCTGATGTCGCACTTGCCATCAATCGGGAAATCGGCCGTTATCTCGATGTGTACCGCTTTGTGACGGGACCTGTGGGCAGTGATCTTTCCTGCCATGTAACCTATAACCGGCGGAACATCCTGAGCTTTTATTTTTCCGGACCGCCTATCCGCTACCGGGCTTACAGTGTGAAATCCATCAATGATGGTCCTAGCTGGAAGGAAGTGGAGCGCTATGCGTTCGTGTCCCCCCTGTGGGGAGGCGCCGACCCACGCATCATGACCAGCGCTGTGACAGACATCCAGTACGCCATGACTTTTGATCTTGCAAGCGGCCGCCGTCTGACCCTTAGTGATTTTATTGGGAAGGAGAACCTAGCTAAGGCACGTGCCCTTGTCGAAGCCTTTGGCGGCGAGGCGGCCTTTGAAGAAGATAACTTCTATGTCGACGATAAGGGACAGCTTTTCCTCTTCGCCGAAAGAACCCAGCCCCAGCCGGGACGGGAAGCCCTGAATCTTTCCCGCCTTGTCGTGCGGGATTATTGACAGCAGTTTGGCCGCTCTTTGAGTCGGCCCAGAATATAATCAAAGAGGTGCATGATGAACAAGAAAGTTAGATTTTCAACAACCTTGGGCGATTTTACAGCTGAACTTTTTGAGGACAAAGCGCCCAAGACGGCCCAGAATTTCATTGATCTTGCAGAAAAAGGGTTCTATGACGGTGTTATTTTCCACCGGGTCATTGATGATTTCATGATCCAGGGCGGAGATCCAACCGGTACAGGCATGGGCGGCCCAGGCTACCAGATCGACGATGAATTTGGACCAGGACTCAAACATGACGGGGAAGGCATTCTTTCCATGGCCAATGCTGGGCCCAATACAGGCGGCAGCCAGTTCTTCATTACCCTTGTGCCAACGCCGTGGCTCGATGGCCATCACGCCATTTTCGGCAAGATCGTGGAAGGCATGGACATTGTCCATAAGATCGGGTCCACACCGACGGATTTCCAGGACCGTCCGCTTGAAGACGTGGTCATGAATAAGGTGGAAATCCTGAAATAATGGCAGCTTACGTGTACATGGTTCGCTGTGCCAATGGCTCCCTATATACGGGGTGGACCACGGACCTATCAGCACGGCTGAAGGCCCATGTATCAGGAAAAGGAGCCAAGTTTACGCATGCTTTCCATGCCCTTTCCATGGTTTACTATGAAGAGCTCCCCGGAAAAAGTGAAGCCTTGAAACGGGAATGCGCTATCAAGAAACTGACGAAAAAGGAAAAGGAAGCCCTTGTCAAAACTTTTGCGGCTGGCTCCCTACCCCTTTCTGCTTGCAAGGCAAAGAACCCCTAAGCGGCACTCTGGCTGACAAGATCTCGAGAAAATGGATTACGCATTTTTTCGAGGTCTTTCTTTTTGTCTCATCTGAGCGGCCTTTTTGCCCGTAAGAAAGGGACTGGACAGGTTCCTTTTTCGTCAGCGGCAATCTTCTATGAGGCTATCAGCGCAGTGAAAACATTCTTAAAGACAGAGGGACACCTCCATCATGAAAGGAGGGACGTTTGCGTCTCAGATAAACAAGACGAAAATTGTTTCGAAAGTTCTGAAAACAGGAGCTTTTTTTATGCCCTATTGCTCTTATGCCCATGGAAACCATAGGAAGTACGGGAACTGTTTTGAAAAAATCACTGGACAATCTTCTTGTAAAAGCGTGGGGAGTATGATAGAATGAACCTCAGAAAAAGCGGACTTAATGAATGTTACGACAATGAGTTTTGACATACGTTTGGTGTGGTTTTTCGCAATATTTTTTAGGAGGCCAAGTAGATGACTGGCAAAGTTAAATGGTTTAATGCTGAAAAGGGTTATGGCTTTATTGAACGTGAAGACGGCGGCGACGTATTCGTTCATTTCTCCGCAATTCAGGGCGAAGGCTTCAAGACCCTGGAAGAAGGCCAGGCTGTTGAATTCGACGTTGTCGAAGGCAACCGCGGTGAACAAGCTGCAAACGTTGTTAAGCTGTAAGATATAAATCGTATCTGAAGGAAACAACAAGAAGCGGAAGGCGTTTCACTTAGGTGAAACGCCTTTTTTGATATGGAAAGGAGAATCGCCGTGTACGCATACGGAATGGAAGAAAAACGGGGCATCATCACAGGCGGTACGTCCGGGATTGGTCTTGCGGCAGCCAAAATGCTTGTCCGTGACGGAGCCCATGTCTTTATTGTGGGTCGGGACGCGGAAAAGGGCAAGGCCGCCCTTACGGCCCTTTCTGATGGCAAGGGTAAGGCCACCTACGTTGAAGCGGATGTAAGTACCCTTGAGGGCTGTCAAAAAGTAGTGGAGGCTGCAGGGGAAGGGAATGCTAAAGTGGATTTCCTTGTTAACTGTGCCGGCATGTACCAGGAAGAAGCCCTTCAGGATATTACGGAGGCATCCTACAGTAAGATGATGGATGAAAATGTAAAGAGTACAATCTTCCTTACAAAGGCGGTTCTTTCCCTGCTCAGTGACGACAGTCCTTCCATCCTCAACATTGCATCCGATGCTGCCCTTGAAGGCAATTATGGCTGCGCCGTTTATGCTGCAAGTAAAGGGGCTGTCGTCGCCTTTACCCGTTCCGCGGCGCTTGATCTCTCGCCTTGGGTCCGCGTTAACTGCCTCTGCCCCGGTGATGTCAATACGCCCCTTGTAAAAAAACAGCTGGAAGAAGGGGGCTATACGGTCGAGAGCATGGCCTCCATTTATCCTGTGGGACGCATTGGCGAACCCGAAGAAGTGGCCCACGTGATCTGCGCCGTCCTTTCTCCGCTAAATGGCTTTATGACAGGCGCCATCCTTTCCGTCGATGGGGGCCTGACGGCAAAATAACCAGCCCCGCTTTCTCTAACAATTTTGCTTATCCTTGATTTTTCAATTGCGATCCATAAGGAGAACTTCATGAAACAACTGACCCGTGCTCAATATTTCTTTTTGGGATCCATGCTCTTTGGCATGATGTTTGGTGCAGGGAACCTGATTTTCCCGGTCCATCTGGGACAGCTTGCCGGGAGCCATTTTTGGCTTGCAAACTGGGGCTTTATTTCGACAGGTGTCTTTATGCCCTTCATTGGTCTCATTGCTCTGGGAATTTCTGGCGCCACAAGCGTCGAAGACCTGGCAAACCGCATCCATCCCACCTTTTCCAAGATCTTTACCGTGTTGCTCTATCTCACCATTGGTCCATGTTTTGCGCTTCCTCGAACGGCTTCTGTATCCTTCCAGATCGGGGTGGCTCCTTTTGTGCCTCCCGGTTCAGAAACCCTGATTATGGCACTTTTTACGGGAGTCTTCATGGCCCTTGCACTTCTTATGGGACTGAAACCATCTAAGCTTATTGTTTACATTGGCAAGTTCCTGAATCCCGCGTTCCTTCTTTTTCTTGCACTTCTTGTGGCTGTGGCCCTTATCCATCCCATGGGCTCCTACAGTGCCATGATGCCGCATGGAGCCTATGTATCCCAGCCTTATCTTACGGGGTTCAAGGAAGGCTATAACACCATGGATGTTCTTGCCGTCCTTGCTTTTGCCATTGTTGTCATCAATACCCTGCAGAGTCTGGGCATGACGGACCGCACGGCCATGACAGGCGATATCTTTAAGGTTGGCGTGATCGTAACGGTCCTCATGACAGTCATCTATACGGCAATCACCTGGCTTGGTGTTTCAAGTATGGGGGCTTTGACCCTTTCTGATAATGGCGGCATTGCCCTTGCGGAAATTGCGGCCTATTACTTTGGCCCCTTGGGACAGCTGCTCCAGGCCATCATCGTGACCCTTGCCTGTTTCAAGACGGCGATTGGGCTCATTACGAGTTGTTCTGAAGCTTTCCATACCCTGTTTCCCAAAGGACCGGGTTATCGGACCTACTGCTATATCATGGCGGGATTTTCCTTTGTTGTGGCAAACGTGGGCCTTACCCAGATCATTAGCTTAGCCATTCCCGTCCTCATGTTCATCTATCCCCTTGCCATTGCCCTCATTCTGTCGACCTATGCGGCGTATTTCTTTCACCATGATACGCGTTTTTATAAATGGCCGGCTGCCTTTACAATCCTTGCTGCCTTGGGGGATGCCCTAAGCGTCCTTTCCCCGGCGATTAAGGAAACCGGTTTTGTAAAAACGATTCTTTCGTTCCACGCCATGCTGCCTTTTTCTGCAGATGGCATGGCCTGGGTCGTGCCGACCTTCCTCGGGTTGGTCGTGGCCCTGATCCACGTCAAACTGACGGGTGAAAAGCCTCTTTCCCTAGGCTGACTGCATTGCGCCTGATCCTTTTTGGGTCAGGCTTTTTTTGTTTAGATGGGTCTTCTGTAACACCGCAGCCCCCCTTCCTTCACAAAAGACCATTTTTTTGTTATAATAAAGTGTCAATAAAATCGTCAACTCATTGGATAAGGAGGGATTTCCCTATGAAGAAGAACATCATGCTGGCCCTTGTATTAGGCCTGATCCCTGCCAGCCTCGCGGCTGCTTCCCCGCTTGCTGAAATTGCACCGGGCCGTGCACAGATCGATGCCAATGTGACCCTCGGCAGTTCCCTTAAAGGAGAACGGGACGGGCATACAATCGACTTTGACGGCGATACCCGCTATCGTGTTGGAGCGACTGTAGGCATCAGCGATGGACTTGGCCTGGACTATACCTATGCTTCTCATGAAGGCGATGATAACGCTTCAGTCCAGAGTCATCAGGTTAATCTGGTCTACCAGTTCAACCCCTATCTTTACGGTTTTGGTGGCTACGTCCGCAATCGTGCCCATCATCGTGGCTATACGGATAATACCAATGGCTTCCAAGTTGGTGCAACAGGCCGTCTGCCCCTTGGCAAGACCACGCCGTGGGCTAAGTTTGGCATTGGCAATACGATTACCCAATATGAAGTCGGTGTTGGCTATGCCATTACGGATAACTGGGAAGCCAATGTTTCCTATAATGACAGTAAGTACAAGGATTTCAGCGGCGATACGGACGTAAAGACTCATGGCGTCAATGTCGGCGTTTCCTACAAATTCTAATAAAGAGTATAGAGCCGTGCCTTTGGCATGGCTCTTTTTTCGTTGACAAGAAATTGGCTTCAGCCTATTATGTTTATGTGATTAAACGAATAAACGGATAGGCGGAAAGGAGCCCTCGCTCATGAAAGAGAAAGACCTTGCCATTATGGAACAGTTTCGGAAATGTATCCCCATCTTTTCTGTTCTCAATGATGCCAAACGGCAGGAAATCATCCTTATCCTTACGGATTTTCCTGGGGAAGGGCTGACCGTAAACGGGATTACGGAACGAATTGACCTTTCAAGACCGGCGGTTTCCCATCACCTGAAAGTCCTCAAACAAGCAGGAGTCATTGGTGTTAGAAGCTGCGGCGTTGAAAATCATTATTACCTCACGTTCAAGGCCGCCCTTAGGAACCTAAAAATCCTTGTTGCCCAGGTTGAAGCAAGCTGCGACCTTCGCTGAAAAAGCCGGATAGGCACCATCTCCTACTTTTTGCTATGTTGCCCCAGCAAATCATAGCACCGTCACAATCTGACGGCATTGCTTCAGAGGAGTAAAGCACATGGAATTTCATGACATCGTGATTCAGCAAAAGTCTTATTTTGACTCGAATTCAACAAAAAGTATAGCCTTTCGCAAGATTATGTTGAAAAAATTGATGGATGCCCTTGATGAACGGGAAGATCTTCTTTTGGAAGCTCTGCACAAGGATCTTGGTAAATCACGGGGCGAAGGGTATATGACAGAAGTTGGCATGGTCCGTAGCGAAATCAAGGAAGCCCTGATCAATGTCGAGGCTTGGAGCCATCCTAAAAAGGCAGATGGCTCGTTCCTGACTTTCTTTCCCGCGACGAATCATATTTATACCGAACCGTATGGCGTGGTGCTCATCATCGCGCCTTGGAACTATCCCCTGAATCTTACGCTGATGCCCCTTGTGGGAGCGATTGCGGCAGGAAACTGTGCCATTGTGAAGTGTTCCCCGGAAAGTGTCCATACGAGCCGTGCCATCAAAGATCTTCTTGCGGACCTTTTCCCACCGGAATATATCTATTGTCCGGAGGCAGACTTGCCCTTTGAGACCCTTTGGCAGGAAAGGTACGACATGATTTTTTTCACCGGCAGTCCAGCAGCAGGCAGGATCGTCATGAAGGCTGCCAGCGAGCATTTGACGCCCGTCATCTTGGAATTGGGTGGCAAGAGTCCCTGCCTTGTCGATGCCTCGGCGAACATCGATCTTGCGGCACGGCGCATCGTCTGGGGAAAATTCATGAATGCCGGTCAAACCTGCATTGCCGTGGACTACGTTGTCGTACAGGAAAGTGTAAAGGACGCGCTTCTTGCTGCCATGACAAAAGAGATTGGAAAGCGCTATCCCCATGCTGAAAAAAGTGATGCTTATCCGTCCATCATCAATCAGCGGCATTACGACCGGCTTATTGGCCTCATGAAAACAGAATCTAGCCTTATTGGCGGTGCTGTGAACGCGGAAAAACGCAGGATTGCGCCTACCTTGATGCCTGAGGCGGATTTTGATCATCCCATCATGGAAGATGAAATCTTTGGGCCCTTGCTTCCCATAATTGCTGTAAAAGACATGCAAAACGCCGTAGCGCACATCAAAACGCTGCCTAACCCCTTGGCTTGTTATGTGTTCACAGAAAACAAGGCGGTTGCAGAAGCGGTCATTGCCAATCTTTCTTTTGGCGGCGGCTGCATCAACGATACCCTTCTTCACGTGACAAACCCAAACCTACCCTTTGGCGGGGTGGGAAATAGCGGCATGGGAAGTTATCATGGAAAGGCAAGCTTTGATGCTTTTTCCCATAAAAAAAGCATCGTCAAGAACACGACACGCTTTGACATTTCCTTGCGCTATGCCCCGTTTACGGAAAGAAAAGTAAAATGGCTGAAACGCTTTTTCTAGGCTGCATGCATGCGCCAAAGGCATGAAAGAGAATAAAAAAGAAGCATTGGAAAGGGCCCAGCCCATCCGATACAATAAAATCAATGCTAGAACAAAGGAGGAATCCCCATGCTTGGAGAATTCATGTATCATAATCCAACAACGCTCTATTTTGGCTCACAGTCCTTGGAAAACCTGGACCGTGAACTGCCCCTTTATGGACCGAATGTCCTTTTGGTCTATGGCGGCGGTTCCATCAAGAAAAATGGCATCTATGATGCCGTTTTCTCCTACCTAAAAAAGAACCATAAGGTGGTTACGGAAGTTCCCGGCGTCATGCCGAATCCAACGGCTGAAAAGCTTCGGGAAGGCGCCAAAGCGGCCAAAGACAGCAAGGCGGACCTGATCCTTGCCGTTGGCGGCGGATCTTGCTGCGATTTTGCCAAAGGAGTTGCCGTTTCCGCCTATGCTGATGATGATCCCTGGGAAAAGTTCTATGTCCGTTTTGAAGAACCGAAAAAGGAAGACCGGATCGTCCCTGTTGCCTGTATACTGACCATGGTGGGAACCGGGTCTGAGATGAACGCTGGTTCCGTCATTACAAACCATGAAGAAAAGCGTAAAGTAGGGCACGTTTTTGCTGACGCACGCGTTTTCCCCCGTTTTTCCATCCTGAACCCTGAATTTACGTTTACCCTCCCAAAGAGGCAGATGGTAGCTGGGATCTATGATATGTTCAACCATATCTGCGAACAGTATTTTTCTGGCTATGATGATAATACCTCTGATTACCTTGCCGAAGGCCTCATGCGTTCTGTTATTGCCGCCTCCCGCATTGCCATTCAAAACCCCAAGGATTACGAAGCCCGCAGCAACCTCATGTGGACGGCAACGTGGGCCCTTAATACGCTCATTGGTATGGGAAAGACCCAGGACTGGATGGTCCATATGCTGGGACAGGCTGTCGGTGCCTATACGGACGCTACTCATGGCATGACCCTTTCAGCCGTTTCTCTTGCCTATTACCGTTTCCTCCTGCCCTATGGCCTCAGTAAGTTCAAACGTTTTGCTGTGAACGTGTGGCAGATCTGCCCCGACGGCAAGTCGGATGAAACCATTGCCAAAGAGGGGCTTGCCGCTATGGAGGCGTGGATGAAGGAAATTGGTGTCGCCTTGAAGCTTGGCGAAGTGGGCGCCACGGAAGCGATGATTGACGGCATTGCTGATGCGACCTTTATTTTGAAGGGCGGTTATAAAGTCCTGACCAAGGATGAAGTCAAAGCCATTCTCAAAGCAAGTTTTTAAGGAAAAAATGAACTGGGAGCCGTGTCCCTGACATAGAAGAAAGGCGTCAACTTGCGTTTATTTTCAAGTTGACGCCTTTTTCGTTTGCTGCCATTTTTCCAGGGCCTTGCTGCAAAGCATCGTTTTGCGGGCCCTGAAACGGTATGGAAAGGCCGCAGCCGAAGGCAGATATAGGGCTCGGCTTAGGGTGGAGTCTTCCCACCGTTTTTTTGATGGAGAATGCAAAAACAAGGGACAATCGATTCCACAAGCAGTTTCCCGTCCCTATAGGGGTACGTTCACAGGAAGCCCCATATAAAAAAGAACGCCCTTGTTGGACGTTCCCTACGTTATACAATTGGTGCGATTGGCGCGAGTCGAACGCGCGACCCTCTGCTTAGGAGGCAGATGCTCTATCCATCTGAGCTACAACCGCATAACAGTATTATTATACCAGATAGTCCCTAAAAAAACAAAGGCGGGGACACATCATGTGTTCCCGCTGCACCTTATTTCACGATATAGGCACTCGTGATTTCCGCGATGTACTGGATATGACGGTCTTTGTTGCCGTTTTGATCTGCTGGATACCATTTGCCTTCCTGTTGAGCCAGGTTTTCCAGGGCTTCGACCTGGCGGAAGAGAACCTTGCATTCAAAGGTTAGGGGCAGTTCCTTGAATGCCGGTGCCTTGACAGTTTCGCCCTGCTGTACCGTCAGGCTGAGGGTCTTGATTTTATCAAGGTCACGCCCCGACTTTGATCCGCAGACCTTGATGATTTCAGGATCAACGGCGCCCAGGGGGACATTCACCGTAAATTCTCCTGACGCATCGAGATAGTCCCGGGTCAAGCGGCTTTCCCGTACATAGACCGTGAGGACGGGCTTTCCCCAGTTGGTGCCTAGGGCGCCCCAGCCGATGACCATCGTGTTCATGGCGCCTTTTTTTTCGGTTGAAAGGAGAACGCCTTTGGGGAGGGCCTTCATCAAGGCTTCAGCATAGGAAAAAGGTTCAATGTGTTCATTCATGGGAATGTACCTTCTTTCTTATCATTCTTACGTTTTCATTATAACAAAAGCTGTCAATGGTGCTTGCAAGGCCGGAAGGCCTTCGCTATACTGAAAGAGAAAATGAAAGGAGGATTCCTATGAAAAAGACTGTTATTTCCTTCCTGATGGCTGGCTTGCTTCTTATAGGCATGCCCGCCCTTGCTCAGGAAGGAGATTTGCCTGATCCCGAGTGGCAGGCTGTTGTCACGGAACAGGGCGGCACCCGCTGGGATCTTGATACAGCGACCATCATGAAGCGCGGTGAGGGCCGCGTGGCAGGCTTCCGCAAGACCCAGCCCGATGGTTCGTATGCGCTTACCCTCGGCCTTTTTACGAAGGATCGCCGTATGGCGCCCATTATGAAGCTTTCTGTAACGAAGGATCATGAGATCAAGGAGCGGTGGCGCGCGGAAAAAGAGGAGTGGGTGACCATTGAACCAGGTTCCGTCTTGGAGAAGATTTATGATGCTGTCTGGAAAGCCCCTGTTTCTGAAACCCTTTCAAAAGATTCGGATCACGCCTAAGGAAAGGAACTGAAATGGGAAAGGAAATCGAAATGAAGCTCCTGACGACCCAGGCGGGATGCCACAGGCTCTTTGCCGCTAGGACCGTCACGAAAACCGCTCTTCCGGTAACGGAAAAGCGTCTTAGCCTCAAAAATATATATTATGATACAAAAGATGGTGCCCTGAACCGGGAACGCATGGCCTACCGCGTGCGTGTCACCAATGGCAGCGCTTATGAAGCGACCATCAAAACAAAAGGTACATCCACAGGAGGCTTTTCTGTCCGCGGTGAATATACCGTGCCCCTAAAGGACGAAACGCCTGTGACGGAAGGTTTTCCTCCCGAAGTGACGAGGCGCCTGAAGGACCTGCTTCATGGGGAATCACTTGTTCCAACCGTGACGATCACTTTTGCGCGCCACGCCATGGACCTTGCGGCAGGAAAAAGCCGTGTCGAGCTCTCCCTTGATGAAGGCATCATAGAAAGCGGCGACCGTTCCCAATCCCTTAGGGAGGTGGAATTTGAACTCAAAGAAGGGGACCCTGCTGCCCTTTTTGAGCTTGTCAGCCATCTTGCAGGTGAAATCCCCCTCTATCCGGAAGACCGGAGTAAGCTCGAACGAGGCCTTTTCCTTCTTGCAGGAAAGACACCCCAAGAGTCCTGCGACGATGCTGTTAAAGTGCCCAAGACCTTTGCAGATGCTGCGCGTTTCCTTAGGGAAATCCTTCATGACCTAGGTGGTTTCTTTAACGGCACTGGAAAGAAAGCACCTATTGCTGACCGCCTGATCCTTTTTGCCGATTTTTGGGAAGAAAAGGCCTTGGGCGGGGACGAGGCGGCGCGCCTTCGGGAAGCGGCAGCCCATTTTGAAACGGATGACGCTGCCTATCTGGAAGAAGATCTTGAAGAGGGACGGATTGCCGCGCTGCTTTGGCAGTGCCTTGCGAAGGTCTACACCAAATCCCATGAGGAAGAAAGCTATTTTTAGCGGGAACTTCCACGGGCAAAAAAATAAAAGTCAAAAAATCAAAAAAGTATTTGACATTTTGACTTTTGGTGAGTACAATAAACCCAGGAAGTGCGAAATGACTTCCTGGGTCTTTTCCTTTGAAAGATCCTGTTTTCTTAGAAGGGATGGGGCGATGTAACCCAAGTCAAGATCGTGATGAGCTTTATGATGGCCTCTGGCAGGGCCCACATGGCAGCGGCTGCCGCAAGAACGGCCAGAAGTCCGATGATGAGATGCAGTTTCTTTGAGAAGCGGTCCATCAGGACTTCCGTATTGAGCAGTTCGTAGCAGCGCTGGAGCACCTTTAGTTTGGTGTTGATATTTTCCCGCCATACGTCAGCCCGCAAAAGATACATGTACCGGGCGTAGACGCGGGCGTTGAAGACATCCTCTGTGACTTGGAGGGCGTTATCAACATTGCTCGTAAGGACGCTCATGTCGGCCATGACTTCCATGAGCTCATTGCGGACCTTGCGGAAGGTCTTGGCCTTACCGCGGGATCCGGGTTCGGTTGCTTTGTCGATTTCGTCGTATGTGCTGTCGATGGCTTTCCGGAGGGCATCATCGTAGTAGCGCAGTTCGAGGAACTGGGCATTGGCAAATTCAAGGAGGTCCGGCAGGTCCGTGCTTCCCGTCCGATCCAGCATAATCGCTGTATCCCACGTCAGGTAGATGACATCGTCCTTGCTGTAGGAGAAGCGGTTTACGAGGGCATCCTTCCTCGTTTCTTCGCTAAGCGGCGTCTTGTCCTTCATGATAAGGGCCGCCAGGTCCCAATCGGGGAGCTTGTCCTTGAAATAGTAGACGACAAAATCCTCATCAAAGTCGGAAATGCGCATCTTCGTGCACGCCGGCCGGATCGTATCCGTGATGGCATCGATGTATTCGCGGACCACGTTTTCTGGCAAGGAGTCGACGGCAATGGTCAGGTTTTGGTATTTTTCATAGGAAATGTCTTCCGGGACTTCCAAATGAAAGATAAGACTGACGACGCCAATGTCAAAGATGCGGGCCTTGATGACCGCTGTGTATTGGTCCCCGGCAAATTCCATATCATGGGTTCCCAATTCAACAAGGACCGGGGGATTCTGAAAACTGATGGAGTTTGGTGCACTCTTTTCAAATCGCAGACGGGATGCAATCTTGTTCCGGCTGGTCCAGATGGCTTCCACGACATTGAGGTCGATTTCATCGGCGACGTCGAAAAGGTGGTAAAGGATAATGGATGAATTCATAAAAGCCTCCTTAACTAGGCAGCAAAAAAAGCAAAGTTCCTATCATCCTTTTTCGACAGCAGCCTTGTTTTTCCTTCCTATCAGGAAGATTACATAAAGGCGTTTTGCACGCCTTCCCCTTTGGGGGATTGGTAACAGGGGTATTTCCCCATTTTCGTGGCCCTTGGGCCCTTATCCATAGAATAAAAATTTTAGGCAGCATGCGGAGGTGTTTATGATGCAGTCAGAACGTTTCAGTGAAGAAGTCAAAAGTTTATTGGAAGCCAGTCAGCAGCAAGCTGTCATGAACTATAACCAAGAGGTGGGAACCGTCCATCTCCTGTCAGCCATGATGAGCGAACCTGATAGTTTCCTCCATTATGTCTTAAAGAGCCTTCATATCGAGGAAAACGACTTCAGTCGTGACCTTGACCATTTGGTGAAGGCCGTCCCGTCTGTGAAGGGAACGGACCAGCTTAGTATGTCCACGGGGATGGCAAGGGTCTTTGCCCTCGCGGAAAAAGCAGCCGGCCAAAATAAGATTACCGGAGCCCATCTGCTGGCTGCCCTCTGTGAAGATGGCGATAGCGATGTGGTTTCCCTCTGCCGCAAGTACGGCATTACCCGTTCGGCCATCCGTGGTCTCGTCGACCGCTATGAAGGCGGCAAGGACAGTGACGAAAACCGCAAGACCTTGGAAAAATATGGGCAGGATCTGACGGCTAAGGCCCGCAAGGGAGCCCTTGATCCGGTCATTGGTCGTGACGATGAGATCCGCCGTACCGTTGAGATCCTGTCTCGTCGGAAAAAGAACAACCCTGTCCTCATTGGGGAACCGGGTGTTGGCAAGACGGCTATTGTAGAAGGCCTTGCCCGCCGGATCGTGGCAGGCGACGTGCCTGAATCCTTAAAGAACAAGACCCTCTATGCCCTGGATCTTGCGTCCCTTGTTGCTGGGGCCAAGTACCGCGGTGAATTTGAAGAACGCTTGAAGAAAGTCCTCAAGATTGTTGCCGATTCGGCTGGACAGATCATCATGTTCATCGATGAACTCCATACCGTCGTTGGAGCCGGTGCCTCCGAAGGGTCCATGGATGCCGGAAATATCCTGAAACCGATGCTGGCCCGCGGTGAACTCCGCTGTATTGGGGCCACGACCCTTAATGAGTATCGAAAGTATATTGAAAAAGACAGTGCCTTGGAACGCCGGTTCCAGCCTGTCCTTGTCAAGGAACCAAGTGTCGAGGATACGGTTTCCATCCTGCGTGGCTTGAAGGAACGGTACGAAGTCCATCATGGGGTCCGCATCAAGGATTCTGCCCTTGTAGCTGCGGCTGCGCTTTCAAACCGCTATATCAGTGAACGCTTCCTGCCGGATAAGGCTATCGACCTCGTCGATGAAGCGGCAGCCCGTCTGCGTACGGAAATTGATTCCATGCCGACGGAACTGGATGAAAGCCGCCGCCGTATGCTTCAGCTCCAGATTGAGGAACAGGCCCTTTCCAAAGAAGAAGATAAGCAGTCGGCTGACCGTCTCGAAAAGATCCGTGAGGAACTGAAAGAGATGAAAGCAAAGAACGATAAGATGACAGCTCGCTGGCAGGAAGAAAAGGCTGGCATTGCCAAGGTTCGCCAGGTCAAAAAAGCCATTGACCAGGTGAAGAAGGACATGGAAACGGCCGAGCACGACTATGATCTCAACAAGCTTGCCGAACTCAAGTATGGCCGTCTGCCGGAACTGCAGAAACAGCTCCAGGAACTGGAAAAAGAAGAGCATGCAGAAGACCGTCTTCTCAAGGAAGAAGTCGACGAAGACGATATCGCCAAAGTCGTCAGCACCTGGACGGGGATCCCTGTGAGCCGCCTTATGGAAGGCGAAAAGAAGAAACTGGCTCACCTGGATGAAATCCTCCATCAGCGGGTCATCGGTCAGGATGAAGCTGTGAAGGCTGTCTCCGAAGCCGTTATCCGCGCTCGTGCTGGTATCAAGGATCCCAATAAGCCCATTGGTTCCTTTATCTTCCTGGGCCCAACGGGCGTCGGCAAGACGGAACTTGCCAAGAGCCTTGCCGAAGTGCTCTTCAACGATGAAAAGAGCATCATCCGCATCGATATGAGTGAATATATGGAAAAGCATACCGTAAGCCGCTTGATTGGTGCGCCTCCGGGATATGTAGGCTATGAAGAAGGGGGTCAGCTCACGGAAGCCGTGCGCCGTCATCCTTATTCGGTTATCCTTTTTGATGAAATCGAAAAAGCTCATGCCGACGTCTTCAACGTGCTCCTCCAGGTCCTTGATGATGGCCGCCTGACTGATGGCCAGGGCCGTGTCATCGACTTCAAGAATACCCTCATCATCATGACGAGCAACCTTGGATCCCATGAAATCATGGAACATAAAGGTGAAATCAGCCATGAAGAAGTGCGCAGTATGCTGATGAAGTTCTTCCGTCCGGAATTCCTGAACCGTGTGGATGACATTGTTGTCTTCAAACCGCTCGGCGAGGATCAGATCCGCAGCATTGTCCGCCTCATTCTGGGTCAGCTGGGCAAACGCCTGCAAAGTCAGATGGAACTCACCCTTGAGGCCACTGATGAAGCTGTCGATGCCCTTGCCAAGGAAGGCTTCGATCCTGCCTTTGGCGCTCGTCCGTTAAAGCGCCTCATCGTTCATAGTGTGGAAACCATCGTCAGCCAGAAGATTGTCCAAGGAGACATTGTAAGCGGCGATCATCTGAAAGTCGTCTTGAAAAACGGTAAAATTGACGTGGTAAAGGCGTAAGCCTTGACTGCTGGGAAGGACCCCTTCTTCCCAGCATTTTTACGTTTATTGGGATTTTTTGGGAAAAACCTTTGTGAACTCGTCGTAAATGAGTTCACAGAGTAGGGGTTCCGTTGTATAATAAGAAGGAATTTGATGAATCGCCAAGGAGGATTTCCATGAAAAAATTACTCACCCTTGTCACGCTTCTTATGACGCTCCTTGCCGTTCCTTTTACGGCAAGTGCTGAGCGCAGCGGCGCCAAAGCAAGCGGCGTTCCTTTCAATAAGACCAAGGTTGTCTATCTAAAAAGTCTCGAAAAGACTGATGGGGAATTTGTTAAGAATAACCCCCAATTCAGACGCGATGAGGATGCGGTCCGCCTCACCTATCTTGGGCTCCAGAAATCCTTGAAGGATGAAGGGGTGACGCTTTATAACAATCCAGTCATGCTGCCCGACCGTTACCTGAGAAAGACCCTGACCATGCAGGTCGTTGTCAATTTTGCAGGGACTGTGCCCCTCGAAGGAGAAGCGGCTCAGGAAGCCATCAAGGACAAACGGGAACCGGTGGAATCCCTTGTCTCCCTTTCCTTCCTTGTCACCAAAGGAGAGGCACCGGTCTACCGTATGACCGACGTGCGTACGAGTAAGGAAAAGAACTTGGAAAAACTCATCCGGGATATGACAAAAGATGTAGCAAATGAAATCACGAATAATCGTATGAAACTAAAAGATGTAAAATAAGAACGCCGAGAGGCTGTGAGAAATGAGTACATCATTTCTCACAGCCTCTTTTTGTATGGCTTGGGAGTGGGGGATTATGATGTTCAGGTGGTGTGATGCTGTGATGCAGGGCCGCACTGCTGTTCTGCCACTAAAATCGGTGCAGCCGAATCTTTTGTCTTTGGAATTTGAATCCATCAAAAGACTGTACAGCCGACCCTAAACCGTTCCTTCTTTAAAGGGGGAGGGACCGAATCCATTCGCCCGGAAACATGGCCCTGCGCCCTTGTGCTTTGCCCCAATGCGGGCTTGGGACTCGGGCATATTTGCCTTGCTAGCTGCTTGCAAGGAAACGTCGCTGCGGTTTCTCATCCACCACCGAAATCGGGAAATCCGAATTGGATAACCGTATGGATATTTCCCACACAACATGAGTGCTAATAAATTATATTATCGGCCCCGTCGTACACGAAAACGGTTCCTTTACCTCCGCAGCTGCAATGGATTTATACTGGTGCGGCTGTCAAAGGCGGGGTATCGTTTTCGAGTCAATGCGGAAGATGGCTATAGAGGATCAGCCGTATCATGTTCCGTCTTTTTGACTACGCAGATGGGCCGATATGGGCTTCAGGCGAATCATGTTTCCTTTAAAAACCGAAAAAATTCCAAGAAGTGGCCCATCCGCCGAAGGCATTTTTTTGGGCGTCTTAAAAATGAGATTGTGGTACGTACCTTCTTGCGACGGGGCATGTCATCATCGGCATCAGATCAATCTTTTTAAAGCCAATGACGACACGTAGCCGCATCGAATCGGCGCGATTTCCGCGCCGAGTAAAACTACAGACCTCTACCCTTGCGACAAACCCATTTAAAAGATATAATTCTATGAGTATCATCGTGAGACCAGCCCGGTTATCCGCCCTGTGTCCCCCTTGAGGAAAGGATGGACGATATCTATGCCGATACCTCTTGCTCTTTGGGCTGCTGCCGGAATCGGAGCAGCGGGCATGAAGCTCTACATGAACCTGAACAGTCCTGAAACCGTCGTGCGCAATGCAACGGAGCGTTATAACGAAGAACGCTATAAATTCTATAAACAAATGGAAAGGCTCGTTCCCCTCATCGAGGAATTGGGCCGTTTGAAGTTATCTACGTGGTCCAAGTATACCGCGATGTTTGACACGCTGGATAAGCTCATCAACCTCCCCGGTCATTATACCTATAAGAGCCACAAGAACCTCCACATGCTGCCCCAGGATGTGCGCAAGCTGCGGAAGGTGGCAGACGTCGTAAAACGAATCCATACGGATCATCTTGATATTGAAGGGACAGGGATGCTGACTATTGTTGCCCTTCAAGGCGGGGCGGCCAGTGATTACAGCCAGACGGCCCTGGCCGAAGGGGAGTCGCGCCTCATTCTCGAACAAATCATGGAGCAGCCCCTTTATACGTCAGAATGCGGCGTCCTTGACGAAGAGCAGGTCCTGTGCGCCGTCATGGATTTTCCCAAAGTCATGCCCCGTGGTTATTTCAAGGACCGTCATGGCAGAAAGCGGGAACGCAAGGTTTCCAAACGGGCGGCCCGCCGCTACAAGGAATTGACGGATAAGGAATCGGTCCGTCTTGCTGACGCGACGGCGCGGGCTGATCGCCTTTTTCATGTTGTGACCCATGTCCTGGGCTATATGAAGCCGCTCAAAAAGGAACATGATGAACAGCTTGATTTTTTTACGGCCCTCATCAAGAAAAACAACGATTACGATCAGTTTACGCTCGAACAGAAGGATCGTCTCAATTTTGGCGTTACCTTAGGATTTGTCCTGCGTGAACTGGCCCGGACCGATATCATCATCAAGAACGGGAATGTTCCCATCATCAATACTTCGGCCCTGCGGGCGGTTTATGCCCGGGCCAAAGATTTGATGCCTGCGGAAGAAATGCCCTATCAGATATAAGAAAGGAAGAATTCTATGATCAGTACAAAAGGTTTCAAAGCCTATGATATCCGCGGCGTCGTTCCCAGCGATGTCAATGAGGAACTTGCTTACGCCTTGGGCCGCAGTCTTGCCTTTTACCTCAAGGCAAAGACCCTTGTCATAGGTCACGACATCCGTCTGAGCGGGCCCAGCCTGCGCGACGCCGCTGTACGTGGGATGCGTGACATGGGGACACATGTCATCGATCTTGGTCAGTGCGGTACGGAAATGATTTATTTTGCGGTTGCCCATCTTAAGGCTGATGGCGGCATGATGATTACAGCAAGCCATAATCCTGCCGAATATAACGGGATGAAGCTTGTCCGCAGCGAGTCCCGGCCCATTTCGGGAGACACGGGATTAAAGGACCTTGCGGCCATGGTCACAGATCCTGATTTTGAAACAAAATATCCCAAAGCCGCACGGCAGGGAAGCTATGAGCAGGTGGACATTGTCCCAAGTTATGTGGATCATCTCCTTAGCTATATCGACACTAAAGAGATTGCTCCCCTAAACATCGTGGCTAACCCCGGAAATGGCGGAGCCGGTCCCATTGTAAAGGAACTGGCAAAACACCTGCCCTGTCACTTTACGTATCTTAATGACACGCCGGACGGACATTTCCCCAATGGAGTTCCTAATCCGCTCCTTGTTGAAAACCGTGATGCCACCAGCGACGCTGTCCGCCGGGAAGGGGCCGATCTTGGCATTGCCTGGGACGGGGATTTTGACCGCTGCTTCTTCTTTGATGAAAATGGACGCTTCATCGAAGGGTATTATCTTGTCGGTCTTTTTGCCTCTTACTTCCTCAAGAAGCATCCCGGTGCCAAGATCCTCTTTGACCCGCGCTTGATCTGGAATACAGAGGACATCATTGCCCGTGAAGGGGGCTATCCTGTCCGCTGCAAGAGCGGTCATGCCTTCATCAAGGAATGTATGCGTCGGGAACATGTTCTTTATGGCGGAGAAATGAGTGCCCATCACTATTTCGCCGATTTTTCCTACTGCGACAGCGGGATGATTCCTTGGCTTCTTGTCATTTCTCTCATGTCGACATCAGGCCTTAGTCTTGCTGAAATGGTGGACGCTCGCATCCGCGAATATCCCTGCAGCGGAGAAATCAACCGCAAAGTGGGGAATGCCGATGCCATCATGGAATCCCTGTCGACGCGCTTTAAATCCGGCATCCAGGACCGTATGGACGGGCTTAGCGTCGTCTATGATGAATGGCGCTTCAACCTTCGTAAATCCAATACGGAACCTGTGGTGCGTCTCAATGTTGAAACAAGAGGAGATCGGGAACTTCTCGAACAAAAGACCCGTGAACTTCTGGACCTTATCCAGGGCGAGAAAGCATAAGGAGGCAGCAGTATGAACGTTCTTGTTACGGGCGGGGCCGGTTACATCGGTTCCCATGTCATTGATGATCTCATCAAATCTGGTTATACACCGATTGTTTATGATAATTTCAGTACCGGTCATGCCGAAGCGGTTCCCGAAACGGTACAGCTTATCCAAGGGGACCTTCACGATTTCACCTTCTTGAAGCATATCATGGGCCAATATGAAATCGATGCCGTCCTGCACTTTGCTGCAAGTTCCCAGGTCGGCGAGTCCATGGTCGATCCGGGAAAATATTACTATAACAATGTGGCTGGTACTTTGGGTCTTCTTGACGCCATGCGGGAAAGCGGCGTCGAGTATATCGTCTTTTCGTCGACGGCGGCCGTTTACGGGGAACCGGACCAGGTTCCTATTACGGAAGACATGCCCCTTCATCCAACGAATTTCTATGGCCGGACAAAACTCATGATTGAAAACATGCTGCGTGACTACAGCATGGCCTACGGCCTTCATTATGTAGCCCTGCGCTACTTCAATGCTGCTGGCGCGTCCCTTTTGGGAAATATCGGGGAAGACCATAATCCGGAAACCCATCTCATTCCCCTGACCATCCAAGCCGCTCTGGGTAAGCGCGATGCTATTTCCATCTTTGGTACGGACTACGACACCCCTGACGGCACGTGCCTCAGGGACTACATCCATGTGAAGGACCTGGCCTCCGCTCATATCCTTGCCCTGAACCATCTTGTCAAGGGCGGTGCAAGTCGGGTCTATAATCTGGGAACCAAGACGGGACTTTCTGTCCGGGAAATCATCAATGCCGTCAAGGAAGTAACGGGCCGTGACTTCATGGTAAAGGAAGAAAAACGCCGTGCTGGCGATCCTGCGCGGCTCATTGCCTCCAGCGAAAAAATTGCAAAGGAACTCCATTGGAAGCCCGAACACAGCAGCGTCAAGGAAATTGTGGAGACGGCATGGCGCTGGCATAGCGGCCACCCCAATGGATATCGCTGAGCCTTATGGATATCCTGGTAACCGTCGATCATCTCGCCAAAAGCTTTGGCGCTCATGATATCTTTGACAAGGTGAGCTTTACCATTCGCCAAGGGGAAAAGCTAGGCCTTGTCGGTGTCAACGGCAGCGGCAAGACGACGCTCCTGCGCTGCCTCATGGATCCCTCCTTTGCCGATAAGGGAACCGTCCAATATGCAGGGGAAATTCGCGTTGGCTATGTGGAACAGGGGTTTGACAATATCGAAGACGAAACCATCTGGGAGTTCATGCTCCGTTCCTGCCCGGATATTCTTTCCCTCCGGGAAACGATGAAGGAACTTGAGCGGGAAAGCGGCGAAAAGACAGGTGATGCCCTAAAGGATGTCCTGGACCGTTATGGTCGGGTGGAAACCCGCTATGCCCACTTGGACGGTTATCACTACGAAAATAACATCAAGCGGGTCCTGATGGGACTGGGCTATCCAGAATCCACCTGGGAGCACAACGCCCTGGCCCTTTCGGGCGGACAGAAAACGCGCCTTCAGCTGGCGGCGGCTCTTGTCAATTCGCCGGATCTGCTCATCCTCGACGAACCGACGAACCACCTGGATATTGTCATGAGTGAATGGCTGGAAAAATATCTTCGTGAGTTCCGCGGTGGTGTCCTCATCATCTCTCATGATCGGGCCTTCCTTGATGCCGTTGTGGAAGGCATCCTTGAAATGGAAGGGGGGACCCTGCACCGCTATAAAGGAAACTATTCCCGCTATGTGGAGCAAAAAGAGCTCCAGGTTCTCTCCCAGACCCGGGCTTATGAAGCGCAGCAGGAAACCATCCGACGCACGGAAGAGTATATCCGGCGCTACAAGGCCGGCATCAAAAGCAAGATGGCTCGGGGACGTCAGTCCCAGCTGGACCGGATGGAACGCATTGACGCACCCGTAAAGGAAGAATCTTTTACGCTGCGTCTGCCCCATGCCGCTGAATCCGCGGAAAAGGTCATCATGTTGGAACACCTTTCCGTTGGCTATGAAGGAAACGCCCTTTTAAGCGACATTGACCTGGTCCTGCGCCGCGGGGAAAAGGTGGCCATCATCGGGCCCAATGGGAGCGGCAAGTCAACCCTCCTAAAAACCATCCTTCAGGAAATCCCGCCCCTTCACGGCGAAGCAAAGATTGGAAACCGCGTGAAGATTGGCTACTTTTCCCAAAGCTATGAGCGCCTTGATTCCCAGCAGACCATTCTTGACAACTTCCTTACGGAGTATGGCATGACGGACGAACAGACGCGCCGTCTATTGGGCAGTATGCTCTTTCGCGGGGAAGACGTCTATAAAACCATCGGGAGCCTTTCCGGCGGTCAGAAAGCTCGTCTGGTCCTCTTGAAACTGGTTCTTGACGGGGCCAATTGCCTCGTTCTTGACGAACCGACGAACCATCTTGATATCATGGCCAAAGAAGCCGTCGAAGCCGCCCTTGAGACCTTTGACGGGACGGTTCTTCTCGTCACTCACGACCGCTATCTCGTTAATGAAGTGGCAGGCCGCATCTGGGCTGTTGAAAAGGGGCACCTCACGAATTATAACGGCAATTACGACTTCTATCTGGAAGAACGGGACAAACGCCAACAGCGGGAAGCGCCGCTTCCGGAATCCTCTCATCGAGCGCCGAAGGAAGAACCGGTAAAACCTGATGGATCAAAGCACCGCCCCCATGAGGAAAAATCCAAAAACCAGCGGATCTATACGCCGGCTGAGGCGGAAAAACTCCTGCCTGAAGTAGAACTGAAAATCCGTGAACACGAGGCTCTGCAAAAGGTCCTAAGTCAGCAGATTGCCGATCCTGAAAACCAGATGGACCTTGAAAAAAGTGCGGCCCTTGCCGCGGAATACGAAAAGGAGCAACAGCTCATTGATGGCTTCATGGAAAAATGGGAAGCTCTTATGGAGGCCCTTGAATGACAGCATTATCCATTGACAGTTTCATAAAAGCCCTGCAGGGCTATCACAGCGATACGGCCTTCAACCCATGGGCCGATTACGATCCCCAGTGTGACATTGGGCCCCAGGCACCCCTCATCCGGGCAGCCAATCTGAAGCGCTATTTGACGCTCCGCCAAAAGGCACGCTTTCTTTTTATTGCCGAAGGACTGGGTTATCAAGGCGGGCACTTTTCAGGCATGGCCATGACGAGTGAGCGCATCCTTTTGGGTCATCACCCTAACGTGCGGCCCCATGTGGTTCTTGGCGAGGATTACCCTTGCCAAAGGACAAGCAATCCCGAGTCGCCCCTGTTAAACCGCATGCAGCGGGAAAAAGGCTTCAATGAACCGACGGCGACCGTCATGTGGGGGGAACTTGCGGCCCAAGAACTGGCCCCTTTCCAGACGATTTTGTGGAATATTTATCCCTTCCATCCCTATAAACCATCGGGCATCCTGACAAACCGCACGCCGACGCCAAAAGAGCTTGACGAAGGCATTGACTTTGCTCGTATGATCCTTGCCCTTGTGCCGGGGATGCGCGTCATTGCCATTGGCCGAAAAAGTGCGGACACGCTCCAGAAGTATGGCGTAGCCTGCGACGCGGTTCCTCATCCTTCCATGGGTGGGGCCACGCGCTTTCGCAGCGCTGTGGACGCCTTGTTTGAATCTGAATAGGTATTTTTGGAGGTAACATGGAAAGCACCATTGCCAGTATGACTAAGGAAGAGGTCCTCAAGATTTCCCTCACGTGCGGGAAACTGCTCCTGACAAGCGGCGCCGAAACCTATCGTGTGGAAGATACGATGACGCGCATCTGCGCCCTCAGGGATATGCAGATTGCTGCCGTCAGCACGCCGTCATGGATCATGGTGGGCGACGAAACCGTGGACGGGACCAGTATGGTCTCCCGCGTTACGCGGCGGGGGACGGATCTCACCCTCATCAGCGAAGTGAACAACATTTCCTATCATATGCCCACGTGGGACCATTCCTTTGCCGAAACCATGGCCATGCTTGATGAATTGAGTGCCCGCCCGTCACCGACCGCACTCTACAGCATGGTTTGGTCCGGTTTTGCCGGCGGCTTTTTTGCCGGCGTCATTGGTGGCAATTTCTGGGATTTTGTGGCAGCCTTCTTGGGCTCCTTCCTTTCTATGGCCTTCATCTGCCTCGTGCGGCCCTTCCGCCCCAGCAGTTTTTGGGAAACGACTATGGCAGGCGTCATCATCTGTTTTGTCACCTATATGTGTCATCTGTTCATTCCTGGTGTCACTATGGAATTTGCCATTGGCGGCGGAATCATGCCCTATTTGCCCGGTATGGCTTTTACCAACGGAATCCGGGACTTCATGGCCGGTGACCTCATGAGCGGAACGAGCCGGGCCGGCGAGGCCATTTTCCTTGTTGGCGGCATTGCCATCGGCATTGCGGCCTTCCTTGGCATCGTCTATCTTTAAGGAGGACTGCCATGAACGTCATCCTGACCATCGTCATCAAGACCATCTGCTCCTTTTTCGGAACCGTGGCTTTTGGCAAGATCTTCAACTGTCCTAAACACTGCCTCTATAAAGCGGGCTTTGTCGGCGCTGTGGGTTTTGGCGTCTACATCATTCTCCTCAGCGGTTTTGGCGTCAGTTCCATGCTCAGCAATTTTGCTGGAACCGTAGCCCTTTCTATCTGCAGTGAGCTCTTTGCCCGCTGGTACAAGGAACCTGTGCCTGTTTTTTCCATTCCTGGCGTCATTCCTCTTGTGCCGGGGCTGCCCCTTTATCGGGCCATGAACTATACGATGCAAAACGGCTACAGCATGGGTATGCATACCTTTGTCTCGGCGGCCCTTGACGCAACGGCCATCGCCATGGGTATTCTCCTTATCTCAGGTCTTGCCAAGGTTTATAAGACCAGTAAACGCCTTGTGTCGAAAAAGGTCCATCATCATTCCGAACGCTTGTAAAAAAACGATTGCTTATAAACCGCGGGAGTCCTTCCTTGGAAGGACTCTTTTTGATTGGGCGCCTTACGATCTTTTGCCTTACAGTCTTTTAGCATCACAGCATCTTAGTTTCCTTCCATTTTTTCGCCCGACAGCCAGAACTGAAGGCTCGTGACAGCCCTTTAGAACAGGCCTCGAAGAAAACAGCTTGACAGCTTTCCCCTTTGCGCCCCGCCAGAAAAAAGATTATAATATCCCCAAAAGGAGGAATGCCCCATGGCCATCTATCATACGCTTACAAGAACAGTAAAGGAAAACCCCCAGACGGGAAGCATCATCAGTGATGCCATCATGGATCCAGAGACCCTCGGCAAGGGGGTCAAGATGTTTGCCCAAGTTACGCTGAAGCCGGGCTGTGCCGTTCCTATTCATCAGCATGTCGGCAACAATGAAACGTATTATCTGATTCAAGGCAGCGGCGAGTATACGGACGAAGACAAAAAATTCACCGTCAAAGCAGGCGACGTGACCTTCTGCGCTGATGGCGGCACCCATGGTCTCTTGAACACGGGAAAGGAAGACCTCGTCTTCGTCGCCCTTATTGCCAATACCATCGCCTAAGGCATTTTTGGGAAGGCGGCCTGGCAGGCTGCTATCTCTAAAAAATCGGAGCCAGCTACGCCTTATCAAAGGGCTGCGGGCAGCAAAGCATAAAAAGAGAAGCGGAGGAAGAAATGAGCGAATCCTTTCTTTCCCCGTCTTTTTTTAAAATAGTTAATGAAAGTTTTAAATAAATAAGATGAAATATATTCAAAACATTAATAAGGAAGCGTAACATTTTTCTTTCATTCTTACCTAAAAATCCCCAAAAATGCACAGAAAAACCCTTTCTTTGCCCTTCTTTCCAGTCCGCGGTGGGGATATATGACACACTAGGAACCGTGTAAACAAAGAATGGCATAAAATAAGGCGTACAGCGCCCAAAATTTTCTTGACAGGGTACGCGAGGAATGCTAGAATAGCATGGTGTCACAGGAGAAACTATGTCTTGACGGAGGTGCGCAATGTTTTTGGAAGAAGTAAAAAACGGCGCTCCGACTGTGGTGGGAGTAAAACAGACCCAGAAGGCCCTCGTCAAGGAAACTGCCCGCGGCGTCATCGTGGCGATGGATGCCAGCGATCACATCACAGGCCCCGTCAGGGCCTTGTGCGGGATTCATCAGGTTCCTGTGGAAACGGTCCCGACCATGCAGGAATTGGGCAAGGCCTGTGGGATCCACGTGGGAGCAGCCGTGGCGGCTGTTCTTGAAACTCGGTAAAATCTTCCGCTTGGGAGATTTTAATACATTAAATCTTATTCTTGAGAAAGGAGGTGCCGGAATGCCTACAATCAATCAGTTGATTCGTAAAGGTAGACAAGTTGTTACTCAAAAATCCACGGCGCCAGCATTGAAAAATTCACCGCAAAAACGCGGTGTCTGCACGAGAGTGTACACCACCACTCCGAAGAAACCTAACTCTGCTCTTCGTAAGGTTGCTCGTGTCCGCTTGACCAATGGTATCGAAGTTACTGCTTACATTCCTGGTATTGGCCATAACCTGCAGGAGCACAGCGTAGTCCTCATCAGAGGCGGAAGAGTCAAGGACCTTCCTGGTGTTCGTTATCATATCATTCGTGGCGCATTGGATACTGCCGGTGTTGCTGATCGCGCACAGGCTCGTTCCAAATACGGCGCTAAACGCCCGAAAGCAGCTAAGAAATAAGCACAATGCGTGAATGATTCATAACGAAGGAGGAATTACAGATGCCGAGAAAAGGTCCTGTAACGAAAAGAGACGTATTACCGGATCCAGTATATGGTTCCAAATTATTAACCAGATTCATCAACAAGATTATGCTCGACGGCAAAAAAGGTGTCGCTGAACGCATTGTCTATGATGCATTTGATCTGATCCATTCCAAAACGGGCAAAGACCCCATGGAAGTTTTCGACGCTGCCATGAAGAACGTCATGCCTACGCTGGAAGTTAAAGCTCGCCGCGTCGGCGGTGCCAACTACCAGGTTCCTGTTGAAGTCCGCGCTGACCGCAAGACCACTCTGGGGATTCGCTGGCTCGTCAACTATTCCCGCCTGCGTGGTGAAAAGACGATGTACGAACGTGTTGCCGGCGAACTGATGGACGCTGCCAACAACACCGGTGCTTCCGTCAAAAAGCGTGAAGATACGCACAAGATGGCCGAAGCCAACAGAGCGTTTGCACATTATCGTTGGTAATCTTTACAACCAATCATTACAAGGAGGAGTAATCTGTGGGCAGAGAGTTTCCCTTAGATAAAATCAGAAATATCGGCATCATGGCACACATTGATGCCGGTAAAACGACCACCACGGAACGTATCCTGTTCTATACCGGTAAGACCCATAAGATCGGCGAAGTCCACGACGGCGCCGCTACCATGGACTGGATGGTTCAGGAACAGGAACGTGGGATCACGATTACTTCTGCTGCAACGACCTGTACCTGGAAAGGACATTCCATCAACATCATTGATACCCCGGGCCACGTTGACTTCACGGTTGAAGTTGAACGTTCCCTGCGTGTACTCGACGGCTCCGTTGCCGTATTCAGTGCCAAGGGCGGTGTTGAACCCCAGTCCGAAACCGTATGGCGTCAGGCAGAAGAATACAATGTACCGCGTATCGCGTACATGAACAAGATGGATACGACGGGCGCTGACTTCTTCAACGCTGTCCAGATGATGAAAGATCGTCTCGGCGCAAATGCTGTGCCTATCCAGATTCCGATGGGTGCTGAAGATCAGTTCGTCGGCCTCATCGACCTCGTCAAGATGCAGGCTATCGTCTATGGCGATGACCTTGGCAAAGACGAAGAATTCGAGCCGATTCCTGAAGAATACGTTGAAGAAGCCCAGAAATGGCGCCAGAACCTCTTGGAAGCCGTTGCTGAAGGCGACGACGACCTGATGGAAAAATACCTTGAAGGCGAAGACCTTACGGAAGATGAAATCAATGCCACCATCCGTAAGATGACCTGTGCCTGCAAGATGTTCCCTGTCACCTGCGGTTCTTCCTATAAGAACAAAGGCGTGCAGCCCCTTCTGGATGCCATCATTGCTTACATGCCGGCTCCGACCGATGTGGCTGACATCAAGGGCGTGGATCCTGAAACGGGCGAAGAAACAACTCGTCCTTCCAGCGATGATGCTCCCTTTGCTGCCCTTGCCTTCAAGATCGCAACCGACCCCTATGTTGGCCGCCTGGCTTTCTTCCGTGTCTACTCCGGTAAACTGACGGCTGGCTCCTACGTCTACAACTCTTCCAAAGGCAAGAGAGAACGTATCGGCCGTATCCTGCGCATGCACTCCAACCATAGAACGGAAATCGAAGAAGTCTATGCTGGTGATATCGCAGCTGCCGTTGGCCTGAAAGATACGGGCACGGGCGATACGCTCTGCGATGAAAAGGCTCCGGTCATTCTCGAATCCATGGTCTTCCCTGAACCGGTTATTTCTGTAGCCATCGAACCGAAGACCAAGGCCGACCAGGAAAAGATGGGCATTGCCCTTGGCAAACTTGCTGAAGAAGACCCGACCTTCCGTGTCCGCACGGATCCCGAATCTTCCCAGACCATCATCTCCGGTATGGGTGAACTCCACCTTGATATCATCGTCGACCGTCTGAAGAGAGAATTCCACGTTGACTGCACTGTAGGCAATCCCCAGGTTGCCTATCGTGAAACCATCCGCAAGGCTGTTAAGAGCGAAGGTAAATTCGTTCGTCAGTCCGGTGGTAAAGGTCAGTATGGTCATTGCTGGCTTGAACTGACTCCGCTCAAACCGGGCGAAGGCTTCAAATTTGAAAACAAGATTGTTGGCGGTGCCATTCCTAAGGAATACATTGCACCTGTTCAGGCTGGTGTTGAAGAAGCCATGGAAAACGGTGTTGTGGCTGGCTATCCGATGGTTGATATCGGTGTTACCGTTTACGACGGTTCCTACCACGAAGTCGACTCTTCTGAAATGGCATTTAAGATTGCTGGTTCCATGGGCTTTAAGTCCGGTGCCGCCAAAGCTGACCCTGTTCTGCTCGAACCGTACATGAAAGTTGAAGTGACGGTCCCTGAAGAATACATGGGCGACGTTATCGGCGACCTGAACTCCCGCCGTGGCCGCATCGAAGGCATGGAAGCAAGAAACGGCGCCCAAATCATTTCCGCTTTCGTTCCCCTGTCTGAAATGTTCGGGTATGCAACGGACCTTCGTTCCAAGACCCAGGGCCGTGGCAACTACTCCATGGAAGTCGACCATTACGAAGAAGTTCCTAAGAACATCGCGGAAGCGATTGTTGCCAAAAATAAGGGAACGGCTGAATAAGCCCCAATTTTAGGAGGATTAGTACAATGGCTAAAGAGAAATTTGAAAGAACTAAACCCCATGTTAACATTGGTACCATTGGTCACGTTGACCATGGCAAGACGACCCTGACCGCTGCCATCACCAAAGTGCTGGCTGAAAAGGGCGGCGCCCAGTTCAT
>NZ_AULA01000018.1 GCF_000425045.1 Acidaminococcus intestini DSM 21505 | reverse complement strand
TGGCAGTATCAGCATGAATATTACAGAAGTGAATTGAAAAAGCATGGAATTATACAGTCAATGTCGCGTAAGGGCAACTGCTATGACAACAGTATTATGGAGACCTTTTTTGGTCGGATGAAAAATGAAATGTATTACGGAAGCGAAAAAGAATACACCTCGTTCAAGGTATTTGCTAAAGCAGTGAAAGAATACATTCATTATTTCAACAAGGAAAGGATTCAGAAAAAAACAAAATGGATGCCTCCCGAAATATATCGGGAAACATCCACTAATGCCATTTAACTAATTTATATGCGTCCAGTTTTTGGGGTACACATCATGAGTCATTCATTTCTTCGCAGTCTCCTTTTTATGTTTTCTAGCTTTCCCTGCGTTAGAGCAAACCTCTTTATAAAGTTTTCTCCCAGCGATTTCAATCAGTTAAGGTGTCAACAACGCTGGGTATAGTCAAAAAGGGTTGTCAAAAATGAAGGGTTTTAAAAAATCAGAGTGTCAACGACCTTGGGTAGCGGTTACACAACTCAAGACCCACAACTCACAATTCACAACAGTCCCTATTCCCAACCGTGATACAGGTATCATACAATAAGCCGTGAACCCCTTGCTTTAGATTAAAGCAAGGGGTTCACGTTCTTCCTCAAATGAGTTTACTTTTATGCCTGACCTAGGACAGCAGCATTACTTACGAACCACAGAAATCCGTTCCTTGATGTGACTGCCTTTGACGATTTCATCAATCATGGCAAGGGCAAAGTCAGCGTAGCTGATGACACTTTCGCCGCGGCTATTTAGCGTCAGTTCTTCGCCAATAAGTATGTAGCTTCCTGTGCGCCCTCCATCTGCCTGAAAATCCGCGGCCGGGCTGATGTAGGTCCAATTGACGTCGGAGCGGCTGCGCAGCTCGGTGAGGGCTTTTCCCATGGCCGTTGCAAGGGGCTTAAAGGCGCTTGGAAAGTCCGGCGTATCAACAAGCTGCAGGGTATGGGTCTTATCCGTGTAAAGGCTTCCAGCACCGCCTACAACAAGGAGACGGACCTTCGTACCACTCAAGGTATCGCAGAGATGCTTCAAGGATGAGCTATGAAGCGGCAGTGTTTCCGGCGTCCAGGCACCAAAGGCGTCGACGACAGCATCGAACCCGGCAAGATCGTCCCGTGTGAGGTCGAAGAGGTCCTTTTCAATGACCCTTTGGGCAAGGGAATGATTGGTGTGACGAACGATGGCCGTTACGTCAAGGCCCTGGGCAAGGGCTTCCTTTACAATCAGCTGACCGGCTTTTCCATTAGCGGCAACAACGGCAATTTTCATGATGAGATCCTCCTTTAAGATGGAGCCCTTTAGGGGCTTGTGTTTTTCTTTCGATGGATTTATCATACTTCATAGAAGTAACTTTTGTGAAGTAGGCACAATAAAGTGCTATAAGTACCTAAAAGAAACTATTGCGGAGGAATGCTATGAAATTCATTGAATCACTGCCTGCCTGTCCAGTGGAAACCACCCTTATGCTGATTGGAGATAAATGGAAAGTCCTCATTTTGCGTGATCTCCTGCCTGGCAAAAAGCGTTTTGGTGAATTGCGTCATTCTGTTGGCCATATATCCCAAAAGGTTCTGACCTCAAACCTTCGGGACATGGAAGCCTGCGGACTATTGACCCGTACCGTCTATGCTGAAGTACCGCCTCGCGTTGAATATGCTCTGACAGACCTTGGCATGAGCCTAAAGCCCATCCTTGACGCCCTTGATCATTGGGGCCGAGGGTATCAAAAAGCGGCCCATAAAGTAATGGAAAGTCTCTGACCTTATGCTAACTCCCCAATCATCCTCTATTCTATGCTATAATAGAGCGAATCATTGTTGAAGCGATGCGAAAAAGGAGCAGCGACCATGGCAGAAGAACAGACCCTTGAAGTCACCATCCAAAATATTGTCTTTCAATCCGATCAGGGGACATTTTGCGTTTTTCGAGGAGAAAATCGGGATCTCGGTGCAGTGTCTGTTGTCTATAAGGGCATAGCTCCTTTTGCCGGCGAAAAAGTGCGCCTTACTGGGTCGTGGACTGAACATCCTCGTTTTGGCCGCCAATTTGACTGCCGCACATGGGAAGCCCTCAAGCCTACCGGAGAAGCCGCCATCGTCAAAATGCTCGGCAGCGGCGCCATCAAGGGCGTAGGGCCTGCCATGGCGCAGCGCATTGTCGATTGTTTTGGGGAGGATACGTTCCGCATCATTGATGAGCATCCTGAACGACTGCGGGAAGTGCCCGGTATTGGCAAGAAAAAGGCTGAGGATATCATCAGTTCCTACAGTGAGATGACGGATACGCGGGAACTGGTCTTTTTCCTTGAAAGTCACGGTATCAGCGGCAACTATGCGCCCCGTATCCAATCCCTGTATGGGTCAACGGCGCTTACGCGGATTGCCAATAATCCTTATTGTCTTGCCGAAGATGTAGAGGGAATCGGTTTCAAAACGGCGGACCGGCTTGCCGTCAGCCTAGGCGTGGACCTTGACGGCGAGGAGCGCATCCAGGCAGGCATCCGGTTTGCCCTCATGCAGAGCGGGACTCAGGGGCATACCTGTGTCCCTGATGAATGGCTTGTAAAAAGCGCGGCGTCCCTTCTTTCTGTGGACCCTGTCGACGTGCGGACGATTTTCCAGCATCTGATTGATGAAAATAGGCTGCGCACGGAAGAAGTGGGCGGGGAAACCTGCGTGTACGCAGAATATCTCTACCAGGCCGAAGTGGGCGTTGCTAAACGCCTCATGGTCCTGCGTGACCGTGTGAACCAACTGTGGCAGGTGGACTACCAAAAGATCATCGAAGCGTGGGAAAAAGATGAGAACCTGACGCTGGCACCGGAACAGATAGAAGCCATTAAGACGAGCGTTGATCACGGCGTCTTTGTGCTTACGGGCGGACCGGGCACAGGGAAAACGACCGTCATCAAGGGCATCCTGTCCGTTCTTAAGGAAGCAGGCTGCAAGATCCTTCTTTCGGCACCGACAGGACGGGCAGCCAAACGCCTTGCTGAATCAGCCGGCGAGCCGGCCCTGACGGTTCACCGCATGCTCGAATATACGCCAAATGGCGACGAGGCCTTGTGGGGGCGCAACGAGGATACGCCCCTTGAAGCGGATGCCGTTATCGTCGATGAAGCGTCCATGATGGATATTGTCCTCATGTACCATCTCCTACGGGCCCTGCCCATTGGCTGCCGCCTGGTCCTTGTTGGCGACGTTGACCAGCTGCCGTCCGTAGGTCCGGGCAGTGTCCTCAAGGATATTATCCGCAGCGGCGCCATGCCTGTCGTACGGCTCGAAAATGTTTTTCGGCAGGCCCAACTAAGCCCCATTGTGCGAAATGCCCACCGCATCAACCAAGGCCTTATGCCACTTGTTGATGGAGAAACGGATTTTACGTTCCGCCAGTTCATGAACGAAGAAGAGACCGTGCGTTACGTCGTTGATACGTATGCCCGTATGGTTAGAACCCTTTCCTGGCAGAATGTACAGGTCCTTTCTCCCATGCACCGCAATCCCTGCGGTGTAGAAAACCTGAATCGCCTGCTCCAGGCCCGCGTCAATCCGCCAAGTCCCGATAAAGCAGAACATAAGGCGGGGAACACGGTCTATCGTGAAGGGGACAAGGTCATGCAGATCCGCAACAACTATGAAAAGAACGTTTTTAATGGGGACATCGGACAAATTGACCTCATTCGCGGCAAGACGGTCTTTGTATCCTTTCCGGACCGTCCCGAAGGGGGCAATGTGACCTATGAAGGCGGCGAAGTGGACGACTTGCGCCTTGCTTATGCGATGAGTGTCCATAAGGCCCAAGGCAGTGAATACGCTGTTGTCATCATGCCCCTAGTGCCTGGACACTATATCATGCTTCAGCGGAACCTTTTTTATACGGCCATTACAAGGGCCAAAAAACAGGTTTATCTTGCCGGCAGCAAGAAAGCGATGCAGATGGCCGTCACGAACGACCGGACGCGCAAGCGCTATTCCCTTCTTGCCGAACGGCTGCATGGGGAACTTGGTATTGATTGACATGGAAAAATCAATTTAAAAATTTCATAATGGAAAATGATTATTAAAAAGAGGAATCCCGCCTTTTACAGCGAATAAAATAAAGTAAGTAACCTGTAATAAATCATATCAGTTTTTCAATACGTGGAGGTGTACTATGGAATTTTTAGAAGCAACCCTGACCAAGATCGTACAAGAAACCAGTGATTCCTACAGCTTTATTATGACCATCCCCGAAGGCTTTACGTGGAAAGCTGGCCAGCATGTTGCCTGGCAGATAAACGGCTTTGAACTTGATGCTGAGGACCGCAACACACGCGTTTTTACCATTGCCTCAACCATGGCTGACGGATATCTCATGTTTACGACCCGTATTGCCGACAAGCACACAAGTTTCAAGGAAGCCCTGCTCCGTAAAATCAAACCTGGTGATAAGATTGGTGTCGCGCGCCCCTTGGGGACCTTCGCCCTGGATGCGGAAGGCTTCAAGAAGACCCTCATCGTTGCCGGCGGTATTGGCATTACGCCCATCCGTGCTCTCTTGCGGGCCTACAAGGATCACCCTGTAGAAGGCCATGCCATTACAGTTCTTTATTCCGATGATCGCGGCGAATTTTGCTATAAGGACTTCTGGAAAGACCTTGAAACGGTTCCGGGTGTGGAAGTGCGGCTCATTTCGGACCGGGAAATCTTTATGAAGGATACGGACACTTATGCCAAAGACGTACAAAATGATGCCGAATACCTCATCGCTGGGTCCCCGGGGATGAACAATGCCTTTACGGAACGTCTCGAAGGCCTTGGCATCAAGAAGGAAAATATCAAGACCGACGTCTTTATTGGTTACTAAAAAGAAAAGCGTGCTGCCTTCGGGCGGCACTTTTTCATGGGCGGGGGCATGTTTTGCCCCCGCTCTTTTTTGAAAGGATGACTATGTGGCAAGTACTGAAAGAACTCATTCTCGCTATTTTTTATCCCCATTACTGTCCTGCCTGCCATGAAGAAGTAGAAGGCCCGGGCCTTTTATGTGAGGCCTGCCGCCGCAGCACCTATGCACCAGGCTATTTGGAACTTAAAAAAGAAACGGTGCCTCACCTTGACGCTGTTTACCGTCTCTATCGCTATGAAGGGGGCGTCAAACGGGCCCTTCATGGTCTCAAATATGAAAAGCGCCGGGACTATCTGGACCGCATGGGGGAGGAAGTCCTGCACCACGAGGCGGATCTTGAGCCTTTATTTACAGGAAATCCTTTTGTCGTAGCCCTTCCGACAGACCCCAAACGCCGAAAGACGCGGGGTTATGAAATCCCGCCCGCTATTTTTGGACCTTACCTGAAAAAACATGCGATGATCCTGACGCAGGCCCTTTGGCGGCAGAAGGCCACAAAACCGCAGTATGGGCTCAGCCGTGCGGAACGGCGGGAAAATCTATTGGGTTCCTTTGCCTTCCATCCGGTGAAGCTTGATGGGACGGTTATCGTCATCGAGCAAAGATGCTTGGGATTGATACAACATTGGAAATGGTGTGCATAGCGAAAAAGTCCATATATAGCGAGGCCTAGGCAAACGTCGGCAGATGGCCGGCTTTTTTTGTGCCTAAAATCAGGAGAGCGGACTTATAGCAAAGGAGAAGAAAAAACGGCAATAAGAATACGGCAGTAACGATAGCTTTTTATCGTTACTGCCGTATTTTTTAGATTATCTTTCCCCATTGAATACCAAACAGGGTTTCATCGTTTGGCCCCAATTTTATAACTGCATGGTTATTGAGCAGAGAAGAAATATCTGGCCCTAAATTGTCTTGTCGGTCAAATGCTATGAAGATTTGTTTTCCTCTGATGGTTGAATACAGTTGTAATAGTTGCCGTAAGTTTTCATCGGAAATATTCGGAAATAATAATGAATCGTGGGCAAGAGCTGGCAGTGGTGTCAATTTTAAAATACTTAAATCGTAAATCAGCATTCCTTTATAATTGGTGCCAGTTCCTGAATCTCTCGGTGTCTCAAAGGTATAGCTGTTGCTTTTTAGCAACCTGAGAATGGGCGCATTGTCTTCACCATGAGATATGAAGTCGCTGATTTTCTCCATTTCATCATTAATACTTTTTTCCATCTGATGCAGAAGCAATGTGGTTCGCTCTTCAAGTGCTTTCTTTGCTTGCTTTTCAATTTCAGTTAAATTTTGCAGATTGATAAAATTATCGCATTCATTTTCTAAAGTAGTTATCTCATGATCGAGCTTAGTATAAGCGGTAAGAAATTCGTCACTAAATGCCATCGATGGTTTTAGTCGTTCGATATAATTTTGGATTTTATCCACTTGGTTTTGGAGAGGTAGTAGCTCTTGTTCCATTCTTCTCTTTGTTTCAAGCAATTCATCTTTGAGTATAGATTGTATCTTGTGGTGGAATTTTTCAATTTTAGCTAGTTTTTCAATATTGGCATTGGGGAAGAAGGTCAAGAGATTATTCAAATCTGCTTCCGTTGGTTGAACCCCAAGTTGAAGATTTAAATCGACGAGATGAATATCATTTTTCTTCTGCTCAAGCTTTTTTCTGGCATCACGAAGATATCGTTTTAATTCGTTTATTTGATTGGCCTTTTTCACTTCTTCTCTATCAACAGAGGAATTATTGGAGAAGGCTAGGTCTTCTTTTTCTTGACGTAATTCGGCTAACTTTGATTGTGCCTTCTCATACTCTTTTTGTCGTGTAATAGCAGAGGCGATAAAGTTGTATTTCTGTGCTGTACGAAAGGCGGAGTGCTTGTCTTTAGCGGATTTTAACTGGTTCTGGAAATATGAAATCTCATTATGGTGGTTGAAAAGACAGAGCAAGACATTGATTGCAGCCGTACTGTTCTCTGACTCTCTGATTTTCAATGGCTGCATTTCATCGATTTTGCTTTTCTTATAGATACGGAAAAAGCGGCTGATTGTATTCCTAAATGAAACTCCGGGAAAATCCATTTTGTATTGATGACAAAGCCATTGAGTGTATTCAGTCAGGTGTATCTCTTTGAAGATATCTTTTGACGGATGTTCACGAATCACGTCAGGATTTGTTGTATCTCGCGAAAATCTGTAATCTTGATTTGAAAAACGAAAGGTGAAAAATATTTCATGGTTTCCCAATTCAATCACAGCATCGCTTTTTACATAAGACGAACCACCAAATGCGAAATCAATTATCATAAGCATGGTGGATTTTCCAATAGAATTCGCTCCATTTTTACTTCCTAGTATGACATTTAACCCTGGGTGAAAGTTTATTGTTTCCTCTGGGTGCTTTGGAGTTTTAAATTTGGAGCAAGATATTTCTATCAACATTTTTCTATTTCTCCCTTTTCATTTAATGTAATTTTTTTGAGGGCGTATAGACAATCCAGAACATCAACGAGTTCTACAGGCCCCTTGATGGCTCTGCATAGATGCAGAAGTTCGACTGGAGTCTTAGGAGTATTCAGGTTATATAGGATGCAAGGCATCTTGGATAAGATGCTGTCATTATATGAAAAAAGTTTATTTGGTAATATCATGAAATACCTCGCAGGATTGAATGAAATAACAGACAACAATATTACAATAAATCAGATTTTGTTTTGTTATGCGGTGAATTTGCTTAGATATACTTTCATATATTGCAATTTGTGAAAGCCCTTTATCTTCCAAGCGCTGACAAATTGTTTTTATTTCGATACGAACCAACTCGTCTGAATATTGTTTCTGGCGTGATAGGTTCTGCATGATTTGATTAATATAGAAAAAGTATTTTGTGACATAATTTTTTACGGTTTCTGCTAGAAGAAGATTTTCATCTTCATCAATCTTATTTGCAATAAACGTCGGCTCGTAATTTAACGAAGTTAAAGTACTTGGCTTTAAATAAACCAGACTTTCAACAACTCGTCTTATGCCTTTATCAATGTTTACATCAGATATTGTACTTCTTGCTTTTCTGGACTCAATCTGCAGTTCTTTTGCTGTTTCGAGTTCCTTGCGTTCGTGTGCTGTATGCTTCAAAATATACTGTTCAAAGCAATCATGACAAACGGCACAGATATTTGAGAAAGAAGGTACTTTCTTTTCATTGATGATAAGAACCTCATAATCGGGGGTGCTTCTTCCGTCATCAGCAAATTTTTGGAGATGGTGCGAACAGCCTGGCATAGAGCAGGTGCTGTTGCAATCATCTAACAGACCACTGCCATATTGTCCTTTCAGCTGATTTGACTTATAGTGTGCTTCTTGCTCACGTCGCGTATTTTCCAACGCCGGATCAATAAGTTCTTCGAGCCCACGCTTTAACAGATCGAATAACTTTTCACCAACATTATCTTTGGTTACGTCTTCAGCAAATGGTGTTATGTCCTTTGCTAAACCATCCAGCACAATATCTGATCGATTTGGATCATGTATTGATTCGATGAAATTATCTCGTGTTAGACGAGATAACATTTTTCCTGCCAATTTTTTGGTTGGCTTACTTGTATAGAATTTTCTGAGAGATCCATCCTTATAGCTTTCTTCTGAGGAAGGGTCTCTTTTTGTATACCATTCATCTTCAGGGATGTCGCAGAGCATCTGGATAAGATTACGCATGAAACTAGGAACTTCTGCATCTTTCATGAGATGAGGACGAATAGCGTGTATGACCTCTTTGAACAACATGGTAGGGCTCCTTGTTTTCCTATTTTTCCTACGGTTTCCTAAAATATCTAATTTGAGGGAGG
Source organism: Acidaminococcus intestini DSM 21505 (assembly GCF_000425045.1). Lineage (GTDB taxonomy): Bacteria > Bacillota > Negativicutes > Acidaminococcales > Acidaminococcaceae > Acidaminococcus > Acidaminococcus intestini. The sequence goes on along the minus strand of NZ_AULA01000018.1, from coordinate 39,541 downwards.
GGCATTTTGTATAGTAGGGATGTAAGTTAACTTCATTTTACCATTTCTTTTGCTCCCTGAAAATATATTGAAGATTGCTAATATTAGGGAAACAAAAGAGAAACTGTCTCGACGTTCACTCCCGGACGCGGGTGTGCCCAGAGCCGAGAGACGGTCTGGAAAGTTAATCACGTCAGCCTACTGGGATGGTTGGCCATAGAAGCGAGGATGCATCTTATGGTCGATTTCGACAGGCTGCCTGCGTGGATTCTCGCTTCGCATTATGCGAAGGAGATCGCGCATGGCCAATCTACAGACAAACAAACAGAAGCAGTATTACATTCCTCTGGAGCTCACTCCAGAAACCGTCATCACCGAGGAGTACAAGGATTGTGAAGTCCGCTGGTCAAAAATCGGTTGCCGGAAGGTACGTACTATCCTGATTCCAGCAACCAAAGAACAGTACTATGAATTCATGCGTCCGCTCTGGCGGGAAGATAAACGCCAGCAGCGGCATGGTGCCGATGAGATATCGGCAGACAAGGCGCAGAATGACTACGAGCTGGAGGTGCCTGACGACTTCAACTTAGAGGAAGAAGTCGTGAAGGAAGAGTTGCTGGCAGCACTGCGCCATGAACTGGCAGCTCTGCAGGATATCGACCGGACCATTCTGCTGATGATTGCCGATGGTTCCAGCGAAGCGGCGACCGGGAAGGCCGTCGGCTTGAGCCAGAAAGCGGTGAACAAGCGCAAACATAAGCTCTATGCACTCCTAAAGGAACACCTCGAAGACTTCCGTTAAATGGGGAAAAATCCGGCTGCAAAAAAAAGTGGCCGGATTTTTTTTGAAATCGGTACTTAACGATAACGCGGTTGTCCTATTACTGGTGAAGGGCGAATGAAGAAGCTCTTCAGGAAGGAGGCAGACAGATGATTCACACACAGACACCTGAGAAACTGGCTCAGCAGCAAAAGATGAACCGGGAACTGGCGGCAGTGCTGATGGCCATCAGCACCACGACCCGCAGTATCGCCAGGAACATCCATCTCTTATCGATGCAAAGACATGTGAAAGGAGTCAATCCGTATGACAAACGATGAATTGCAGAAACTGGCAGCAGCCCTGACCGATTGCGGAAAGGCGCTGCTGAAGATTTCCGAAGCCATGGCGGTGAAAGAAGATAATCCGCCAGCTTCAGAAGCAAAATCTGAGAAGGCTGAAGAGCCGCTGACCCTGGAAGATGTCCGTATAGTTGCTGCCGACAAGGCTCGCAAGGGATTCACAGCAGAAGTCCGCAGCCTCATCCAGAAGTATGGGGCGGACAAGCTGTCCGGCATTGATGCGGCACAGTATGAAGCGTTCCTGAAGGAGCTAGAGGTGATCGGTCATGCCGGGTAAACACGCGGTGCTGTCCGCATCTTCCTGCTACCGATGGTTGGCCTGCCCGCCGTCCGCCCAGGAATGTGCCAATTTGCCGGATACCTCCAGTGAATTCGCCCGCCAGGGAACAGATGCCCATACGCTCTGCGAATTCAAGGTGAAGACAGCTCTGGGGCAGAAGATGGAAGACCCGACGAAATCCCTGACGTACTTTGATGAGGAGATGGCGGAATGCACTGATGAATATGCGCAGTTCGTTATGGAATGTCTGGCAGCGGCCAAAGCATCCTGCAAGGACCCGCTGATTATGATTGAACAGCAGCTGGACTTTTCCGAGTGGGTTCCTGGCGGGTTCGGAACAGGCGACTGCCTCATCGTGGCCGACGATACCCTGACGGTCATCGATTACAAGAACGGCCTGGGAGTCCTGGTGGATGCCGAGAAGAATCCGCAAATGATGTGCTATGCCCTCGGCGCACTGAACTTGTTCGATGGCATCTATGATATCCGCCAGGTGTCCATGACCATCTTCCAGCCCCGCCGGGACAACGTCAGTACCTGCACCATGAGCAAGGAAGCACTGCTCCACTGGGCCGAAACGGTGCTGAAGCCCGCGGCAGAACTGGCGGACAAAGGCGAAGGGGAGTACAAGGCTGGCGACCATTGCCGTTTCTGCAAGATCAAGGCGACATGTCGCAAGAGGGCTGAATATAACCTGGAACTGGCTCAGTATGATTTTGCCGTCCCGTCCACGCTTCAGGATGAAGAAATCGAAGCCGTCCTTTCTAAGGCCGATGAACTGGTGAACTGGGCCGGAGATGTCAAAGAATACGCTTTGCAGCAGGCCTTGTCCGGCAAGCAGTGGGACGGATGGAAACTGGTCGAAGGACGGTCGAACCGCCGCTACGTAAGTGAAGAAGCAGTCGCCGCCAAAGTGGAAGACGCGGGCTTCAATCCCTATGAAAAGAAGCTGCTCGGCATCACGGCGATGACGAAACAGCTCGGCAAGAAGCGGTTCGAAGAACTGCTGTCAGATTTAGTGGAAAAGCCGCAGGGCAAGCCGGTCCTGGTGCCGGAATCGGATAAGCGTCCGGCCATGCACACCGCGGCAGATGATTTCAATGATGAAAAATAAGGAGGAACTTGTTATGTCCAAGAATTATGTCAATCCGTGCAAAGTGATTACCGGAGTCAATACCAGATGGTCTTATGCCAACGTCTGGGAACCGAAGTCCATCAATGGCGGTACGCCGAAGTACAGCGTCAGCCTGATCATCCCTAAGTCGGATACGAAGACCGTAGAAAAAATCCGCGCTGCCATCAAGGCTGCCTATGAAGAAGGCGAAAGCAAGCTCAAGGGCAATGGCCGCGTCGTACCGGCTCTCGAAGCCATCAAGACACCGCTCCGTGACGGCGACCTGGAACGCCCGGGCGATGACGCTTATAAAGACAACTTCTTCGTCAATGCCAACTCGGCTACCAAGCCGGGCATCGTCGATGCCGACTGCCAGCATATCCTAGAACGCTCTGAAGTCTACTCCGGCGTCTATGGCCGTGCGTCCATCAACTTCTATGCCTTCAACAGCAACGGCAATAAAGGCATTGCCTGCGGACTGAACAATCTGCAGAAAATCCGTGATGGCGAACCCCTCGGTGGCAAACCCCGTGCAGAAGATGATTTTGCTACAGCTGACGATGATGATTTCCTGGCATAAGGAGGTTCGATTATGGAAACTATGATGAGACTGATTATGGACGGCCTGTACTGCCTGGTCGCACTGTGCGCCGGCGGATTCTTCGTGGCCATGATTTATACGGATATCAAAAAAGACCAGCGGGATGAAGAAATGGCCCGGCACCGGGAAGAACGGGAAGAAGAATATCACCGCAAGCAGATGGAATCCTTCCGGAAATAAGTAGTGGTAAATTGCGGCGGCGGGGCCTTGTGTCTCGCCGTTTTTTTGAGGTGAAGAGTATGAAAACCATCAGTATCGATATTGAAACCTTCAGCGATGTCAACCTGGCTAAATGCGGCGTGTACAAATACGCAGAATCGCCAGCCTTTGAAATCCTTCTCTTTGGGTATGCCGTGGACGGTGGTGAGGTACAGGTCGTTGACCTGGCGCAGGGAGAGAGCATCCCGAACGCTATCCTGGATGCCCTAACCGATGAAACCGTCATCAAGTGGGCGTTCAATGCCAGCTTCGAACGGGTATGCCTGTCGCGATACCTGCGTGATTTTGGGATGAGCCTGGACCCGTTCCATGACCATCATCCGCTTTCCCGGGACTGTGCCAGGTTCCTCAATCCGGCGGGATGGAAATGCTCCATGATCTGGTCGGCCTATATGGGCCTGCCTCTTTCTCTGGAAGGCGCAGGGGCCGTACTGAAGCTGGACAGCCAGAAGATGAAGGAAGGCAAAGACCTGATTCGGTATTTCTGCGTTCCCTGCAAGGAAACCAAAGTGAATGGCGGCAGGACAAGGAACCTTCCTCAGCATGCTCCGGATAAATGGATTCTGTTCATGTCCTACAACAAACGGGATGTGGAAGTGGAAATGGCCATTCAGGAGCGGCTGAAGAAGTATCCTGTCCCGGAACCGGTATGGGATGAATATCATCTCGACCAGGAAATCAATGACCGGGGCATCGCCATTGACCGGACACTGGCTGAAAATGCCATCGCCATCGATGCCCGCAGCCGGGACAGCCTGATGGCTGTACTGAAGGAAAAGACGGGCCTGGAGAATCCAAACTCTGTCATCCAGATGATCGGCTGGCTAGAACAGCATGGGATGAAGACGGAGTCCTTGGGCAAAAAGCAGGTACAGGAACTGCTGAAGACGGCAGAAGGACCGCTTCGCAGTGTACTGTTGCTTCGACAGAAACTGGCCAAATCTTCGGTCCGGAAATACCAGGCCATGGAGATGACGGCTTGTGAGGATGGTCGGGCTAGGGGCATGTTCCAGTTTTATGGAGCCAACCGGACCGGACGGTTTGCCGGCCGGCATATCCAGTTGCAGAATCTGCCCCAAAATCATCTGCCGGACCTATCGGAAGCCCGGGAACTGGTACGCCAGGGAAATTACGAAGCACTGGAACTCTTGTACGATTCCATCCCCGATGTCCTTTCCCAGCTGATCCGTACGGCCTTTGTACCCCGGCAGGGGCTGAAGTTTGTCGTGTCGGATTTTTCGGCCATTGAAGCCAGGGTGCTTTCATGGCTAGCAGGAGAAACCTGGCGCTCGGACGTCTTTGCCCGAAATGGCGATATCTATTGTGCTTCGGCCAGCTCCATGTTCGGCGTTCCCGTGGAAAAACATGGCGTCAATGGCCATCTCCGGCAGAAAGGGAAAATCGCAGAACTGGCCCTTGGCTATGGCGGCTCCGTTGGCGCACTGAAGGCCATGGGTGCCCTGGACATGGGACTGACGGAAAACGAGCTGTATCCTTTGGTTCAGTCCTGGCGGTCGGCCAATCCGCACATTGTCGATTTCTGGTGGCGGGTGGACGCCGCCGTGAAGACAGCCATCAAGGAACATATCCCCATGCGGGTCGGCTGCATCCGCTTCCTGCATCAGAGCGGTATGCTGTTCATCCAGCTCCCTGGCGGACGGCGGCTTTCCTACGTAAAACCCCGGATTGGCGAGAACCGCTTCGGCGGGGAATCCGTCACCTATGAAGGCATCGGCGCAACGAAGAAGTGGGAACGGCTAGAGAGCTACGGCCCGAAGTTCGTGGAAAATATCGTCCAGGGTATCAGCCGGGACATCCTCTGTTATGCCATGCAGACGTTGCGGTGCTGTGCCATCGTCGGCCATGTCCATGATGAACTGATCATCGAATGCAGCCGTGATGCCAGCGTCGATGCCATCTGCGAGCAGATGGGCCGGACACCGCCGTGGGCTGAAGGATTGTTGCTCCGGGCAGACGGATACGAATGTGATTTTTATCAGAAAGATTGAAACGGAGGTACTTAAAGCAGCGGATTCTGTCCTGTTACTGATAGAGGACGAGTTCCTCGGAAATTTTAACGAAAGGTGGAATCCGCTATGAAATTTTTAATTCCGGAAGATGAGCTTGGCGTGTTTGCTGATCAGGGAGGTGTGCCAAGGGTTGACAGCCTGTTTGTCGCTGATGTTTTTGATAAACAGCATTTCCATGTTCTGCGTGATATCGCAAAAATCACTCAATCCAAATCTGGATTGAGTGAAACATTCATTGCATCCAACTTTGAGTCCAGTACATATTGTGATGCCACAGGCAGAAAACTGCCGCGTTACCTGCTGACTCGTGATGGCTTCACGATGCTGGTCATGGGCTACACAGGCCCGAAGGCGATGCACTTCAAGGAACTCTACATCCGGCGTTTCAACGAGATGGAACAATGTGTCCGGTCGCTCCTATCTGCCCGGCAGGAATTCCCGATGCTGACGGATATGATCTGCCGCCTGCATGAAAACCCGAAGCCGTACCACTTCAGCAACGAATGCGACATGTTGAACCGCATCGTTCTCGGCATGTCTGCCAAGCAGTTCCGGCTGGCCAACGGCATCGAAAAAGGGCAGAGCATCCGCCCTTATCTGACCGCGCGGCAGATCCATGCTCTGGACCGGCTGCAGCACCTGGATTACGGCCTGCTGTATTCCTGCCCGAATTTCCAGCAGCGCAAACAGATGCTCATGACCTATTACAAGACGGAACTGGAGGGATGAAGCATGTTTTACGTCAAGGAACCGATTCATGATGCCATGGAAGTCACGGTTGAAATCAACGATGAGAATGTATTCTGCCGCTGCCCGGTTTGTGGCAGAGAAATCCTGGTGGATCTGGAGGAAGTCCTGGGCGATGGGAAGGGCGACCTGTTCGGGACAGCGGTCCTGTGTGAAGACTGTTCCCGGGAACTGATGGAGGTGCGCGATGGAGATGAACCCGAAGCGTAACGCCGAACATTATCCCGACCCCACAGCCTATCAGGCCATCCGGAATGCGGAACCTCCAAGGTTCCCGTTCCGGCCCGTGGTGTATGTCTGCTCGCCCTATGCCGGGAATGTGGATGCCAATACAGCCAGGGCGAGGAAATACTGCCGCTATGTGACAGACCAGGGAGGCATTCCGCTGGCCCCGCATCTGTACCTGCCCCAGTTCCTGGATGAAAAGACGGAGCGGGACCTAGCCCTTTTCATGGATATCGCCCTTCTGTCCAAGTGTGCGGAACTCTGGGTGTTCGGCGATGTCACCTCGGACGGGATGCAGAAAGAAATCGAGTATGCCAGACACAAAAGGAAGCCTGTCCGGTATATCAAGGAGGTTTAAGGATTATGGAATTTACCCTTTATACGGCTGCTCTTACGGGGGCAGAAGCCAATTGCCGTTATCCGGAACAGCGGAAAATCAGCTGTGCCAAAGACCTTGAAGCAGCGGCTGCGTTTGACCATGTCTGTGTGGCATTCAAAAATGATTACCGGAAACGGGAGAACTTTCTCTCATCGGATGTCCTGGTCATGGACTGCGATAATTCGCATACGGAAAATCCTGCTGAATGGATGACCATGGAGAAATTCCTGGCCATGATGCCGGATGTCCCGGTGGCCATCGTCCCGTCACGGAATCACATGAAGCCCAAAGACGGGAAGTGTGCCAGGCCGCGCTTCCATGTCTATTTCGAGATTCCCAGGATTACCGATGAACCGTGCTATACAGAGCTGAAGCGGGCTGTTTATCACGCATATCCTTTTTTCGATGAAGCGGCCCTGGATGCAGCCCGTTTCATCTACGGCTGCCCGGCTGAGAAGGTGCTGTGGCAGGATGGGAAAATGACAATCGACCAGGTGCTGAAGGCACGGGAAGCCGCATCACACAGCATTCCCCAGGGACAGCGCAATAATACCATGAGCCGCTTTGCCGGCCGGGTCATCAAACGCTACGGAGCGACCGAGCGGGCATACTCTATTTTCCTTGAGGAAGCCGAAAAATGCGACCCGCCGCTTTCTGATGCAGAACTCAATAAAATCTGGCAGAGCGCTGTGCGTTTTGGTGAACGCATTGCCAGACAGGAAGGGTACGTCAGTCCGGAACAGTACAATAACGATTTTGCCAGCCGGGGCAGCCTCAAGCCGGAAGACTACTCGGATATCGGCCAGGCCAAAGTGCTGAAACGGGAATATGGCGATGAGCTGCGGTATACGGAAAGTACCGATTTCCTCCGGTACAACGGCATCTATTGGGCTGAATCCCATCAGGAAGCTATCGGCGCGGTAGAAGAATTCCTGGAACTGCAGCTGGCAGATGCCAGGGACCAGATGGAAGCTGGCAGAAAAGCGCTGCAGGAAATGGGTGTTGCGGCAGAACTCATCGATAAGGGCGGCCGGATGCTGGAGAAAGTCATCGAAGGCAGTCAGCAGAAAGCCTTCCAGTCCTACCAGGCGACTTTGGCATATCATGCCTTTGTCATGAAGCGGCGGGACATGCGCTATATCATTTCGGCCCTGCAGGCCCTGAAGCCGATGCTGCTCATTCCCATCCAGGCCCTGGATGCGGATGAATTCCTGCTCAACACGCCTTCGTTTACGTATGACCTGCGGCAGGGGATGGCGGGCAGGCGGAATCACCGTCCGGAAGATTATATTACCAAATGTACCGCTGTCGATCCAGGAGAGAAAGGGGAAGCGGTCTGGCAGCAGGCCCTGGGCGAGTTTTTCACAGGCGACCAGGAGCTGATTGATTACGCCCAGGAAATCTGCGGACTCATGGCCATTGGCAAGGTGTATGTGGAAGCCCTGGTCATTGCCTATGGTGATGGACGGAATGGGAAATCTACGTACTGGAACTCCATCGCCCGGGTGCTGGGGAGTTATTGCGGCGGCATTTCTGCCGATGCCCTGACGGCGAACTGCAAGCGGAACATCAAGCCGGAAATGGCGGAACTCAAGGGCAAGCGCATGGTCATCGCGGCCGAGATGGAAGAAGGTGTCCGGCTTTCCACTTCCGTCCTGAAGCAGCTCTGCTCTACGGATGAAGTCGGCGCCGAAAAGAAATACAAGACGCCGTTTAACTTTGTACCGACCCATACGCTGGTCCTGTACACCAACCATCTGCCACGCGTCGGGGCCAGTGATGAAGGGACATGGCGCCGGCTTATCGTCATCCCCTTCAAGGCGCAGTTTGAAGGCCATGGCGAAATCAAGAATTATGCGGATTATCTGGTGGAGACAGCGGGACCTGCTATCCTGCGCTGGATCATCGAAGGGGCGGAGAAGGTCATTGCCAGCGAGTACCATCTGACCATGCCGAAATGTGTGCGGGATGCTATCCAGGAATACCGCGGGCAGAATGACTGGCTCCGCCATTTCCTGGAAGAATGCTGCGATGTGAATCCATCATGCCAGGAAAAGTCCGGGGCTCTTTATACGGCCTACCGCTTGTACTGCCAGCAGATGAATGAGTATACCCGCAGCACGACGGATTTCTATGGAGCCCTGGAGAAAGCCGGGTTCGACAGGCGCAAGCGGAAAGCAGGGTATTTCATTTACGGATTGAAACTGAAAGTCACAGATTTCTTGTGAGAAAAGGGAAGGGTGCAGGTCGGTGCAGGTCTATCCATAAACTCCCTTTAGGGCTGAAAAATAGAAAAAATGCCTTTAAGGAAAGTTTGCGGAACGACCTTCAACGACCTGCACCCCTGTAAAAAAGAGGTGATACCGATGCGGGAAAAAGAGATAGAACATCATCTGGTGATGGAAACCAGGAAGGCAGGCGGTATGGCAGTGAAGTTTGTTTCGCCATCGTTTTCAGGCATGCCGGACCGCTTGGTCCTATTGGGTGACGGGAAGATGGGCTTCGTGGAAGTGAAGGCGCCGGGGCAGAAGCCGAGGCCGCTGCAGCTGAAGCGGCATGCTATGCTGCGGAGACTGGGCTGCCAGGTTTTCGTTCTGGATGCCATGGAGGACATCCCCGCTGTCCTGAATGCCATCGCCCACACGCCCGATGGGAAAGGGGGCGGAGGTGCATGAAGTTCATGCCGCATGAATATCAGAAATACGCCATCGAATATATCAAGTCCCATCCCGTTACGGCCCTGTTCCTGGACATGGGCCTTGGCAAGACGGTGACGACGCTGACGGCCATCCGGGACTTGATGTATGACACCTTTGAAGTACAGCGGGTGCTGGTGGTCGCTCCGCTGCGGGTGGCGAGAGACACCTGGCCGGATGAAATCAAGAAGTGGGACCATTTGAAATGCCTTACCTGTTCCGTCGTGGTCGGCAGCGTGGCAGAACGGCGGCGGGCCTTGCAGCAGGATGCGGATATCTATATCGTGAACCGCGAGAACCTGGCCTGGCTCTATCAGAACAGCCGCCTTGATTTCGATATGGTCGTCCTGGACGAACTGTCGAGTTTCAAGAACTACCAGTCGAAGCGGTTCCGGGCCATGAAGGCCTTGCGCCTTAGAGTGAAACGCATCGTCGGCCTTACGGGAACGCCCAGCGGCAACGGACTGATGGACCTTTGGGCCGAGTTCCGTATCCTGGATATGGGAAAGCGGCTGGGGAGATATATCAGCCAGTACCGCAACCTGTACTTCCAGCCGGATAAGCGCAACGGCATGGTGGTGTATTCCTACAAACCCCTGCCGGGAGCGGAAGAAGCCATCTATCACCAGATTGCCGACATCACCGTGTCCATGAAGGCGACCGATTACTTGAAAATGCCGGAGCTGGTGAGCGTAGCGAAGGAAGTCCGGTTGAGCGGTAAGGAAAAGAAACGGTATGACGAACTGAAGAAGTCCCTGGTGCTGGAGCTTCCAGGCGGCGAAATCACAGCCGCCAATGCTGCGTCGCTTACCTTGAAGCTTTCACAGATGGCGAACGGCGCCATTTATACAGATGACAAGGATGTGGTGACCACCCATGACCGGAAGCTGGATGCCCTGGAAGACCTGGTGGAAAGCGCCAACGGGAAACCGGTCCTGGTGGCCTATTGGTTCAAGCACGATAAAGACCGCATCCAGCAGCGGATGGAAGCCCGGGAACTGAAGGAGCCGCAGGACTTCGCCGACTGGAACGCAGGAAAGATTCCCGTGGCGCTTATCCATCCAGCCTCTGCCGGACACGGCCTGAACCTGCAGCAGGGCGGTTCCATCCTGGTCTGGTTCGGCCTGACCTGGAGCCTGGAGCTGTACCAGCAGACCAACGCCCGGCTCTGGCGGCAGGGGCAGGCGGACAAGACGGTCATCATACAGCACATCGTAGCCAAGGACACGATTGATGAACGCATCCTGAAAGTCTTGGAACACAAAGACGGAACTCAGGCCGCACTGATCGAGGCGGTGAAAGCTGACCTGGGCATGACGGAAACGGAAAATGGGGGTATACTATGAAGCAGGACTTGGAAGGAGAAGAAAAGCGTATGAAAGCCAAAGCGTACCTGGAACAGGCACGGAACATCAACATACAGATAGACAGCAAGCTGGAGCAGGTATCCGCCTTGCGGCAGCTGGCCATCAAGGCGTCATCGACACTCAGCCCGGTGCCACCGAGCGGGACCCCCAACCCGCACCGTCTGGAAGAAACCATCGCTCGCATGATGGATATGGAACAGGAAGTGGATGAAGCCATCGATGGCTTGGTCGAACTCAAGGCAGACATCACGAAGGCCATCAGCCGGGTGCCGGATGCCCGGGAACGGGTTGTCCTGGAACTCCGCTACCTGGCCTTCAAAGACTGGGCATCCATTGCCGATGCCCTCGGACTTCATATCCGCCAGGTGTACCGCCTGCATGACGAAGCCCTGAAACACATCGAGATTCCTGGGGAATGTCACTGAATGTCACTAAAGCAGCACTTGATGTCACTGGCTTCTGTAAGATATACTATAATCAGCAAAAAAAGAATGAAGGACCGAGGCTTGAACGCCATCGGTCCTTTTTTGATGCCGGAGATGATACGAATGCCAAGAAGACCGCAGACACCGTGCAGATATCCGGGATGCCCAAAGCTGGTGCCGTATGGAAGAAAGTATTGTGATGAACATGAACGGCAGTGCCGGAGCGAACGGAAGAGTGCAGTGCTGCGTGGCTACGGGAGAGAATGGCAGAAAGCCAGGATGTTTTTCCTGAAACGTCATCCCTGGTGTGTTCGCTGCAAGGAAAAAGGACGGCTTGTCCCGGCAACCGTTGTGGATCATATCAAGCCGCACCGCGGCGACCCGGATTTGTTCTGGGATGAGAAGAACTGGCAGCCCCTTTGCAAGAGCTGCCATGACCATAAGACGATGACCGAAGACCGGGACATCGAGTACAGGTACTGAAAGACAAGCGGGGCGGGGGGGGGGATGCAAATCTCTGCAGCCCTTCCGTCCATGACCGCCGCCCCCTCAAATGGGAAAAACCGCGAAATTCATAAGGGGGGATATAAGGACGGTCTTTAACCGAATATCAGACAGCTCCAGGCTTCTGGCCCGGGGCTTTTTTATTGCCAGGAAGAAGGGAGCCTTCATGAATGACTGCCAGCGCAGGCAGATTGAAACCATGCGGAAACAGGGGATGGGATACAAGGCCATCGCCCGGGAAACGAAGCTGTCACGGGACAGCGTACGGAATTATTGCCGCTGGCATCATCTAAACGGATACGGAGCCGCCATCGCCGCGGCATCCAGAAAGGAAACAGTGTATGAAGACATCGGATATGGAATGGAAAGTCCTGCCCATCGGCCAGCTGAAGCCTGCGTCATATAACCCCAGGAAGCAGCTGAAGCCCGGCGACAAGGAATATGAAAAAATTAAGCATTCCATCCAGGAGTTCGGTTATGTAGAACCCGTCATTGCCAACTACGACATGACCGTCATCGGCGGGCATCAGCGCCTGACAGTGCTGAAAGAACTGGGCTATGAAGAAGTCCAGTGCGTGGTTGTCCATATCGAAGACGAACACAAGGTCAAGGCCCTCAATATCGCGCTCAATAAAATCACCGGCGCCTGGAACGAACAGCTCCTGGCCGACCTCATCGTGGATTTGCAGAGCGTTGATTTCAATGTAGACCTGACGGGTTTCGAAGCACCGGAAGTGGAGCAGCTCTTTTCCAAAGTCCACAATAAGAAGGTGAAAGAAGATGATTTCGATGTGGACGGAGAACTGGAACAGCCGGCTATGGCCAAGGCAGGGGATATCTGGCTCCTGGGGGAACACCGTGTCATCTGCGGCGATGCCACGCTGCCGGAAACCTACACACGGCTGATGGACGGCAAGAAAGCAAATCTGGTGCTGACGGATCCTCCGTACAATGTGGATGTGGAAGAAACGGCCGGGAAAATCAAGAACGACAATATGCCGGACGATAAATTTTATCAGTTCCTGTTCAGCGCTTTCGTCAACATGGAGCAGAACATGGAACGGGATGCATCCATCTATGTGTTCCACGCCGATACGCAGGGGCTGAACTTCCGCAAGGCCTTCAAGGACGCAGGCTTCTACCTGTCCGGCTGCTGCATCTGGAAAAAGAACGCCCTGGTCCTGGGCCGCAGTCCGTACCAGTGGCAGCACGAGCCGTGCCTGTTCGGCTGGAAGCTGAACGGGAAACACCAGTGGTATTCCGACCGCAAGCAGACAACCATCTGGGAATATGACCGTCCGAAAGCCAGTAAGGAACATCCGACCATGAAGCCCGTGGCGCTCATGGCCTATCCTATACAGAACTCGTCCATGAGCCACTGCATTGTCCTGGACCCGTTCCTCGGCTCCGGCTCCACGCTCATGGCCTGCCAACAGACAGACCGCATCTGTTATGGCATCGAGCTGGACGAGAAGTTCGTCGATGTCATCGTGAAGCGGTATATCAGCGAGTGCGGGAGTGAAGGCGTGTTTATACTGCGTGGGAATGAGAAAATTACTTATGATAAAGTGCAAGAATGACTTGCTATTATCGGCGTTCAGAGTGATATATGTACTAGCAAAACAAGGAGGTACATAGACCATGACAATCCAGACGAACCTGAACGACCGCAAGGAACTGGCCAGACGGCTGATTCCTTTCAACCATAACGAAAAGCTTCATTACACCGGGACGCCGGCCTTTGCCTACGAAGGGCAGGGCTTCCGCATCCTTCGCAGCGGCGATATCGAATGCGATGATGAAAAGACAGAAGCTGCCATCACGGCTTTCCTGCAGGAAGCCGGAATACTTCCGCAGCCGGAACCGGAAGAAGGAACAAAAACCGAAGTAACGCAAGAACCGACACAGCAGGATGAAACGCCAGAATCGGAAGCACTGCCGCAGACGGAGCCGGACAGGATGGAAATCAAGGTCCCCATTAATGGCATGGACGGTGCGCAGCTACGCAACCTGGTCTTCATGCTTCATGCCCAGCAGTACCTGCTGAACCGGGCCGCGGGGCACGAAAACATCCATGTGCCGGACAGGTTGGTGGAAGACCTGAAAGAAGAACCCGGTACAGACAGGACGTCCTTCTTTGCCATCTATCAGAACTACAGCAAGGAAGGACGGGGTTTCCTGATTGCCGCAGATACGGTGACATTCTGTTTCGCCGCGACCGGCAATGCTGTGAAGAACCGCGCCCTAATTGAACTGGCGGCTTTCATGGTCAGCGCGGCGAAAAAGGCGAAACGGGTCCAGCCCGCCACACGGAAGCCGGAAAACGAGAAATACTACCTGCGGATGTGGCTCCTGCGCATCGGCATGGGGAGCAAGGCCAGCCACGAATCGCGCATGGCCCTGCTGAAAGGCCTGAAGGGATGGAGTGCCTTCCGCACGGAAGAAGAAACCAAGGCTCATGCCAGAAAGCAGAAGGAACGCCGGCATCAGAACCCATAAATTTTCGATTTAATTCATAATAATTCTCAAAATGACTTGCTATTGTGTGCCTTTAGAGTGATATATAGTGTACCAAAAGAACACACGCACACATAGAAAGGACAGAGAGGATTATGAAAACACTGCACTTTGGCATCGAAATGGAAATGACAGGGATTACGAGAAGCCGGGCCGCCAGCCTCATGGCCCGCTTCTTCGGGACGGAAAGTCGGCATGAAGGCGGAGCCTACGATACCTACACCGCAAGGGATGAACAAGGACGGAAATGGAAAGCCATGAACGACTCCAGCCTGGTTCCACAGAAGAAGGTGAACGGAAACATTACAGATGCTTCCAGCTTCTACCGCACGGAAGTGGTCAGCCCCATTCTTTCCTACGAAGACATCCCGAAGCTGCAGGAATTGGTGCGGATGCTACGCAAGGCCGGGGCCTTTGCCAATAAATCCTGCGGCATCCACATCCACGTCGGGGCCGAACGCTTCACGGCAAAGACACTGCGGAACCTGGTGAACATTATGGCGAGCAAGGAAAACATGATTTACCGCGCCCTTCAGATCAACCCCTCGCGGGAAAGCCGGTACTGCCGGAAAACGAACACCACCTTCCTGAAGGACCTCAATCGGAAAAAGCCGGACACGCTGGACGGCATCGCCGACCTCTGGTATCAGGAAGCACCCTACGGACGGAACCATCATTACAACAGCACCCGCTACCACGGGCTGAACCTGCATGCCACCTTCACCAAAGGGACCGTCGAGTTCCGGCTTTTCAACGGGACGCTCCACGCCGGAGAAATCAAGGCATACATTCAGTTCTGCCTGGCCGTCGCTCATCAGGCCCTGGCCCAGAAGAAAGCCTCGGCCCGGAAGTCCGAGACGGACAATGAGAAATACGCTTTCCGGTGCTGGATGCTCCGGCTCGGACTCATCGGTGACGAGTTCAAGACCTGCCGGTTCCACTTCCTGAAACACCTCACGGGCAATTCCGCATGGCGCAATGCCGCCGCTTGAAGGGGATAGCCTTACGGGCAGCTTCGGCTGCCCTTGGGGTAGTAGAAGGGCAATCCCTTCAGAAAGGATGAGAGCGATGAAACAAAGTATCTACATTGCCTACGGCAGCAACATGAGTGAAGTACAGATGGCAAGACGGTGTCCTGACGCCGTTCTTTCAGGGACGGGCCGAATCCGGGGCTATGAACTCCTCTTCAAAGGTTCCCTGACAGGATGTTACGCCACGATCGAGAAGAAGGCGGATGCCTTCGTGCCGGTTGTTTTCTGGTGCATTTCTCCGGCGGATGAACGGCGGCTCGATGCCTATGAAGGTTTCCCGCGGTTCTACTACAAAAAAGAAGTGGATGTGGAAACAGATGATGGCATCCTCAGCGGTCTTGTGTACATCATGCACGAAGACCGGCGGTTCGGCATCCCGGAAGACTGGTACTACCAGAACATGGAGCGGGATTACCGCAAATTCGGTTTCGACCTGTCCGTCCTGCGGGCCGGGCTGCGGCACAGCCGGGAACGGATGGAAGGAACGCGGGTGCGGCTTATCTCCATGGATGACAGGCAGGCCCCGCCCAGGGGAACAGAAGGCACCGTCCAGTTCGTCGATGATGCCGGGACCATCCATGTACAGTGGGATACAGGCAGCAGTCTCGGGCTGATCCCCGGAGCTGATGAATGGGAAGTCATCGAATAAGATGCATAAATATCGGATAGGCAGTCAGCGTCGAACTATTCGAAGACAATGGCCACGCCATCGAATGGGTCATGAAGAATTAAAAAAGAGAACCAGAGGGGAACGCAGATGCGGTCCCCTCTGTCGTACAGCCCGCGAGGGCTTTTTTATTGGGAGGTGAGCGCCATTGGCTGTACGAGGAAGAAAACCGAAGCCGACGGCGCTCAAGGTGCTGGAAGGCAATCCCGGCCATCGTCCCCTCAATAAGAAGGAACCCATGCCAAAGGGACGGCTCCCTCGCTGCCCGGACTGGCTGGAATACGATGCCAAGAAAGAATGGAAGCGGCTGGGGAAAGTCCTCGCTGAGATGGGGATGCTGACCAATCTGGATATGATGGCCTTTGCCGGGTACTGCCAGGCATATGCCCGATGGAAAGGAGCGGAAGAGTTCATCACCCAGCATGGGGATATGGTGCGGACGCCGAACGGATACCTGCAGCAGGTACCGCAGGTATCCATTGCCCAGACGAACCTCAAGATCATGCTGAAATTCTGTGAGCAGTTTGGCCTGACCCCGTCAGCCCGGAGCCGCATGATTGGGGAAGAGAACGGGGCAGAAAAAGAAACGGATGAAATGGAACTGCTGTTAAGGGGGTGACAAGTTTGGCATTTGTATATAAGCCGTCAGCGTTCATGCTGCCAGATTCCCATTACGACAAGGACAAGGCCGACAGGGCGGTTGCCTTCATCGAGCATCTCTGTCATACCAAAGGCAAATGGGCCGGGCAGCCGTTCCTGCTCCTGCCGTGGCAGGAACAGATTGTGCGTGATCTCTTCGGCATCGTCAAGGAAAACGGGAAACGGCAGTTCCTGACGGCTTATATAGAGATTCCAAAGAAGAACGGGAAACAGCTCGCACTGGATACACCCATTCCCACGCCGGAAGGATGGAAAACCATGGCCGATTTAAAAGTCGGCGACAGGGTCTTTGACGAGCAGGGAAAGCCCTGCCATGTTGTCGCCAAAAGCCCGGTAGATGATACCGAACAAGCCTATGAACTGGTTTTCCGGGATGGAGGACGGATTGTGGCCGGTGAACGTCATCTGTGGGATGTGGAATATACTTATGGAAAGACGCGGGAAAAGCAATGGACAACCGGCGAGATTTACCGCCGCACGAAACAGTACAGGGAAAAATCCAAAGATAACCGCTCGCTTATCCGGATTCCCGTCAACCAGCTATTACACCTTCCGGAAAGGAACCTTCCGTTAGATCCTTATTTATATGGCTACTGGTTGGGAAACGGTTCTGCAACAAAACCGGAAATCACGGTGCGTGACAGTGATGTGGAAGACCTGATTCCGCTGATTCCGTACCCGCTGCATAACCGCTATCCACAGACCTGCGGCGGCAGCGAAATCCTGGTGTATAAGGCATTGAAATCTATCCTGGTGAAAAACTTCCGGGATAAGGTCATCCGGCCGGAATACCTCAGGGCTTCCGAAACGCAGCGATGGGCCTTGCTGCAGGGACTGATGGATTCCGATGGCTGCATCGGAACACGGAAAGGGCAGGGCGTATACGTCAGCACCATTCAAGAATTAGTAGAATCAGTGCAGGAACTGTTGTGGAGCCTTGGCATCAAGAACGCCATGACGTCATGCCCTTCGACCCGCTATGGGAAACCGACAGGCGAGACTTTGTATCAGATACGGTTCACCGCCTTTACGGATCAGCCGGTCAGCAAACTTCATAGAAAAAGCATCCGCAGACGGGAACGCGAAAAAAAGACGCGTTCCTGTTTTCATTATCTGAAAGAAATCAAGCCGCTGGATGATAAGGTTCCCATGCAGTGCATCCAGGTGGACAGCCCGAGCCATTGCTATCTGGCGGGGCGGACGATGGTGAAGACGCATAACAGCGAGCTGGCGGCGGCTATAGCTCTTTATCTTTTGTACGCCGATAACGAACCGAGTGCCGAAGTGTATGGTGCGGCCTGTGACCGCAACCAGGCATCCATCGTCTTTGATGTGGCACGGCAGATGGTCGAGATGAGTCCAGCCCTGATGCGCCGTTCCAAGATACGGTCGGCCGGGAAGCGGATCATCAACTACCGCAATGCCGGGTTCTATCAGGTATTGTCAGCGGAAACAGGAACCAAGCACGGACTCAATGTATCCGGCCTGGTCTTTGATGAAATCCATGCCCAGCCGAACCGGAAACTCTACGATGTCCTGACCAAAGGCTCTGGTGATGCAAGGGAGCAGCCGCTCTTTTTCATCATCACCACAGCGGGCAATGACAAGAACAGCATCTGTTACGAACTGCATACCAAGGCCCTGGACCTGATGGCGGGTCGGAAGAAGGATGCCACCTTTTACCCGGTGGTCTATGGGCTGGAACATGAGGAAGACTGGACGGATGAAGCGAACTGGTACAAGGCGAACCCGTCCCTGGGCCATACCATACAAATCGACCGCGTCCGGGAAGCGTATCGGAATGCCGTCGAAAATCCGGCGGAAGAGAATGTCTTCAAGCAGCTCCGGCTCAATATCTGGACTTCGGCCAGCATCCGCTGGATACCGGAACAGGTCTATGACAAGGGGAGCCTTCCCATTGACCGGGATTCCCTGCGGGGGCGGATGTGCTACGGCGGGCTGGACTTGTCCAGTACGTCGGATATCACGGCCCTGGTTCTGGCTTTCCCGCCACGGAGCGATGACGAGAAATACATCCTGCTTCCTTTCTTCTGGCTGCCGGAAGACACGCTGGAACTGCGGTGCCACCGGGACCATGTCCTATACGACGTCTGGCAGAAGCAGGGCTTCATCCAGACAACGAAAGGGAACGTCATCCATTATGGTTTCATCGAGAAGTTCATCGAACGTTTAGGAGAAACCTATAACATCCGGGAAATCGCTTACGACAGGTGGAACGCCACCCAGATGGTGCAGAACCTGGAAGACATGGGCTTTACCATGGTGCCTTTCGGCCAGGGATTCAAGGATATGTCGCCACCGTCGAAGGAGCTGTTCAAGCTCTTGATGGAAGGGAACATCCTCCATGGCGGCAATCCCGTCCTCAAATGGATGGCCGGCAACGTCGTCATGCGGCAGGATCCGGCGGGGAACATCAAGCCGGACAAAGAAAAATCCGTCGAAAAAATCGACGGAATTGTGGCGTCTATCATGGCACTGGACCGCTGCATCCGCAACGGAATAGGCAGCGGCAGTGTCTATGACGAACGGGGTGTTATTGCTTTTTGATTTTTATTACCAGGTGATTTGGCAGATGTTCATTCTGAACACCCAATCGAAAAGATACGCCATTTCCCTTAAAAGTGGAGAGATGCCTTCCTTTTTCAGGTCTACATAGCCTGTCAGGTATTTTCGTACAGATACCTTAATGTCGTCGTCCAATCTTAGGTCATGAAGTGGGTTATTGCAGTAGAACATTCCCTTTATGCCATGTATTCCCATTGTTTTCAATGTTCTCTTCATCAGTACCTTTATACCGAAGCTGCCGATAGTATCAAATACGAGGCAACCGTGGGGAAAGGCACCCTTTAGCCTCAGAATAAGTTGATGTACCTCTTTTTCTCTGAGATACATAAACACTCCGGCTGCAAACAGGAAAACTCCTTGAACTACATCAATGTATTGAGTCCAAGTATCATCATTTAAATCAGCCGCGATATTGATTTCTCGGCCAATAGGGGGAAGAAGCGAATTTCGTATGGAAATAATGTCTTTCCTGTCGATATTGTATAGATTCATTCTTCCGTTATCTCCTAAGCGAGGGGTCTGATCTAATCCGCATCCCATATTCACAACAGCCGCATCTGGATGGGAAGATAGATAGTCTTGCATCTCATAAAGAATAGCTTTGCTTCGAAGAATACCTTCTAAGGCACCAAACTTCCAAACAAAAGAACCTTTCTTTTTATCAAGCGTAGAAAAATCGTAATTCAGATGTCTGATTACGTCATCCGCATAAGGGTCTAGGAGAATGTGAGGGAAGAGTTCATTGCCAAGTTTCCTGGCATAGAGGGGAATGATTAATGTTTCTTGCACCGTATTTTTTTCAATAGTTATTCTGCCCATGAGTGCTCATTTCCTTTCTGAGATTTACTATTATGAAAATAGTTTACCAATAATAAAACGTGTTTGTAAACTATCAATTACTAGGTTAAGTATCCCTTTTCAGGAGGTTTTCATGCATATCCCATTTTTATCCAGCCTGTTCCGTACTCGGGACAAGCCTCAGAACTATTACATCAGCACGGATTTCCGTTATCTGTTCGGGCCTTCCACCAGCGGCAAGATGGTGAACGAGTTCACGGCCATGCAGACAACGGCGGTGTATGCCTGTGTCCGCATCCTGGCGGAAACCTTGGCAGCTCTGCCGCTACAGCTGTACCGTTACACGCCGGGCGGCAAGGAGCGGGTCTATGACCATCCGCTGTATCATCTGCTTCATGATGAGCCGAACCCGGAGATGACCTCGTTCATCTTCCGGGAAACGCTTATGAGCCATCTACTCATCTGGGGCAATGCCTACGCCCAGATCATCCGGGACCGCTTGGGACGGGTGCAGGGACTTTATCCGCTGCGTCCAGACAAGATGACCGTCTGCCGGGATGACCGGGGACAGATTTTCTATCTGTATACCAAGACGGGTGATGAGAATCCGAATGTCAAACCATACGGGCAGGTGGTCCTGCAGAAGGAAGAAGTGCTGCATATCCCCGGCCTTGGTTTTGACGGCCTGGTCGGCTATTCGCCTATTGCCATGGCCCGCAATGCCGTGGGCATGACCATGGCCTGCGAGGAATACGGTGCGTCTTTCTTTGCCAACGGGGCCAGTCCCAGCGGGGTACTGGAGCATCCAGGCGTTCTGAAGGACCCGGGCAGAGTCCGGGATTCCTGGAATGCTGTCTATCGGGGGACAGGCAACGCGCACAAGGTAGCCGTGCTGGAAGAAGGCGTGCGCCCAGATGGGCGTCATTGATAGTAGTGTTTGGTACTACCACCCACAATCATGGGTGAGTTGACCTGTCTTACCGCAAAGTGAAAGCTGATACGGGAACATAGCACGACAGGAAAGCGGTAAGTTACTCAAAGGCTAAAGGGTACGACTGAACCGCCACAACAATCGGATATGAGGTTTAAGGTATCTACTGAACGTGAGACTTGAGTGTCCATTTCCGAGGGGAATTGGGAAATTAGCCTGTTACCCATTCCGTGACTGACTGTCTTTACATCCTTCAAAGGCGGCATGATTGCGAATGTCACGGCACGAGCAGGAGAACCTGTGTTAAAGAGTCTAAAGCGGAACCGATAATTCGAGCATACCAAGCAATGACGCTAACTGGGGATACCCTAAAGGCGGATGCCGAAAGGCTATAGTCTATAGGACTTGAATACCGCCCATGGGTACGGAGCGTTCGTAGTAGTCCGAGAGAGTTAATAGCTCTTACATGGCGAAGGAACGCAGCTTATGCAACTCTAAAAGGAAAGGTGAAAGGGAGGAGAAACCTCAATGAAACCAACATCTGAAATTTTAGAACGAATGTACAGAAATTCTGAAGAGCATTCAGACGGTATCTACACGCGGCTCTATAGGTATCTTTTGCGAGAGGATATTTACATGACCGCATACAAGAACCTTTACGCAAACAAGGGCGCAGGAACTGAGGGTGTGGACAATGATACGGCTGACGGTTTTGGAAAGGAATATGTGAATCAGATTATTGATGAACTGAAAAACCAAACCTATGAGCCAAAAGCGGTAAAACGTGTCTACATTCCTAAGCGCAACGGAAAAATGCGTCCATTAGGTATTCCGTCATTCAGAGACAAACTGATACCGGATGCGATACGGCAGATACTTGAAGTAATCTATGAGCCTGTTTTCAGTACTCATTCGCACGGATTCAGACCGAATAGAAGCTGTCACTCAGCGCTGAAAGAAATCAGCCGTTCTTTCCGCAGTACGAAATGGTTTGTCGAGGGAGACATTAAGGGATGCTTTGACAACATTGACCACACGGTTCTGCTGAATCTGCTTTCTGAGAAGATTAAGGACAGCAAGTTCATAAATCTGATAGGAAAGTTTCTGAAAGCGGGCTACATGGAAAATTGGGAGTACCACAAGACATACAGCGGAACTCCGCAGGGCGGCATTCTTTCCCCGATTCTTGCAAATATATATCTGCATGAGTTGGACAAGAAAGTAGAAGCCATGCAGAAAGAATTTAATGCGCCTGCTGATTATGCCTATACACCTGCATACGGCAAAAAGGTGAGAGGAATTGTCAAATTGCAAAAGCGTTACGGCGAATGCGTTGATGAAGCGGAAAAGAAAGAACTGTTAAAACAGATTCATAAGCTTGAAGTGGAAAAGCGCAGATTGCCATACAAGGACGCTTCCGACAAGAAAATCGCCTATGTACGCTATGCTGATGATTTTATTATCGGTGTCAGCGGAAGCCGTGAGGATGCGGAGCGTATAAAGCAGGAGCTTACGTTGTTTGTGGCAACAAGATTAAAACTGGAATTGTCTGACGAGAAAACAAAAATCACGCACAGTTCCGGCAATGCTCATTTTCTCGGATATGACATCAACGTGCGCAGATGTCAGGAATCCAAAAGGAAAACCAATGGGGTTTTACAGCGGACGCTTAATAACTCTGTGGAATTGCTTATTCCCATGGAGCGGATTGAGAAGTTCATGTACGACCGTGAGATTGTCATTCAAGGTAAGGACGGCAAACTCATCCCATGGCAAAGAAACTCAATGGCGGGTCTTACTGACCTTGAAATTGTAGATACCTATAACTCGCAGACTCGTGGAATCTGTAATTATTACTGCATAGCCAGTAATTTCTCAAAGCTGACGTATTTCGTTTATCTGATGGAATACAGCTGTCTGAAAACACTTGCTAAGAAGCATAAAACCAGAATATCAGGCATAAAGAGGATATTCAAGTGCGGAAAGTCGTGGGGCATTCCTTATAAAACGAAGAAAGAGAAAAAGCGCATGATGATTGTGAAATTCTCGGACTTCAAACGAGGAACTGTCTTTGACGAACCAAGCATTGATACGGTGAAGAACCATATCCATTTCAACACAAGAAATTCTCTTGAAGCCAGGTTGAAGGCTTGTAAATGTGAATTATGCGGTGCGGAAGGTGATGGCATTGCTTTTGAAATTCATCACATCAACAAGATGAAAAACCTCAAAGGTAAGGAGCAATGGGAAATGGCGATGATTGCAAGAAAGCGGAAAACACTTGTTGTTTGTAAAGAATGCCATAAGAAAATCCATCATTCGTCATAGTGTAAATGGAAAGCCGTGTACATCGAGAGGTGTAAGCACGGTTTGGGGAGAGGCTTGTGCAAACCGACATTGGAAACAATGCACGGCGGCACTTGCCTACTCTACATGAAGTACCAGCAGATCGGCATCCCGCCGGAAGAAGCACAGTTCCTGGAAACGCGGAAGTTCCAGCTCGATGAGATTGCCCGGCTCTACCGCATCCCGCCACACATGATTGGCGACCTGGAGAAAAGTTCCTTCAATAACATCGAGCAACAGTCCATGGAATTTGTGAAATACACTCTGGACCCATGGGTTATCCGCTGGGAGCAGGCCATGCAGAAAGCCCTGTTCCTGCCGGAAGAGAAAAAGCAGTATTTCCTGAAGTTCAACGTGAACGGCCTCTTGCGCGGCGACTACGAGAGCCGCATGACCGGGTACAGCATCGGTCGGCAGAACGGCTGGCTGTCCGCCAACGATATCCGGGAGATGGAAGACATGAACCCTGTGCCAGATGAGGAAGGCGGCAACCTGTACCTGGTGAACGGCAGCATGACCAAGCTCAAGGACGCCGGGGCCTTTGCCCAGAAGGGAGAAACGAATGAAACATAAATTTTGGAGATGGGTGACAAATGTTGCCCACGATGCCTTTGACAGCGAACGGACGCTGTACCTGGACGGACAGATTTCGGACGAGACCTGGTGGGGCGATGAAGTGACCCCGAAGGCGTTCAAGGATGAACTGAACGCGGGTAGCGGCGATATCACCCTCTGGATCAACAGCCCGGGCGGTGACTGTTTTGCTGCTGCCCAGATTTATAACATGCTCATGGATTATCCTGGGAACGTCACCGTCAAGATTGACGGCCTGGCGGCTTCAGCGGCTTCCGTCATTGCCATGGCCGGAACGAAGGTCTGCATGTCGCCGGTGGCCATCCTGATGATCCACAATCCGGCGACCATGGCTTACGGGGACAAGGCTGAGATGGAAAAGACCATCGGCATGCTGAGCGAGGTCAAGGAAAGCATCATCAATGCCTATGAAATCAAGAGCGGCCTGGCCCGCACGAAGATTGCTCATATGATGGATGACGAGACCTGGCTCAATGCCCGCAAAGCCGTGGAACTGGGCTTTGCCGATGAAATCCTGTTTGACCAGGAAGACGGGGAACAGCAGCCGGAAGCCATGCTGTACAGTCCGGTCACGGTGACGAATTCCTTTGTACAGAAACTGAACCCCAAGAAACCCTTGCAGAAAGTGCCAGCCGCAAATCTCGAAAAGCGGCTGGCATTGCTCATTCATTGACAGGAGGACAAGCATAATGGATACGATTTTAGCACTGCGCGAGAAGCGCAAGAACCTCTGGGATGCGGCGAAAGCCTTCCTGGATACGGCCCGCGATGAGAACGGCATGGTATCGGCAGAGGACGCGGCCCGGTACGACAAGATTGAAGCGGATGTAGTGAACCTGGGCAAGGAAATCGACCGCCTGGAACGCCAGCAGCAGCTCGATGCCCAGCTGGCCCAGCCGACATCTTCTCCCATCACGGAACAGCCCGGTGCCAGGAACCAGGTGCCGGAAAAGAAAGGCCGTGCATCCATGGCTTACCAGAAAGCCTTCTGGGACAGCATCCGCCATAAGAACTTCATCGATGTACAGAACGCCCTGAGCGTGGGCACGGATGCCGATGGCGGCTACCTGGTGCCGGATGAATTCGAACATCAGCTCATCGACAAGCTTCAGGAAGAGAACTTCTTCCGCAGCCTGGCGACGGTCATCCATACCAGCGGCGACCGCAAGATTCCCGTCGTGACGGGACATGGCGAAGCATCCTGGATGGAAGAGAATGGCCTCTACCCGGATAGCCAGGATACCTTCGGCCAGCAGTCCATCGGGGCGTACAAGCTGGGGACGGCTATCCGTGTGTCGGAAGAACTCCTGAATGACAGCGTCTTCGACCTGGAAAGCTATATCGCCGGCGAATTCGCCCGCCGTATCGGCACGAAGGAAGAAGAAGCCTTCCTCATCGGCGATGGGAGGAACAAGCCGACCGGTGTATTTCCGTCTGCGGAATTGGGCGTGACGGCCAATGGCGCATCTATTACCTTTGATGATGTCATCGACCTGTATCACTCCCTTCGTATCCCGTACCGCCGCAAGGCCGTATGGCTTCTGAACGACGCTACAATCAAGGCCCTGCGCAAAATCAAAGACAACAACGGCAACTACATCTGGCAGCCGTCCGTCACGGCCGGGACACCGGATACCATCCTGAACCGTCCCTGCTACAGCACATCCTTTGCCCCGGAACTGGCGGCCGGCAACCGTCCCATGCTCTTCGGCGATTTCAGCTACTACTGGATTGCCGACCGGGAATACCGCTCCTTCAAGCG
Source organism: Acidaminococcus intestini DSM 21505 (assembly GCF_000425045.1). Classification (GTDB taxonomy): domain Bacteria; phylum Bacillota; class Negativicutes; order Acidaminococcales; family Acidaminococcaceae; genus Acidaminococcus; species Acidaminococcus intestini. The sequence goes on along the minus strand of NZ_AULA01000018.1, from coordinate 13,961 downwards.
TCTCAACGAACTGTATGCCGCCAACGGCCAGATTGGCTTCCTCGCAAGCCAGCGCGTCGATGGCATGCTGATGCTGAAGGAATCGGTCAAGGCCCTGGAGATGAAGGCGAAGGGATAAGCCATGCTGGTCAGCCTGGAAGAAGCCAGGGAATATCTGCGGATTGATGAGGGTGATACGTCCAATGATGACGTCATCCTGTCTTCCCTGGAAACGGCCCAGGCCTTGTGCCTGGACCTGGCCCGCTGCGAGGAAGCGGATGCCGAAGAGAATCCCGTCGTGTTCCATGAAGCCATCCTATATGCCGCCGCCTTTTTGTACGAGCATCGGGAAGAAGCCGATTATTCCGGTCTGCTGAAGCGGCTGCGGTGGCTGCTGTTCGGGGTGCGGCGGAGCTGTTTTTGAAAGGGGGATGCCCATGAAGACCGGGCTTTTGAACAAACGGATTGAAATCCTGGGGAAGCAGGCGGCAACGGATGCATACGGCTTCGACACCCAGACCGACGTCGTGGTGTACCGCTGCTGGGCATCCATCGAGCCTGCCCGGGGCAAAGTGTTCTATGAGATAGAACGCAAGGCGGACACGGAGTACAGCAAGATTACCATCCGCTGGCGACCGGGCGTTACTCACGACATGAAGGTGAAGTACCAGAATCACCTGTACGACATCGACACCATCGTGGACCCGTACATGCGCCACGAAGCCCTGGAACTGTACTGCACGGAAGAAGTGAGGGGGACGGACAATGAGCGGAAGTGACTTTGAGGTCAAAGGATTGGATGACCTTTCGGAAAAACTGCTTTCTGTCATTGAAGAGTTTCCCGGCACTGCTGAAAAGGGCCTGGTGACGATTGGCAACAAGCTCAGGAAGGAGTGCGTGAAGAACACGCCGGAAGGCAGCACGGGCAAGCTGAAGAAAGGCTGGAAGCACAAGGTGGAAGGCTATAACGGCTCGGAGCTGACCTATGAACTGGTCAACCGGCACCCGGTCCATCACCTGCTCAATAACGGCCATGTCAAGAAAACGCCGGGCAGCAGGACCGTTGGCTATTATGAAGGCCAGCATTATACGGAGAAATCCGTCAAGGCCTTTGAAGCCCGGGAATTGCAGCCGGGCCTGGAGAAACTGGCGAAGAAGCTCCTGAAGAAAGCAGGCGGCACATGATCCATGACATCGACATCCTGCAGGCCATACAGCAGAAGCTGAAGGAACGGTTCCCGTATCCCGTGTATCTGCAGGAAGTGAAGGAAGGGTTCCGTCCGCCAGCGTTTTTCCTGAAGACGATGACGGTGGCTTCGCCCCAGAGCTGCAAGGAGGTGTACCGGGATACGGATATGTACATCACCTATATACCGCAGAAGCAGACGGCCAGCGCATCCATCTATGAAGTGCTGGCTGCTGCAGAAGACCTGTTCCGTGACGGGATTGCCGTCCAGGACAGGTTTTTTGCTGTCCGCTCGATGAACGAGGAACTCATCGGTGCCGACAACGACGGCGGCCGGCTGACGCTGACCGTCCAGTACTATGATTCTGCCGATGAAACGGAAGCAGCCGAACGGATGAAAGTGCTGCATCAGCGGTATCGGGGAAAGGAGACAACGAAATATGAAAATGCCATCCATTAATGTCGTGTTCAAGGAAAAAGGTATCAGTGCCATCGAGCGCAGTGAGCGCGGCATTGTCCTCATGATCCTGAAGGAAGAGACCCTGCCTTCGGTGACGGAAGTGAATCTGTATACGGCAGATGACATCCCCAAGGAACTGTCCGACAGCAACCGGGAGCAGCTGGAACTGGCGCTCCGGGGCTATGTGAACAGCCCGAAGAAGGTCATCGCCGAAATCATCAGCAGTGAAGCCGAGGACTATACGGATATCCTGAAGGTCATCGAGAACAAGCGCTTCGACTACCTGGTCATCCCGGACATCGGAACGTCGCACATCGATACCATCGCCACCTGGGTCAAAGGGATGCGTACCAATAAAGACAAGATGATCAAGGCCGTCCTGCCAGACTGTACGGCGGATACGGAAGGGGTCATCAACTTCGTCAACAAGACCATCCGCACGAAGAGCAAGACCTATACGACGGCCCAGTACTGCAGCCGCATTGCCGGCATCATCGCCGGGACGCCCATGACGATTTCCTGCACCTACGCGCCGCTGTCGGAAGTCATCGGCTGCGATGTGTGGACGAAAGAGGAAATGGACACCATGGCCGGAGCAGGGAAGCTGTTCTTCTTCTTTGACGGTGAAAAGGTGAAACTGGCCCGGGGCATCAACTCCCTGGTGACCACCGTCCAGGACAAGGGGACGAGCTTCCAGAAAATCAAGCTCGTGGACCTGATGGACATGATGCACGATGACATCCGCACGACGGCCCAGGACCATTACCTCGGGAAGTACGCCAACAGCTATGCGAACCGCTGCCTCCTGGTGACGGCCATCCAGGGATATCTTGACCAGCTGGCCCAGGAAGGGCTGCTGGAACAGGACCAGAACACAGCCTATATCGATGTGGAATCCACGAAGATATGGCTGGAATCCAACGGCAAATACACCAAGGCGGAACTGGCAGACATGTCCGATATGGACATAAAGCTGGCCAATATCGGCAGCAATGTGTTCATCGCCGTCAAGGCATCGCTGCTGGATGCCATGGAAGACGTGACGATTACCATCAATATCTGAGGAGGTGAAGCCGGATGAACAGTATGGAAGCCAAACGGGTCATGAACGGCAAGTATGCTGACCTGTATATCGACGGCGACCTCATGGCCGAAGCAACGGCGTTTAAGGCCGAGGTCACACTGACCAAGGAAGAAGTGAAGATGCTCCGCCATGTAGGCAAGGGCTACAAGGTCACAGGCTACGACTGCAAAGGCCAGCTGAAGCTGCATAAGGTGTCGAGCTACATGGTTCGGAAGATGAACGACAACATCAAGGCGGGCAGGCAGACTGTCGTGACCATCGTCTCTGTTCTGGATGACAAGGATGCCATCGGCAGCGAGCGCATCGTCATCAAGGACGCGACCTTTGACAGCCTGATCCTGGCTGACTGGGAAGTGGACAAGATGGGCGAAGAAAGCTACAGCTTCACCTTCTCGGACTGGGACCTCTTGGATTTAGCATAAGGAGAACAAGCAGATGAATATGGTAGACCGACTGCTGAAAGCAGATGTAGTGAACAAGCTGGCCGAACGGCCTGAAAAGAAAGTGAAGATGGAACGGCTCTCGAAGCTGTTCGGGTTCGATTTTGTCATCACGCTCCGGGCCATCGACCCGGAACGCTATGCGGATATCCAGAAGATGGCCGTGGATTTCACCAACGGCAGCGCCGATAACATCGACATTTATCAGATGCAGACGCAGACGCTCCTGGCGGGGATTGCAGACCCGGATCTCAAGAACAAGGACCTGCTGGAAAAATTCGGAGTTGTACTCCCTGGTGACATCATTCGCAAGCTCTTCCTGGCCGGAGAGATTGCCGACCTTACGGCACAGATTACAGAACTCAACGGCTATACGACCCAGGAAAAGGCAGACAAAGCCGTAAAAAACTGATTCAGACCGATGGCGAAGTGCAGGCGATGTATCTCCTGTTCCGGGAGCATCACCTGCTGCCGTCAGCGGTCATGAAACTGGGATACGGTGAACGGCAGGTGCTGTACGCTTTTATCCGGTATGAGATGGAAGAAAGGGAAAAGAAAAAGCAGGCCCAAAAATAGTGTAGTCTGCTGTTCTTTTTAGCGCTTGCGGATGTATGCTGTGGCCGGACCAGAGCCGACTTTGATGATATAGCCCTCTTTTACTAGACTGGACAAAGTGCGTTCTATGGTTCCCTGGCTGATATCTGGGCAGCGTTCCATCAGATCTTTTTTGCTGATTTTTCCTAGTGTCTGGGAAATGATGGCTTTGATCCGGTCTGGCTTGGAAATCTTTCTGGTTACCAGATATTGGATCCGATCTTCGAATTCATCATATGCTTTTATGATGATGCCCAAATAATATTTCACAAAAGGCGCATAGGTGTTTTGGTTTTCGTGCCAGCCGGAAGAACTTGCCTGAAGAGCTTCGTAGTAAGTGGTTTTCGTTTTTTCAATCAGCATTTCCAGGCTGATGTATTTCCCGACGATGTAGCCGGCACGATATAAAAGAAGGAGTGTCAGAAGTCGGCTCATCCGTCCGTTTCCGTCATTGAATGGATGAATGCAGAGAAAATCCAGAATGAACATGGGAGTCAGCAACAATTTATCCATTATGTTTTCCTGCCAGGCATTCTGGAACGATTGACATAAAGAATCCATAGCGTCAGCTGTCTGAAAGGCAGGAACGGGGATAAACCTTACCTTTTGATGCCCTTGTGCGTCTGTTTCTGCAATTACGTTATCTGCATTTTTATAGTCTCCTCCTATAGCTCCTGTCGAATAAGCGTACAGGTCCCGATGGAGCTGTCTGATGACATTAGGAACAGGAGAAATATAGTCATGATTTTCATGAATCAAGGCGAGTACTTCACGATATCCAGCAATTTCCTGTTCAGACCGATTATGCGGTTTAGCTTTTTGGCTGACCAGTGCTTCTAATCGCTTGTCACTGGTGCGTATTCCCTCAATACGGTTGGAAGCCCCTGTACTCTGGATCATGGCAACGTCTACCAGCGTTTTTAGTTCGTCTGTATTCGCTTCCAGAAATAAATCCTGCCGTCCCTTGTGTTCATGGATACAGGTGAGAAGCTGGACGATCTCAGGTGTCAGTAAATTTTGTATTTCCTGCGAGTAGTTAAATGTCCGCATAAAAATCTCCCTCATTTTTCTATCATCTGCCACATTTTAGCATGAAATGAGGCAGATAGCAAGAGAATGAGGCAGATAAATAAGGCAGATGATGGAAAGTGAGGTGAAACAGCATGGCCAATAACGTCATTGATGCCGCCATCCGGCTGCGGGATTTGTTCACGCCGACGGTGCGGAGTGTCAACGCCAGCCTGGGGGCCATGAAGACCCAGATGGCGGCGGCGAAACAATCGGTCAGCGGCCTGTCGGACAAGCTGACGGAGCATGAGCGCATCCAGAAGCGGACGGTAAAGAGCATCGAGCAGACGGGAAGCAAGATCTCCAGCCTGTCGGACAAGATGGCCCTGCTGTCAGCCCCCATCCTGGCGACGGCAACGGCAGGCTTCAAGCTGCACAGTGACTTTGCTAACGGCATCGCCAAGATTTCTACCCTGGTGGATACGACGGTCGTTTCCATGCAGAAGGTCAGTGATGAAATCCGTGCTGTCAGCGATGAGACCGGGGCAGGCGTTGCCGACCTTTCCGAATCGGTCTACCAGGCCATCTCGGCGGGTGTCGATGCCGGCCATGCTGTAGGCTTTGTCAAGGATATGACCATCGCCGCCAAGGCCGGGTTCACAGATACGACAACTGCCGTAAACGGCGTCACGACCGTCCTCAATGCCTATGGTAAATCGGCAGAAGAAGCCACGGCGGTGACGGACCAGATGCTCCTGGCACAGAACTTCGGCAAGACATCCTTTGGCGAGATGGCCCAGTCCATGGGCAACGTCATCCCCATTGCGGCACAGCTCAATGTCAGCACCCAGGAACTGTTCGGTTCCATCGCCGTCCTGACCAAGAACGGTATCCGGACCAGCGAGGCCATTACAGGACTCAAGGCGGCCTACAGCAACATTCTGAAGCCGTCTTCTGAAGCATCGAAACTGGCTCAGTCCCTGGGTCTTGAGTTCAACGCGGCTCATTTGCAGAGCGTAGGATGGCTGAAGTTCCTGGGCGAAGTGAAGCGGGCCACGGGCGGTGATGCCGAACAGATGGCCCAGCTCTTTGGTTCTGTCGAGGGTCTGAACAGCATCCTGGTCCTGACGGGTAAGGGAGCCGGGGATTTCGATAAGGTCATGGACCAGATGGCCCAGTCTGCCGGCATGACCCGGGAAGCCTATGAGAAGATGCTGACCCCGTCGGAGCAGATGCAGATTGCTATGAACCAGCTGAAGAATGCCGGGATGGACCTGGCTGTTTCCTTTACCCCTTATTTCAAGACCATGTCCCTGCGGGTGAAGGAACTGGCGGCCTGGTTCCGGTCGCTGACGCCGGAGCAGAAGACGCTGATCGGCCAGGTGGCTTTCGGCATCGTGACCTTCCAGCTCTTCGGTTCCACCCTGGGACGGGTGCTGACGATAGGCGGACGGGCCTTTGGGACGTTCAGCTCCATCGCCGCGGGCATCAGCAGGGCCGGGAGCGTATCGAAGTATCTGGCTGCCCAGTTCAAGGGCCTCGTCACGGTGGCAAGAGGCATCGCCATCGTTGCCAAAGGCATGGGCAGTACGTTCCTGACCGTGGGCAGGATGATGATTACCGTTATCCGGGCAGTCGGCGCAGCAGCGATGGCCAATCCAATCCTGATTGTCATCGCTGCCGTCATCGCAGGGCTGTATCTCCTCTGGAGCAACTGGGATACAGTTTCTCAGTATATCGAACAGGCCATCCAGGCGGTGTCGGATGCTGTGGATGCCGGGATGCAATGGATTGCTTCGGTCTGGGACGGGGCCATGAACGGCATCAGCGAGACGGCTTCCAGCATCTGGGAGAGCATCAAGGATACTTTCCGGAGCGGCGTGAACTGGGTCATCGACCAGGTGAACGGACTTATTGCCAGCGTCAACGGCCTGTCCATTGACATCCCGTCTCTGACAGGCGGGGCGCCGACTCATGTGGGATTCAATATTGAACCCATCAGCCATTTTGCCGGAGGCGTCGAAAACTTTGGCGGCGGCTTTGCGGTCATCAACGAAGACCGCCGGGGCGAGCTGGTCCACCTGCCAAACGGTAGTACCGTGATTCCTCATGATGAAAGCATCCGGCAGGCCATGCACGCAGGCAGCCACTCCATCACTATTTGCATCGACACGATGAACGTCCGCAGCGAGCAGGACATCGACGCCATAGCTGATAAGCTGGTGGAAAAGATCCGGTTGTACGGTATGAATCGCATGAAAGGAGCGACCATCTGATGGCTTCATTCTTAGAATCCATCCTGAATGCCATCGGGCAGGCGTCACAGGATCTGACGATTTCCCTGGCTGCGGGCAGCTCTGTCGTGACCTTTCCCGTGCTGCCTTCGGAACTGATGGTTTCCGTCAATACGAATCATGGCACGGTGAATATCAACAATTACGGGGAGTATCTCATGAAAGGCAGGACCGGGCTGAAGTCCCTGACGCTGGCGGGATTTTTCCCCGCCCAGGATTATCCCTTTGCCATGATGACGATGTCGCCTTATACCTATATCGCCGAACTGGAATCCATGCGTACAGGCGGCGAGGTCTGCCAGCTCACGGTATCGGATACACCCATCTCCATGCCCTGCCTGATCAGCTCCTTCAAGTTCGGGGAAAAGGACGGCAGCGGTGATGTGTATTATGAACTGGCGCTGACGGAATACCGCTATGTCACAGCGGCGGAAACTGGGAAAACGGACCCGGCAACGGGGCTGAAGAAACGCCCTGAGTCATTCTGGCAGAAGATGAAGAAGAATATCACCTATTATCCGGGCGACAGCATCGGCAATGTCGTGGGCCGGGCCGTCGGAAAATCGGTCACGCTCAATAAGGAGCAGTTCTCCAAGTTCCAGGTCTACCGCAGCATCATCCGCAGCGGCGGCCTATCGGCGGGGGACATCATTCGGCTGACGACCATGAACCTGAAAAGGAATGATGAAAATGTTCCAGTTGGCAAAGATAAATAAGGCAGATACGGGAAACCAGCAGGCAGACAAACCGCAGAACACGGACTTGTCTGCCTATGCCCTTTCTTATACCTGGTCGGGCGATGTGGAGCAGGCCGGAAGAAAGCTGGAATTTGATATCGCCTATACCACGAAAGACAAGGACTGGACGAATGCCGTTCTGGAGCTGGGAGATGAAGTGTGTCTTTCCTATACCGATGAGGTCACGCAGGAGACGTACCCCGTTTTCCAGGGGCGCATCTTTTCCCGGAGCCGGGACAGCGAGTCCTATGCCATGCGCTTTGTGGCCTTCGACAATATCATCTATCTGGCAAAATCCCGCATTACCCGGAAATACGCCAATGTGACCGTGGCTGATGCCATCCGGCAGACCATCCATGACTTTTCCATCGAAGCCGGGATGATGCCGGATCTTTCCGTGGTATGCAGTTTCATCGCCGATGACATCTCAGTGACCGATGCCATCAAGCAGGCGCTGTTTTACCAGTCGGCACAGGATGGCAAGGGGTATCATATCTACATGACGGACGGGAAGCTGAATGTGGTCTGTACCAATGACCAGGTGGTGGAGAACTTCCTCATCAGCGATGAAACGAATCTCACCGGGGCATCTGTGTCCGAGTCCATCGAAGACATGGTGTCGAAAGTGGTGGTCGTAGACAGTGCGGGCCAGACGAAAGGCGAGATGCCGAATGGCACCGACATCGCACGATTCGGCACCATCCAGGCCATCTGCAAGGCCGACCCCAAGCAGGACGATGCCTCGCAGGCCCGGGCCATGCTGAAGACCGTTGCCCATGATATGTCCGTCAAGGCGCTCGGCCATATCCAGTGCATTGCCGGCTTTTCCGTGGATATCCAGGAAGAACAGCTCAAAGGGCGGTTCTTCATCAAATCGGACAGCCATCGGATTGAGGGCAACAGGCATACCATGGAGCTGCATCTGGTCTTCCATAAACTGCTGGATGAGCAGAAGCAGGAACTCGACAGTGCGTCCTATAATGCGAACCCCGATTACGTGCCGCCTGCAGCGGCCGCTTCGGGCAGCCGGAGCGGGGCGTCCATGAGCGGGAATGCCGCCGGAGGCGATGTGGTGGATTCGTGCATGGAGAATTTCGATGGCACCGTTTCACCTTATGGCTCCAATGGCTGCGTGGACCGGGCAACAGTTGCCGCTGCCGGGTATTCGCCCTTTGCCGCGCAGGAATATAACAGCAACGTCAAAGGATGCGACCAGCTCCGGGCCGATGCCGAAGCCCAGGGATTGGCGATTCCCTACGACCCGGCACAGCTGGAGAAAGGCGACATCATCATGTACAACCGCTACAGCAAGCCGGATCCGAACTGGCATGTCGTGGTCTATGACGGCAACGGCGGATGCTGGGGCAACAGCTCTAATGTGTACGGCTGTTTCCATCATTACGAAGGGAGCATCGACATGGGGAGCGACTATTATCCGGCGACCATCATCAAGACGTCAAGGGGGTGACGGGAAATGCAGAAAAATCCATATATCAGCCTGCTGAACCTTATGGAGCAGGTATCGAGGAGCAGCAACAGCCCATCCATCCAGATTGGCGAGATACTCCAATCCCCACCGGACATCAAGGTGAAATACAACGGCATCATCCTGACGAAAGAGGAACTGTGGATTTCCCATTATCTTCTGGCAGGCTATGGAAGAACAGCTGAAGGACATCTGGTATCGGCTACCCAGAACCGGGCAGGTGGCAGTGGGGATGCGGCCTATCAGTCGCATAACCATGAGATTGACAACGACTATACCGATTCGGTGATTACTACGGATACCTTGAAGCCGGGCATGAAAGTCGCCATCATGCCCATGCTGGTGAATGGGAAGATCCAGCAGTATGTGATTTTAGATGAGATTGTGAGGTTGGACGGATATGGCTGATCCTTTTGTGGCCTTGGCATCCGGCGCGGATGCCAAGGCCAGAGAAACACTGCCGCTCCTCTCGGAATACGGCTATGACTTCGAGAAGCACCAGTTCCGCTATGACGAGAACGGGAACAATATCACCGTGACAGAAGTTGAAGCTCTCAAGGTGTGGATTTATAAAGCCCTGATGACGGAACGGTACCGGTATCTGGCCTACCATGATGAATACGGCATTACCATTGAACCCTATCAGGGAACGATGCCCAACAACGTCTATACGGCAGACCAGATCTGCCAGAACATCCGGGAGGGGCTGATCGTCAATCCCTATATTGCCCGGATCAACCGGGTGGATGTGGAAAAGCGGGAGAAAGATGATTTGTTCATTCTGGTGGATGTGACATCCATTTACAGCGATGAAAGCATCACGGTTGCTGCAGAAAGGAGTCTTGCATGAGCAATTTGTTCGATGCCCAGACAAAAGACCAGATTGAGAGCCGCATGGTGCAGACCCTGCACACGCTGACCGAAACGGACAAGACGGCTATCGAGGGTTCTTTTACCCGGGATATGATTGATACCAATGCCGTGGAATTCGAGAACAGCTATGCCGAGATGGCCATGCTCCGGGACGCGGCGTTTGCTGAAACTGCCTGGGGTGACTATCTGACGCTCCGGGCCGAGGAATTCGGCATCCAGCGGAAACAGGCCGTGAAAGCCAATGGACAAGTGACGGTTACCGGGCAGTCCGGGGCTTACATCATACGTGGCAGCCTGTTCCAGACGAAAGACGGGCTGCGGTTCTACACGACAGAATCTGCTACGATTCCCTCTGACGGAACGGAAGCAGACATTGCTGTCCAGGCCGCAGATACAGGGGTGAAAGGGAATGTGGCACCGGGGACGATTACGGAAATCCCTTATTCCATCCCCAACGTGTACAGCGTAATAAACCCGGAGAAATGCACGGACGGGGCCGATGAGGAAACGGATGCGGCTCTTCTGGCACGGCTCCTGTTCCGGGTTCGCCAGCCCATCACGTCCGGCAACGCCAACCATTACCGTTCCTGGGCCATGTTCGTGGATGGGGTGGGCAACTGCAAGGTCATCCCGCTCTGGAACGGGAACGGTACAGTGAAAGTCATTATTGTGACGGCAGAGAATGAATCGGCTTCCAAGGAGCTGATTCAGAAAGTGTCCCGGTACATCGAATCCCAGCGGCCCATCGGGGCTACCGTGACTGTGGTATCTCCGGCACCCGTATCCGTGGATATTACGGCAGAAGTGTACGGCACCGTCAATGCGGATGCGGTGACGGCCGCTGTGTCTGCCTATTTCAAGAATACAGGTTTCAGCCTGTCCTATGTCAGCCTGGCCCAGATTGGCCGGCTCATCCTGAGTGTGGATGGGATTACAGACTATCGGAACCTGAAACTCGGCGGCAAGGCGGAGAACATCCGCCTGACCAATGAGCAGATCCCGGTAGTCGGAAAGGTGGTGCTGAACCTTGTCAGCGAATGAATGGATGAGGCAGCACCCCATTGATGTCCTGGACTATCTGCCGAAATTCCTGGGGAAAGATCCGATGTTCAAGAAGACGGCGGATACCTGCAGCACGGAGCATAACCGTCTGCGTCTGGCCTTGCAGGATTTGGCGGACAACTTCTTCGTGAACACAGCCACCTGGGCACTGCCACTCTATGAATCGTTCTTGGGCATCAAACCAGGTGACGGGGATACCGACGAATTCCGCAGGCAGCGGATTCTCTTCAAGCTGCAGCATGTGGATGTATCCACGGTGGATTTCATGAATTCCATCGTGAACCTGTACAGTGTCGGCCACATCGAGGAAGTGAACGAAGAATATTATTTCAAGGTGTACTGCATTATGAATGACAAGGATACGGAAACGCTCTCGAAGCTGATTGCCCAGCTCGACATCTACAAGCCGGCCCATCTGGGCTATGCCATCTATCTGGGCTATTCCTGGAACGGGAAGATTCACTGGGATGGCGAGGCAACGTTCTCGACAGCGACCATCGTATCCGGGAAAGGAGTGACGGCAAGTGGCTGAGTATATCAAGGAGAAGTGGTCAGCGGATTTTCCGGACCGGGCCGGGCAGGAAGTCCGGCCGACAGAAGCTGTAGAAAATACGCTGGATTATGATGTGCTTTTCCCTCAGTATCTTTCGGAAGACCCGGTCGTCTTCAATCAGCAGAACAGGACCGTGTCTCAGCTGGTCAGTAATGATGCCCGGCTCTATGAGCGGATTTCTGCTACGGCAGCCGACATCAATGCTCATCTGACCGATGCCAAGGCCCATGCCAGCGGCATCAGCGGCAATGCGGCCAGTGCGTCGAAACTGCAGATGGGACGGAAGATTCACCGGGTGCTGTTTGATGGCACGAGGGATATCACCCTGCCGGATTTCAGCGGCTGCAGTGAGAAGACAGCAGGCCAGAGCGGCATGGTCCCGTCACCGTCTGTGGGGAAGCTGAATACGGTCCTGCACAGCAACGGCAGCTGGGGCAAGGTCACTTATGCGGATATGGACGAAGATGCTGTGGCAAAGATCCAGGCTTGTCCGTTCCCTGTCAATGCCATCTACATTTCTACGGACGGGAAGAATCCCGCAACGTACTGGCCGGGTACGACCTGGGTGGCCTTTGCCATGGGGCGGTGCCTGATCGGGGCCGGGGCAGCAGACAGCGGGACCATGTACAAGGCTGGGGACAAGCTGGGCGAAGAGAAGCACACCAATACCCTGGCGGAAATCCCTATTCATGGCCATACAGGGAAAACCGGCGATGCCGGGAACCACAACCATGACCGGGGAAATATGAATATCACTGGTGCTTTCTGGGGCCGTGATGTGCAGAGCGGGTACAACGGCAACGGGGCCTTCTTCATCAGCGGCCGCGGGAACTGGAATGATGAAGGCGGCAGCTATCATGACAATTACCCGTCCGTCATGTCCTTTGAAGCGGCCCGGTCCTGGTCCGGCAGGACTTCGACGAATGGCAGTCATGCCCACAGTTTTACGACAGAGAATGCCGGTGGTGGCCAGCCGCACAACAACATGCAGCCATCCATCGTCGTGTACATGTTCCAACGGACGGGATAGGAGGTGAGAAATATGGCTGAATGGTTACAGATGGCCGCATCTCTGGTATCGGTCCTGATGCTCTGCGGCGTTATCTTCAATTTCAGCGTCATCAAACCCTTAAATCAATCAGTACGGAGCCTGCAGGAGTGCATTGATCATCTGCGCAGGCAACTATCCGATACGGAATCCAAACGACAGCAGATGGCAGAGCGGCTGTCCCGGGTGGAAGAAGCTACGGGGCACGTGCAGCGTCGCCTGGATGTGATTGAGCAACGGCAGAATGAGTAGGAGGTGATAGAATGGGTTTTTCGGTCATTCGAAACCGGCTCTTTTTGACAAGAGGGGATTCTGCTGAAATCACGCTGATTATTCGGGACCGGGTGACAGGTGCCATCTTTATCCCAGGTCCGGATGATCAGCTTACTTTTACCGTTAAGCGGGAGCTTTCAGATGAAAAGACAGTGATAGAAAAGCATCTGGATAGTGGTATTCTGCGCCGAGAAAATGACTGTGTTCTGATCCTGATACCAGAAGATACAGCACAGCTACCATTTGGAACCTATTGGTATGATGTGGAATTGGTGCTGGACTCTGGGTATACAGACACAATCATTCCACCCAGTCCGTTTATTATAACGGGAGAGGTAACAACCCATGGATAAGTATAAAGGCACTGTAAAGGGAATAAATACTCTGCAAGGGATTCTATCCGTGCCAGTGGTACCTTCCAGAAATTATCAAAAAAAAGTGGTCATTCCTAATAAAGAGAAACAAATCATCCGACCAGATGCGGGCTACGATGCCTTGCAGCGGGTTACGGTAGCTGCCATTCCGTCGAACTATGGCAGAATTAGCTTCAATGGATATGAGTTAAAGGTTGAGTAAAGGAGAATAACATCATGGCGAAAAATGTAAAAATCAATTCCGTAGTGTATGCAGAAGTCCCTCAAGTTTCGATTCCACTAGCAGAAGGAGAGGGAGCCGCCACTTTTTATGATACAACGGGGGCGACTGCAGTATCTGTGGATATCCTGAATGGGAAAACTGCATTCTTGGGAACCGGTTCAGTGACAGGCTCTATGCTAGATAATGGGGCTGTGGTCCTATGTCAAGTTTGAGTACAAGTTAAATTGAGGTTTCTATCAATCAGTTATCCAGCAATCAAAGCTGCCTTTTTCTTGTAGTTTGCATAT
>NZ_AULA01000017.1 GCF_000425045.1 Acidaminococcus intestini DSM 21505 | reverse complement strand
TACGAACCCATTGGTACAAAAGACTATAGCTCATACCATATTGACAGGCGACAGCCATCATTGACTGTCCGGCATTTACTTGTGAAACCAATTCAAGTTTCTCCTCTGGGGACCATGCCTTGTAATGTGCTTTGTGACACAATGCTTCCGGTCCGCCAGCCTGTTCGATACGATTCCAAGTACGAATCTTGTTACGAAAATTTGCTGTTTTAATTCCTTTAGGTGTTTTTACCCACTTACCTTGACGATAAAGTTCTACACACATCAGCTTAAATTCAGTCGTATAACGCAAAATGTACCCTCCTTACTGGGTGTCCAGTAAAGAGGGTACATTTCAAAATGGGGAAATCCTTTTTTCACAGTCTCTTTTTTATGGAGAAAAGACACAACTGCTTAAAGGTGGTTGCCGCATCGCACCAATTCGCACCAAGCCTTCAAAAAAGGCGCGTCAGGGTCACGGTTACCCGTCTTTTCCATCAAGACCTTGCCATACTGTCCTTTGCTCTTGGGTCATTGCCTCAGGGCGGCGGAAGCAAATCCGCCTTGGCAAAGGCGAATCGGCTCTTCGAGTCGAGTTCAAAGGAAAAATACGTACGCAGGTCGTCCCGGGACGATTGTGATTCCTCTTACGGTCTTTTGGTCGACAGACTCTTTGTCTTTCTCTTCCGCTTCAATAAGCTGGGCACTGGAAGTAATGGCATGTTCTACATAATTATCAGTCTAGTTTTTATCGGGATCCAACTTTCCGCCACCTTGTCATTGACAACGCTTCATGGTAGAATGAAAGGTGTATCTACAACAATAAGGAGGGGAGTCCCATGTCAACCGTTACGTTTGCTGCCATCAAATCCAAGGTGGAAGAACTTTGCACGCTGCCTTCCACCTGTCCTGAACTGAAAGCCGTCTGTATGGAATGGCTCGCAGCTGTTGGTACGGACCGTCAGCAGGAAATGAACACTAAGCTCTTAAAGGAAGTGGGAGAAGACATCAACACCCTTGATGACGTCATTCCGTTCTTTGAATCTGCTGCAGGTAAGAAGATCTTCGGTGAAGAAACGGCAGCCCAGCTTGCAAAAAAGGCCCACGACCTGAAGGCCGAAGGCAAGAAATACTGTTTCTGCCCGTCCTGCACGATTTGTCTCTTCATCCTGGAAAATAAAGAAGTCCTTCTCTAAGGAACGATTCCAGGGGGTGCTTTCGCGGCACCCCTTTTCCTATGTCGAAATCGCCAGTTTTCTATATCATTGGGAGGCATTATGTTTGTCAATCGTCCACTGACGACTCGTGCCGTCGTTTTTATCGGCCTTTTGGGGGCCTTATCCTTTCTTCTCATGAGTTTCGAATTTCCCTTGCCTTTTGCACCTGCCTACATGAAATTCGAAATCTCTGATATGCCGGCCCTTTTCGGCGGCTTTTTTCTGGGACCCATTGCCGGGGCCTTGGCTGCCTTTGTCAAGATCCTTTTGAAACTTGTCATTATCGGGACAAACAGCGCCCTTGTAGGAGAGGTCATGAACCTTTTCTGTTCCATTGCTTATGTCGTCCCAAGCACCATCTTCTACCATCTCCATCATTCAAAAAAAGGCGCCCTCTATGCCCTTGTGTCTGGCTCCCTCATTGCCAGTATCTTTGCCGTTGTGACAAACTATTACTTTGCCATTCCCATGTATGTGAAGCTCTACGGGATCCCTCTTGAAACCATCCTCAAGATGGGGCGAGCCGTCAATCCTTTTGTAGATTCCCTCATAGATTATCTCTTATTTACGGTCCTGCCCTTTAACCTCATCAAATACGGAATCGTAAGTTTTCTTACCTATCTTGTCTATAAAAAGGCCAGTGTGGCCTTGACGGAAATCGTGAATCGTCTTGATCGGTAAGGAGAAAATTGATGGAATATGGTAAAATTGATGAACCCCATTTTGTGGTCTGCCTTGAGGGGGGCGATGAAATCCATGACAGCCTTGTTGCCTTTGTTGAAAAAGAGCACATCACCTTTGGAATGATTCAGGGCATTGGCACCGTCCGGGAAGTCACGTTGGGCTTTTTTCACCCTGACAGGAAAGAATATAGGGAAACGAAACTTTACGGCATCAAGGAAATCATTTCCCTCACAGGAACTCTCGATATGTTTCAGAAAAAGCCCTATGGACATTTTAATATCGCCCTTGGCGGGGAAGTGGCAATACATAGGGCAGCCATATGGTCTCGGGCGTCATCGGAATTACCGCCAAAATCATCGTCACCTGTTTTAACACGATCATCATGCGGGAGAAGGACGAATCCATGGGCTTTAATATGTGGAAACTATCCAAAAAGGCGTAACCTTCGATACAATTTCATAGTAAAAAGCTGGGGCAATTTATTTTGTTCCAGTTTTTTCTTGCTCTTTTTTATCTTTTCCCATTAAAATATAAAAATACGCAATCTCGATAGAAAGGAAGGCCGCCATAATCTCTTCATCGGCAAAAGCCCGTTTATCCATCATCTTCTCCATGCTTGTCTTTGCTACGGTTGGACTCATTGTGCGCCATATTCCACTTCCCGAAAGCGTCATTGCCTTTTGCCGCGCGTTTTTGGGCGCTTTTTCCTCTTTATCTTTGCCTGCGCAAAAAGGAGAGGCCGCGCGGGAAAAACTCTGGGAACACAGGTATAAGCTTTTTTCCTGCGGCTTTGCCATGGGGTTTACCTGGATCTTTCTCTTTAAGGCCTTTGCCAGCACGACCGTAGCCGCAGCAGTCATTTGCTACTATATGGCGCCTATCTTTGTGCTCTTTTTTTCGCCCTTTAGTTTTGGGGAACAACTGACGAAAGGTAAGGTACTCAGCGTGCTCTTTGCTTTTTGCGGTATGATCCTGGTCTCCGGCATCTTTGGGGAATCAAGCGGGGCCAATGCAGAGGGCATGATATATGGGCTCCTAGCGGCTTTCTTTTATGTCTGTGTCATGATGATCAATAAGACCTTGGGGGGCCTTACCCCCTATGAATCGACCCTTGTGGAAGTCATTTTGGCCGCCCTGATCCTTTTACCCTATGTTTTCTGGACGGAAGACGTCTCCCATCTTGTGCTGACGGGTAGCGAATGGGGCTATCTGCTGTTTTTGAGTCTATTTGTGATAGGCTTTACGTACGCTCTTTTCTTCAGCGCCCTGCCCAAACTGGAGGCGGCTGCCATTGCCCTTTATACCTATATCGATCCTATTGTGGCCGTTCTCCTTTCCACGTTTTTGCTCCATGAACGCTTCACGCCTGGCATGTTCCTGGGTGCGGTTTTGATTCTCTTGCCGACAGCCGTACAGGAAATCCGGTCTTTTCATAACAAGGTGAAAGGAGAATAATCCATGTTTTTTAATCCAAGCTGCGGCTTGTGTCTTTATAAGCCGAAACTCACTGAACGGGTCTATGAAAAGCTTCATGCCATAGATCCCTCGCTTAAGCCTCACGGCATCTGTTGCCGGAGGAATCCTGAGCTGCCTCAGGGCGCGGTCATCATTAATGTCTGTCCTTCCTGCGACAATCACTGGCGAACCCGTTATGAGGGCATCCGCACCTTATCTTTGTATGAATATATTGATCGCCTGGACGCCTTTTTTTTGCCGCGCTATGACCAGCTGACGTTGACCATTCACGATCCCTGTCTTGTAAGGGGGCGGGATTCCCTTTATGACAGTGTGCGCAGCCTGCTCCGAAAAATGAGCATTACGGTACGGGAGGCCCCCTACAACAGGGACCATGCCCCGTGCTGCGGTAATTCCTTTTTTAAACGTAAAGATCCTGCAGGTGCTTTTTGCGCGCTTGATCGCTGCGTTTTGCAGCTGCCTTGTGAGAATGTCCTAACCTATTGCCTTACATGTATGAAGATGCTTTCCTTGGGTGGCAAGCGGCCGGTCTTTCTATTGGACCTTATTATGGGGGAGCAAACAAAGCCAGGCTCTCTTGATATTAAGGCATGGCACAGGGCGCTTGACAAGGCGAAATGGCAGGATGATAAGGCCTTTCGCTATTTGGAAAGCCAATCTTTGAATAATACGGAACGCAAATGATTCCGTCAAGAAAGGATCTAGACAACTATCATGGATGAGACAATACTTGCCATTGCAAAAAATGAGCTAAAGCACGGAGGACCGCATGTACATTTTCTAGCTTTTATTTTCTTTAATTTATTGGGCATCCTCCTTTTTCATTTTGTTTTCCGGTTTTTGATCGTAATCTTGGTAAAAATCACCCATATCAAGGAAAAGACGTGGAAAAGTACCTTCCGCTTCATGCCAACACTGGTAGGGATGCTGGCAGGAAGCCGCATGGCCAAGGATTTCCTGAATGTCCCTTGGTTCATCAAGGAGCTGATGGAAAACCATTTTCGCAGTCTGCTCCTCATTACGGTGACCTTTTTCATTGCCCATCTGTCTTCTTCCCTGATTAAGGCGAGGATGACGCGGCGGGAAAGCGAATCGTCTTCCATGTCTATCTTGACGACGGTCATTGATCTTGCCATCTACATGGCGGGTTTCCTCATTATCCTCAGTTCTTACGGAATTTCCATTTCTCCCTTGCTGACTGCTTTGGGAGCTGGGGGACTGGCTTCGGCCTTAGCCTTGCAGGACACACTGAGCAATTTGTTTTCCGGTATCACCACGATCGTTTCCCGTCAGGTCCATATGGGGGACTATATCAGCCTTTCCAGTGGCGAATCGGGGCGGGTTGTCGATATGAACTGGCGCAATACGACCCTTCGGACGTCAACAGGAAATATGATCATTGTCCCTAATAAAAGCATTGCAGCCTCAATCATTACCAATTATGAGCAGCCACAGGCGGAATGCACGATTGCCATCCCGTTGACCATCACTTATGGAAATGATCTGGAAGCGGTTGAGCGGGTTACCCTCAGGGTTGCACGCAGCATCCTGGACCGGAGCCAGTATGGCGTCAAGGGATTTATGCCGGCTGTACGGTTTGATAAAATGGGGGAATACGGGATTACCTTGAAGGTTGTCCTGCGCATCCGCAACATCGTTGATGAGACCAAGATTCGTCACCAGTTCATCAAGGAAATCATCCGGGTCTATCAGCAGGAAGGCATTGAGCTTCTTGTGCGTCATGATTAAATAGATGCCATATTGTTGTAGGGAAGAAGAAAAAAGAAAGCAAGGCTGCTAGGAAGGTACAAAGGGTCCCTCGGCCGTAGCCGGAGGGTACGCAGCAAAGCAAGAGGAAGAAAGGAAGGAATGCAGATGATCGTATCGTCTTTAATCGCTCTGTCGGATGCGCTCTGGGGGACGCCCATGATTGTGATTCTTTTGGGAACGGGACTTTATTTGAGTATCCGGTTTCGGTTCCGATATAATTTCCGCAGCTATGCGTTTCATTTTCGCAATACCTTTGGCCGTATGTTTGCTCATGGGGAAGGGCAGGGCACGGTTTCAGGTTTTGCAGCTGCCTGCACGGCCATGGCAAACACCATCGGTGTCGGGAATATTGGCGGCGTGGCAACGGCAATTGTATCCGGCGGTCCTGGAGCTGTTTTTTGGATGTGGGTCTCAGGCTTTTTGGGGATGTCCACGAAAGCGTGTGAAATCATCCTGGGGCAGCGTTTCCGCGTGAAGTATTCAAAATCCATGGATGAATATATGTGCGACCGCTCCTTTGTGATGAAAAATGCCTTGGGCTGGAAAAAAGGCGCCATCCTCCTTGCCATTGCCTGCTTTACCTTGGGACCTTGGACAGACTGCGTGCAAACCGAATCCGTGGTTGGTGCAATGCAGGAGGGGTTTGGCCTTGATCCGCGGATCAGTGTGGCTGTCCTTGGCGTGACCTGTTTTGCAACGATCTTTGGCGGCCTCAAGAGAATCAGTGCCGTCATGGAAAAAATCGTTCCTTTTATGGCTCTGCTCTATATTCTTGGAGGGATGGGGATTCTTTTGATCCATCTGGCCGATGTGCCCAAGGCTTTTTGGCTCATCCTTGAAAGCGCGTTTACACCGACCGCTGCCGTAGGCGGATTTGCCGGGGCCACGGTGAAAGACGCCCTGCGCTATGGCATTGCCAGGGGGCTTTATTCCAATGATGCCGGAACTGGATATGGCATCATTGCCCATGCTTCGGCCCGTACGGATCATCCTGTGCGGCAGGCTTCATGGGGGTGGGGGGAAGTCTTTCTCGATACAATCGTGGTCTGCAGCGTGACTGCCCTTTCGATCATCCTGACCAATGTCTATGTGACCCATCCGGGAGTTGACAGTGCCCGCCTGACGACTGTGGCTTTCCGCGACGCTTATGGCATTTTTGGGGCTTGGTTCATGGCCATTGCCATCACGATTTTTGCATGGACGACCATTGTAGGCATGTATTACAGCTGCGAAAAATCCATCAACTATGCCTTTGGCGATACGGAGCGCAATCGGGTTGCCGTAAAGATCTACATGCTGTACTACATGGTTCCTTGTGTCATCATGTATGATATCAAAGCCGATGCCCTTTGGGCTATGACCGATATCCTGTCCGCTGTGTATGTCATGATGACCCTGCTGTTTGTCTTTACGCAGCAAAAGGAAATCATGCGGCTTGTAAAGGACTTCTGGGACCGTTACCTACAAGCATATGAGCGTGGAGAGCACCCGCCCGTTGTCAGTTTTGGAACCATTGAGGAAAGGAAGTAAGAAAAGATGAGACAAACCCTTGCAAAGATTCTTGAAAAAAAACAGATCTGTGTCATTGACGGATCCATGGGGACAGCCCTGGAGCATTTGGGCGCCAATCTCAATAACTCCCTGTGGACAGCACGTGTGCTCTTGGATCAGCCCGAATTAGTAAAAAAGGTCCATCTGGATTATTTCCATGCCGGCGCGGACGCGGGCATTACCTGCAGCTATCAGGCCACCATTCCTGGACTCATGGCAAATGGCCTTTCGGAAAAAGAAGCCGAGGATCTCATTGTCCGTTCAGTCAAGGTCTTCCAGGAAGCCCGTAACGAGTGGTGGGAAAAAGAAGGCAAGGCCGCGGACCGCGCCTATCCCATGTGTCTAGCTGGCATCGGGCCTTATGGCGCTTATCTGGCTGATGGCTCGGAATATAAAGGCCATTACGGCATTCCTGACGCTGCCCTTCATGACTTCCATCAAAGACGGGCTGAGCTTTTGTGGGAAGCCGGCGCCGATGTCCTCCTTTTTGAGACCCAGCCTTCCCTTGGTGAAGCCAAAATTGAAGCGGCCATTGCAGAGCGGCTCGGCGCTGATTACTGGATCAGTTTCTCTTGTAAGGATGGGCTTCATATCAACGAAGGCGACCTCATCCGGGACTGTGCTGCTGCCTTCCGTAGCGGCTATCCGCGTCTAAGGGCCCTCGGCGTCAACTGCACAAAACCGGAATACCTTGAAAGCCTTATCAAGGAACTTGGAAAAGAAACGGATCTTCCGATTGTCGTGTATCCTAACAGCGGGGAAACCTACGATCCGGTTACCAAGACCTGGAATGGGAAAGGCGACGGCCATTCCTTCAAGGACTATGCCCGGACATATATGGAAGCCGGCGCCCGTGCCGTTGGCGGTTGCTGCACCACCGTATCTGAGCATATCGTCGCGGTGGCAAAAGCGCGAGAAGAATTCCTGGACCGTCAAAGTAAAGCATAAAATGAGGAAGGTGGGTCGTTTCAGCTGCTATTGGTATCCCTATATTTCAAAAGATCAGTTAATTAAAGACTTCAATTAAAGAACAAGAGCCCTAACCCGACTCTGCGCTTACAGTCGAGTTAGGGCTAGCTTTATGATGGGTTGTCTTTGTATTCTCGCCGCAGGGCCGTGAAAGCTATAAAATGGATCAAAACAGCGAAGCGAGAAATCGTGCAGGGGACGTATCCAGAGAGCGCTCCATTGTAAGACTGCGGAGTGCAGAGCCCTTTTATCCCTTACATCCGCATAGTATCAGGCGGATATAAAAAGCAGCGGAATCGTTTTCGTGTACGACGAAGTTTCGAATAGATTTTCTTAGCAGGATTGTAACAAATATGCTTGCTTACGGGAGTGGATGGTAGATGAAAATGGCGGTTTGGCACCGTGTGTTATGGGCCTTTGCCTTCCAATCTTTTCCTCCATTGCATCCATAAAATATGGATTAAGCAATGGAGGTATGTCATGATGCAGAATCGGAGCGATTTTTGCTTTGAGTACAATCATCCTAAAACCTTTACCATCTGCTCGGGATTCTTAGCCGGCTGTACTTTCTGCAGCGCCTTTACAATGGTGCCTTCTTCATCAATGAGGTAGGTTGAGCGTTCCGTGCCCATGTATTTCCGCCCGTACAGGCTCTTTTCCTTCCATACGTCATAAAGTTCCTGGACCTTATGTTCTGGATCGGAAAGAAGCGTAAAGGGAAGGGCGTAGGTCGTCACAAATTCCTCGTGCTTTTTGACGCTGTCCTTACTGATACCGATCACAACGGCGCCTTTTTCCGTAATGAGAGGGTAGCGTTCTTTAAAGCCGCAGGCTTGTTTCGTGCAGCCGCTTGTCAAGTCTTTCGGATAGAAGTAGAGGATGACTTTCTTCCCTTTGAAGTCTGATAGGGAGACTTCCTTTCCTTCTTGGTTCTGCAGGGTAAAATCAGGTGCTTTTGTTCCAACTTCAAGCATGGGTGTAATCCTCCTTAGAATAATGAAATTTCAGGACTCTTCCAGCTTTTTTGCTGGGCGTCCTTGATGATATCCCCCTGTTCAAGATGCCCGATGAGAAGGGCTGACGCAGGGTCGTGGCGCTGGTAGTTTTTCCTCACCAGGGCTTCATCGTAATTGGCATAGCAATAGCGGCAGAAATGAGAGCATGTATTATAAGCGCCGATATCGGCTCCAAGAAGACAGGTACAGCCTTCCCGCGGTGCTTTGCGGCGTGGTACGGAAAGTTTTTCACCAAGAGCTTCTTCGAGGACAGCCTGGGACAGACAGCCATTCGCATCGACATTGTCCCGCTCCAAGATGGCCGATTCACAGCACAGATGGATGGCGAGCCCTGTCTTTTTGGCAATTTCCGAAAAGGCATTGACGAGGAGCACCTGGTCATGGGCGCTGACGGGACGGGCTTCTGGAAAGTTGCGCTTTGTTTTTTCATAAAGATCGATGAAGCTAATGACCACTTGGTGTGTATAGCCTTGAAGCGTTTCTGCCATGGAGCGAAAGGCTTCGATATGGTATGCCGTCGTGTAGGTATGATTGATGAGAATGGGGTCGTAACGCCAGACGATGCGATTTGCGCCTATCTGATGGGACAGGTACTGGAACGCCGAAAGAATGTCCCTTTTGCTAGGCACGTTGGGTTCGATGTCCCTGCCATAGGGCGTAATCGTCACATGCCAAAAGGTATCAAAGATGCTCAGCGATTTTAGATGGGGCAGGATGGGATAGGGGTTCTTCGTACAAAAAACAAGGAGGTCAACGACACTGGGGTCGAGACGATAGCGCGTGACCTGATTTTCCGCATAAGGACTGCGGACTAGGACTTCACCGCTTTTTACTCGGTTCATGAACCAAGGGGTATAAAAAGCGGGTATATCCGTGCGGTTGCCTGTATTGAGGATCATGACCGGGCCTCCTTTCGAACGCAAATTCCTTTCTTCATATAGTATATATCGGTTGGGGGAAAAGAGGCAACGAGAAAGAATCTGCAATTTTCCTTCGTCTTTTTCCTCAATAAAGTGGACAAGATGAGTAGAACAAATTAGAATAGGAAGAGCTGTTAAATTGGGGGAGTCAGAGATATGAAACTAAATGAACTTGGCAAAGGGGAGACCGCCATGATCGATGCTTTCCATTTGCCTTTTGAAATTGAACGCCGTCTCCTTGCCCTTGGGATGACGCCGGGGACAACGGTCGATGTTGTGGACCGTAAAGGAAAGGGCGTCATGATTGTGACCGTCCGGGGCACCCGATTTGCCATGGGCTACAACCTGACACGCAATGTCGACGTGACAAGGGAGGTCTATCATGGCTGACGCAAAGACAAATCTCACCATTGGCTTCATTGGGAACCCGAACTGCGGGAAGACGACCTTGTTCAACGCCTATACAGGCGCCAATCTTAAAGTCGCGAACTGGCCGGGCGTGACTGTGGAAAAAGTAGAGGGTGCCATCCGCCACCACAACATGAATATCCGTCTTGTCGATCTGCCCGGGACCTACAGTCTCACAAGTTACACCATGGAAGAAATTGTTTCCCGGAAATTCATCCTCAGTGATGAGGTGGATGTCGTCATCAACGTAGTTGACGCATCGGCCCTTGAACGCAGTCTCTATCTGACGCTTCAGCTCCTTGAACTGGGTAAGCCGGTGGTCATGGCCCTTAACATGATGGATATTGTAGAAAAACGTGGGCTGGAGATTGACCTGCACCGGCTGCCAGAAATGCTCGGCATCCCGGTCATTCCCGTATCAGCTAGAAAGCGACGGGGCCTTGAAGTGCTCATTCACGCCGCGGCTCACCATAAGGACGTGAATACGACCGATCCCTTGATTCACGACCATGATCAACCCAGTACCCATGAACTCAATCATCAGGAATATGCCATGGTCTATTCCGATGATATCGAAGACCGAATCGACCAGATTTCCGCTTTTCTTGAAACTCATTATACGGATGTTCCCAATCGCCGCTGGGCCTCCATCAAACTTTTGGAGCGCGATAAGGAAGTGATGGAAAAGCTTCCTGTGAACTTGCCCGACGTGCTGGACCGGAGCTATGAAATCGATATCATTCGGCAAAAGTATGACTTTATTGAAGAAATCATTCGGGAAGTGGTCATCCACAAGGAAAAAAGGGATGAATTCACCGATCGTCTGGACCGAATCTTTACGGATAAGACATGGGGCATTCCTATTTTTCTTCTCATCATGGCCTTCATTTTTTTCCTTACCTTCACGGTGGGGGACTTTTTAAGCGGATTTCTTGAAGACGGTATTTCTGCCCTCACAGATTTTATGGCTGCCGCCATGTCGGCCCAGTTGGTCGCAAAGCCCCTGCAGTCCCTGATCCTTGATGGGGCCCTTGCGGGGGTGGGAACCATCATCACGTTTCTTCCCAATATCCTGATTCTTTTTCTGAGCCTGGGTTTTTTGGAGGACAGTGGCTATATGGCCCGCGTTGCTTATGTCATGGAAAATATCATGGGAAAGGTTGGGTTATCGGGCCGTGCCTTTATCCCTATGCTCGTTGGTTTCGGATGTACCGTGCCTGCCATTATGGCATCCCGAGGTCTTGAAAATAAACGGGACCGCTACAAGGTCATGCTCGTTACTCCGTTCATGAGCTGCAACGCTCGCCTGACCATCTATATTCTCTTTTCGGAAATCTTCTTCAATGAATATGCGATGGTGGCTGCTTATTCCATGTACATCATTGGCATTTTTGTTGCCATTGGCGTTTCCCTCTTGATCCATTGGACCGATGTTGCCCGTCATCTGGACAAGGAGGATTACCTCCTCATTGAGCTTCCTGAATATAAAATGCCGGATATGCGTACAGTTGGCATCTATGTTTCAGATAAAGTCAAAGGCTACCTGCAAAAAGCAGGAACTATCATCTTCTTAGGGACAATCGTGATCTGGGGGCTCTTGAACTTTGGACCCCAAGGGTATACGGAAGATCCGACACAAAGTCTGGGAGCTCTCTTAGGACACTCCCTGGTGCCTCTTTTTGCTCCTATTGGACTGGGATTTTGGCAGATTACGGTGGCCCTTCTTGCAGGAATTTCAGCAAAAGAAGTGGTTGTATCAAGCTGTGCCGTTCTTTTTGGAATCACCAATGCAACAAGCGGAGAGGGCATGGACCGGTTTCAGCAGGCTCTTGAAAGCATTGGTTTTACTTCCATTAATGCCTTGTGCCTCATGGTCTTTTGCCTGCTTTATGTCCCCTGTGTGGCAGCCCTTGCGACTATCAGGAAAGAATCAGGAAGCTGGGCCTGGACCCTTGGTGAAGCGGTGTTTCAGCTCGTGACGGCATGGGTGGTGACCTTTGTTGTTTATCAAGGATTTCAGATTATCTTCGGAGCGTAAATCACTCCAGCCCAGGTAAGGTACGAGCCCTTTCTTCAAAAGAGAACACGGGGTATTACGGAACGCAACGAAAAATAAAAGACGCCTCAAGCTGAACTTGTAAATGGATCCAGCTTGAGGCATTTTTGTCCTTTATGGGCGTGCAGTAACAATTCCTTGCGGCTGCAAAATTGCGAAAACTGTTTTTGTGCACAATGAAACCCGCATGTCCTTTTGTGTTTTGCTTGCGTTATTTTGAGAGGAAGCATCAGCCATATCAAAAGAGTAGCCCGTTAATAAGTTCAACTGCAAACTAAGAGTGCCGATCCGAACCAGTGCTGACGTTCAGTTTGTGGCCTACTTCATGATGATGGATCGAGAACCTGCTGCACCATGTTCCGTCATTTTAAGATTGACCGATATAGGACCCAGGGAATCATGCTTCTTCTACAAACGAAATCATTCCAAGCGGTGGCTCGACCGCCGACAGCTTTTTTCGGGCGAGATTATCTTGAAATTGTGTATCGCATCATTTTACTATGTGCCATGACCTCATTGCCATAAAATCAATCTTTTAAAGCCAATGATGACACGTAACTGTATCGAATCGGCACAATTTCTAATCCAAGTAAATAGAAAAGGTGCTGGTTGGGCCATGAACCCCTTGCTTCATATTCATCTGAATCCTCTTGACAAACCCACTCAAAATGGGTATAACATAGTTAAACGATTAAATAAATATTTAATTAAAATACATCGTGAGGTGAGTTGGATGAAAAAACGTTATGCAATCGTTGTCGACTGTGCCAACTGTGCAGCCAAGATGGAGGGCCTCGCTCAGGAAACTCCAGGCGTCAAGACGGCCGCTGTTAATTTTATGACCCAAAAGATGGCCATTGAATTTGAACCGGGAGCGGATGCGGGAACCGTTATGAAAGCCGTCAAGGAACGCTGCGAAAAAGTCGATGCAGAGGCTCAGGTCCTGATCTGATTGCTTTTTAATTAAAATTTGACTTAATCAAGAAGGAGAGATCATGGAAGCAGAACAAAAAGAAAGCCTGATCCGCATCGTTACGGCCGCGCTCTTGACGGCGGGTGCTCATCTTTTTATGGATGCTGGCCCGATGAAACCGGGCGAATCCCTCGTGACAAGGCTGTGGGAATCCTTGCCTTATTTTGCGGCTTACGCCGTCATTTCCTGGAATATCCTGATCAAGGCTTGGAAAAATATTCGCCGCGGCCAGGTTTTTGATGAAAACTTTCTTATGGCCGTTGCCAGTTTAGGGGCTTTTTTCCTCGGATTCTTCCAAAATGGGGAATACACGGAAGCCATTGCTGTTATGCTCTTTTATCAAGTTGGGGAACTATTTGAAGACTATGCGGTCGATAAGAGCCGCCGCAACATCAGCGAACTTATGGATATCCGTCCTGATTACGCTAATGTTGAAGAAAACGGGAAATTGATCCGCATCGATCCCGATGATGTGGCCGTAGGAACCCTCATTGTCGTACAGCCTGGTGAAAAAGTGCCGATTGACGGTACGGTCGTAAGCGGTCATTCTACCCTTAATACGGCCGCCCTTACGGGAGAAAGCCTGCCTCTTGATGT
This sequence comes from Acidaminococcus intestini DSM 21505, assembly GCF_000425045.1. Taxonomy (GTDB): domain Bacteria; phylum Bacillota; class Negativicutes; order Acidaminococcales; family Acidaminococcaceae; genus Acidaminococcus; species Acidaminococcus intestini. Next base: position 34,695 of record NZ_AULA01000017.1, on the reverse strand, counting down.
AGAACCGGGGATGGCCGTTGTCAGCGGGTCCATCAATCAGCAAGGTGTGCTTAAAATATGCACGTCAAAGGAATTCTGTGATTCCACGGTCAGCAAGATCCTCGAACTTGTTGAAGATGCAGGAAGCCGTAAATCTAAGTCAGAAAACTTCATCTCCAAATTCGCTCGCTATTACACGCCTATTGTTTGTTGCAGTGCCTTGGCCCTTTCCCTTATTCCGCCCTTTGTGCGGATCTTCATGGGCCTTGAACCTTTGTGGTCAAGCTGGATTTACCGGAGCCTGACATTTCTTGTCATCAGCTGTCCCTGTGCCTTGGTGCTCAGTGTTCCTTTGACATTCTTTGCCGGGATTGGCGGAGCAAGCCACGAAGGCATTTTGATTAAAGGGTCCAACTATATGGAAACCTTGTCACAGGCGGCCACAGTTGTCATGGATAAGACAGGGACCCTGACCAAGGGCGTTTTTGAAGTGGTTGGCATCCATCATTCACCTGTTGAAGACCATATCCTTCTTGAATGGGCCGCCCTTGCTGAAAATGCATCCAGCCATCCCATCAGTAAAAGCCTTCAAAAAGCCTACGGGAAACCGCTGGACCGCAGCCGTGTCACGGAAATTAAAGAACTGAGCGGCCGCGGTATTCAGGCCACCGTTGACGGACGCAGCATACTGTGCGGCAATGCCAAGCTCATGGAAGAAGCGGGGATTTCCTATCTTCCCTGCCATCAAGTGGGAACTCTCGTCCATATGGCCGTTGATGGGACATATGCAGGGCACATCCTGATTGCTGATGTCGTGAAACCGCATTCCATAAGGGCCATTGACGAGCTGAAAAAACAAGGCATCGCTACGGTTATGCTCACTGGTGATGCGAAACAGGTTGCGGAAAAGGTCGCTCAGGAGCTGGGGATTTCGCGTGTCTACAGTGAACTTTTACCTGAAGATAAAGTCACACTCCTGGAAAAGATTACCCAGCAGAAAAATGGCAATGAAAAGGTCCTTTTCGTGGGTGATGGCATCAATGACGCGCCTGTCCTTTCCCTAGCCGATGTAGGGATTGCCATGGGGGCTATGGGGTCCGATGCAGCCATCGAAGCTGCCGATGTCGTTTTGATGGATGATGATCCTTTGAAAATCGGGAAAGCCATTCGCATCTCTAAAAAATGCGTGTCCATTGTCCACCAAAATATTTATTTTGCCATCGGGATCAAGGTGATTGTCCTTATCTTGGGGGCGTTGGGCCTGGCCAATATGTGGATGGCCATTTTTGCCGATACAGGCGTCCTTATCATGGCCGTCATGAATGCCATGAGGGCTTTGTTCGTAAAAAAGGTCTGATTCTATCATCCTGCAGGGATCTGTGAAAAATGAGAACTTCATTTCTTCACAGATCCATTTTATTTCTGCGGTTTCTTGAATCTTCACAGTTTCTTCCCAAAAGAAAGCGATTTATCAAACTAAAGATGATATAATGGAATAACAGGGAAGAGCGACTAAACCGTCGGTCTTCCCCAAAAAAACTATCAATGAGGGGAAGAAACAACGTATGATCAAGGTATTTATTGATGGTTCCCAAGGAACCACAGGACTTCGTCTGAAAGATCGGCTCATGGAACGGAAAGATATTGAACTCCTTACAATTTCTGAAGAGGAGAGAAAATCCCTTCCTGCCCGGGCCCAAAAAGTCGCTGAGGCGGATGTCGCCTTTCTTTGTCTTCCTGACGCGGCAAGCCGCGAACTGGTAGAAACCGTCAAAGATGTAGATACAAAGATCATTGATACATCGACCGCTTTTCGCTGTGATGATCGGTGGGCCTATGGATTTCCGGAACTTGGGATTTCCTTTCTGGAAAAGATCCGAAATGGCAGCCGCATCAGCGTTCCCGGCTGTCACGCCAGCGGGTCCATTGCCGTTATCGCGCCGCTGGTCCAGATGGGCCTTGTCTCACCTAGTAGGACCCTGACCATTACCTCCTTGACCGGTTATTCCGGCGGTGGGAAAAAGATGATTGCTGAATACGAAGGGCCGCATGATCATGAGGTCGATGCCCCCCGTATCTATGCCTTGGGGCAAACCCATAAACATTTACCGGAGATCAAGAAGTATACGGGCCTTGCTTCGCTTCCCATCTTCCTTCCCATTGTGGCACCGTATTATTCGGGCATGTTGGTCACCGTGGGCATCGAAAATAGGGACCATCAGCGGCTGGAGGATATCCGTCAAGGCTATCGGGAATTTTTTGGCCCTTCTCCTTTTATCTCCGTAGCCGGAGAAGAGGAGAATCCAGTCATGCTTGGATCAAATACCCTTTCAGGAAAGGATTCCATGCGTCTTTATATTTGTGGGAACATGGACCGGATCACTGTATCGGCTCAGTTTGACAATCTCGGGAAAGGTGCCAGCGGAGCGGCCTTGGAGAGCATGAATATTGCCCTTGGTCTTGATCCAACGACAGGACTGTCCCTATAAGGTGCGGACGAAGGGCGGAAGAAATAAAAATTCTTAAAAAATAAGTAAAAAGGGCTTGCATTTTATAAGTTTGATGCTATAATAAGGATGTAAGCAAAAATAATTATTAATAAATACTTCTTCCAAAAATGGAAGAAGCCAATTTCAAGGGGAGGTTTTTACTATGAAAAAATTCATTTGTTCCGTCTGTGGTTATGTTTATGAAGGGGAAGAAGCTCCTGAAAAGTGCCCTCAGTGCGGTGCTCCGAAAGATAAGTTCACCGTTATGGGTGAAGGCAAAAAAGAATATGCCGATGAACATGTTCTTGGCGTAGCCAAAGGCGTAGATGAAAGAGTCATCGAAGGCCTGCGTCAAAACTTCACTGGTGAATGCTCCGAAGTTGGTATGTACCTTGCAATGAGCCGCGTTGCTTTCCGTGAAGGCTATCCTGAAGTTGGTCTATATTACGAAAAGGCTGCTCATGAAGAAGCTGAACATGCTTCCAAGTTTGCAGAAATGCTGGGCGAAGTTCTTTCCGACAGCACCAAGAAGAACCTCGAAATGAGAGCTGCTGCTGAACAGGGTGCCTGCAAAGGAAAGAAAGAACTGGCTACCTTGGCTAAACAGCTTGGCTACGATGCCATCCATGATACTGTTCATGAAATGTGCAAAGACGAAGCTCGTCATGGCCGTTCCTTCGACGCCCTGCTGGCTCGTTATTTCGGCAAATAATCACAAATCTGCCCGCATCCTCCATGGGTGCGGGCTTTTTGTCTCTTGTGGCAAAATTTTGGCAAATGGATTCAAGCTTCAAGGTACGGTTTTGTTTTTATCAAAAAATGGATTGATTCACGGATTAATTCCCGTTTGGATGCTGACAATACATTTGCTGGTTTTTTGTTTTGTCAAGTTGAGAGAAAACCTGTTCCTCAATCTCCCGAAATCACGTGTTCCTACGCCTATTTTTTAACCGTCTCAATGAGGTTGTTATCGCCTTCAGTGAATCCATTGGAATATGGCTGGTTCCATCGCTTGCATCATTGGGCGTTACCTCAATCTTGCGGGCCATAAATCGTTTTGACTGGACGATTTCCAGGGGGTGAGGATATGGAAAAAACACGATAACAAGAGAGCCTTTCGCTAGGGATGGCAGGGGAATTTGTTAAATCGAGCGCCCTCATTGTAAAATAAGGGAAACTTGTTCTTCCATAATCATGCGTTTCCGAAAAGCGCAAGACGGGCAGACTAGAACAAAATATCGCAGGAAATCCAGCGCCTCATTTAGATCCGTACCCATCATCAGGTTGCGTCTTTCTTAGGAATCTATGAGCGTCTTTTTCGCTGGCCAAATAAGGAGACATCCTGCACTTCACAGTCATTTCCTTTTTTTGTCATAAAGATTTTATTTGTTCTTTCGATTTTTACGCTGTATAATGGAGCAAGTGGTATATCCAATTTGCATGGGTCTTTCTTTGAGGGAGGATTCTGTTAAGGAAGGTTGTTATAACTATGGAAAGACAACAGACCGTACTGATTGCTGATGATGAGGCACAGATCCGAGAGATCTTGAGCCTTTATTTTAAAAAAGAAGGCTTCAAAGTGATTGAAGCGGCCGATGGGGCGGAAGCCCTGGTGCAGATCCAGGCGGGGAAACCGGACATCATCCTTCTGGATATCATGATGCCTGTCCTCGATGGTTTTGAAGTCTGCAAACAGGTCCGTAAGATTTCTGATGTGCCAATCATCATGCTGACCGCCAAGGATTTTGATGATGACCGTATCCTGGGTCTGGAGATGGGGGCCGATGATTACATCGCAAAGCCATTCAATACCCGCGAAGTTGTCGCCCGCGTTAAGGCTGTCCTGCGTCGCAGCAGCCAGTTCCTGCAATCCCAGAACAAGCAAGTCCTTGAATATCCCGATCTCATGATCAACTTAAGTGAATATCGCGTCGTTGCCTTTGGCCGGGAAGTGACCTTTACGGCAAAGGAAATGGAGCTTCTGTGGTGCCTTGCATCAAACCCGGGCATTGTTTTTTCACGCAATCAGCTGCTTGAAAAAATTTGGGGGTATACGTATTACGGGGATACCCGCACGGTCGATACGCATATCAAGCGCGTTCGCCACAAATTGGACATTCCCAAGGATGCGAAATGGGATATCGTGACCGTTTGGGGCGTTGGCTATAAGTTTGAGGTCAAGAAGTGAAAAAGTCATTAAGTACGAGGCTCATGTATAGCTACATGGGCCTTATTGTCATTATCATCGTAGGGATTTCCGTAGGACTTTCCTATTTGATTACGGATTATTTCTTCCGTACAAAGGAGACGGAACTGAACCAAAAAGGGGGAGAAGTAGCCCTCATTGTCCGCTATTTCAACGCGTCAGGGGCGTCGTCCGCCATGTTGAGCCAGTACCTTACAAGTGTGGATCAACTGATTGGCGCGCGTATCTGGGTCTTTGATTCCAATTACCGCCTCATCAATGCCTCCGAAACGATGCGGGATATGGAAAAAGATCTTCGTACAGCCCACGACATGCCGAGTGCCGGCGCCAATGACCCCTCCTCCCGCCGCAAGGGAAGCTCCGTTGAAGCCATTGACCAGCAGCTTCGGGAAGGCGGTCCCCTCAATGATAAAGTCAAATCTATTCTCTCGAGCGTCTATGAACGCAACCGTGTCAATGCCCGGCTCTTTCATCCCTACTATAAGGAACAGGTGCTCTTGGTAGGGCTTCCCATGGAAGATTCACATCAGGAAATTACAGGGGCCATTTTGCTGGCTGCCCCCATTGATGGGTTAAACCGTGTCCTGCGCGATATCTATATCTACACGATCATTGTCGGCATTGCCGCCCTCGTCATCAGTGTCATCATTGTGTCAGGACTCACGCGGCGCCTTGTGCGTCCCCTTGTAGACATGAAAAACAGCGCCAAGGCCATTGCTTCCGGCGATTACTCCTTGAAGGTTGTCGTAGACGGGGAGGATGAAGTGGCTGATTTGGGCCGCTCCCTGAATTCCTTGGGCCGTGACCTGGAACAATTTGTCCTTAAGACCAATAAGATGGAAAAACTGCGCCGCGACTTTGTAGCCAATGTTTCCCACGAACTGCGGATGCCCATTACTATCATCCAAGGATATAATCAGGCCATCCTCGATGGAACGGTCACAGATCCGGATGATATAAAAAAATATAGGAAACTCATTGATAATGAGACCCAGCGCCTGGAACGGCTGATCAATGAACTTCTTGAAATCAGCCGTCTCCAACGCAAGGAAAATGAGGAAATGGAACCTGTGCCGTTGGGTGAGATTACGGAAAACGTCGTGAGCATGATGGAAGTTCGGGCCCAAAAGCGGGATATCCGGCTCGAGCGCTACCTTGATGACAATCTCATGGTCATGGGCAACGGGGACCGGCTCTTCCAGCTTGTCATGATCTTGGGGGATAATGCAATGAAGTATTCCCCTGATTCATCATCCATCGTCTTCCAAGTCCTTCCCAGCCGCACCGGAGGCGCTGTGTTAACGGTGACAGACCACGGGTATGGGATCCCTCAGGAAGACCTTCCCTATATCTGGGAACGCTTTTACAAGGTGGATAAGTCCCACTCACGCCATATCCCGGGAACTGGCCTAGGCCTCGCCATTGCAAAGGAAATTATTCGTATCCATAAAGCCAAGGTCCAGGTCCAGAGCGAAGTGGGGAAGGGAACGACCTTTATGATCACGTTTCCCCCTGCCAAGGTCAAAAGCAAAATGGGAAAGGAACATGTGGCAGAAGTGGTTGAGCCCGTTGTGCCTCTTCCTGATGAAGATCCAGTGGAGCCGGAAGGAAAGTGATCCATATGAAAAAAGAACTCCTTACGCTGTGTTTTTGCCTCATCGGGCTGTGGGGAGCAGGTACTGTTCAGGCCACGGCACCAGTCACCCCAACCCAGCCGTCTGCTCTTAGGTATTTCGGAAATGCCCATGAAACCCTTGCCTTGGTGCCGCAAAAAAGTGGTTTTTCCCTCTGCTATGCGCTCCCCGGCGAAAATGGGACGCGCTGGAACTGGTTTTATCTGTCTCCTGAACGTAAGGACAGCTACACCCTTCGGGAAGAAGGCCCTACGGTCAAAGCTGACAGTACGGTCCGTCTGTCCCCTGGTGGATCCCAGCTTGTTGCAGGCCGTTATGTCTACCCTGCCATGACCTATACGGGCAAGCCGCCTGATGAAGCCTTTCAGGAAGCTCCCTACGAGATGGCCCCTGATGAAGAGGCCTTGATTGGATACTATCACGGCGGCGGAGATGTGCTCCTTGTCCGGGAACATCAAGGAGAACTGGAACTACTTTATGAGCTTGAAAAAAATGATCGGGATTTTACGAAAAGCAACAGCTTTGCCTTGGTAAAGAATCATTATGATGCCTATACACTGATGGAAAAGGGCCCCTATACGGATACGTCCTCTCCCGTCCGTTTTGACCGAAATGGATCAGGGTTGGGAATCAGCCTGCGCATAGGCAATCATTCCTACAGCCGAATTTTTACGCGAGGCGAAAATGACAGGCCTTGGCGCGTCAAACCGGTCATGACCTTGGCGCAGGCAAGGGAAAAAGCCAAGGCCTTTCCCGTCCCTTCAAAAATAGCTGCAGAAAAGCTTGATCTTGTAAGCGTGAGCGATGTTGTTTCAACGGCAAAACTTGACCTCCGCTACAGTACGGCGAATAATCTATTTGGAGAAGCTATCGTGTCAAGCAAAAAGGCAGAACTGAACCGTAAGGCCGCACAAGCTTTGAGCCGGGCGGCAGAAATACTGGCTTCTAAAGGGTATGGGCTCCTTATCTGGGAAGGCTACCGTTCTTATGAAGATTTTGCTGTGGCAAAGCTGCTCTTGGGTCCTTCCCGTGACAGCCTTTTGCCCCCTTTAAGTGAAGGTTATTCCCATAATACGGGGCGCAGCCTTGATGTGAGTCTCTATGACCTTGAGACGGGAACCCCCATCAAGATGATCTCTGATTTTGATGAACTGTCACCTGCTCAGTTTCGGGCTTTTCCAGGTGGTACGGATCTCCAGCGCTATTTGCGCGGCCTTCTCGATTATGCCATGACGCAAAGTGGATTTAACGGCAGCGACATGGAATGGTGGCACTACGAATACAAAGGATAATCATACATATTGCAGCAGGTCTTCTCTTTACAAAGAAGGCCTGCGTTTTTTTAGCTCCTCATGGGAGTTTCTGTACAATCACAGAAAATTGGCATTCCAATCTTTTCTATGTTAGAATAGGAGGCATAACCAAAAAAAGGAGGAGAAATCCCATGAACGTATATGATCAAATGAATCAGGTGTGCGAAGCCATCCGCGATTCCCACGAATACAAAAAGATGCAGGAGGTCAAACCGAAACTCGCGGCCGATAAGGACGCGGAATCCATGGTCAAGGACTTCCTCAAGCAGAAGTCAGAAATTGAACTGGCCCAGTATCAGGGAAAGAAACCGGACGAAGCTCAGGTACAAAAGATGCAGAAACTTTATGAAGTGCTGCAGCTAAATCCCGTTGCCAGCGAATATATCCAAAACTACATCCGCTTCCAGATGATGCTGGGCGACCTGTCCAAGGCTTTCAGCGATACCATCAAGGAAGCTGTCGAATGATGGACTTTGATGGTCTTTGCGCGTATGTAAAGGTGCATTTTCCTAATTCGTTCAGCATCGGGGAACCGATGAAGGACCATACGACCTTTGCTATTGGCGGACCGGCCGATCTATTTGTGACGGTGCGGGAGGCCAAAGCGCTCCAGGCCCTCTTGAAAAAGGCACGGGACTGTGATGTGCCTTACCTTATCCTAGGGAAAGGCTCCAATATGCTCGTCCGTGACGGCGGCATTCGAGGCCTTGTTGTTCATTTGGATGAAGGGGGCGCGCAGCTCGTGACTGGTTACGAACTGCGCGCCGGCGGCGGCGTGCCCCTTTCTCAGGTTTCCCAACTGGCGGCTGCCCATGGACTGGGCGGCCTCACGTTTGCCATCGGTATTCCCGGCAGCCTTGGCGGTGCCGTGCTCATGAATGCCGGTGCCTATGGCGGGGAAATGAGCGATGTCATCAAGGAAGTGACCTTCCTTGATGAAAACCTGGACTTTCAAACCGCAAAGGCTACGGACCTTTCCTACAGCTACCGTCATTCCTATTTCATGGATCATCCAGGCTGCGTCATCGTCGAAGCGGTCATGGAGCTATGGGCTCAGGCATCCTGTGAAATCGAAGCGGAAATGGCGGACTTTACGAAACGCCGCAAGGAAAAGCAGCCCTTGGAGTACCCCAGTGCGGGCAGCACCTTCAAACGTCCGCCCGGTTATTATACAGGTCCCCTTATCCGGCAGGCAGGTCTTGCCGGCCTTGTCATGGGCGGCGCTCAAGTGAGCAAAAAGCATACGGGCTTTGTCATCAATCGTGAGGAGGCAACCGCGCGAGACGTGCTGCGCCTCATTAAAACCATTCAATATAAGGTCAGGAGCCAGTATGGCGTCCTTCTTGAACCGGAAGTCAGGATCTTTGGGGAAGACACGGATGAAAAGCGGGGGAGCTGACAGCATAGAGGACTTTTCCTTTAGCGAGGAAAGGTCCTTTGTTTTATGGATAAGGTGATTGCTGGGTTAATTTTCACCCTATGATACGGACTATATTGAACTTTTGTTCTGCTTCCGTCATAATAGGAGAAGAAGCCAAAGAAAAGAATCTTGGCAAAGGAGGAACCATGGAAAAAACCTTATGGATCACGGGCCTTGGGGAGACCATGCGACCAGATTTCCTGAAAGAAGCGGTCCAGTACCCTTATGGAAAAGCCCTTTTTCTTGTGCCAAACCTGTATTTTAGAAACCTGGTCCGTCGCCATGGCGTCGTCAAGACGAGTACCATCGATGCCCTGCCGCGGGAAATCCTGCGCTTAAACGGACGGGAAAATGAACGGATGCTGATTTCCCGGGATACGCAGGCCCGCATTGCATCAGAAGCCATCGAGTATCTTGTTGGAAAGGAACTATTGCCTTATTTTAGGACCCTTGCCGATAAAAAGGGGTTCTGTGACAGTGTCGTCCAGCTATTGACAGAACTTGAAACGTGTCATGTGACGGGTGAAGATTTCAAGAACGCCGTCCTTTCCTGGAACCGTGAGGAAAAGCGGGGAGGGGAAAAGGATAAGGAAATTGCCCTCATCCTTTCTGCTTATGAAGCTCTCATGAATGAACGCCATCTTTGCGACCTGAATGGTCTCTATGACGCGGCCCTTGACGTGCTGCAAGATCCAGGGGCGATTCTCCCATGGGAAAAATTGTATTTCAGTGAGTTCAACGAACTGACAGGTCTTCAGATGGCTCTTGTAAAAGCCCTGGGAAAACGGGTTTCCATCTCTTTTGGCCTTTTTTATGATGAGTCGCGACCTGATTTATCGGAAGCAACGCGAAAACTCGAAGAAGATCTCTTGGGAGATGGGTATGAAAAGATAATTGCACCAAAAAAAGTGAGCCGTCCTGAGGACCTTGCCTATTTTGCCGAAACGTTTCCCAAAGCAACTGGCGATGCCGTGGCTGCGCAGCACATCTATCTTGGTGAAGCGTCCAGCGTTGACAGCGAAATCAAGATGGTCCTTACAGACGTCAAGAAAAAGCTCAAAAGCGGCGTGGCGCCCCATGAAATTCTCCTTCTTGTACGGAATCTCAATGACTATCAGGGTCTTGGCCGGTACATGGAAGAATACGGTCTCTTGTCGACCCTTGCAGATGTGACGGACCTTGCCGGTCAGCCTTTGCCCCTGTTCCTTACAAAACTCTGGGAAGCAGCGCTAACGAAGGATGATACGATGCCCCTTCTAGCCCTTATGAAGACAACGCTCATGCAGGAACTTTTCCATGTGGACCGGATAGCCGTAGGTCACCTTGTCGAGGAAAGCTATATCGAGACGCCAGGGTTCCTTTTGGAACGCATTTCCCATCTTTCCGGTGTTTCGGACCTGAAGCCTCTTTTTGAAGCGCTCCAGACGCCAAAGACCTGTACGCAGTGGCGGGATTATCTTGACGAAAGGCTCACGGAATGGGACCTTGTGCGGACCTTTGGCAGGCTCCATCAGGAGGGAAAAGTGACCCTTTCGGAAGTGAAGATCATGGCTCAGTCCGAAGACTTCGTCAGGGCCTTTTTTGACCGTCTCGAAGCCCTTTTTGAAGCTGTCGGCAGCAAGGACCTCTCCGTCGGATTGGGGGACATCTTTTCTTATTGGAAGGAGGCCCTCATTGGCACGACTATTACGCTGACGCCGAGTCATGAAGAAGGTATCCGTGTCATGGAAGCCTCCGATATTCAAGGCGTTCCTTATCCTTATGTCTATATCCTGGGCGTGAGGGATGGGCTCTTTCCGGCTATTTCCCGGGAAAGCTGGCTCTACAGCGATGAAGAACGGACAGAACTTGCTGCTCTTGATATCCCCTTGGGTACGTCCGCACGGCGCCTTGCCCGGGATCGCTTTTTCTTTGCTTCGGCTGTCAGCCTTGCCGAAAAGGAAGTTCATCTTTCCTGGTTTGCTGACGATGAGGGCGGCGCAAGCTATTATATTGAACGGCTGCGGCACTTTTTCACGCCTCACGCCCTGCCATTTGTGACGTATCATTCAGATGTCCATGACTGTTACAGCGAGCCCCAAATGGTACGCTATCTCATGGAAGCGGAAAATCTGGGCGAAAAGGAAGCCACCTATCTGGCAGACCATGTGGACGCGAAAATTTTGCTGCGGGCCCAGGACGAAAAGAATCGGTTTGCTCCAAAGAGCCTTTATAATGGCTATTTGGGACCGCAGGAAGAAACGCTCCATCTTTCCGCATCCCAGCTTGACGGTTTTCTCACGTGTCCCTTTATGTACTTATTTACTCATGTGTGGAAGCTTGACGTAAAAGAAGCAAAGACGGCATTTCCTACACCGGACGTTGTGGGAAACCTGATCCATCTGACCCTTTCCCGCTTCATGGGGCGTCACTTGGGGGAAGCGCTCTTTACAAAGGAACTGGAAATGCTGTGGCAGGAACTTAGTGAGGCGTACCAAGCTGCTTATACCGAAATGGAACGGAACGGGGATATTCCCCGGTCCCGCTACTCGGACCACATTCGAAAAAGCTATGAAGAATGGCTGAAGCGCTGGCTCCGCATGGAAGTGGACTATGAGGAAAAGAGCCCTACTGGAGTCACGGTTTGTGCCGTAGAAAAGGCCTTCGGCCGAAAAGGCGCGGCTTGGCCTCCTTATGACCTTACGGTGGATGGAAAGAAAGTCTATCTTTCCGGCCAGATTGACCGCATTGACCGAAGTGAATCAGGCTACCTCATCATGGACTACAAAACGGGCGGACGGCCGACCACGGCTCGTATGGATGAAGGAAAAGCCGTCCAGCTGCCCCTTTACATCAAGGTCCTCGAACGCAATCTGGGTCTTATTGACCAACAGATTTTTGGCGCTATTTATGGAGATATCCGAACGGGACGCCGCGTGGGCGGCATGTGGTCGAGCGTTGGCAAAGCGGCTAAAGAGGCACCAAAGAGCGTACGAGGAAAGGATATGGAGGACGTTCTCAAGATTTCCGAAAACGTTATCGCTGCGGCTGTTCGGCGCATGAGAAGTGGGGACTTTGCCGCAGAGCCGTACAACGGAAAATGCCCGGATTACTGCCCCGCCCGTGACATTTGCCGCATCAAGGACAACCAAACCCACGAAATGATGAGCGCTGAGGAGGATGCAAATGGCTGATTTCACTAAAGAACAAACCCTTGCCATTACCACATTGGACCGGAATGTCTCCGTCTCAGCCGGTGCGGGATCTGGGAAAACGCGGGTCCTTGTCGAGCGTTTCCTGACCATCTTGAAAGATCCGGACAAAAGCGCCAACAGGATCCTTGCCATTACCTTTACCCGCAAAGCGGCTCGGGAAATGCGGGAACGCATCCGTAAGTCCCTCTTGGAAGAAGTGGGGAAGACGAGCGGTGAACTGCGGGCCCATTTCGAAGAACAGTTGCGCCACCTTGATGGCGCGCCCATTACGACCATCGATGGCTTCTGCTCCCAGATTCTGCGCGATCATCCTGTTGAAGCAGGGATGGATCCTCAGTTTACGGTGAAGGAAGAATATGAAGTAAAGGAATTCCAAGCTTCCGTTATCGATGCCTTCCTGCGGGATCTGCTCAAAAAAGAAGATGAGGATCTGGAGCTTTTATTGGGCCTTTATCACCCGGGGAGGCTTGGCAGCATGCTTTATGGTCTTCTTGAAATCCTGCCGGACCTCATGGCTTTGGGGGATCTTTCTTCCCCTTATGTGGTACGTCAAGAGGATTGGGAAGAAGCAAAGATCCGGGCGGAAGAAACCTTCCTTGCCATGCTCGCCTCTGGGGCAGACCTAAAACCTTCAAAGACGAAAGACGCCCTCTTGGAGCTTGAAAATGCACGGGCAATCTACCATGAAGCCCTTGTTGCAGATGATCTTGAAACTGTTCTTCCCTTTATGAACCTTATCCGCGCAGCAGGAAAAGCGGCCCCTCTCATCAAGGAGTGGAAAGAGGCCTTAATCAAACTTCAAGGTTACGCACGCAATGAAGTGGCCATTCCTTATGCCAAAGCGTGGAATGGCCTGCTGCACCGCCTTGCGGACCGTCTCGAAGAAGAATCCCTGCGTCAGGAAATTTTTAGTTTCTCTTTCCTTGCAGGACGGGCGGTCTCTCTTTTGCGGAATTATCCCGAAATCTGCCGGGCCTACCAGCATCGTTTTGACTACATCATGGTCGACGAGTTCCAGGATACGAATGAGCAGCAAAAAGAACTGGTTTACCTGCTTTCAGGGGCGACAGCTAGTGAGCTGCGGGGGAAGAACCTTTTTATCGTCGGTGATGCCAAGCAGTCCATCTACCGATTCCGCGGTGCCGATGTCACGGTCTTCCGTGTTGTCCGTGATGACATCATACATTCTGGCGGAACGGACATTGTCATGGCCGATAATTTCCGCTCTGCCCCAGAAATCATCGAGTCCTGCAACTGTCTCTTCCGTGACCTCTTGGGGACGGACCCCCAAAAGGCGGTCATGGCCCAGGACCTTGTGCCCCATCAGAAAGCGACGCAAAAACCCATTCTTGCCATCATTGACCAAGAAGACGGCACATTTGCCGACGCACAGCGGGCCGAAGCTCAGTGGGTGGCACAAAAGATTGATGCTATCGTAAAAAGTCATGAGGAACTGGGGTATGGGGACATTGCCATTCTCGTACCGGCCATCCGGCTTGCTGAGCCTTATGCCGCAGCTCTTGCAGAGGCCCATATTCCCTATACCATGACGGATGGGAAGGGCTTTTATGAACAGCAGGAAGTCATTGACATCATCACCATCATGACCGCCGTTCTTTCGCCTGATGTGGATTGGGCCATGGCCGGCGTCCTTCGGTCTCCGTACGGCGGTCTCACGGATCAAGAAATCCTTGGCCTTTTGCGCATGTATCCCCAAAAGAACCTGTGGGAGAGCCTGTCCCAATCTATTGAACCGAGCCATGTCAGTCTTTGGAAGAAACTCACGGTCCTCATGCACGTGAGCCGCTTGGGTTCTTTGCCAGAACTTTTTGATGCCATCATGGAGACGCTCCATGTGGAAAGTCTCCTTCTTGCTATGCCTCATGGACGAGAAAAGATGGCAAACGTGTGGAAACTGCGTTCCATGGCTGCTTCCTTTGCCATGCAGGAAGGGGGCGGCAGCGAAGACTTTTTGGACAGATTGAACCTGATGCGCAGGATGCAGGCTCGGGAAAGCGGCGCTGCCTTGGAACCGGACGCCAAAAGCGTGCAGATCATGACCATCCACAAGTCCAAAGGGTTGGAATTTCCCGCTGTTTTTTTACCGGATCAACAGTATAAATCGCCTCCTGACAGGCTCGGCCTTCAGTATCTTCCCGGCGCTGGTCTTGGCATTATGATTCCTGGTGATGAAGGACCGCAAAAGACCGCCCTTTATGAAGAATTGAGCGAGGACAATCGCGCCCTCGAGTGGGAAGAAAAGAAACGCCAGCTTTATGTTGCTATGACGCGGGCTGAAAAATATCTTTTCCTGTCGGCTGCTGTGAGTGAAGAAAAGGAATCTGTCAGACGGGAAAAACGGGCTAAAGGACGTGTCAAGAGCCGGGAAAATTGGTATGAAAGCCTGCGCCGTATTTTCCATGATGGTGAGGGAAAAGACCTTGTCGAATGGGTGGAACTGAAAGCGTCGGAAATCCTTGCCTTACCCCTTTCCTTTAGTATCCAGGAAGCACCGCCCCTTGAACTTGAAGCCGGCGCCTTCGAAAAATTGAAAGCTGTGGAATTTCCACAGAAAGTGATCCTTAGCGCCACGGCCCTTGGGACTTATGACCTTTGCCCGCGCCGCTACTTCTATCAGTATCGGAGCCATATGCCGAGCCTTGATCCCGATGTGGTAGGGACGGGGAGTGTCCGCATTCCGCCGGCAACGCTGGGGACCTACATCCATAAAGTCTTGGAACTTTGCCGCACGGCACCGGCTGAAAAAGCAAAGGAACTGGCACTTCTTGAAGAATCATACAGCGATGGGGAAAAGAACGTTCTCCGAAAAGAAGGGGGCCCCCTCATCGATGCCTACCTTGCGTCGCCCCTTTATGCTGCTTATGGGGACTTTCCCCAAGATGCAGAAGTCGATTTTGAACTGCCTCTCATGACTGTAGGGAATGCGTCGGTCTACTTTGAAGGCAGCATCGATAAAGTCGTCCATCTGCCAGATGGAACGCTTGAAATCATCGACTATAAGAGCGGTCATCCGCCCCTTGATGGCATGGAACGAAAAGCTTATTCGCGGCAGCTTGCCATCTATAGCCTTGCCGCCGAAGCCCTTTATCACATGAAAGTGAGTCAGGCCTCGCTCCATTTTCTGCGCAATCTCTCGACCTGGGAACTTACTGACCGGGACAGGGAAGCGGCAGAACTTAAAGCGCTCCTTACAAAACTCCAAACCCTTGGCGAAGAAGAAGACTTTGCCGTGAAAACGGACGCCTGCACTTATTGCGGTTATGGCTATTTTTGCAAAAAGTAAGCGGTCATCCATCGTTGCGCCACCATCATCAAAAGACCTTAACCGAACCCAGGAGACTGGTTTGGTTAGGGTCTTTGGCTTTTCTTTAGGGCAGAGGCTTGAAATGGAGTCCTTGAATCCTGGAATCAAGCCCGTAAGCCCAGTATATGGCACGACTGTCTTACGTCCTTATGGCAACTCATCCGCCTTCTCCTTGATATAGGTGATGAAATGCTTACTTGCCAGCGGCAAAAGATCCCAGTCTTTATAACAAATGGCAAGATGTCGATAAAGGGGCGGGTCTATGGGAACAGTTACGATATCATAGGGATTTCGGTCCGTCATGAGTTTTGCGAGGATGCTGACACCAAGACCGGCTTCGACCATGGTCATGATGGCGTAATCATCGTGGAGTCTGTAGGCGACATGGGGTTTGATTCCCTTTTTTTGAAAGGCTTCCATTGGTTCACTGTAGTTTCCTTCTTCAAGAAGGATAAAGGGGTCCGAAAGGAGGCCCTCCAAGGGAATCGCTTTTTCCTTTGCCCAGCGGTGGCGACGGGGGAGCACCGCTAGAAGTTCTCCGTCCTTAACGGGAATGGTCATTAAGTGGGGACAGGAGTCAGGGGAGACAAAGCCAAAGTCGATGATGCCCAACTCGATCCATTCGGGAATGAGCCTGTAATCGCCTTGCTGAAAGGTAAACTTCACATTGGGGTAGCGGGCTTTGAATCCTTTGATGAGAGGCGGCATCCAGCGGCAGGTGATACTTGAGATGGTCCCTACACGAATCACTCCCGTTTCAAGTCCCCTGATTTCACGGGCCTTTTCTTCCATGGCTTCGTAACTATGGAGGACCTGTTCCAAAAAGGGGTAGAGTTGCTGCCCTTCTTGGGTAAGGGTAATGCCATTTCTGGAACGGATCAGGAGCTTAAAGGACAGTTCCTCTTCAAGAGAGGCCATCATTTGACTGATGGAGGATTGGGTATAGCCCAATGCGTGGGCGGCTTTTGTAAAACTCCCTAGCCGCAGGACGGTCCGAAGGGCTTTGAAACGCTGCATTAAAGGCACCACCTTTCATTTTGCTGTCTTTATTATACATCACTATTTCTAATTTAAACATTAGATAAAGTCGTTTTACTAATTCTCGTCACCGTGATATCCTTCCTTTAGAAACGGAGGACGTTACAATGAAACAATATATTGTCGATGCCTTTACGGATACCGTCTTTAAAGGAAATCCTGCTGCTGTCTGTATCTTGGATGCGTGGATTCCAGAGGGCATCATGATGAAAATTGCCATGGAAAACCGGTTTTCCGAAACGGCTTTTGCCGTACAGGAAGGAGGCGCATACCATCTGCGCTGGTTTACGCCAGGCGGGGAAATCGACCTCTGCGGTCATGCCACCCTTGCTGCGGCCTATGTCATATTCCATTTTTATCAGAAGGACGCGGAGAAAATTTGCTTTAAGACTTTGGGCGGACCCCTCACTGTGCGCCGCGACGGGGATCTCATTTGTATGGATTTTCCTAGCTATTCCCTCATGCCTGTCCCTGTCACAGATGCCATGGCAGATGCCATCGGTGTGCGTCCAGAACGTGCCTATATGGGACGGGACCTTGTCTGTATCCTTTCAGATGAAGTCGCGGTCAGGAACGCAAAAATCAATCAACAGCAAGCCCTTGACCTAAACGGATTGCTCCTTCACATTACGGCCCGCGGGAAGGACTATGACTGTGTAAGCCGTAGTTTTGCGCCAAAACTCAGTGTGCCAGAAGATCCGGTCTGTGGGTCCGGGCACTGTCATCTCGTTCCTCTTTGGTCCGCCATTTTAGGAAAGGATGACATCAAGGCCTTTCAGGCATCGGAACGGACCGGCGTCCTTTATACCAAAATAAGGGGCAGCCGGGTGGAACTTGCCGGTAAAGCCGCTCTTTATTCCATTGGGGAACTGGTCTTTCCCTTGGAGGTAAAATAAATGAAACAAGGAAACACTTCTTTGCGCAGTGCCCTCTTTTTAGGACTTATTGCCTGCCTCATCTATGGCCTGGGGGCAGGGCTACGGGCAAGTATTGGCATTCTGCTAGAACCCATTGCGGATATGACAGGCCTTTCCTATGAAGAGGTCAGTTTTTCCATTGCCGTCATGCAGATTGTCTTTGGCGCGTCCCAGCCTTTATTTGGGCTCTTAGCGGCACGATGGTCCAATCGATTCGTCCTGACGTCAGGTGTTTTTTTCATGGTCCTTTCCGTCCTCGGTATCAAACTATGTACCAGCTATGGGATGCTCATCGTGACCCTCGGCGTCCTCATGGGGCTTGGAACGGGAGCCATTGCGTTTGGCCTTGTCCTGTCGTCTGCCATCTCTTTTGTCGGACAGGAGCGCTCTCTTTTTCTTGCGGGACTCCTTAACGCATCAGCCGGTATGGTCAATTTCTTTCTGGCCCCGCTCCTTAACTTTTCTCTCCAACACGGCGGCGTACCGTCGACCATGCCCCGACTTGCTCTTATTATGGTGCTCCTCATTCCTTGTATCCGCTATCTGACCAAAAAGGACAGTACGATAAAGGGCGGGACGGATGTTCCCCGACTGGGCCTTGGGGAAATCCAGTCGGCCTTGGGGGAACGGACGTACCAGCTCCTCCTCGCCGGGTTTTCAACGTGTGGGTTCCACATGGTCATCATTGAATCTCATCTCTTTTCCCAATTCGTCTCCTATGGGATTCCTAAGATGGAAGCAAGCTGGGCCTTTTCATTTTATGGCATTGCGACCATTGCGGGCGCCCTGCTATCTGGGTATGCCAGTTCCCGTCTGAGAAAAGGTGGGCTCCTTTCCTTCTACTATGGATTCCGTGCCCTGTGGGTGCTATTCTACCTTTTTGTCCTGCCCAAAACGATGACAACGGCCATCCTTTTTGCAACGGGTCTTGGCCTTACCGGAGATGCCACGGTATCGCCCACATCGGGCATCTTGAGCGGCCATTTTCCGCTTCATCAAGTGGCAACCCTCATGGGCTTGCTCTTTTTTGCCCATCAGATCGGTGGGTTCCTAAGTGCTTATTTGGGTGGCCTTTCCTATCAGCTTTTTGGCAATTACACGCTCATTTGGCTGATTGACATTATACTTTGCCTAGTGGCGAGTTTGGCGAGCTACCTGATTCGAGAAAAATAGGGGACGACCCAATAGTCGGGCTGATTTGATGTAGGACGTGAGCCCCTTGCTTTAGAAAAGATTATTCTGAGGCAAGAGGCTTATGACCTATCGCACAATGGACCGACCGTCTCACGTTGGGGGATAGGATAAAGGCTGTCAGGCTGCCACGCTAAGGGGGGCGTCTGCCGGTTTAATCATCAAAATTGCGAAAATGGCAGGATACAACCGCGTGAAGATGGGAGCTCCCTAATACTGTACTACTGAGAGACGCTTATTCACAGTAATCAACTCAACGCGCACGTGCGAGGCTGAATCGCCGCGACGGAATCTTGCCAGTAGCGGTTTTGAACTATCAAAAATATTCCTTGCTCCCGCTCGCAAGGAGACAACCGCCCCCTTTTTCATCTTTACTCGGAGCAAAAATTACTCCGATTTTCTGCACGAGGTGACTTCGTTGCCTTGTTCAAGATTTATGAGATGGCAATTTGGATTTTTTTCGGATGATGTAGGAAACTTCATTCACTTACAGTCCATCTCGGTCCATCTGCGTCGTCAAACACGGCAGGCTTCCCAGAAGTACGGACAATCAATGTACGACGTCGTCTGGCTGCTTTGTGTTTTTTCAGCATCTGGGCCAATCTGGAGCCATATTCGAAAAAGGTCAATGGAAAAAAGACAGGAAGGAAAAGTATGACGAACCTTTTTAAAATCGTCTTGATCAGGTGGAACGGCATTCGCCGTTTCTAAGACAAAAGACCATAAGGCGAGTCTCTGTGAAGATTACATTCATTTCTAAACTCAGTAATGAATGAGAATCTGACTTCAGCTAGTGCTCAAAACAAAAAGTCTTATTCCGAATTGGTGTCTTGATTCGGGGTAAGGCCTTCTTTTTTATTTATTCTTTAGGTTCGATGCACCAGCATCGAACCGTCACCGTCGGATCTTTCGCCTTGCCAAAGCGGGGAACCGAAACGGGGAAATTTCCAAACACATGTTACCTCTGAATTTTATCCGTTTTGATGGAGGATGAGGACGCGCAGTGACGTTACCTCACTCGCGTTAGCGAGGCATACTCGCCCGAGTCCCAAGCCCGTTTTGGAGCAAAGTGGAAGGACGCAGGGACATGGTTAAGGGCAAATGTAATTCGGCGCCCATTCCCGCAGGGACACGGTTTGGCGCCGGCGTTAGGGCTTTTCCATATCCTTAGCCAGCTTCCGGAGGCAGCCTTAGCCTTGTATTCTTTTCGCTTGACAGCTGCGGACATGGCCGCGAGACAGCCAGAGCCGAAGGCTCGAGACAGCTCGACCGCTATTTTCCCTTCCCATCAAACTCTTTCTTTAACAGCTCAATCAAATATTTCTCTGCTTTATTAAGATACGTTCCTTTTTTATAAAGGGCTTGGATGGGAAAGACGGGTGGATGGTCACTGTAGGAAAAACTTGTCCCATTTTGTTTGTCCCCGAGGATGATGACCGTGCGCTGGGGCACAATGGTGTAGCCCATCCCGCAGGCTGCAAGCTGGACGGCATCGTAGCTGCTGTCAACTTCCGTGAGAATATTGGGAATGATGCCTTCTTTTTGGAAGACGCGGTCCACAATGGTGCGGATGAAGTGTCTTTTTTTAACGGCAATAAAGGGCTTTTTAGCAATCTTATTGAAGTTAATGCGGCGCGCTCCTTTGTCCCAAAAATCTGCATCGCTGAAAAAGTCCGGTGCGGCAATGAGAGGAATCTCTTCGTCGTAGATATGTTCCTTGTGGATTCCTACAGGCAGTTCGTCATCAAAATAGGGGACGATGATAAAGGAGACCTTTCCCATTTGTAGAAGCTCCAAGAGGTCACTCGTGCCGCCTTCTTTAAAAAAGAGCTGGGAGGCCGGGTACTTTTCACGCAGGCGCCCCAGAACAGGGCGAAACATATAACCGGCCCGGCCCGATGGGATACCGACAATGATATCGCCGGAACTTCCTATCTTGAGATCAGCGATGCGATTTTTCATATCCGTTTTTTCGCGAAGAATGAGGCGTGCCGTCTTAACGTAGATCCGCCCTGCATCCGTGAGTGTTAACGGCTGATGGGAGCGGTCAAAAAGTTTGGCACCCACTTCCTTTTCAATTTGGGCCAAGGCATGGCTCAGGGATGGCTGGGAAATGAAAAGTTCTTTGGATGCTTGGGTGATGTTCCGGCAGTCCGCTACCGTGACAACGTATTGCAGTTCTCGAAAATCCATAAGCCCTCCATAGAAACAATCGAATCGATTTCTTATTTTTCATCAATTATATCATAGCAAACCAGAAAAGAGCCTTTCCTTGAAAGGAAAGGCTCCTTGACTTACCTTATGAAAGGCTTTCAATAAACGTCCCCACCGTTTCAATCAGTTTCAGTCGGCACGTATCAAGAGAATGGTTGCCCAGAAGGTCGACACGCTGGTGAATAGCCTGAGACTGCTGGTCTGTAAGAAGGTTCCAGAAGGGATCGATCATGTATTGGGGTGGGGCTGTCGTATCTTTTTCACCGCCGATGATAAGGATGTTCTGATCCTTCAAAGGGTAGGCAGCAAGAGGGAAGGCCCATTCGTCGCGGTGCGTTTCACTGTCATTGACTAACGCTTCGGGGCTTTCGATATGAAGGACTGTGGCCGCTTCTGTGAGCATGGAGGCAAGGCCTTCTTTTCCGAGAAGGGTTTCCGCCCCCTTGTGATCAAAGGGGCAGTAGGCGATGACGCCGCGCAGTTCTGGATGGCGCTTTGCAACGTTGATAACCGTGTTGCCCCCGTTGGAGTGTCCAAGGAGAAAGACACGCAATGGGTCAATGGCATAGCGGTCCGTGCCGCCTGTGGCAAGATAGGAAAGGACCGCTTCCGTATCTTCTAGACAGTGAGAAAACGAGTAGGTGCCGGCACTGCCCCAGGCTCCACGGTGATAGAGCCTGATGACGACGCAGCCCATTCGGCGCAGGCTTTGGCATAGGTCGTCGTTGTTATTGGTGCCGGGAATGCCGTGGCAGACAATAACGGCTGGATGGGGCGCATCATAAAGGCCGCTGGGAAGGTACGCTTCGCCTAACAGGCGGTCGCCTGCAACCTCAAGGATGAAGTCCTGTGAATCTGGCTGAGTGGCATCTCCGTAAGGCGGTTCCTGCAGGACATATTGGGCATTGATTTTCATTCTATGGCCTCCTGATTTGGGTTCAAGTTTTGTTTATACCAGTCTTTCCCGTGGAAAATGCGCGTAATGAGCATGGAAACGACGGTGTCGCCGCAGGAATTGAGAAGTGTGCAGCCTGGATCAAAGAGTTCCACAATCATGAGCAGGATGGGAAAAGCCGCTTCGGGAAGGCTGAAAACAGAAACAATCATGGTTTCGCCGGCCGCTCCGCCGCCTGGAACACTGCTTGTTGCAACAGAAGAGGTTACACCTACAAAAATGGCAAGAAGGAAGGCAAAGCCTTCGAGGGGAACCCCAAACATCGTCGTTGCCAGCACTTCGGCATAGACCATGGCGATGCAGGCTCCATCCATATGGCAAGTTGCGCCCATGGCAATGACAACACTTGAGATGTCACGCGGTACGCCCAGTTTATCACAGGCTTCCATCTGAAGCGGAATCGTTGCTGCTGACGAACGTGTCCCAAGGGCCGTCAGGGCCGGAGCGAGAATGACCTTAAAGAAATTCCGTACGCCCCAGGGACCTGCGGCTAGGAAAGCATAAAAACCAAGGAAAAGGAAAAAATAAAGGAAAACGACGGAATAAAAGACGAGCATGGCATTGCCATAGGTTTTTAGGAGCTCAATACCATAGGTTCCGGTGAGGTCCGCAAAGTAGGCACCAAGGCCAAGGGGCGCAAGCTTCATGAGATAGGCCACCATTTTATAGCAGACCTTGGTCATGGCGTTCATCCAGTCGATAATCGGCTTTGCTTCGTCGCCAAGACGGGAGACGCAGATGCCAAAGAATATGGTCATGATGATGAGGGGCAGGACGTGGTAGCGGGAAATGAGAAGCGGCAGGTCGCCGACCGTGAGGGTCCCGACAATCTGGTCACTGACGCTGATGGGCTTTGCTGCCGCTGCATTTTTGGTCACGGCCGTAAAATTTGTCGGAACCCCTGTAAAATGGGTCACGACAAGGATCAAGATGGCAGAAAGGATGGCCGTCGTTACAAAAATAAGGAGCGTTAGTCCAATCATCTTGCCGACCTTGCCCGTATCCTTCGTATTAGCAATGGAGCCCGCAATGGAAAAGAAAATAAGGGGAACAATCAGGCAGAAGAGGAGATTGAGGAAAATCTGTCCAATCGGTTTGAGAAAAGAGACCTTGTCCCCAAAAACAAGGCCCAATATAGCCCCAATCACGCATCCTGTAATTAGAATGATCGGATCCCGGTAACTGCTGAGGGGTGCTGTTTTTGTTTTTGTGCTCATCATAACACGCTCCTTAAAAATAAGTAAGTCTATTATATTCCTACAGCTATAATAGGAAAAGACATAACGCTATTTTATACAATAAATGAAGAAAATAAATAAAAACATGAAAATTATTAATATTAATGAAAAGATTTCTGATAATCATGCAGTCATTCTCGGCTCAGTGTAACTCATTTTACTTTCATTGCTTTTTGGCGATGGATGTGCTATGATGAAGTTCATATAAACCCTGGGGATGTACTGGTTTCGACGGGGGTAGATGTTGTGTGATAAGCGAGCTGGGATTCCATCAACCCCATAAAACGGTGGAAACGCGTTATAAACGCAGAAGATTCTTACGCTTTAGCAGCTTAATTGCTAACGTTCCTTTTCTTCATTCCTGCTGAAGGAAAGTGAACGACACTTGCAGGATACCACAGGGCCAATTCTCGGAGGTCGCGTGGGAAATCCATCGAGATAGGGACTGATTAGCCCGCCAATAGGCGATGATGCCCCGAAATAAAGTATGTTGGATGCGCTCGGAGAAAGTTGCATGGCAATGCTTTCGGACAGGGGTTCGACTCCCCTCATCTCCACCAATTGAAAATAAGCCCTGCTTTGGGCTCAGGCGGCACCGCATGGATGAATCAATCCATGCGGTGTTTTTGTGCGCCCGGCATAGGGGCACTCTTAAGGATGCAAGTCCTTAGACTGTTCGAGTAAGTCATAGCCGAACACCAAAAGCGACACCGTGAGGTGGAATCTGAAGGAAGGTGCAGGCAAATCTCTGACCTGACGAACAGAAACCGCATAAGGCCAATTCGGGATGGATAAGGGAGTAAAACAGACTGAAGTCCCATAATGACTCGGAATCCCCAAGGGTAGATGCGGCAGGTGGGTGGAGAGAAAGAGTGTGTTCTTACGCGGGGAGGCCTCACGGATAGGGCCGGAGCCATGAAAATGGCAGCTGTGGCCCAAACAAGATTTATCGTGAGGAAGTCAGCAGAGGCCATCGTACTGGACGGGTTATAGACCGTCCAGGAAGGGCCGAATCTTAGGAAATATCAGTTAGTGAAGGGAGTCAAAAGAGGTCATTAAAAGCAGAAAACTTCATAGAGAAGGTTGCCCGCGAAAAGCAGCTGCCAAGCGGCAAGGATATGCGGGAACGCCTATCCCTGTGAGGAGTGCCGAACACAACGACATCATTGCAAACTTGTGAGCGGACACTTTGTTGGGGCAAGTCCTGAGGCGAGACAACCTGAATGCCGCGTATCACAGGGTAAAGGCCAACAAAGGATCAGGCGGTGTCGACAAGATGAGTGTAGATGAACTTCTACCGTACCTTGGAGAGCACCGACTGGAACTCTTACAGCAGATACGGGATGGGAAGTATAAATTCAAACCCGTCCGACGGGTAGAAATACCCAAAGAAGAAAAAGGAAAATTCCGTAAATTGGGAATCCCGACGGTTGTGGACCGGTGATACAGCAGGCGATTACGCAAGAGCTGACGCTGGTATATGAACCGCAGTTCTCAGACAGCAGTTTCGGCTTCCGGCCGGGACGCAAAGCGCATGACGCCCTGAAACAGTGTAAGGCCTATGCAGATGCAGGATATGTCTATGTGGTGGACATGGATTTGGAGAAATTCTTCGGCAATGTCTACCAGAGTAAATTGGTAGAAGTCCTGTCAAGAAGCATCAAGGACGGAGCTGTCATCTCACTGATACACAAATACCTGAATGCAGGAATCATGAACCACGGGATATTTGAGAGAAGCGAAACAGGCGCTGTACAGGGAGGCCCCTTAAGCCCACTATTAAGCAACGTGATGCTTAATGAACTGGACGAGGAACTGGAACGGCGAGAACATAAATTTGTCCGTTACGCCGACGAATGCATGATACTGTGCAAAAGCAGGAGAAGTGCAGAGAGGACCTTGGAAAGCATAACACGATACATAGAAAGGAAACGGTTCCTCAAAGTGAATCGGGAAAAGACGCCGGCTCCATACATTAGCCGGGTAAAATACCTGGGATATGGATTCTACAGGAGGAAAGGGAAACTTCGTTTTCGTGTGCATGCAAAATCCGCAGCAAAGATGAAGGAGAAGGTGAGGGCCATTTTAGACCGCAACAAACTAACTCCGAATGCGGTAAGGCCCATCAGGCTGAAACAGTTCATCCACGGATGGGTCAATGATTTCAAGCTGATAGACATGAAACAGCTGCTCATGGAAGTGGATACATGGATACGGCGGAAAATCCGGGCAATCTACTGGAAACAGTGGAAGAAGGTGCGAACAAGGTACTGCATGATGCGCCAATACGCAATTCCAGAATGGAAAGTGCATGAACTGGCAAGTTGCCGAAAAGGACTATGGAGAGTGGCGCTTATGCTGAGCTCATTCCTTACGAACGAAGAAATAGCCCGCCCTGGTTATATAACCATGACGAGCTATTACAAATAAGTTTGTGAAAACGAGGAAACCGCCGCGCTTCGAACGGTACGCACGGTGGTGTGAGAGGTCGGGATCTCTATTTAGAAATCCCTCCTACTCGTATTTCTGGGGATTGTTATTTCACATTCCCTTTTTGGCGCAGTCTGAACGAATCAATACAATAACCTCAAAACTAAGCATTAAAAAAGCTCCATCTTTTAGGATCAAAGGTGTAGTGTGTACATCCTTACAGTTGGTCAGCCAGAGCTCGAGCTTGTTCAGGTCCGGCAGTTTGCTGTAGTTCGCCAGGTTTATCCATAGAGGAAATAAGGATTTCGCCTATGTTTTCCCATCCGAGATAGTCAATGGCCTTATGGTATGGCATGATGATACCTTCCATGTCGCTTGTGCTCTGAGACCGGCAAGTGCAGAGCAGGCCAGCTTTTTTACCGGCAATGGCTTCTTTTTTGCCAACACAGAAGCTATAGAGTTTATCAATCAGGCATTTAACTTTGCCAGGTATGGAAAACCAATAGGTCGGTGTCGCGAGGATGACAGCATCTGCTTCTTCAATATAAGGTGCTACCGTATTGAAATCATCGTCAAAGGTGCAGGCTTTACCCGTCTTGAAGCAGGTATCGCATCCATGACAAGGACCGATATTTAGATAGGCAGCATCGAAGCGTTTGACAGAGTGACCTTTTTTTTGAGCCTCTTCAATGAATGCTTCAGCAAGAGCGGTACTATTGCCATCTTTACGAAAACTGGATGTGATAACTACAATTTTTTTACCCATACTCTTTTCTTCCTCTCTTTTTATGGATATTTTCTTTATATTTTTTTCATGATATCATGAATATATACTGCATTCAATTATAAAATTGTATGTAAAACAATTACGCGTATATAATGTAAATGGATTTACTTTACTCACTATTTACGTTAAAAAACAGACAGAAAGGGGACCGATACCTATGTCCATTAATTCGTTTGATAACTATTATATGTCCTGGAAGCCTCAACTGAACCGCACCAATCAACCATTGTATATTTCGTTAGCCAGACAACTTGAAAATGATATTGCTACTGGTGTTTTGCTGCCAGGAACTAAACTGCCGCCACAACGTGAATTAGCTGATTTTTTAGATATTAATGTCAGTACAGTAGTACGAGCTTTTAAACTCTGCTCCAATAAAGGCCTGCTTACTAGTACTGTTGGAAGTGGCACGTATGTAGCGTACGATGTGGTGACTAATATTTTCGATACACCTGCAAAAAAAAAGCCTTATCTGATAGATATGGGTTCTCTTACACCGGAAACAATTCCTCAGGATGAAGTCGTGACGCTCTTGGAGAAAATGATACAAGAAGATGATTTTGGACGACTGTTGCAATATAATCACTCTGCTATGTTGTTTCATAAAGAGGCGGCCGTGAAATTACTTGATCGGGCAGGATGCCATACTGATGCTGATCATGTCCTTTTCGCCAGCGGCGGCCAAAATGCAACGTATGCTGTACTAGCGGGGCTTTTCAGGCCTGGTGATCGTATTGGTACAGCACCTACTGTGTATCCAGGGCTAAAAAGTGCTGCCAAGCTTATTGGCATTCATCTCGTTCCTATTCGGCAGGAAAATAATGAATTTACGGCTGAAGCAATTCAGTACGCCTACCACAATGAAGGTATCACCGGTCTGTATGTCATGCCGGATTATCAGAATCCAACGACCCATAGTATGCCACTATCCTGCCGAAAAATGATTGCACGCCTGGCCAGAGATCTGGATCTTCTGGTAATAGAAGATGGCATTAACTGTCTGCTTTCTCCACACATTCATCAGTCTATTGCCAATATGGCTCCGGAACAAACCATCTTTCTTGCCAGTTTATCCAAAACGCTGATTCCAGCTTTACGTTTAGCCTATATTAAGGCTCCTAAAAAATATTTTAAGAATTTGCGCAACGCCTTATATGCGATTCAATTATCTCCATCTGCGTTATTAATGGAATTGGCATCGCGCATGATCGTTTCAGAAAAATTTGAAGGCTTGCTTGAACGACGGCGCCAGGGGTTGAAAATTCGCAACGGGATTGTTGATGAAATTTTAAAAGGCTATGATGTGCGTGGCACGGAAGAATGTCTCCATCGCTGGTTGATTTTATCAGAAGATATGTCCGGAGAGCAATTTGAGCACCTTGCTTTGGAACATGGCGTCTATGTCTATGGCTCACAACGATTTGCTGTCGGTAAAGATATGCCTGTCCATGCGGCTAGACTGGGTATTTGTGTACCTTCTACGTATGATGAGTTACGAGAAGGCCTGAAAATTCTGCGTCAACTATTATGATGAAAAAGCAAAAATCAATTGAAATATATTTATTAAATCGTACTGCACACAATTTTAATATTGAATGAATATTGACTCTCTAGTATACTTGAATAAATCAAATAAACAGGTTCCCAATCGGGAAACAAACGAAGTAGAAGGAGGATTGATGAATATGAAGTACTACGTTGTTGATGCGTTTACTGAAGAATTATTCAAAGGTAATCCGGCAGGGGTTTGCCTGGTAGATGAATTCCCTACAGATGAAACCATGACGAATATCGCTGCAGAAAATAGACTTTCTGAAACGGCTTTTGTAAAGCATAAAGTAGATGGCATTTATCGTGTCCGCTTTTTCACACCTACATCAGAAGTAGATTTGTGTGGCCATGCTACATTGGGTACAGGGTTTGTCCTCGCAAATTTTGTGGAACCGGGTAAGAAAGAATTCCATCTGCGTGCCAATCAAGATGATATTGTCATTACCGTTCGCGAAGGCGGATTGTATGAAATTGAATTCCCATCCTGGCATCCCCAAAAAGTTGCAGTGACCAAAGAAATGGAAGATGCCCTTGGCTTCAAACCGGAAGCTGCTTGGCAGACACGCGATCTCATCATTTTAGCGAAAGATACAGATACGGTCCAAAATTTCCAGCCCGATTATCAGGCTATTGCCCATATGACCGATAAGCTAGGTGTCCTCATCACGGCTCAAGCTAGTGACAGTGAATTTGTCAGCCGCACTTTCTTCCCCAATATCGGTATTCCGGAAGATCCGGTTTGTGGTTCTGCTAACTGCTCGTTGATTCCGCTCTGGTCTCAGCGTCTCGGTAAAAAAGAGATAATCAATCATCAGCTGTCGCCTCGCACCGGTACGATTTACTGCCGTGACGGAGGTAATGTAGTTAAGATTAGCGGCCATGTAACGCTCTATAGCACGGCCGAATTAAATATCCATTAATCAAGTATTTTGTACGATATCTAACATATCCAGAGGAGGCTATCTATTATGAAATGCATCTATACAAATAAAGGCGCTGATCCGCAGGCACCATATTCTCAGGCAATGGTAACGGGGAATCTCGTATTTACAGCAGGCCAGATCGGACTGCTTCCTGGTGGTACGCAACCTGCCGGTGATACTGTAACGGAACAGGCAGAACAAGCTTGCAAAAATATCCAAAATATTCTTGAGGCGGCTGGCACAAGCTGCAAAAATGTCGTGAAAACCACTGTTTTTCTCAAAGACATTGCATACTTTGATGAATTCAATACAGTATATAATAAGTATTTCCCTCATCATCCGGCTCGCACCTGCGTGGCTGTCGTAGCGTTGCCGCTTGGCTATCTCTGTGAAATTGAAGCCATTGCTGAAATCAAATAAGATTCTTTTAAATACCCGTATAAAAAGGAAGAACCTGTCATGAAAGCTATCGTAATGAAAGAATTCGGCGGACCGGAAGTACTGAAATATGTTGATGTACCTGACCCGGTACCGGAAGCTAACGAAGTCCTGATTAAGCTTGCATTTTGCGGCGTCAATCCAAATGAAACCTATGTCCGTACAGGCACATATAATTTCTATAAACCGGAACTGCCTTATACGCCCGGCTATGACGGCGCTGGAGTAATAGAAAAAGTAGGTGCAGGTGTCACGCATGTGAAAGTCGGCGACCGCGTTTTCGTTGCAGCTCTGTTGGCAAAACGCAATACTGGTACCTATGCGCAGAAAGTCGTTTGCGATGCTGATTCGGTCCACAAGCTGCCGGATTTCATTTCCTTTGAAGAAGGCGCATCCTTTGGTATTCCGGCAATGGCTGCATACCGCGCTTTGTTCCATCGTGCTCACATCAAGGCCGGCGAAATTGTAATGATCCATGGGGCTGAAGGCGGTGTAGGATCGTTAGCTGTTCAGATGGCAAAAGCTGTAGGTGCCATCGTCATTGGTACAGGCACGACTCCTGAAGGCTTGGACATCGTCCGTTCCTTTGGAGCTGATTATGCAATCTATCACCTCAAAGCAGACAATCAGGATGAATTGATGGAATTAACCAAGGGGAAAGGCCCGGACGTCATTATTGAATTCCTGGCAAATGTCAATCTGCAGACCGATTTGAAGGTGATTGCAAAATATGGCCGTATCGTAGTCGTAGGCAATCGTGGCACGATTGAAATCAATCCGCGCCTGGCCATGGCCAATGAATCTACTATCCTAGGCATGGCTCTGTGGAATGCTCCGGCCAATGAATATCGGGAAAGCCTGTTTGCATTGCGTGCTTTTATGCAAAGCGGCGCTGTTCGTGCAAAAGTTGGAAAACAGCTTCTCTTGAAGGATGCTGCTCAAGCACATAACGAAATCATTAATGGTTTGGCAAAGGGAAAAATGATCCTCAAAATCGAATAACGACCATAGTCCATTGTAATTCCTGATTTGGTAAAGTAACTATCTTTTTACTAAAAATCCATTTTAAAACGATTCTTCACGTATTTTTGGGGGATGCCAAATCATACGCAGGTAAAGACAAGTACCGAATCAAGGTAAAAAAGTATCTGTCGTTCTTGTACCCATATGCATTCCGTTTGGCAACCTTAATCATGTTGTACCCTTCCAATCGGCTTGTGTTAATAGGGCATTTGGCGTGATTTGCCAGACCATCGATTCGCTTTTCCTTTAGCTTGGCGAACCGGACCAAGGCCGGTATCACGCTCGCCTTGGCCGCCTTAAACCATCGTTTCCACCTCTCGACAGCCTTCTGGTAGTCTGTTATCGCATATAGCTTATTCATTTCTCCCTTCATGGCGTAGCAGATTCCCACGGCTGTTTACGTAGTTTTACGAGCAATACAAATCAGAAGAGCTAAATTATGACTCAATCAAAAAGAGGGGGAATGCGCCCAGGTGCTGGGCGTCCTAAAGGTTCTGTTAGCCCAGAAGGAACAAGAAAACAGCATCAGGTCAGGGCTTTTGATGATGAATGGGATCTCATCTACAGATTTGCCAAGCTTATAAAATCCGGGAAAATTAAAGCTTGCAAGGTCGCAGTAGAAAAGCTTGGAAAAAGCAGCATTGACTAAAATTGCGCACTAAGTGCGCACCAAAATCATTTTAGTCATAAATAGTTAGAAACGTAGCCACTTTGTTAAGAGACTCCCCTCATCTCCACCAATTGAAAATAAGCCCTGCTTTGGGCTCAGGCGGCACCGCATGGAACATAGAATCCATGCGGTGCTTTTTGGGTGTACCGCCCGGCTCCGACAGATAAAGGGCCTTTAAAAAGATACGGCTCACTACCGCCTTTTTCTTAAAAGTGCTATGATAGACCTAAGAGATGATCTTGAAAGGAGCCTTGATTATGGAGATCAAACGAATCGGCATTGCCGGCGCTGGTACGATGGGCTATTCCATGGCGGATATCTTTGCTTCCTATGGTTTTGATGTGACCCTTTGGAACCATAGAAAGCCTACGCTTGAGCGTGCAAAGACCCTCATCAGTGAAACGAGCCGCGACAAGATCCACTATACGACCAATCTGGAGGACATCGCCCATCTCGATATTGTCATTGAAAACGTGACGGAAGACATGGCCATTAAAGAGGGGTTCTATGAATCTTTCTGCAAGATGGCCGATGCGGACATGATCCTTGCGACAAATACATCAGGTCTTTCCATCAATGCCCTGGCCCAATTTGTGACGCACAGGGAACGCTTTTTAGGGATGCACTGGTTCAATCCGCCGACGCTTATTCTCCTTATTGAAATCATTAAAAATGACGAAACCTGCCAAGACGTGGCTGAGGCCGTTCGGGACCTTGCCCGCACCATTGGAAAGAAACCGGTCATTGTCAATAAGGATGTCCTGGGTTTTGCTGCAAACCGCATCCAGCTGGCTGTCGTGCGGGAAGCCCTGTCTTTGGTGAAAAAAGGTGTTGTTTCTGCTGAAGATATTGACGCTGTTATGAAATATGGACTTGCTTTCCGCTGGGCCTGCATTGGACCGCTCGAAACCATGGAT
The DNA here is from genome assembly GCF_000425045.1 of Acidaminococcus intestini DSM 21505. GTDB lineage: Bacteria > Bacillota > Negativicutes > Acidaminococcales > Acidaminococcaceae > Acidaminococcus > Acidaminococcus intestini. The sequence continues at coordinate 2,843 of NZ_AULA01000017.1, read as the reverse complement.
TTTGGCGGGATCGACACGTTCTACCATGTCTCGAGTTACCTCATGAAGGACCTTGATGACAGCCATGAGATCCCCACTCTTTTAAAGGAACATTATGAAAAGGGTGAACTGGGTGTGAAGACCAAGAAAGGCTTCTACGACTACTCGAATGGGAAAGATAAGGAAGCAACCGAAAGACGGAACGAAAAACTCTTGAAAGTCTTCAACGTCCTTTATAAAACTTTATAAAAAAGCATAGTCCTATCAAAAAGCCCCTCCAAAGCGCAGGTCATGCGTTTTAGAGGGGCTTTTGTCTATGATGAAGCTGATTTCCTAGGAATTAGGAGCGGGATTTTACATGGAGAGGGACTGTCTCTTCTCTTTCTTCCATTTCCTCGTCCTTTCCGACGCAGTAGGAGGCGTAGAGGGACCCGGATACGTTATGCCACACGGAGAAGATGGCGCCGGCAATGCCGCCAGCTGCCGTAAAGTACATGAGGGCAAGGGCTGAGGCGAGACCGGAATTCTGCATGCCTACTTCGATGGTCATGGCACGCACTTTTTGCGGCGTCATGCCAAAGCGGCGTGCTGCAAGGTGGCCCAAGGCCATGCCGCCAAGGTTATGCAAAATGACGGCAACGAGGATCACAAGGCCGTGGTCCAAAATGGTCCTTCCTGAAAGGGAGACGACGCAAAGAACCGTCACCATAATGACAAAGGAAGAGAACATGGGCATGAAGCGGGAAAAACGGGATACAGTGCGGGGAAAGAAATAGTTGCTCGCAAGGCCCAAAATGAGGGGGAGGAGCACCATCTTGACGATGGAAAGCATCATGGAAGAAAGGCTGATTTCAATCCACGTCCCAGCAATCAGGTAGATGAGAAGGGGCGTGATGAAAGGGGCCAGTATAGTGTTTACCATGGTCATGGATACAGAAAGGGCTACATCGGCATGAGCGATGAAGGAGATGACGTTCGACGCAGTCCCACCAGGGCAGCAGCCCACAAGGACGACACCAATGGCAATTTCAGGAGGCAGGGCCAAGAGCGTAACAAGGACATAGGCCAAAAGGGGCATGATGGTAAACTGCAGGATGGCCCCGACGGCAACAGAGCGTGGATCCCGAAAGACATTTCGAAAGTCTTCGGCCTTAAGGCTCATGCCCATGCCAAACATGATGATTCCCAAAAGGGTGGGGATAAAGCGGGCGTAGGGTTTCATGGCCGCTGGGAAGAGAATCCCTAAAAAACCTGCAATCATGACGCCGACGGCCATGTAGCGTGTGGACCAACGGATGAGCTTATCGAGCATCAGTCTGCCACCTCCCGTTCTTTTTCCGTCCCGCGGCTTTTTAGCGGCTGATTTCCTTCGCCGAGCATGACGACCTTGGGCGTAAAGGAGCGGGCTTCTTTTTCGTCCATTTGGGTATAGGCGATGATGATGACAATGTCTCCTATCTGGGCGTAACGGGCGGCTGCACCATTAAGGCAAACAACACCGCTGCCGCGTTTTCCCGCAATGGTATAGGTTTCAATGCGGGCGCCGTTATTATTGTTGCAGATCTGGACGCGTTCGCCGGGAAGGATGCCTGCGGCGTCAAGCAGGTCGGCATCGATGGTGATGCTTCCCATGTAGTTCAGGTTTGCTTCTGTAATGGTGGCGCGATGGAGCTTTCCGTGCATCATGGTGTAGATCATGCTTCCACCCCCAAAATGACGTTATCAATGAGGCGCGTTGTGCCAAAGCGGACGGCAACCGCAAGGAGGACGGGCGTATGGAGCGTTTCTTCCACTTCAAAGAGGCCGGGCATGCCATACATTTCAACGTAGTCGATGTCGCTCATGGGTTCTTCCTTGATTTCTTTCATCACAAGGTCAACGAGGGCTTTCTTGCTCCGCTCGCCTTTTCCGTAGGCTTCTTTTGCATGACGGAGGCTGCGGGAAAGGACAAGGGCGGCTTTATGTTCTTCTGGGCTCAAGTAGACGTTGCGGGAACTTTTGGCAAGGCCGTCTTTTTCGCGGACAATGGGCATGAGGCGCAAGGTGACGTTCATGAAGAGATCTTCAACCATGCGCTGCAGGACCTGGGTCTGCTGAGCGTCTTTGAGGCCGTAGTAGGCGCGGTCACATTGGGTGAGGTTAAAGAACTTGGCACAGACCGTAGCGACGCCGCGAAAATGAATAGGTCGTGTCCTTCCGCAAAGGACCTTCGTAATAGGACCCGTGACCTCAACCCAGGTCATATCCTCGTGGGGATACATTTCGCCCGGGGCTGGCGCAAAGACGAGGTCGGCGCCTTCGCGTTCCGCCATCTTGCAGTCACTTTCCAAAGTCCTGGGATATGCAGCGTAGTCTTCCGTCGGTCCAAACTGTGTAGGATTGACAAAGACGGTGACGATGACGAAATCGTTTTCTGCCCGGGCTGCCTTGATGAGGGAAGCGTGTCCTTCATGAAGAGCGCCCATGGTGGTCACAAGACCAATGGATTTTCTTTCTTTCTTGACGCGGCTGACCTCATTTCTAAGTTCCTTTGTTGTGTGACAGACGTACATAGATGAATCACATTCCTTTCTGATTGGTGGAGTGTGGGGACAGGTTTCAAAAGGAAATGAAATGATAAGCAAGATCCTGGCGGACAATGCGAAAAATAGGAAGCAGCATACAAAAAAGCCGTGTTCCCAAAGAAACACGGCAAAAAAATTCCACAACAAAATGGAAAAACAGGTTTCTTTGGGAAGCAGCTTTTCGGAAGGATCATTTCATCATTCCAATTTTCTGCCTTAAGGGAAGAATTTCTCCCCTTTGAGCCCTTCGGGAAACAAGGCCGCCCTGCGGCTTTGCGACTCGCGGCACACACCTTCTGA
>NZ_AULA01000016.1 GCF_000425045.1 Acidaminococcus intestini DSM 21505 | reverse complement strand
ATTTCAACAAGGAAAGGATTCAGAAAAAAACAAAATGGATGCCTCCCGAAATATATCGGGAAACATCCACTAATGCCATTTAACTAATTTATATGCGTCCAGTTTTTGGGGTACACATCAATGAACGGTGCACTTTTTACAGCCTCTTTTTTTACGGCATTGTTTCCATTCTTAAGCAGTGGGGGCACGTAATGGCAGCGAATCGGATTGATTTTTGCTCCGAGTAAGAAAAGAGGATTATCAGGACAAGGCGACGTCAAGGACCATCATGACGGAAAATCCTAAGGAAAAGCATAGGACACCAATGTCAGAGTGGTGGCCTTGGCTCATTTCCGGAATGAGCTCTTCGACGACGACATAGAGCATGGCACCGGCGGCAAAGCTCAAGAAATAAGGCATGAGAGGAATGATCTGCGTGGCAAAGTAAATGGTTAGAACCGCGCCGATGGGTTCAACAATGCCCGAGAGGATACCGTAGAAAGCCGCTTTTTTAAGGCTCCAGCCTCGTTCGTAAAGGGGCATGGAAATGATGGCCCCTTCCGGTACGTTCTGGATGGCAATCCCGAGGGAAAGGGCGAGGGCCGCGGACAGGGAAATGAGGGAATTGCCGCTTGCATAACCGGCGTAGACGACACCAACCGCCATTCCTTCCGGAATGTTGTGAATCGTGACGGCAAGGAGCATGAGGAGAGTCTTATCGAGTTTTGTCACAGGGCCTTCCGGTTCCGTACTCATCTGGTGCAGATGGGGGATGGCATGATCTAGGATAAGAAGAAAGAAGACCCCAATCCAAAAGCCAATGAAGCTTGGCAGAAAGGCCCAGCGGCCGAGGGCTTGTGAAAATTCCAGAGCCGGTGCGAGAAGGCTCCAGAAAGAAGCCGCCGTCATGACCCCGGCCGCAAATCCCGTGAGCGCCCGGTTTACTTTTTCGCTGAGTCCTTTTTTCAGGAAAAAAACGAAGCAGGCGCCGAGGCTTGTTCCCATAAAGGGGATGATGACGCCCCAGAAAACAGAACCATTCATGGCTTAGCCAAAAAGGCGGGAGAAGAAGCCTTTCTTTTCATAAGGCTCGGTCTTCATGCCTTTATAGGTGTAGCCTGTCTCATCAATGGCCTTTTTGATCACGGCTTCCTCGACAGGGGTTTCTGTCACAAAAGTGGCTTCTTTCTTGGAACGGGAAGCTGATACGTGGGCGGCATGGGGGAAAGCGTGCCGAATCGTATCGGCAATATGGGCTTCGCACATCCCACAGGACATGCCTTCAATATGGATGATGTTTTTTACCATAAGGGTCACTCCTTCTTTAGATTGCAAGAAAAGTTAGTTATACCTAACAAGAGTATAGTATAGCCAGCCTGCCCCTTTTGTCAATTGGGAACCTTCGAAAAGGACAATAAAAAACCGTGGAACGTCTGTTCCACGGCTGAATTCAATTGGTGGCCCCGGAGTGATTCGAACACTCGACCTTTTGGTTCGTAGCCAAACGCTCTATCCAGCTGAGCTACGGAGTCATAACCGAACAGTCATTATTGTACTCGATGGTCTTATTTTTGTCAACGCTTTTTTTAAAATATTTTCCTGGGTCAGTATTCCCTTGCAAAGGGTTCCCTGTTTTTTATCGGCAAGCCGTTTTCTTGGCCTTTTGTTTCTTTTGTTACTTGCTATGCGCCTAGGCCCGTATTTCATAGGGAAAAGGGGCTCCTCGTGGTAATTTTACTGGCTTTATTGTATAATAAAACCCTACATTTCCATTATTTTTATGTTTTTAGGAAGGATACAATCATGTTATTTACGGATAAAGCTAGGATCTATGTAGAAGCAGGAAGCGGCGGCGACGGAGCTTCCAGTTTTCGGCGTGAGAAATTTGTCGCTCACGGCGGTCCTGACGGCGGTAACGGCGGACGCGGTGGGAGTGTTTATCTGGTAGCCTATAAGGATCTCAATACCCTTGTTGATTTTCGCTATAAACGAAAATTTGTTGCTTCCCGCGGCGGCAATGGTTCGGCCAAAAACTGCACAGGTCCCAAGGCTCCCGATGTGGAAGTCAAGGTACCGATGGGCACTGTTGTCATTGATGATGCAACGGGGGTCGTCTTGGCGGACCTTTCCCACGAAGGGGACCGTTTCCTTGCTGCTAAGGGCGGACGCGGCGGTAAAGGCAATGCCTGCTATGTGACAAGTACCAAACAGGGCGTGACCTTCGCGGAAAAAGGTGAGCCGGGGACTAAAGGTTGGCTGCGCCTAGAGCTGAAACTATTGGCCGATGTCGGTATGGTGGGCTATCCCAGTGTGGGCAAATCAAGCATTGTTGCCCGTGTTTCAGCGGCACGACCAGAGGTTGCGGCCTATCATTTTACGACGCTGACTCCTGTCCTTGGCGTGGTGCGCCTTGATGAGGAAAACTCATTTGTCCTTGCCGATCTGCCTGGACTTATTGATGGGGCCAGCAAAGGGGTCGGTCTGGGGCATGACTTCCTGCGTCATATAGAACGGACGCGGGTCATCCTTCATATTGTCGATACAAGCGGCAGTGAAGGACGTGACCCTGTGGAAGATTTCAAGAAAATTAATGAGGAATTGGCCCTTTACAGTGACAAACTGGTCAAACGGCCCCAACTTGTCGTTGCCAATAAGATGGATTTGCCTGGAGCAGAAGAAAATTATCCTGCCTTGGAAAAATATGTTACGGAAAAGGGCTATCCCATCATGAAAGCATTAGCTGCAACGGGTGATGGATTGCGTACCGTCATGTATAAGGCTTTTGAAATGCTTCAAAAGGCCCCGCGGGACGAGGAGATGCTGGAAGTGGGGCACCTCAAGGAAGTGGATCCCGATTCATTTGAGATCCTTACGGATGCAGAGGACGCTGATTTTGAAGTCAAGGGCAAGAACATTGAGCGCCTTGTGGCCATGACCAATTTTGATAACGAAGAAGCGGTGTACCGGTTCCAGCTCATCTGGCGCCGTCTCGGCATTGAAAAGGCCCTGAAGGAAAAGGGCATTGAAGAAGGACAGTCAGTCAAGATCGGTGACATGATCTTTGAGTTTGAGGATCGTTACTGAGGGTCCCCAACGCAGGTATCCCAAACGAGTAGGAATAGGAAGGTGAGCAGATGGAAAGGGAAAAACTGGCAAAGGCAAAACGGATTGTCATCAAGGTAGGTTCGAGTACCATTACCTACCCCAATGGCAAGGTCAATTACGAAAAGATTGAAAAGCTGGCAAGGATTATGGCGGATCTGCAGAACAGCGGCCATGAAATGATCCTTGTTTCCAGCGGTGCCGGTGCTGTTGGCGTTGGCCGCCTAAAATTTGAGGGAAAGCCCAAGGACATGCCAGGTAAACAGGCCTGCGCCGCCGTGGGACAGGGTATTTTGATGCATATTTATGAGCGGCTTTTTGCCGAGTATGGCCAGACCGTGGCCCAGGTCCTCCTGACCCGTGCGGACACGCTTGACCGCCATCATTATGCCAATTCCCGCAATACCTTCCAAAAACTGCTTGAATGGGGCGTCATTCCGGTTGTCAATGAAAACGACGTTGTCGCTATTGATGAGTTCAAGATTGGTGACAATGACAATCTTTCCGCCTTGGTAGCCGGAATCGTCGACGCTGATGTCGATATCCTTCTTTCTGATGTGGACGGTCTTTATACTGCCAATCCTCAGAGCCATCCTGATGCCCGCCTCATTTCGGAGGTGCCCGAAATCACTCCGGAACTGGAAGCCATGGCCGGCGGTGCTGGTTCCAAGAATGGGACTGGCGGGATGATTACGAAAATTCAAGCGGCAAAGGTCGCTAATTCTTCGGGGATTGCCCTTGTCATTGCTTCCGGGGAAGACCCGGAGGTGCTGCGCCAGATCCTTCGGGGAGATGCCGTGGGGACCCTTTTTGTTCCCCATATTTCTCATCTCCAGGCCCGGAAACAGTGGCTGGCTTTTGGCGCTAAGGTGGAGGGTGCGCTCATTGTCGATGCTGGCCTTGAAAAGGCCCTCAAGCAAAAAGGCAGCTGCAGCATTCTTCCGGTCGGCATCAAGGCTGTCAGAGGGGACTTTGAAAGCGGCGTGACTGTTAGCGTGGCTGATGAAAAGGGACATGAACTGGCTCGGGGACTTGTAAACTACGATGCCCAGGAGATCCGTAAGATCCTTGGGAAAAAGACGGGCGATGTGGAATCAGTTCTGGGCTATATCCATACGGATGAAGTCATCCACCGAGATAATCTCGTCATCATGTAAGGAGGCGTGACCGTGTACGAACAGGGAATGGTCCGGATGCAGGCTGAAGGAGCAAAAGAGGCTTCTGTTACTCTTGGCCTTTTGTGTGCGGATGTAAAAAATAAGATCCTTCTTGCCATGGCTGAAGGACTCATGGCAGAAGAAAGGGCAATCCTTGCTGCCAATGCCACTGATATGGAAAATGGACGTCAAGGCGGGCTTAAGGATTCCTTCCTGGATCGGCTGCTGCTCACGCATGAGCGGCTGGCCCAGATGGCCGAAGGCATTCGGCAGGTTGCAGACCTTGAGGACCCCGTGGGAAAAGTCCTGAGCGGACGGACGCTTTCCAATGGCCTTACAATCACAAAGGTTACCGTCCCTCTGGGACTGATTGGCATCATTTATGAAGCTCGCCCCAATGTGACGGCCGATGCCATCGCACTCTGCGTGAAAAGCGGTAATGCCGTGATCTTGAAGGGGGGCCGGGAAGCCCTCCATTCCAATAAGGCTGTAAGCGATGCCCTCATTGCAGCAGGCCGCAAGGCCGGTCTTCCCGAAGGCGCCGTCCAGTTTATCAATATTCCAGAGCGGGAAGCGGTCACGGAACTGATCCATCTCGACGGTCTTGTCGATGTGGTCATTCCCCGCGGCGGTGCAGGACTTATCCGCACGGTTGTAAGCGGCGCCTCGGTGCCTGTTATCGAAACCGGATCCGGTGTCTGCCATACTTATGTGGATAAAAAGGCCGATGTGGCTATGGCCGTTTCCATTGCCCTCAATGCCAAGGTCAATCGGCCCAGTACATGCAATTCCATGGAAACGCTTCTTGTCCATAAGGAAATTGCGGATGCCTTTATGCCGGCTATGGTGAAAGCTTATCAAAAGGCTCATGTGACGATGATTGGTGATGATCGGGCCTTGGCTTATGAAAAAGGCATGATTCCTGCTACCGATGAAGATTGGGCCACGGAATACAATGACCTTCGCCTGAGCATCCGTATCGTTGATTCCATGGAAGAAGCGGTTGCCCATATTCGCCGCTATGGAACGGGGCACTCTGAAGCCATTGTGACAGACGATTACGAAACAGCCCGCCGCTTCCAGCAAGTGGTTGATGCGGCCTGCGTCTACGTGAATGCATCGACACGGTTTACGGACGGGTTCCAATTCGGGTTTGGCGCGGAAATCGGCATCAGTACGCAGAAACTCCATGCCCGCGGCCCTATGGCCCTGCCGGAGCTGACGACAACCAAATACCTGATTTGTGGAAATGGACAGATCCGTTCGTAACGGAATCTTTTACAATCCTTCATGATTTCTTCATGAAGGATTGTTATCATAAACCCAGTATGTGGAGTGGGGAGCAGGACCTTTTTCCTGCCGGGAGGAGCCTTGGTCCAAGGGTTCCTTCCGCTTACAGTAAATGAGGTGGGGAATAACGTGGATTTTTTGAAGAAACATCGTATCCTTGTCGGCTGTTTGGCCGTTCTTTTGGCAGCCGCGGCAGCTGGCGGCCTCTGGTACAAGGACAAGAAAGCCAAAGAGGCTTTGGCACAGATCCGTACGGACACGGTGAGCCGGGAAACAGTACGCCAGACTGTTTCGGCTACAGGCGCACTGAGTGCCCAAGACAATGTTGAAATCAACTCGAAGATTACGGGTCGTATCGTTGCGGTCTATGTCAAGGAAAATCAGCATGTTACGGCAGGACAGCCGCTCTTGAAACTTGATGATACGTCCCTGATGAAGACCCAGGTGATGAAAGAAGCTACTCTGTCAGACCGGGAAGCCACTTATCGGCGGGATGCGCAGCTTCTCGAGGAAGGCGCCATTTCCCAGAGCGTCTTTGATACGGCCAAGGCCAATTATGATTATGCCAAGGCAGACTATGAACAGGCTGTTTCAAATACCAACGATACGATCATTACGTCCCCGATTGACGGGTATGTCATTGGCAAACCGACTCCTGTAGGACAGACGGTATCGCCCGGTGTTTCGACGCCGCAGGTCATCATGAATGTAGCGACCTTGGATAAGATGCAGATTGAGCTCATGGTCGATGAATCCGATATTGGCCAGATCAAGGACGGCCAGACAGTTGAGTTTACCGTTGATGCCTATCCTGATGAAACGTTTAAGGGAATCATTTCCCTCATCAGCCGAAGTGCGACGACAACTAACAATGTCAATTACTATACTTGCTATGTCGATGTTGACAATGTGGACAACAAGCTCCTTCCGACCATGACGGCACGGGCCAATGTCATCATCGGGGAAGTGGATGATGCCCTTTCCATTTCTTCCAAATGCCTCTTTACCAGCGGGGACAGAAAGTATGTGAAGGTCCTTGATCGGGCGTCGGGCACAGCACGGGAAGTGGACGTCAAGGTCCTTATGCAGGGTGAAGACCGGATTGCGGTGAGCGGTGACCTTGAGGAGGGCGATGAACTTGAAGTCAAGACTGTGATCGTTAAGACGCAGCAGCGCGGAGGTCCTCCCATTTGATGAAGGGAGGAAAGCGAATCCATGAACGTCATTGAACTAAAGGATATTGTAAAAAGTTATGCGATGGGGGATACGACGGTTTATGCCCTGAACCATCTTACTGTCAGTTTCGAAAAGGGTAAATTTACTTCCATCGTAGGGCCTTCAGGAAGCGGGAAGTCGACGTTGATGAATGTCTTGGGCTGTCTTGACCGCCCGACATCGGGGGAGTATATCCTCGAAGGTAAGAATATTGCCCGTTATACAGATGATGAACTGGCCCATACGCGCAATGCCCGCATTGGCTTTGTGTTCCAGAGCTTCAATCTCCTGTCCCGCCTGTCGGCTGTAGACAATGTGGCTCTTCCCCTGATCTACGCTGGGGTCGATCTCAAGGAGAGGACCGAGCGGGCCGAGAAGGCCCTTACTGAAGTGGGGCTCGGCGCGCGGCTTTACCATAAACCCAATGAGATGAGCGGTGGGCAGCGTCAGCGTGTCGCCATTGCGCGGGCGCTCATCAATGACCCGGCTATCATCATGGCCGATGAACCGACAGGAAACCTTGATACCAAATCAACCTTGGAAATCATAGATATCTTTGAAAAATTGAACCATATGGGCAAGACCGTCATCATGGTTACTCATGAACCGGAACTGGCTGATATGACGCAGCGCATCCTGACCATCCGGGATGGGAAGCTCATCAAGGATGAACGGAGGGAATGATATGCTGAAGGAATGCATCAAGATGGCCTTCGAAGGCATGCTTTCCAATAAGCTCCGGACTTTTCTTACCATGCTGGGCATCATCATCGGTGTCGGTGCTGTCATTGCCATGGTTTCCTTGGGCCTTGGGATGCAGGAAAAAGTCAAGGAAAACATCTCCAGTATGGGAAGTAACCTGCTCATTGTCATGAGCGGCGGACGTACCGCCAATGGACAGCGGATTGCCAGCGGCAGCGGGGCACATTTGACGTATGATGATGCTAAGGCCATTGAAAAGAATGTCGATGGCATCAAATACGTGGCGCCTGGCGTACAAAGCAGCTACCAGCTTGTTGCGGGAAACCAAAACTGGAATACGCAGGTCCAGGGCATGACGCCTAATATCATTGACATCCGGAACTATACCATCAAGACAGGCCGTATGTATACGGAAAAAGAACTGACGAGCCGTGACAGGGTTTGTGTTATAGGACAGACGGTTGCAGACAATCTATTCCCCGAAGGAGATCCTGTAGGGAAAACTGTCCGTATCAATAAAGCCCCTTTTAGGGTTGTTGGTGTCCTAAACAGCAAAGGACAATCCTCTATGGGGCAGGATCAGGATGATGTGGTCTTTGTTCCCCTTACTACGGCTATGCAGCGGCTGATGGGCATTACTTATATCCGAAATATCACGATCCAGTGCGAGAATGAAAATACGATTGAACAGGTCCAATCCGATGTAGTCACGCTGCTGCGGCAACGCCACAAGATCCGTACGGGCGAAGACGATGACTTTAGTGTTCGGAATCTGGCAGAAATCATCAAGACCGCTCAGGAAACGACGGGGTCCATCACCTTGCTTTTGGCTATCATTGCGGCCATCAGTCTTCTTGTCGGCGGCATCGGTATTATGAACATCATGCTTGTTTCCGTAACGGAACGGACGCGGGAAATCGGTATCCGCAAGGCCCTTGGGGCGACCTACCATGATATCTTGCTGCAGTTCCTCGTTGAATCCATGGTCATTGGTGTCACGGGCGGAACGACGGGCATGATCCTAGGCACAATTGTTTCTGTCATTGCCGCGCGGATCATTGGCTGGCCGATTGTCATTTCGGTCCTTGCAACCATTATTTCAGTCGTCTTTTCTGTTGGAATTGGTCTTTTCTTTGGGCTTTATCCTGCCAAGAAAGCGGCTCTTCTTGATCCGATTGACGCGCTTCGTTATGAATAAGAGAGAATCAATCCTTATGGAAAAAGCCCGCGGTTTCTGGGCTTTTCTCCACACACCAAAGACCCGTTTTGATTTAAAGGATCGCGGCAAAGCTTTTTGTTATTTTGTGATCCTTGCAGTCATTTATTATTTTATTGTCCGTTTATTGGGATACTGAATCCGCTCTTGCAAGCGCGGGTAGATAAAACCCTTTTCGCGTTGCCTGTGGGAAAGGTGAAAAAACCCCCGATGAATTGTATAAAAATTGACAGTTTTATGAATCCATTCCTTTCGGGGAATGGATTTTTTTGAATTAGTAGGCAAAAGAATCGGCGATACCGTATAATAAAGAAGTCGATTTAGAACAGTTCCGTATTAGTGTGGTAAAACAAATGGTGCGAAAAAAATTTCGCAGGGAGAGGACCACTTTTAAAGGGACTGTCCGAGCGGTTAGGTTGTTATTTTTGGGAGGTGCAGTTACATGAAGGTTGATTTGAACTCTGATCTTGGTGAAAGTTTTGGCGCGTATACGATTGGTATGGATAAAGAGGTCATCCCCCTGGTCACAAGTGCCAATATTGCTTGTGGTTTTCATGCCGGCGATCCGGCGGTCATGCAGAAAACCATTGCCCTTGCCCACGAAAACCGGATTGGATTAGGGGCTCATCCCGGTTATCCCGACCTTGTCGGCTTCGGCCGTAGGACCATGGCCGTCAGTCCTAAGGACGTTTATGCCATGGTGGTCTATCAAGTGGGTGCCCTGGCTGCTTTTGCCAAGGCGGCTGGTGGACGGCTGCAGCATGTCAAACCCCATGGAGCCATGTACAATATGGCGGCCAAGGATGCTGCCCTAGCAGAAGCCATTGCCCAGGCTGTCTATGATGTCGATAAGGACCTGATCCTTTTTGCCCAGCCAGGAACGGAAAGTATCAAGGCGGCAGAAAAGATTGGCCTTCTTACGGCTGCGGAAGTCTTTGCTGACCGAAGCTACCAGGAAGACGGCACACTGACGCCTCGGTCCAAACCCGGTGCAATGATTACCGATGAAGACGCGTCCATCGCCCAGGTGCTTTCCATGGTCCTTGACCACAAGGTGACCTGCCTGTCCGGTAAGGTCATTCCCATCAAGGCTGACTCTATCTGCGTACATGGTGATGGCCCGAAGGCTCTTCTCTTTGTGCAGAAGATTCGTAAGGCCCTTGCGGAAAAAGGTGTGGAGATTGCCCCCGCTGGTTCGTTTTTGCGGTAAGGTTGGGGCCATGGGTCCTTCCTGATTCGATCCTTGCTTTTGAATATTAGCTGAAAAGGAGCAACCAATATGAAAGAATCCAACCTCAGCGTCCTTTTGGGCGCCGCCTTTCTCATGGCAACCAGTGCTATTGGACCGGGGTTTCTCACGCAGACAACGGTCTTTACAAGCCAGCTCAAAGGGAGCTTTGGCTTTGTCATCCTCGTCACTATCATCATCCATGCGATTACCCAGCTCAATGTGTGGCGCATCATCGCCGTTTCCAAAAAACCAGGTCAGGATATTGCCAACGCAGTCCTGCCGGGTCTTGGCTACTTCGTTTCGGCCCTTGTCGTTGCCGGCGGACTTGCCTTCAACATCGGCAATATTGGCGGTGCCGGTCTCGGTATGAATGTTCTTTTTGGGATTTCCCCTGTTGCTGGTGCTCTCATCAGTACGGTTATTGCCGTTTTTATTTTCCTTAACAAGGAAGCGGGGCGCCTTATGGACCGCTTTGCCCAGATTGTCGGAGGCTTGATGGTGCTCCTTACGATCTATGTGGCGTTTACGAGCCACCCGCCCATTGGGCTTGCCCTTTCCAATACCTTCATGCCGGAAAAAATTGACGTCATGAGTATTATAACCCTTGTTGGCGGCAGTGTTGGCGGCTATATCACCTTTGCCGGCGGTCACCGTCTTCTTGACGCGGGGATTTCCGGTGAAGAAAACTTGGACCAGGTCAACCGCAGCTCCCTCATGGGCATTGGAATCACGAGCCTTATGCGTATCCTGCTCTTTTTAGCTGCTTTGGGCGTCATTGCCCAAGGACTGACTCTTGATCCAAAGAACCCACCTGCTTCTGTATTCCAGCTGGCAGTGGGAGATGTGGGCTACAAGATCTTTGGGATTGTCATGTGGTCAGCGGCCATTACGTCCGTTGTAGGCTGCGCCTATACGTCTGTGTCCTTTATTCGGACCTTCAGCCCTGTCCTTGAAAAATACCATCGTTATCTCATCATTGCTTTTATCATTTTTTCGTCCTTCATCTTCTCGTTTATTGGTCGCCCGGTCACGGTCCTTGTTGTGGTTGGCGCACTCAATGGACTGATCCTTCCAATTGTGCTGGGCGCCCTGCTCCTTGCGGCCCGAAAAAAATCCATTGTGGGAAGCTACCAGCATTCTTCATTCCTGTTCTATGCTGGTTGGGGCGTTTTCCTGGTCATGCTCTACATGGCAGGACAGACCGTCATGAAGATGCTGCCAAAATTGTTGGGCTAAGGAGGAAACTTCATGGAATACGATGCGAAAGAACTTGTTTGTCATCCCCGTTTCCAACCTATTGGGGAGGCCGCGTTCATGGTCAGTTTTGGCGATGCCATCCATCCTGAGATCCTGCGCTGCGCCAGTGCCCTTGTAGAGGCCTTAAAGGATCATCCCTTTCCGGGACTTCGGGAAGTGGAAGCATCCTATACGGGAGTCACGGTCTTTTATGATCCCTTGATTCTATCGCGCACAAGTCATCTTGCCGAAGACAGCCGCCTTTCCAAGGGTTACCGCGAAGCCAAGGCTTGTGTGGAGGCGCTTTTGAAGGATCTGCGCTTTGGCGAAGCATCGGTGCGGGAAAAGGTCCGCGTTCCTGTCTGCTACGGTGGTGAATATGGGCCTGACCTGGAATATGTAGCCGAGTACCATAAGATGACGCCGGAAGAAGTGGTTTCCATCCACACCAGTGGGGATTACCTCGTCTATATGATTGGCTTTGCTCCGGGCTTTCCTTATGTAGGCGGCTTGCCCCCAGAAATTGCAACACCACGGCGGGATACACCGCGTCTTGTCATCCCTGCTGGCTCCGTAGGGATTGCGGGCTCCCAGACGGGGGCGTATCCCTTTGAAACGCCGGGCGGTTGGCAGCTCATTGGTCGTACCCCGTTGGATCTCTTCCGTCCCTACGACTTGGCTCATCCGAGCATGCTTGAAGCGGGGGACCGCATTGAGTTTTATTCCATTACGCCGGAAGAATATAAGGAACTTAAGGAGAAAGAGGAAGGAGGCCGGCCACAATGAGAATCCTCGTTAAAAAAGGCGGACCCCTGACGACCCTCCAGGACCTGGGACGCTACGGCTATCAAAAATTTGGTGTTCTTGTCAGTGGGGCCATGGATGATGTATCCTTGCGCCTTTCCAATCTGCTCGTCCAGAACGATCCTGGTGAAGGGGCTTTGGAAATGACCATGAGCGGGCCTGTTCTGGTACTGCCGGCAGGGCTGGTTTTTGCCCTGACCGGTGCCGATATGAAAGCGACCTTGGGCGGTAAGCCTGTGCCCCGTTATCGTCCTATCTATGTCCGTAAGGAGGCCATCCTGACCTTTGGCTTTGCCCAGACCGGCAGCCGGGCCTACCTCTCCGTTGCAGGCGGGTTTGACGTGCCTCAGGTCATGGAAAGCAAGAGTACCTATCTGCGGGCTAAAATCGGCGGAGTCAAGGGCCGTCCCATCGATAAAGGGGATGAACTTCCTATCGGAACCATTGGTCCTCATCAAGCAGCGTTTGTGGGAAGAATGGAACGCAGCGCCAAGGAAGGAGATTCCTTTGTCACGGTTCCCTGGTCCATTGATGGCAGCTTTGTCTTTGCTAAAGGCCCCATCCGCATCATGGAAGGGCTCCAATACGATTGGTTCACAGAGGAAAGCCAGCGCACCTTTGTGACGGAACCCTATACCATTACGATGCAGGCAGACCGCATGGGATATCGCCTCGAAGGTGTGAAGCTCACCTTTAGGGAAAAACGGGACCTTATTTCTGAACCGGTCACCTTTGGTGCCATTCAGGTTCCGGCTGACGGCAATCCCATCATCCTTATGGCGGATCGGCAGACGACAGGCGGCTATGCCAAGATTGGTCAGGTGGCCTTGGTGGATTTGCCGCGTCTTGCTCAGATGAGGCCGGGTGATAAGATCTGCTTTGCATGGACCACCCTGACCGAGGCAGAAAAAAGCTATGCCAAGCAGGAAACTTATCTGGCGGCACTTAAGGACTCCCTTGCGGCAACCTTGCAGAAAAAAAATTAACTTGAAGGGGAACCCCGCTGCGGCTGGGCTCCCTTTTCAAGTCTTTGTCTTTTTAATTTCCACAGGAGGGTAGCTCATGAATGAAACTATCTTTTTAGAAGAACTCAAGGAACTTGTAGCCTTGGAATCGTTCAGTCGGGATGCGGTTGGTACGGGTAAGGTAGCGGCGTGGATCAAAAAACGTCTGGATGCGGCAGCTTGGCGGACCAAACTGATTTCTGTCGGTAAGGAAGTGGGGCCTATCTTGCGTGCGGAATGGGGCAAAGGCAAGACCTATGATGTGCTCTTATTAGGTCATATGGACACGGTCTTTCCGGCGGGCACTGCCGTGGAGCGGCCTTTTTCCACGGAGGGGGATGATTTTAAAGGACCTGGTGCTTCGGACATGAAATGCGGCGACCTCTTCATGGTCCATTTGGCAGAAGACCTGGCCCGAGAGAAAAGCTCCGGCCATGTCCTCCTTCTTTTCACGCCGGATGAAGAAATCAGCTCTGTTTATTCCCGTCCTGTCATTGAAGGGGAAGCCAGAAAGGCGAAGGCCGTTCTCATCATGGAGTCAGCGCGCCCCAATGGGGATCTTGTCAAGGAACGGAAGGGCATCAGCAAGTACCGACTTATCTTTGAGGGGATTGCAGCCCATGCCGGCGTCAATCCCGATCAAGGGGCCAGCGCTGTTCATGAATGTATGCGCTGGGGCCAGCAGATTGTTGGCCTTGCCAATCCCCAAAAAGGAACAACCGTCAATATTGGCACCATTATGGGAGGAACCGCTGCTAACGTGGTCGCGGACCACTGCGAATGCGTCATTGACGCACGCGTCAAGGATGAGGCAGAAGGGCATCGCATCGATGAAGCGCTTCGTGCCTGGGCCAAGACGCCTTTTGATGACCGCGTCAAAGTTATGGTCGAGGGGGGAATGAAACGACCGCCCATGAACCCTTCGGAAAAAACAGAGGCCCTCTGCCGGAAAGCGGAAGAAGCCGCAAAAAAGGTAGGCCTCTCTTTTGGTTGGACCAAATCCGGCGGAGGCAGTGACGGCAACCTTACCGCTGCCCTTGGAATTTCCACGATCGACGGATTGGGACCCATTGGCGGCAAGGCGCATTCCGTGGATGAATATGGAAAGATCAGCAGCATCATGCCGCGTTATGCTTTTGTTAAAGCGCTCATTGACAGCCTTCTTTGAGAAAAGACGGTCGTAATCTGTATGGGTCTGAGAAAAGGCCCTTGTTTTCGCCTTTTGTTCTCATAGGTCCTAGATGAAGGGGCCCTGTCCGGCCCCTTGTTCTTGATTTCCTGTTGATTATGCCTTGAAAATGGAATGTGATGGCCTTCGGTCTGCCCCTTTGCCCATTAAATGGGGACGGTGGATCAACTGGCGACAAGGAATATACAGCGCCGATAAAACAAAGTGAGGGTAAAGGCTGGGGGAATATCCATGCATCTGTTTTTCTTTGGCTGTTTAGAAGACGCGCTGATTGTCTTTTGGAAAAATACGAAAAACCGCTGCAGCATAAGCCACAGCGGTTTTTTGCGTTTCTTTCGTCCCTTTTCTCCCAGCAGAGGCAGGGACCCTATCGGGTATTCGATGGTTTTGAAACAAGATGAGACAGGATCAGGGAATAAACCGTGCTTAGAGGAACAGACCGGCCCCCGGCCCAACTGGCAGGCCTGCCATCATCCAAAGAGCCATCATGATGGTCCAGAAGCAGAGAAAGCTCATGGAATAAGGCAGCATCATGGAAGTGAGGGTCCCAAGTCCGGCATCTTCTTCATATTTATTCATGAAGACGACAATCATGGCAAAATAGGACATGAGGGGAGTAATGATATTGGTGGAAGAGTCCCCAATGCGGTAGGCAACCTGTGTCAGGGCAGGGGAAAGACCGAGCCGATACATCATGGGAACGAAGATGGGGGCCATGATGGCCCATTTTGCCGATGCAGACCCCATAAAGAGGTTAAGGAAGGCGGACAGGAAAATGAAGAGAATAATGAGTGGGAGCCCTGTAAGGCCTGCTGCTTCAAGCGCATCGGCACCTTTGAAGGAAACAATGAGGCCCAGGTTGGTTTTCCCGAAGTAGGCAATGAACTGGGAGGCGAAGAAAGCAAGAACCATGTATCCGCCCATGGATTTCATGGCTTCCGTCATAGCGGCAACAAGGTCATGTGAGGTGCGGAGTTTGCCCGTCGTCCAGCCGTAGGCAGCGCCCGGGATGAGGAAGAGAAGCAGGATGGCTGGAATGAGTCCGTCATGAAGGAAGGCTTTGAGGGTCAGGACCCCATCTGGTTCAGGACTGCGGAAAAGGGCATTGGCTGGGAACATCAGGAGTCCCATAATCAGGACGTAAATGATAAGAGCGATGGTGGCATTGCGGAGAGCTTTGTTTTCAAGGTCTGTGACAGGGGCGTTGTCCGGTCTGTATTTACCGGTGTAGGTGCCCAGGTTCGGTTCGACAATCTTATCCGTCACGATGGTTCCTATAAGGGTCAGGACGAAAGTCGAAGCAGCCAGAAAGTACCAGTTGCAGGTTGGGTCAAGGGTCATATCAATTCCCGCTGCCTTGAGGGCTTGGTTGGTAATGCCGGTCAGGAGGGGATCCGTCGTGCCGATGAGAAGGTTTGCAGAAAAGCCGCCCGATACGCCGGCAAAAGCGGCTGCCATCCCTGCCAGCGGATGCCGTCCGGCCATGGCAAAGATCAAGGCGCCAATGGGAATAACGATGATATAACCTGCATCAGAGGCAATGTTGGACATGATCCCGGCAAAAAGCACAATGGGGGTGAGGAACTTCGGGTTAGCGTTCATGAGAAGCTTTTTCAGGGATGTATTGAAGAGTCCCGTCCATTCAGCAACACCGACACCGAGCATGGCTACAAGGACTGTTCCCAAAGGGGCAAATCCGGTAAAGTTCTTGGTTGCAGAGTTGAACATGTAGCGCAGGCCATCCGGGGTGAGCAGGGACACGGCTTTTTTGGTGACTTCGGCCTTGGCACGGGCGTCAAAATAGGTGACGGAGACGCCTTGGGCAGCAACAAAATGGGATATGATGACGACGATGACCGCTAAAAGCAGAAAGAGCATGGCAGGATGGGGCAATTTATTGCCGATGATTTCAACTCCTTTTAAAAAGCCGCTGATCTCTTTCTTGTTCTGTGTGTTCATTTTTTCTTTTTCAGACATTTTTTCTCTCCTTGGGTACATGTGGAACAAGGGTCCATAAGAGGATTTCCTTGTTCTGAAATGTGAATCTGGATGATGATATGAGCATGATAGGCACGTTGTTCCAAGTGATGAGACAATTCCCCTCTGTCTCAAGAACCTCCTTTCCGTAAGTTTTGTATCAGTTCCAACCTTATTTTACCAAAAACTTAATAATATGAATAGTACAAAAATAAAAAACCTAAAAATAATAAGGTAATGAGGTTTTATACTGGGAAAAATTTTACGTAAAATGAAGGCGGAACCGGCAAAGGCACCTAAACTGTGGTATGATAGAAGAAAGCGAAAAATCATTCCATTCGATAATTATTCAAAGGTGAAGGGGGCAGCAAATATGCGTGATACTTCCTTGGTTTTCCCCCTGGATGGACAGGGCAGGATCCTCTTGGGCCGCAAGAAACGGGGTATGGGCTATGGTAAATGGAACGGCTTTGGCGGCAAGATGGAAATCGGCGAATCCATGCGGGAATGTGCCCTGCGGGAACTATTTGAGGAATGCGGTCTTTTTGCCGAGGAAAAGGACCTGATCCTCGTGGCAGACCTATATTTTGATCAGCCGTCTGATGGGAATTGGTCCCATGGGGGCATGGTCTATGTACTCAAGAAATTTACCGGTACTATTGAAGCCAGCGACGAAATGGAACCTCGCTGGTTTTCCTTGGAAGACCTGCCTTATGAGGACATGTGGGAAGCGGATAAAACGTGGATTCCCTTGATTCTTCAGAATAAACAGGTTCGGGGCACCATTGCTTTTGCTGAAGATGGCAGCACGGTCCTTGATGCCGTTTTCCGGGAGGTTCATCTTGACAGTCGAAAATGAGTGGGTTCCCGCCCTTTTGCATTGGTTCGATGAGACCAAACGAGACCTTCCTTGGCGAGCCAATCATCCTCGTGATCCCTACCATGTGTGGGTCTCGGAAATCATGCTCCAACAGACGCGGACGGAAACCGTAAAGGATTATTATGTTCGCTGGATGGCCGCTTTTCCTACCGTAAGCGCTTTGGCGCAGGCGTCTGAAGAGGAGGTCCTCAAATTATGGCAGGGCCTGGGCTATTATTCTAGGGCTAGAAACCTCCATAAAGCGGCAAGGGAAATCGTCCTCCAATATCATGGAATTTTTCCCGATACGCTGGAGGCGGTGCGTGCCCTGCCCGGCATCGGTGACTATACGGCAGGTGCCATTTTATCCATGGCCTTTGGACACGCTGTCCCCGCCGTGGATGGCAACCTGTTGCGGGTAATGGCCCGTCTTTTTGGGATCTCGGATGATATCCTTTCCCTTAAGGGCAAACGAATCATAGGACGAATCGCTCAAACCGTCATTCCTCAAGACCGGCCGGGAGACTTCAATGAAGCATTGATGGACCTTGGTGCCACGATTTGTATTCCCCACGTCCCGCGCTGCGGATCTTGTCCTCTTAAAGATTTCTGTACCGCATTCCTGGAAAATCGGACCAGCGAGCTGCCAGTCCGCAAAAAGAAAAAGGCACCGACCATTTATGAAGTGACAAGTCTTTTCATCCGTAAGCAAGGAGCCCTGCTTCTTCATAAAAGACCGGAAACAGGTCTCCTTGCTTCCTTATGGGAGCTTCCGACCTTCCTCGGCAAGACGGAAAAGGAAAGCCGAAAGGAAGCGGAACGGATGCTTGGAACAGTTGAAGGAAAGATCATCTGGACCCATCGTCATGTCTTTACCCATCAAATTTGGCAGATGACGGTCTACTTAGGAACGATTCCCTGCAGCTTGCCCGATCCCTCTTATGTGTGGGTCGATGAAGGGACCCTCGGGACCTTGCCCCTTTGTGGACCCGCAGAAAAATGTCTTGCTGCTTGCCTTCCAGGAGTCATACTTACGCGGTGAACTGCAAAGTACCCTTATGGGGTATACAAGTGCGGATTCATATGATATAATACGTCTTAATCCATGATATTATTTTTTTAGAATAAGAAGGTGATCACTATGAATGATTCTCCTCATCAAGATCATTCCAAACGTGTCTTTTATTATTACCTTGCGGCCATCCTCATCATTCTCGTCATCAATACGATCATTACGCCCATGTTCTTTAAACCTCGCGTCCAGGAAGTTACTTATACCAACTTCCTGAAGATGGTTGATGAAGGCAAGGCTTCCAAAGTAGAAATCAATCAGAACCGCATCGCCCTTCTGTGCAACAAGGATGGTAAAGATGAAATCTTTGTCACGGGCCGCGTTGAGGATCCAGAACTTGTCAATCGTTTGGTCAAGGCTAATGTGGAGTTTTCCCAGGTTATCCCTCGGGAGGATTCGCCGTTGACCAAATTTTTCAACAACTGGATTTTCCCCTTCCTGCTCTTTATGGTCATTGGTCAGCTGATCATGCGGTTTTTGGGCCCTAAACTGGGCGGCGGCAATATGATGAGCTTTGGTAAGAGCAATGCCAAGGTCTATATTGAAGCCCAGACGGGAAAGACGTTCAAGGATGTAGCGGGTCAAGACGAGGCGAAGGAAGCCCTTCAGGAAATCGTGTCCTTCCTGCATGACCCATCCCGCTACCAGGCCATTGGGGCAACCATGCCGAAGGGCGTGCTTCTTGTAGGCCCTCCCGGTACGGGTAAGACTCTTCTTGCCAAGGCTGTTGCCGGCGAGGCCAAGGTTCCCTTCTTCTCTATTTCCGGTTCAGAATTCATTGAGATGTTCGTTGGTATGGGGGCAGCTCGTGTCCGCGACCTCTTTAAACAAGCTCAGGAAAAGGCTCCGTGCATTGTCTTTATCGATGAAATCGATGCCATTGGCAAAAAGCGTGATAATGGCGCCTTTGGCAGCAACGACGAACGGGAACAGACCCTGAACCAGCTCCTTTCTGAAATGGACGGTTTTGACGGCAGCAAGGGCGTCATTATCCTTGCCGCGACCAACCGTCCGGAAGTCCTTGATAAGGCCCTCCTGCGGCCGGGCCGTTTTGACCGCCGTGTGCCCGTGGAACTGCCGGACCTTAAGGGAAGGGAAGCCATTTTGAAGGTTCATTCCCATGATGTGCGGATTTCCCCTAATGTGGATTATCATACGGTTGCCCTTGCTACAAGCGGTGCTTCCGGTGCGGAACTTGCCAATATCGTCAACGAAGCTGCCCTTCGCGCCGTTCGTATGGGCCGTACGGAAGTCATCCAAGAGGATCTTGAAGAATCTGTGGAAGTGGTCATTGCCGGGGCCCAGAGAAAGGGTGCCGTGATTTCAGAGAAGGAAAAGCAGCTCATTGCCTATCATGAAATTGGCCATGCCCTTGTGGCTGCAAGTCAGACCGCATCGGCACCGGTCCATAAGATCACCATTATTCCCCGGACGAGCGGTGCCTTGGGGTATACTATGCAGGTTGACACAGAGGAAAAGGTCCTTATGACGAAAGAGGAACTCTTCAACAAGATTGTTACCTTGACAGGGGGACGATCTGCTGAAGAAGTTGTCTTCAACAAGGTCACGAGCGGTGCGTCCAATGATATTGAACAGGCAACAAAACTTGCTCGGGCCATGATTACCCGGTTTGGCATGACCAGCGACTTTGATATGGTCGCCCTTGAAACCGTGAATAATGCCTACCTGAGTGGTGATACCTCCCTTGCCTGCGCGCCGGAAACGGCCGCCCGCATTGATGAAGCTGTCTTTTCAGTTGTCAAGGAGGCCCACCAGAAGGCCCGGACTATCCTTGAGACCCATAGACAGAAGCTGGATGAACTTGCCCAGTATCTTTTGAAGAAGGAAACCATTACGGGCGATGAATTCATGGCCATCCTGAAAGGAACGGACCCAGCCTCTGCTGCAGCCGAACAAGTTCCCAACAGCCCCCAAGAAGGGGCGTGAAAAAATAAGCTGGCCCTGCCCTGCAAGGGACGGGGCTTTTTTTCTGAAACGACGCCTTCTGACAAACGGGGACAAGTGTGATATAATAAGCGAACTACCCTACGGAAAGCCGAGGGAATCCTCCGATTAAAAGAAGGGAACACTATGGAATTTTGGAAGGAAGAGAGCAGTCTCTACCAAATCATAAAAGATCACCTTGATCAGGAAGGGTATTTTGATCCCGACCTCATTGAAGATCAAAATTTTGTCGACACGTATGCGGTCCTGTTTCGGGAACCGGGAACAAGCGACTCTTACATGGCCAGCATGCCCGACCGACCTCAGGAAGAGGTGGGCTCTGTTATCGCCGGAGCCCTTGCGGCGTATGCGAAAAATCCCGACTCCAAGGCTGAAAAGGAGCTCTATGCTTCCATCTCGAGCGTTCCATTTATTATCTATAATGATTACCTTGTCGACCTGTTGTCCACGCAGGAAATCCCTGACGCCCTTTGGAACCTTTGCCATCGCTGGCTCTATCATGCCTTTGCCCCGGAGGTCCTGAAACTTGCCATTACCGTGACCGGTCTTCATCTCTTGAACGAGGAGAACCTGAACGAAGTGGAACGCCTCCACAAGGATCTCATGCTTCTTGCCCGCTGTGAGGAACTGACAAGCTTTGTGGTCTATGCCCTGGAACTGGGGCATCTCCTTGAAAATGAGGACCTGTGGGAGATCTTGACCCATACGCGGGGCTGGGGTCGGGTCTGTGCTATGTCGACCTATGATTTTATTACGCCGGAAGAAAAACATTGGCTTCTCCTCCATGGCTGTGATCTCACGGTTGATTATCCTGCAGTGGCTCTTCTTGTCATCGAGAAAAGCAATTTTCTCGAAATGCTTGAAAAAGAACGGATGGATGATGAAACCTTTGATGCCGTGCTTCACACCATGGTTGATTATCTCGATTTTTTAGTCAATTTTGAAGCACAGCCAGTGGAAGGCGGGGTGGATAAGGTCCTCGAACTGCCGCCTCTTTCCTATAGCCACGTTCTGGAACGGCTTCTTGAACACGCTAGGCAGCATCAGACGACCCTCGAACAAGTGGCAGGTCTCATGAGCCTTCGGGAAGAACTGCAGGAAATGATCGATCATGAAAATTGGGATTATCTCAGCATGAATCAGTGCCATCTTTATGTGGGGACCTTGGACGGTGTTGTTATGGGACGGGACTGGAAGAAGATCCTTCCCAAGGAAATCCTCTCAAAAGATGGATCCGTCAATATCCTGCCTCTGCAGCTGGCAGATATCCTGGGCATAGACATCCATACCCAGGTATGGAACCTGCTTAAGAAAGATCCCATGCGAACCCTCCTTTATCCCTATTTGCTCCAGTCGGGCAGCAAGGCACGTCTTGAAAAGGTCACGGTTTTTGCTATGCTTCATCTGGATGCATATCTTCAGGATGAACGGCTTGTCATTCCTCTTCTGCGAGGGCTTATGAGTGTTCCCCCTTGGGGCGGGGACATTATTGCCGAGTGCTTGAGCTCCCTCCACGAAGGAGCCCGCAGCGTGGCTGTGGAGGTCCTTGAGGCTTGGCCCGATAAGAAGTGGAACGGGAAATTGCAAATGGCGCTTGTCAGGGCGCGGGAACTGACAACGCAGCCCATTCTTCGGATGCGGATTGACGAGCTGCTCAACCACAAGACCCTGGAATTTGAGGATTTTGTCAATTATATGAAAGACCAGAAAGGGCTGGAATGAAAAAACGGTGCCGTAAGCACCGTTTTTTTATTCCAGGATTTTTATTTTTGTGCTCTGCGGGCAAATTGGACGGCTTCATGGGAAATGAGACCGCCGCAGGTATTGCCCAGGGCAATGACAAGGATTCGTCCCAAAGCGGCTAGGTCCATAGCGCCTGCTGTAAAGTAGTAGAACATGTCGGCAATGCTGTGTTCATAGCCGCTTAGGATGAAGACGGCAATCCCCAAAAAGATGGCGGCGTATTTTCCAATGGCGTGTGGAAAGGAACGATAGCCTTCAACTGCAAGGAAAACAAAGATGTTGCACAAGAACCCCAGAATGAAAAGGGAACCAAGACTGTCCGCATTCTTGACGGCAATCAGGACGGCTGCGGCTTTTTGTGTAAAACTGAAAAGCCGCGTACCTGACAGCAGGAGGGCCATCAGGCCGGCACCAATAAAATTGCCCCCTAAGATGACTGGGTACTCCCAATAGCTGCGCCAAGACCGTTCCCGGGCATAGCAGACCTTGCCTGTAAAAAGATGGAACCGGCATTCACAGACCGCAAATAGACCAATCGTAAAGAGCAGGGCGCCCAAGGCCTTACTGGTCTGCTGTAAGTATACCGCCCCGCCAAGGCCGATGGCAAAGCCTGCGCAGACCGCGGAACGGAAAAGTGTGAAGGGACTCATTGACGCTCCTTTAGGCTTTGCGAACCGAAACATAAATGAGAGAAACCGGCTTTTTGAGGGCGAGGACGAAGGCATCTGACCTGTCATCGCTGACATAGAGCGTGTCCCGCGTCAAGGAGTGTTCATTCAGGGTACTTCCCGTGAGGTCCTTTGCGTCTATAAAGGGAACGTAAAGAAAGCGGAAATCGGCAAGACCAAATTTTTTTGACGCATTGATGACGCTATAGGCGGCATGCATGCCTTTTTTATACATGACATTGAAATCAATGGCTTTTCCGATGGAATGGGTATGGTAGGCTCCATCAAAAAAGTCTTCTTCCAGGGGGGCAAGGGTCACCTTTTCCCCTGTTTCTTTGTAGGTGAGGGTAAAGCCTCCTTCAAGGGGCGTAATGATGCGTTGGTAATCCGGCAGAAGGGTGAAATCGGATGCTTCAAGGTCTACCGTCGCGGAACTGATGCGAAGGTCAAAGCGACGTTCCTTGTAGGAGCCATCACGGGGAAATAGGTAGAATTCAGTTGTCGTTCCGCCCGACCAGGTCGTCGAAACGGCGTCTTTTCTGGAAATTACTGATACTGTCATCGGGACACCTCGTTTCTTTATGGTAACCATTGAAAAGCAGGAACAGCCCTGCTGTGCTGTCGCTTCCATGCTATTGTGGAACCGTCAAATTTTAGTCAAAAGAAGTTTTTTTCGCTTTTTTTATTTTTCAGACGTTTCTTTGTCGGTCCCATCATAGAATGAAGTCGTTCAGAAAAAAGCCGTCCCTTTGGGGAACGGACATAACAGGTAAAATCTTATGGAGGTGCTCAAATGGCTAAAAAGTTGGTTGAATTTGTTCCGAATTTCAGTGAAGGCCGTGACAAAGCAAAGGTAGAAAAGATTGTTGATGAAGCCCGCAAGATTTCCGGGCTGAAGATCCTGGATTATTCCAGCGACCCTGACCACAATCGTTCCGTTGTTACCATCATCGGGTCTCCTGAAGCGGTAACGGAAGCTGCCATCAATATGGCAAAGGTAGCCATTGGTTTGATTGATATGCGTGAACATCATGGGGCTCATCCTCGTTTTGGTGCCGTTGATGTTGTTCCCTTTACACCGGTTATGGGCGTAACCATGGATGAATGTGTCGAAATCGCCAACAAGGTCGGTAAGGCTTATGGTGAAATGGGCATTCCTGTCTATCTTTATGAAGATGCCGCTACGAGTGAAGGTCGGCGCAACTTGGCTACGATCCGCAAAGGCCAGTACGAAGGCTTCTTTGATAAGATCAAGGAACCGGAATGGAAACCGGATTATGGCCCCAGCGAAATGAACGCTGTAAGCGGTTGCTCCGCCGTTGGCGCCCGCGTTCCCCTCATTGCTTTCAACGTCAACCTGCATACGCCGGATGTTGAAATCGCTCAAGCCATTGCTAAGAAAGTCCGCAATATCGGCGGCGGTCTTCACTATGTCAAGGCCATTGGCCTGAAGCTGGAAGACCGCAACATGACCCAGGTTTCCATGAACCTTGTCAACTATGAAAAGACCGCTGTTTACCGCGCCTTTGAAATGGTCAAGATGGAAGCCCGCCGTTATGGCGTTGCCGTAGCTGGTTCTGAAGTCATTGGGACGGTTCCTATGAAGAGCCTGCTTATGGCAGCTGAGTACTATCTCCAAATCGAAAACTTCGATATGGACGAAATCCTTGAAAAACGTCTGCTTGATGCAGAAGAATAAGCGGCCCGTATCTAGGAAGGGGGAACTATCGTGTTTAGCGATATCGAGATTGCACAAAAAAATGTTATGGAGCCAATCAGTAAGATTGCTGAAAAACTGGACATCCATCCCGAAGAACTGGAACAATATGGTCACTATAAAGCAAAGATTTCCCTTGATGTACTGAAACGCTTGGAAAAGAAACCCAATGGGAAATTGGTCCTGGTAACGGCCATCACGCCCACCCCTGCTGGGGAAGGTAAATCCACAACGAGCATTGGCCTTGTCCAAGCCCTTAACAAGATTGGCAAAAAAGCCATCGTAGCACTCCGCGAGCCTTCCTTAGGCCCTGTGTTTGGAATTAAGGGCGGTGCTGCTGGCGGCGGCTATGCGCAGGTTGTTCCTATGGACGATATCAATCTGCATTTTACGGGGGATATGCACGCTATTACGGCTGCCAATAATTTGTTGTCTGCCATGATTGACAACCATATCCATCAAGGCAACGAACTGCGGATCGATGCCCGTCAGATTTCTTGGCGCCGCGTCATGGATATGAACGACCGAGCCCTCCGTCACGTTGTTGTCGGTCTAGGCGGCAAACCCTGCGGTTTTGTGCGCGAAGACGGGTTCATGATCACTGTTGCTTCCGAAATCATGGCTATCCTTTGCCTGGCCTATGATATTGAAGACCTGAAGGAACGCTTTGGCCGTATTGTCATTGGCCCGGACCTTGATGGGAACCCGGTCTACGTTCATCAATTGGGCTGCGAAGGGGCTATGGCCATGCTCATGAAGGACGCCATCAAACCGAACCTCGTCCAGACGCTGGAACATACGCCGGCTATCATCCATGGCGGTCCATTTGCGAACATTGCCCACGGATGCAACTCTCTTCTTGCTACCAAGATGGCTCTTAAACTGGGTGATATTACCGTTACGGAAGCTGGTTTCGGTGCTGATCTTGGCGCTGAAAAATTCCTTGACATCAAATGCCATTATGGCAATATGTATCCTGACGCGGTTGTCGTTGTTGCTACAATCCGTGCCCTCAAGATGCATGGCGGCGTCAAGAAAACGGAACTGTCCCAGGAAAACGTCCAGGCTGTCAGCGATGGGTTTACGAACCTTGCCAAACAGGTCGAGAATATGCGCGGCTTTGGACTGCCGGTCCTGGTTGCCATCAATAAATTCGCTACGGATACACCGGCCGAAATCGATATGCTCCTTAAGAAATGCGAAAGCTACGGTGTGGATGTCAGCCTCAACGAGTGCTGGGAAAAAGGTGGCGAAGGCGGTATCGACATGGCAAACAAGCTGGTTGATCTGCTCGAACATGATACGTCCAAACCGGTTGAACTCTACGATGTAAACGATACGATTCCGCATAAACTTGAAGCGATTGTGACAAAGGTCTATGGCGGTGATGGGGTTGATTTTACGCCTAACGCCAAGAAACAGATCAAACTGCTCGAAGATTGGGGCCTTGATAAACTGCCTATCTGCGTGGCCAAGACCCAGTACTCCCTCAGTGACAACCCGGCCCTTCTGGGGGCACCCAAGGGGTTCCGGATCACTGTCCAGGATGTCCGTGTTTCCAATGGGGCTGGCTTCATTGTCTGCCAGACAAGCAATATCATGGTCATGCCAGGCCTGCCGAAGAAGCCGGCTGCTCTCAATATGGACATCGATGCATCAGGCAAGATTTCGGGTCTCTTCTAACATAACAGTAGGAAACGAGGAATCAAGATATGGAATTAAAGAAAATGACGGTGGAGGGATTCGTCCAGGAAACGAGTTCTTCTTCTCCCGCACCGGGCGGCGGCAGCATTGCTGCCCTGAATGCGGCTTCTGCTGCAGCCCTCATCGAAATGGTCGCTCATCTGACCCTTGGCAAGGAAAAATATGCAGCTGTGGAAAAGGAAATGAAGGAAGTGGCTGAAAAAGCAGCTTCCCTCAAGAATCAATTCCTGGCCCTCATTGACGAAGACAGCAATGCCTTCAATAAGATCATGGCAGCCTTCAGGATGCCTAAAGGGTCGGACGAGGAAAAGGCTGTTCGCAGCAAAGCCATCCAAGAAGCCACTAAGGGCGCTGCTCTGGTTCCTTTTAAAGTTGGTGAAACGGCGAATGAACTCTTTGCCCTGGCTGATGTGGTCATTACGCGCGGTAACACCAATGCTGTCACGGACGGTGCCGTGGCTGCGATGAACACTCGGGCCGCTGTCCGCGGTGCCTTCCTTAATGTCAAGATTAATTTGGGAAGCATTAAGGACCAGACTTTTGTAGATGACCTTAATGGTAAAATGGCCGCCATCGAGAAAGAAGTCGATGGGAAGGAACAGGCCCTTCTTGGCAAAGTCAATCTCTAAAAATAAAAGAACTGCCGCAGTGGTTGCGGCAGTTCTTTTTGTATGGAAAAACGGGTTCTCCGCCTTTCTTTTATTGTGCTTAATTGGAGATCCCGTTACAATGAAAAAAACAATGCAAAAAGAGGTGAGCCTATGACATCAATCTTTGACCTGGCCATTTTTCTTGGCGGTGACGGTGTTATTTTTCAGGTATTTTTTGGCATGGCCTGGACTGGACAGCGGGACGCGGCCTTTTATGTAGGTCAGAAAGTGGGGAGCCTGCCAGGCTTTATTTGGAATGCAAAGGATATGACCCTTTCCTATGAAGGAGAAACGTATGGCTATACTTCCTTTGGTATCCCCCAGGGAACTTGTTTCCTTATAAAGAAGGAAGACATTCAAAAAAAGCTCATGGCTGCTGCTCTCGATGCCTCACCGGATATTATCCAGCTCTACACCAAAAGCGGCGGCATCTCCTTTTTCAATCAAACGAGCCGCCGCTTCCTGGGAATTCCCCTTGAAGACAGTGTGGAAGGACAGGCTCTCCTTGATGTTTTTTCCTTGGATCCGGATTACAGTTCTGTCTTTACAGCTCTTAAAAGCGAAAATCCCGTCCATCACCGCTACGACTCCTACAAGTCAACGACTGGAAAGGAGCTCATGACCGTTGTAGAAGCAGAACCTGTCTTTGACGAAAAGGGCAGTCTGATTGGGGCCTTTTCCGTGGAGCGGGACATGAAGTCTGTCAAGACTCAGCTACAGGTTCTTCATGAAGTGGAAGCCATCCTGATGCGGCATCTGACAGAAGATTTTACCGTCAAAAGTGATGCCCACTACACCTTTGACGATTTTATCGGGTCTTCAAGCGTTCTTCGGGAAACCCTTCGCCTTGCCCAGAAAATGGCGCTTCGGGACATGAACATCCTCATTGAAGGGGAAACGGGGACGGGAAAGGAAATCCTTGCCCAGAGCATCCATCAATATAGCTCCCGGAAGAAGGAAAAATTTATCGCCGTGAACTGTGCGGCTTTTCCGGAAACCCTCATTGACAGTATGCTCTTTGGTACGGTCAAGGGTGCTTTTACAGGCGCCACGGATAAGATTGGTCTCATCGAAGCGGCAAATCACGGAACCTTGTTTCTCGACGAAGTGAACTCCATGAGTCCTCTCATGCAGGCAAAATTGCTCCGCGTCCTGCAGGAAAAGACGCTGCAGCGGATAGGAAGTACCCGTTCTATTCCCATTGATGTCCGGATCCTTTCCTCATCCAATGAGGATGTGTATCGCTTAAGTCAAGAGGGGAAGATGCGTCAGGATCTTTTTTATCGTTTATCTTCCCTTATCCTTGAAATTCCGCCTCTCCGCAGACGGATGGAAGATCTGCCGGAGCTCGTCCAATATTTTATCGACCACCATCCACATCTGACGGCTCAGCCCATCCATGAACTAACGTCCAAGTTTTGGCGCCGTCTTTTGGAACATGATTGGCCAGGCAACGTGCGGGAACTCTTTCATATCTTGAGCTATGCCATCAGTGTATCCCAAAATGGCATACTCGATGAACGTGATTTTCCCTCTTATTTTCTGCGTCATTCCGCTCCTTTGGAACGAAAGGAAACCGGACGGGAAGAGATGGATCCGGTTCCTGCAGCAGTGGGAAGGACCTTTGCCGAGCAAATGGACGATTTTGAACGGAACCTTTTGTGGAATACCTATCTATCCTGCGGGAAAAACGTAACAAAAGCAGCGGAGGCCCTAGGTCTTACGCGGCAAAATTTCCAGTATCATATGAAGAAGTTCCAGGAAACGGAAAGCGGGGATAGGCTATTAGATAAATAGAAATATTGGCGCCAGAAAATCTTGCTGCAAAAAATTCTTCTAAGAAAAAAGTAGGAAGCGCTTGGAATGATGGGAAAATGAATTCATGCCAAGCGCTTTTTGTACAAGATCTGCAAGATAAGTAACAGAACCTATTGGCTTGGCAGACCCCTGAACTCTTTTTTTAGTTGGCATGGCTTTTGCAATATACTTTAGTAAAGAAATGGCTGACTTAGCCAAAAGAAGAGGGAGGGTCATGGGGCATCCCGTCCGCTTTCTTGGTAAAACCTTGTATGTGCCCTTGGAGGTTGAAAGATCATGGATGGAAAGAAGGAAAGAGCTGTACGCTGGGATGTGTTCATTCCCTGCTTCCTTGTGATTGGCGGCGCCGCCATCTTAGGTGTTGTCAATAATGCATGGCTGACAAAAGTTACGTCCGCTATTTTTGGCTGGTCATTGGAAACGTTTGGATGGCTCTATCAATGGGTCGCTTTAGGGACGTTGCTCCTCATTACAATCTTGGCATTTTCTCCCCTGGGCAAGATTCGCTTCGGCGGGCCCCATGCCAAGGCAAAATTTTCCTTTGGCGCTTGGTTTGCCATGACGCTTACCGGTGGAATTGCAACTGGCCTCATTACCTATGGTGTCAATGAACCTATCATTTATTTGGGAAATATCTATGGTGAACTGGAAGGCTCGGGGATTGAGCCCTATTCCCAAGAAGCTGTCTTTTTTTCCATGGCCCGCTGCTTCTATAACTGGACCTTCATTCCCTATGCCATGTATGCCTTGAGCGGTGTGATCATTGCCTACATGTATTACAATCGGCATGAAGAACTTTCGGTCTCTGCTTCCCTAACACCTTTATTCGGGGAAAAGGTGACAAAAGGCGTCTTTAAGTCCGTTGTCGATACTCTTTCCGTCCTAGCCATTGGTCTTGGTCTTGCGGCTTCCTTAGGCGCGGGCCTTGCCCTTGTTGGATCTGGCCTTACCGCCGCTTATGGTATCAGTCAGGGTCCTTCTGTCTGGATCATCCTGACGGCTATTATTACGGCGACGTTCACAATTGCTTCGGTTCTTGGCATTGATCGGGGAATCAAGTGGCTGGCCAACCTGACGACAAAGATTTTTTATTTGCTGCTTTTCCTGCTTATTATCATTGGCCCGACGGTTTATATCTTGAACCTAGCCAATGTAGGTGTGGGCTACTGGCTTGACCGTTTTTGGACATGGGGGCTTGATCCCTATATTGCAGGCGGCAAGGCGCTTGTGACCTGGTGGACCATGTATGACTGGGCCATTTGGATTGCCTATGCACCGCTCATGGGGATTTTCTTTGCCATGATCGCCTATGGCCGCACCGTTAAGCAATTTTTGCTCATCAACTGGATCTTGCCGGCCGTCTTTGGCCTTGTTTGGTTTGCCGTTTGGGGCGGCACCGCTCTTGATTGGCAGCTTTCCGGCCGTGTTGACATCGTAGGGGCCATTAAGACCGGCGGCGCCGTGGCTGGGATCTGGACCTTCCTTCAGGCAATTCCTTTGGGATCGCTCCTGGTTCCTGTTATCATTGTCACACTCATCGCTGCCTTCTCTACGACGGCCGATACGATGTCCACGACGATTGCCGCACTTTGCACGGCTGGTGCCCGTCACGATGAGGAACCGGCTCTTTGGCAGAAGGTGGTCTGGGGCGTTTCCATCGGCGCCATTGCCTGCATCATGGTTGCTTTTGGCGGCGGTGCCCAAGGAGTTGACGGGGTCAAGTTCCTTGCAGCCTGTGGGGGATTTGTGGTTCTAGCCATCTTTATTCTTCAGGTACTGGCTGCTGTCAAGGTCTTCTTCTTCGACAATCAGACGAAAAAGGATATTGTAGACAGTGTTGACCAAGTAGAAAGGGAAGGAAAGTGATCGTATGGGAGCGATTTGTCTGGGCAAACACCTCTGCCTCAATCAATTTATAGACATTGTTCGCCGTCACGCCAAGGTGGAATTTTCGGCAACTTATCGAAACCGGGTCAATGCGTCCCGGGCTTTGGTGGAAAAATGGGTGGATGAAGAAAAAGTCATGTACGGGGTGACAACCGGTTTTGGTGCCCTTTGCACCAAAGCCATCGATAAGAAGGAAACGGCCCAGCTCCAGACCAATATCATCCTTTCCCATTCGACATCTGTGGGGGCGCCCCTTTCAGAAGAAGTGGTACGGGGCACGCTGCTTATGATGCTCCAGAACTTGGGACAGGGCTATAGCGGTGTGCGCCTGTGCGTATTGGAGCAGATCCGGCAGTGCCTCAATCTCGGAGTGATCCCCTGGGCCCCGGGGGAGGGAAGTGTCGGCTATTTAAGCCCTGAGGCCCATATGGCCCTTGTCCTTACGGGGCGAGGGAAGGCGTGGTCAGGCGGGGAGCTTTTATCTGGTGCGGAGGCGCTTAAGAAAGTCGGCCTTTCTCCTCTTGAACTATCAAGTAAGGAGGGGCTTGCGCTCGTTTCGGGAACGACATCACCGACTGCAATGGCAGCCATCGCTCTTTATGATTTCCTTAAGGCGGCCAGAACGGCTGATGTTATTGGCGCCATGAGTGTAGAAGCCCTCGAGGGCGTCATGAATGCTTTTGATGAGCGGGTCATGTCTGTGCGCCCTCATCTAGATCAAGGAAAAACAGCGGAAAACGTCAGAAATTTTCTTGCTGATTCTGCTGTCATCAAAAAGGCGGCAGGAAGCCGGGTTCAGGATGCCCTTTCGCTGCGCTGTATTCCCCAGCTTCATGGAGCAGCAAAAAAGACATTGAACGACGCGCTCGTAAGCATCGAAACGGAGATCAATTCCTGCTGCGACAATCCAATTATCTGGCCAGGGAAGAAGGACGCTGACGTTATTTCAGCCTGCAATCCGGATTCTTCCTACGTCGGGCTTGCCATGGATTCATCTGTTATCGCAGCCACCATGCTGGCAAAGATGTCGGAGCGGCGAAACAATCGTCTGATTGATGGCAGTCTTTCAGGTCATCCATGGTTCCTGATCAAAAATCCGGGCCTTAATTCCGGTCTTATGATTCCTCAATATACCCAGGCTGGTCTTCTCAACGAAATGCGCATCCTGTCAACCCCGGCAAGCATTGACAATACACCGACTTGCGGCAATCAAGAAGATTACGTGGCCATGGGGTATAATGCAACCAAAAAAGCGCTCATTGCAGCAGAAAAACTTGAATATATCCTTGCCATTGAACTCCTGTCTGTTTATGAGGCCCAGCCATTTGTTCAACCTGGTATCAAGCGGGGAAAAGCGTCTGCTGGGATTTTAGCGGAAATTGGCAAGAAAGTACCCGTCATGGAAAATGATATGTTCCTTTATCCCCATATCGAGTGGCTGCGGGATATGATCCATGAAGGCAGGATCATCGACTGGGCAGAAAAAGGGATGGGAAAGAAACTGAACTGAAACAGAGGACGACTGTTGATACGGGACCACAAAGAAATGATGCGTTCATTTCTTTGCGGTCCTATTTTTGTGTGATATGCTGGGAGCGGTATAAAAAGCAGGGAGAAGGAGAAAGTTTACGTTCTTTTTACTCATTGATTGATGAAACATTCCTTCTATATGGAAAAAGGGGCACCATTACTTATGACGTGTATGGGCATCCAGAACGAAAAAATGCTAAATAAGGGAGTAAAAATGGACTTTATAAAATTTAAAGAAAATCAAGAGGGAAAATAGAAAATAAAATAAACTCTTTATTATTCGATATGATATAAATAAAAATATAAGTAATACCTATTATATTCGTAATTTTACGTTTGAGAAAAAGCAAATCATCTAAAACGATAAACTGTATACAGAATGCAGTTATAAAGAAATAATGGCTCTGTGAGCCTTTTGTGACGGTAAAAGTGCTTTAGCGTGGTATATCATTGTCTTTCGTCAAAAAAAATCGGCTTTTTGCAGAAAAGAAAAATAACTGACAACAAAAATCTTTTTGACGTTTTTTTGTCAGACACTGACTAAAATGAAAACGTAAATTAACAGGAAGTTGAGCAGGCAGCTTCCCGATGATTTGATTGGTACGGAAAAACCAAAATGAAAAGGAGTTGAGGATTACATGGATATTTTGACCAACCCAATTGTCATATCTGTTGTTGTCATGTCTGCCCTCTGCTTGATGAAAATGAACGTACTGCTGGCCATCCTGATTTCCGGTGTCATTGCTGGATTGACGGGCGGCATGGATCTTCCCAAGACATTCAGCACCCTTATTGCTGGGATGGGGGGAAACTCGGAAACGGCTTTGAGCTACATTCTGCTGGGAATCTTGGCCGTTGCCATTGGCCGCTCCGGGTTGGCTGATATTGCAGCCCGCAAGATTGCAAAGGCTGTCGGCACAAAGAAGATCCTTTTCTGCTTCACCATTGCTTTCTTTGCCTGCTTCTCCCAGAACTTGATTCCTGTTCATATTGCTTTCATTCCTATCTTGATCCCGCCCCTGCTGCACGTTATGAACAAAATGAAGCTGGACCGCCGTGCCGTTGCCTGTGCACTGACCTTCGGCCTGAAAGCTCCGTATGTTTCCCTGCCTGTTGGGTTTGGTCTGCTTTTCATGACCATCATCAAAGATCAGATGGTTGCCAATAAAGTGGATGTAGGAATTGGAGATATTTCTTCCGTTATGTGGATCGGCGGTGCTTCCATGCTTGTGGGTCTTGTCTTGGCCGTTATGCTCTATGGCACGAGAGACCGTGAATATGAAGATCTGCCCATTGCTGGTGCCAATGAAATTTCCGAAGAAGATGTCAAGATGTCGGCTGATTGCTGGAAGGCCCTTGCTGCTGCCATCGTTGCCTTTGTTGCCCAGCTTCATTTCGAATCCCTGCCGATTGGTGCTTCCTGTGGACTTCTTGTCATGATCCTTACGGGTGCCATCAAATGGAAAGAAATCGACAAATACGTTGATGGCGGCGTTGCCATGATGGGCTTCATCGCTTTCGTTATGCTCGTAGCTGCTGGCTATGCTCAGGTCCTTCGTGAAACCCACTCTGTGGAATCCCTTGTCAATGCGACGACGGCTGTCATCAACACCAAGCTGAGCGGTGCTATCGTCATGCTCCTTGTTGGGCTGCTCATCACTATGGGGATTGGGACTTCCTTCGGGACCATCCCGGTTGTCGCCTCCATTTACATTCCTATGGGCTACAAACTTGGTTTCTCGACTGGCTCCATCATCCTGCTCATCGGTATTGCTGCCGCTTTGGGTGATGCTGGCTCCCCGGCTTCTGACTCTACCTTGGGCCCGACGTCCGGTCTGAATGCAGATGGTCAGCACAACCATATTTGGGACACCTGTGTACCTACCTTTATCTTCTACGATATTACCCTGCTGATTGGCGGCGTCATTGGCGCCATGATTCTCGGGTAAGGCTTTACCTGGCCGGCTGCCCCTTCCCTGCAAAGAGGCAGCCGATTCCTTTGGAAATTCTCTCTTTTGTAATGCTGGATCCATACATTCCATAAACCATGTGCTTATCTTGTAAGGAGGATGACGAACAATGCTGTTGAAAGATGTAAAGAACATTAAAGAAGTAGTCCTGACCGGAAATGACCTTTCCCTCGAAGAATTGGTGGCTGTCAGCCGCTACGACGCCAAGATCAAGGTCGATCCTGACGCTATTGACCGCATCAAGGCTTCCCGTGCCCTTATCGATGATATCGTAGATAATGAAAGAGTTGTTTACGGGGTGACAACCGGGTTCGGTTCCCTTTGCCGTGTTTCCATTTCCAAGGAAGACTGCAGCCAGCTCCAGGAAAACCTCATCCGCACTCATTCCTGCGGTTATGGCAATCCCCTGTCCCGTGAAGTGACCCGCGCTGCCATGCTGATCCGCGCCAATGCTTTGGTCAAAGGGTACTCCGGTATCCGTTTGGAAACTTTGAATGTTCTCGTCGATATGATCAATAAGGGTGTTCATCCCTATATTCCCGAAAAAGGGTCCCTCGGGGCTTCCGGTGACCTTGCTCCGTTAGCTCATATGGTCCTTCCGATGCTTGGATTGGGTGATGCTGAATATCAGGGCAAACTGATGAGCGGCAAGGAAGCCATGGATCGCGCTGGGATCCCGACCATCCGCCTTGTTGCCAAGGAAGGTCTGGCCCTCATCAATGGGACTCCGATCCTGACGGCTATGGGTACCTTCGCCCTTTGGGATGGCATGCTCCTTCTCAAGCAGAGTGATATCGCTGCTGCCCTTACGATGGAAGCTAACCGCGGCATCATTGATGCTTTTGACGAACGGCTCCATACGATCCGTCCTCATCGCGGCCAGCTTGATACGGCCTACAACATCCGCAGCCTCCTGAAAAACTCTACCTACGTTACCCATCAGGGGGAACTGAAGGTTCAGGATCCGTACTCCCTCCGCTGCGTACCGCAGATCCACGGCGCCAGCAAGGATGCCCTGGGCTTTGTCAAAGAAAAGGTTGATATCGAAATCAACTCCGCTACGGATAACCCCATTGTCCTGCCTGATGGCGCAGTCATCTCCGGAGGCAACTTCCATGGTGAACCGATGGCCCTTCCTTTTGACTTCCTTGGTATTGGTCTTTCGGAAATTGCCAACGTTTCGGAACGTCGTTTGGAACGGACCATCAACAACTCCCTCAGTGGGTTCCCGTCCTTCCTCGTTGCTCATCCGGGCCTGAACTCCGGCTTCATGATCACCCAATATGCAGCCGCTGCCCTTGTCAGTGAAAACAAGGTTCTTGCCCATCCGGCATCGGTCGACTCCATCCCAAGCTGCGAAAATCAGGAAGATCTTGTTTCCATGGGCGCTGCGGCAGCCCGCAAAGCGGGAGAAATCTGCTTCAACGTCCGCCGCGTGATTGCAACGGAAATCCTCGCCGCCTGCCAAGCTATCGACCTGCGTGCTGGTGAAGGCTTCAAACTGGGTGATGGTACACAGGCTGCTTACGACACGGTTCGTAAGACCAATGCCTTCATCGCTTATGATAAGGATATTGAAATGTTCAAGGAACTCGAAAAGATTACGGACGTCGTCAAGCGTGGTGACATCCTTGAAGCCGTTGAAGATAAGGCAGACCTCAAGTTCTTCTGATCCATACTTTGAACCGGAGTTATCGGTTACACAAGAGCAGCGGCCTTGGGCGGCTGCTCTTGTTCATAAGGCGGAAAAGTACTTCCTTTTTGGACGGTTTTTCTGACGGTGAAGCGTTTTTCCGTCAAAAAACAGTCGGAAATATTTTTAAAATGATTTTCTTTGACTGTTCAAATTCGACGTTTTTTAGATGATGAATCGATAGAATAAGGTCGTAAACGAGATGGGGGAAAAGCCCCGTTCATCAGGATATCGTGTGAAAGAAGGAGTGGTTACGACATGAAAAATGCTGATATCGCAAAGGCAATGACAATCAAACTGGAATTCCCCAATGGACTTCCTCCGAAGAAACCTTTCCAGGAAGGCATCCGCAGAGCCCCTGACCGCGGCTTCCGCCTCAGCCCTGCCCAGACTGAACTGGCACTGAAAAATGCCCTGCGCTACATTCCTGAAGAATATCATGATGAACTTATCCCAGAGTTCCTCGAAGAATTGACGACTCGCGGCCGTATCTATGGCTATCGTTTCCGCCCGGAAGGCCGCATCTATGGCAAACCAATTGATGAATATAAAGGAAAATGCACGGAAGGCAAAGCTTTCCAGGTCATGATTGACAACAACTTGGACTTTGAAGTTGCCCTCTATCCGTATGAACTGGTCACCTATGGTGAAACAGGATCCGTCTGCCATGACTGGATGCAGTACCTTCTGATCAAACGCTACTTGGAAGAAATGACACAGGATCAGACCCTTGTCATGGAATCCGGTCATCCCCTGGGCCTCTTCCGTTCTAAACCGGAAGCTCCGCGTGTCATTATTTCCAACGGTATCATGGTTGGCGAATATGATAACCTCCATGATTGGGAAATCGCCGAAGAAATGGGCGTTGCCAACTATGGTCAGATGACTGCTGGCGGCTGGATGTATATTGGCCCTCAAGGGATTGTCCATGGGACCTTCAATACGATCCTCAACGCCGGACGTATGAAACTGGGGATTCCAGAAGATGGGGACCTGGGCGGCAAACTCTTTGTCACGAGCGGCTTGGGCGGTATGAGTGGCGCTCAGGGCAAGGCGGCTATCATTGCTAACTGCGCAGCCATCATTGCTGAAGTCGATGCATCCCGCATCAAGACCCGTCTTGATCAGGGCTGGATTACGGGAGTCTCTGATTCCATTCCGGAGGTCATCAAATTGGCTCAGGATGCAATGGCTAAAAAGGAAGGCAAAGCCTACGCTTATCATGGGAACATTGTCGACCTTCTTGAATATATCGCTGACCATGATGTCCATGTTGACCTTGTGTCCGACCAGACCAGCTGCCACAACGTATATGACGGCGGATACTGCCCGCAGGGCCTGACTTTTGAAGAACGTACGAAGATGCTTGCCGAAGATCCCAAGCATTTCCGTGAACTCGTTGATAAGACCCTCCATGCCCATTACAATGCACTGAAACGCATTACCAGCAAAGGAATCTATTTCTTTGACTATGGCAACTCTTTCATGAAAGCTGTCTTTGATTCCGGTGTAACGGAAATCTCCAAGAACGGCGTTGATGATAAGGACGGCTTCATTTGGCCGAGCTATGTCGAAGATATCATGGGACCGCAGCTCTTTGATTACGGCTATGGCCCGTTCCGTTGGGTCTGCCTGAGCGGCAAGCCGGAAGATCTGCATAAGACCGATATGGCTGCCATGAGCTGCATCGATCCGAACCGTCGCTATCAAGATCGCGATAACTACATCTGGATCCGCGACGCTGAAAAGAACAAGATGGTCGTTGGTACCCAGGCCCGTATCCTCTATCAGGATGAAATCGGCCGTGTCAATATTGCCCTCAAGTTCAATGAACTGGTCCGCAAAGGTGAAATCGGTCCTGTCATGATGGGACGTGACCATCACGACGTATCCGGTACGGACTCCCCGTTCCGTGAAACGAGCAACATCAAAGATGGCTCCAACGTTATGGCTGATATGGCCGTTCAAACTTATGCGGGTAACGCGGCCCGCGGCATGAGCCTTGTTGCCCTCCACAATGGCGGCGGCGTCGGGATTGGTAAAGCCATCAATGGCGGCTTCGGCCTTGTTCTTGACGGCAGCCACAGAGTTGATGAAATCATTCGCAGCGCACTGAGCTGGGATGTTATGAGCGGGGTTGCCCGCCGCAGTTGGGCCCGCAACGAACATGCTATGGAAACGGCTGTTGAATTCAATGGTACCCGCGCTGGGATTGGGCACCTGACGATTCCTTACTTGGCTGATGATAAGAAGGTCAAGGAGGCTGTTGCCAAGGTATATCCGACGGCTCATGTCATCAAAGATTGAGTTTCCCTTCAATTCCTCTTCAACTTCATCATTTTGGTCGGGAGATTGCTGCCTTAAGGCGGCAATCTCTTTGACGATATGATGGGGGAGTCTTCTCCCCCCTCTGAAAAAGGAGCCCACTATGACGAAAAAAGTATTGATTCGCAATGCATCCCAAATTGTGACGCCCCAAGGCCATTCGGCCTGCTTTGGCAAGGCAATGGGTGATGTCAAGGTCTATGAAAATACTTCCATCTTTATCGAGGATGGAATCATCAAAGGAATTGGTGACCCAGCCCAATGGGAAAAGGAAGTTCCCCGGGAAAACCAGATCGATGCTGCTCACAAAGCGGTCCTCCCCGGATTTGTTGATTCCCATACCCACCTTGTTTTTGGCGGATATCGTCCAGATGAATTTCTCTGGCGTATGGGCGGGATGAGCTATATGGACATCATGAACCGCGGCGGCGGAATCATTAACACCATGAAAGCAACTCGGGAAGCGTCGGAAGCGGAACTTGCCGATCATGCCATGGACCATCTCAAGAAGATGCTCGCCATGGGTGTGACTACGGTCGAAGCCAAAAGCGGTTATGGGCAGGACTACGACACAGAAATCAAGCAGCTTCATGTGACGCGGAAGCTGAATGCTTCCCAGCCGATTGAATTGGTTTCTACCTTCCTTGGGGCCCATGCGGTCCCGCCTGAATATAAAGGGCGCAGCAAAGCGTTTCTGGATTTCCTCCTAAAGGAAGTCATGCCTGTTGTCAAAAAGGAAAACCTTGCCGAATTTTGTGATATTTTCTGTGAAGAAGGGGTTTTCTCCGTTGACGAAAGCCGTCAGTACCTTAAGAAAGCCCGGGAGATGGGGTTCAAGCTCAAGATCCACGCAGATGAGATCGTATCCCTTGGCGGTTCGGAACTTGCTGGTGAACTTAAAGCCACAAGTGCAGATCATCTCCTTCACGCGTCCGATGCAGGCATCAAGGCCATGGCTGAAAATGGTGTCGTTTCGACCCTTTTGCCGACGACCGCGTTCTGCTTGCGTGAACCTTTTGCCCGGGCTCGGGAGATGATTGACGCGGGTTGTGCCGTGGCGCTTGCAACGGATTTCAACCCGGGAAGCGGCTTTACCTTCTCCGTACCGCTCATGCTTGGCCTGGCTGTGATCTATATGCATATGACGGCCGAGGAAGCCATTACGGCCCTTACTTTGAATGGGGCTGCTGCCGTAGGGAGAGCTGACCGGATTGGGTCCATTGAAGTCGGTAAACAGGCAGATCTGACGATTCTTCAATATCCTTCCTATAAGTTCCTCCCCTATCATACAGGCGTCAACATTGTAGAAAAAGTCATCAAGAAAGGTGAGCTCGTTCATACGGCTTCCGTTTAATCAAAGGAGGCTCCTGCTTTCGGGTGGGAGCTTCCTTTTTTGCCTTTTTGCGCGGCGCAAGGCTTTTGTATGCTGCTTCTCTAAAGACGTAAGGAAAAGCTTCGATCATCCAAACTGCAAATTGCGGAAACGGTAGGAAATAAGCCAACGTTACGACCGGATTCCTTTGTCATATCGGCGTTTTTATATTATAATGGAGGAGACTTTGAGTAATGACATCTGATGCGGATGCGTGCCGGATGATTGGAGGGAAAGGGATCATGGCGCATACTCTTGAGGCGCGTTTTTTAGGCGCACCAGTAATCAAAAAAGATGGGCAGG
Organism: Acidaminococcus intestini DSM 21505; assembly: GCF_000425045.1. GTDB lineage: Bacteria > Bacillota > Negativicutes > Acidaminococcales > Acidaminococcaceae > Acidaminococcus > Acidaminococcus intestini. The sequence continues at coordinate 9,441 of NZ_AULA01000016.1, read as the reverse complement.
AAGTCTTTTTTCCGTACAATAAAGTGAATGCCCTCGTATATTATATTCTCGTCAAAGGAACGGTCATGCGTGATGAGCTGAGTGGAATCCTTTGGGGAGATAAATCCGATGCCATTGCTAGGAAAAATCTCCGCAATGCCATTTATGAAACGAAAAAGCTCTTGGGACCCAATGTCTTTGTCTCCCCACGGAAGGCGATTATCAAGGTCAATCCGGACATTGACTTTAAGGTGGACGTTACGGAATTTGAAAGGGACCCGGGCAACCAGCTGGACCTTTACCAAGGAAGTTTCCTCCAAGGTTTTTATGTGAAGGATTCCCCGGAATATGAATCCTGGTATCTTACGGAACGTGACCGTCTTGAAGGCCTTTATCTGGACGTTCTTTTTCAAAAGCTCAAGGAAGCTGTTGCCATTGGCAACATGGCCAAAGTCACGCGCTACGGCCGGCAGCTCATTACCCATAACCCCTATGATGAAAGCATCTATATCCTCTTGCTGCGTACTTATTGTGAGCAGGGCAATATGCGGCAGGCGTTGGAGCTTTACGATGAGATGAAAAAACTCTTCCGTGAAGAACTCCAGAGCAGCGTACCGCCAGAAATTGAAACCATGATGAAGGAGGCTTCGGCAAAAGAAGCCAAGGGACATTCCACCTTGAGCAGCCTGGGACCGAATGTTTTGGGGCGGGAAAAAGAAACCCAGCTGCTTCGGAACCAACTGGATCGCTTTGTGAGGGCGGGGGAAAACACAGCCATATTCCTTTATGGCAATGCGGGCAGCGGCAAGACCCTTGTGAAAGATGCGGCTTTGGATCAGCTGCCTCCGGAATTTGCTATCGTCCAGACCAATTGCTTTCAGCCGGAACGCAATATTCTCCTACGTCCGTGGACAAGCATCCTTGATGCGCTGCGCAGCCTGATCCAAAAGGAACATATTCGGGTCTCCACCATCGATCCCAACCGGATCTACAAACTTTTTCCACAGTTTGACGTGACGGATGGACATGAATCAGGTCTTGGCGAAATCAAGGAAATGCTGAAATTTGATGCCATTTTCCATACCTTTTATTCCCTTTTGGAAGAAGTGGCGGCTGCAAGACCGTTCGTGATTGTTTTTGAAGACCTGCAGTGGATGGATCCCTTCAGTCTGTCGCTTCTGACAAGCCTGATCCTTCATCAAAAATCCCATCGCTTCCTCTTTTTTCTCACGGCTCGCAGCAGTGAGGACAAGGACTTTCAGCAATTTGTCTCAACCGTTTCCATGTATGAAAAAGTGCACCGTGTGGAGCTTTTGCCCTTGACGAAGGACACGGTCAAGGCTGTCAGTGAAGCCTCCCAACCGGGCGTTCCCCTTACAGACGACATCATTAGTCAACTCCTTGCGGATTCGGAGGGCAATCTTTTTCTTCTCAAGGAATACCTTATGGCCTTGAAAACGACGGGGAGCCTCGACAACTTGACGGAAAATGTTCGAACCATTTTCCGCAATGGCTGTGCTGCTCTGTCCGATGAAGAGCGCAAGATTCTTGACTTCATCGCTCTTTTCTACGACGGCGCGCCGCTGGCCATGATTTCGGAATATATGCACCTCAATAACCTTCAGGTCCTGGAAAGCCTGGAAGTTCTGGAAAAAACAGGCTTTATCAAGGCCATTCCCCAACAGCCGGAAGTGCTCTATGAAATCATTCAGCAGAAACTGGCAAGTTATGTCAAACAGCAGATTTCACCGGAAAAATGGCGGATCCTTCATAGCTACGTGGCCGGACTTTGGGAAAAACGACTCACTCATTTCACTCAGGATATCCGGATCTATCGCCATCTGGAATATCACTATAAGGAGTCGGGGGAACTGGTGAACATGGGGCGCTATAAGCTCAAGACCCTCATGTATTACCTCAATTTCAGCAATGAACTGTTTCCTGTCCTTGACGTGACCGGCGGTGTGGAAGAAAGCCGGCTTGAAAGCTCTTCTTTGGAACTGCACCTGGATGAACTGGTGAGTGAAGTCGATGAGATGATGCACACCATCCATCGGACCTATGGGGAAACCAGTGAGGTCAAGGACCTTGATATGACTTACCTGCACCTTATGGGCCGCCATTATATCCGGACCGGTGAATATGAAAAAGGGGTCCGGAACATCTTGAGCCTTGTGGAGATTGCTTCCGAGGTGCGAAATCTCGATTATCTCCTTATGGGCTACAAGCAGATGATTTACTACGACATCCAGATTGGCAATACGGAAGAGATGCGGAACTATCTGGAACTTGCCCTCAATGTAGCCGATGAGTGCAACTATCATAAGGAAATGGGTATTCTCCTTCGTCTCAAAGGGCTTAACATGATCATGCAGGGGAATTTCTCTGAAGCGGAACGGCTCCTCAAGGAATCAATTTCCACTTTCATGGTGACCCAGAGCGTCCAGCGGCGGTATGCCCTGAATATTGCTGGTGCCTATAATTATTTGGGTGAAATCCGGCGCGGCATGGGCCGTTACCAAGAAGCCCTTGACTACTATGACAAGGCCATGGAATACGCACGGGACCAGGATGCCTACAGCTCTTGGGTTGTCTTTTCCTGTAATGCCGGTGTCGTTTGTTATGCCATGGGTCGTTATGAGCAGGCTGAGAAATATTTTCGCCAGGCCTATGAACTCTTCCCCCGTTATAATTTCTGCTGGCGCCATCCAATCGTGGAAGCCTATTTGGCGCTGCTTTCCATGCGCAAGGAGCAGGAAAAGGAGGCTGAGTGCTTCCTAGATGATGCTGTGCAGAAACTCAGTAAGATGAATAATCCCCGGGAAGCGGGCTATGTCTATATGGCGATTGCCCTGATCAAGCATCAGTATCCCCAACGTTCCATCAGTATCCATTACCCGGGAAGTATGTCCAGCTATGCGACCAAAGCGCTGCAGGCCCTTGACTCCCATCGGGATGCTTGGGAACGGCAGCAGCTGGAAAGTCTGTTTTGTATTACACGACGTTCCTAACGCGATTTGATTGATCACCAAGAGGAGGAAAAAACATGATTACTTTGAAACAAGCAGTGGAAGTCCTGGATGCCCAAGTGGCCAGTGGGGAAAATCTCCTGAACCGGGAAGTAAAAATGGCCTGCGGCAGTGATATGATGAGTGATGTCCTGGCCTATGCCAAGAACAAGGCAGTGCTTTTGACGGGACTTCTCAATATCCAAGTTGTCCGTACGGCTGATGTCAGCGATATTGCTGCCATTATTTTTGTTCGTGACAAGCATCCTGAAAGCGATGTTCTCATGGCCGCCAAGAGAAAGGATATCCCCGTTCTTTACACGAAGTGCACCATGTTCGAAGCTTGTGGCCGTCTCTACAGTCTGGGACTGCGAGGCTGCACCGCGAAGGATGCGGAGAGTCGCTGACGTGGAAAAGGAATATCCTGTTGTAAAAGACGATTTCGAACGGGCCGGTGCGGCGTCAATTTCCATCAAGGAAATGCTCCAGCAGCTGGGGCTCTCGCCGGAACTTGTGCGCCGCGTTGCCATTGGAACCTACGAAGGGGAAATCAATTGTCTGATCCATGGCGGCGGGGGCAAGGTCCTTGCGGATTTTTCGCCGAAAGCCATTACTGTAAGGGTCATCGACCATGGTCCGGGGATCCCGGATGTACAGAAGGCCATGCAGGAAGGCTGGTCCACGGCTTCGGAAGAAATCCGTGCCAAGGGATTTGGGGCCGGCATGGGTCTTCCCAATATGAAGAAAGTATCCGATGCGTTTGAAATCCAGACAAAGGTAGGGGAAGGAACTACGGTCATCATGACCTTCCTTTGTCAGTAACGAGAAAGAAGGTGACCCTCTGTGGATCGTTCCTATTTGAATTCCGTTCGTGTCGAAGAGGACCGTTGCACCGGGTGTCTCCTCTGTGTCAAGAAATGCCTTGTCCAGGCCATCCGGGTCCGGGATGGCAAAGCGGTCATTATTTCCGACCGCTGCATTGACTGTGGGGAATGTATCCGCTGCTGTCCGACCCGAGCCATTGCCGCTTTGGTGGAACCTTTGGAGGAATTGAAAAGCTACAAGGTCAACATTGCTTTGGCAACACCGTCTTTCTATGCCCAGTTTGATGGAAACATTTCTGCATCCATCCTTTGGCAGGGACTCAAGGAAATTGGGTTTGACAGTGTTTTTGATGTGCCCCTTGCCGGGGACTATATCAGTGAGGAAATCGAAGCCTATCTTGATTCCTATGAAGGGTCCTATCCTGTGATTTCCTCTGCCTGTCCTGCTGTGCTCCGCCTGATTCAAACAAAATATCCGGAACTCATCTGTCACGTTGTTCCAGCCCTTGCACCGGCTGAAGCGGCCGCTATCTATGTACGGCGTGAAACCATGAAGCGCTTGAATCTGGTGCCGGAGGATGTAGGCATATGGTTCCTTTCTCCCTGTCCCGCGAAGGGCACGAATATCCATCAGTCGGTGGATGTAGCCCATACGGCCGTAACCGGCTCTTTTACACTGGCATCCCTTTATGGACCTCTTTCCGTTGTCATCAGTGAGATCCGGAAAGAAAAAAATGAACTGCCCCAAGCTCTCGTGGGAACCAGCTATGAACTGCTTTGGGGCACCGAGCGAGGAGAACTGCTTTCTACGGGATGCCGTCATGGACTCAGCGTGAGCGGACCGGAAGACGTGGATGAGGTCCTAAAGCAGATTACGTTGGGGAGTCTCACCGACGTTGAATACGTCAGCTGCTATATCTGTGACGGTGGCTGTGTCGGTGGGCCCAGTGTGGCCGTCAATAAATTTGTCGGGACAAAGAACCTTGAAAGACGGGCCATGCTGCGGCATGAACGGGAGCGGGAGGACCGCAGGGAAGCGATGCAGGCCGCCCGCATCTGTGAAAATTTCCCAAGGTCCAAGGACTTTATCAAGTCCCTCCAGGCAAAACCGGCTCCGCCCCTTGACCCTGATTTTGGGACGGCCATGGAAAAGATGGAGCGGCTGACGGCCCTTGCGGAACGGCTCCCCGGCCTTGACTGCGGAGCCTGCGGGGCGCCAACCTGCCGCATCTTTGCAGAGGATGTCATTCGGGGCTTTGCCAAGGAGGAAGACTGCATCATCCGGTCGCGCCAATCTCGAAAGAAATGACGGCTGGGGTGTCAACTCATATTGAAGGCAAAACTGAGAAAACTTATGGGCTGAAGGGAAAGAGAATGAGAACCCATGCGGGCTTGAAAAACGTGTGGGAAAAATGCGCTTCCCCTTTGCTTGCAAGTTGTCAGAAATCTTGCTATCATCTACAATGCAGTGCCTTGAACGAAAACCGTTACATTGCCTTTCTTGGATATATAAGAAAAATCCCATGGGGGGGCAAGCTTTTTCCTATAGGCTATTTGGTGAAAACAACTAGTCAGTTTTTGCAATTTATGTTACAATGACTCTGTTTTAAATATTTAGTAAATTAATGAATTTTTAGATTTTCGATACAGATCCATAAGGGGGTATCGCATTTGACTACTAGAGAAAAAATCGATGATATGCTGCAGCGCTACGAAACAATAGAAGCTGGCGGCGGTGCCAAAAGAGTTGCCAAACAGCACGATTCCGGAAAGATGACGGCTCGTGAACGCATCAATTCTTTTTTGGACCAAGGCAGTTTTGTAGAGCTTGATAAATTTGTGGAACATCGTTGCTCCAATTTCGGCCAGGAAAAGAAATACTTGCCTGGTGATGGGGTTGTAACTGGCTATGGTACGGTCAATGGTCGTACAGTCTTTGTCTTTGCACAGGACTTTACCGTCGAAGGCGGTAGCCTGGGTGAGATGCATGCCAATAAGATTGCCAAGGTTCAGGCCATGGCCTTAAAAACGGGTGCACCCATCATTGGCATGGCGGATTCCGGTGGGGCCCGGATTCAAGAAGCTACGGATGCCCTTGCTGGCTTTGGGAAGATGTTCAAGCAGAACACCCTTTCTTCCGGTGTGATTCCGCAGATTTCGGCCATCATGGGCCCTTGTGCCGGCGGTGCTGTTTACAGCCCGGCCCTGACAGACTTCATTTACATGGTGAAAAAGAGCTCCAAGATGTTCATTACCGGTCCGGAAGTCGTCAAATCCGTAACCGGCGAGGATGTTGGTCAGGAGGACCTGGGTGGAACCTTCACGCACAGCACCCGCTCCGGCGTGGCTGATTTTGCGGCGGAAAACGATGCGGACTGCTTGGAACAGATCCGGTATCTTTTAAGCTTCCTGCCTTCGAACAACCGGGAAAAGCCGCCGGTCTATGATACAGGTGACAGCGCGTTCCGCATGGATGAATCACTCAATACCATCATTCCTGATGGGTCCCATATGCCGTACGACATGTATAAGATCATTCGCAGTATCGTCGATAACGGTGAATATGTGGAACCGCATCGTATGTATGCCCGCAATATCATTACCTGTTTGGCCCGCTTGGACGGAAGTACGGTCGGCATCATTGCCAATCAGCCGCGTATCATGGCTGGCTGTCTTGATATCAATGCTTCCGATAAGGCGGCCCGCTTCATTCGCTTCTGCGATTCCTTCGGGATTCCCCTCATCAACATTGTTGATGTACCGGGCTTCCTGCCGGGAACAGATCAAGAATACGGCGGCATCATCCGTCACGGGGCCAAGATGCTGTATGCTTACTGTGAAGCCACGGTTCCCAAGATTACTCTTGTGACCCGCAAAGCTTATGGTGGGGCCTACCTTGCCATGTGCGCCCAAGATCTTGGCGCCGACCACGTCATTGCTTGGCCGACAGCCGAGATTGCCGTTATGGGTCCTCAGGGAGCTGCTAAGATTATTTTCCGTCATGAGGAAGATGTCGAAGCAAAGACGGAGGAATACATCGAGAACTTTGCAACACCTTACTATGCGGCTAAACACGGGATGGTCGAAATGGTCATTGAACCGAAGACGACCCGTCCGACCTTGATCAAAGCGCTGCGTATGTTAAAATCCAAGCAGGAAGACCGGCCAAAGAAAAAACACGGTAATATTCCTCTGTGATTTTGATATAAACCATTACCTACGAAAAGGAAAGAGAGGTGACATTCATGACAGAGAATCCTTGGCTCATTGCGGTCATCAACATGACCATCGTATTTGGTGTGTTGATCATCCTTGGAATCCTGATGAAAGTGATTTACTGGATCGATCCGACAAAAAAAAAGAAAGCGCAGCCTAAGAAAGCTGCCGTCCCAGTAAAACCGGCTTCCAATGCCGCTCAAAAGCGCCAAGAGGAAGAAAAAGTAGCTGCCATCGCAGCTGTCCTGGCTATGATCCAGGATGAGGATGACGCAGTTGCTGCAGCACTCATGGCCGCCATTGCCGAACACAAACGGAAGATGGAACCGATGGCGCTGCCTCATCACTACTTTTGATGAATAGAAGAGGGACTATTCACCAATCATTCGCCATTAGGCAAACAGTTCAGTTACATTTTTAAGGAGGGTTTTCTCATGAAAAAATTCAATGTCAACGTTAACGGTACGGTTTATTCTGTAGAAGTTGAAGAAGTCGGCGGCACCGTCGCTGCTGCTCCTGTTGCTCCTGCTGCTCCTGCTGCTGCTCCGGCCGCTGCTCCTGTTGCTGCCGCTGCTCCTGCTGCTGCTCCGGCTCCTGCTGCCGCTCCGGCCGCTGCTCCTGCTCCGGCTCCTAAGAAAGAAGCTGCCGCTGCTCCTGCCGGTTCCATTACGGTTGAAGCTCCGATGCCTGGCAAGGTTCTGTCCGTCAACGTCAAAGCTGGCGACAAAGTTGAAGCTGGCGATGTCCTCTTGATCCTTGAAGCTATGAAGATGCAGAACGAAATCATGGCTCCGGAAGATGGTACTGTATCTGATGTCCGCGTCAGCGCTGGCGATACGGTTGCCACTGGCGACGTGATGGTTGTTCTCTAATCTCACGCCACCTATATCAAAGGAGGACGTTTAGATTATGGATGCTTTTCTGGTAGCTCTGAAATCTGTCCTGACGGACAGTGGTTTCATGGCTTTTACAGCGGGCAATGCCATTATGATCCTGGTTGGGTGCATCCTGCTTTACCTGGCCATCGTCAAGGGCTTTGAACCGTTGCTGCTTACCCCGATTGCTTTCGGGTGCCTTTTGGCGAATATCCCCAGAACCGGGTTTGAAACCGATCCTGGTGTTATGAAGCTGATCCTGGCTGGTATCAAGTATGAAGTCTTTCCACCGCTCATTTTTATGGGTGTTGGGGCAATGACGGACTTTGGTCCGCTGATTGCTAACCCGAAGACCTTGCTTCTTGGTGCTGCTGCTCAGGCTGGCGTATTCGTGGCTCTTCTTGGCGCTATGCTTCTTGGCTTTAACGTAAGGGAAGCCGCTGCAATCGGCATCATTGGCGGTGCTGATGGTCCGACTTCCATTTATCTTGCTTCCAAGATGGCTCCGCATCTGCTAGGTGCCATTGCTGTAGCTGCGTATTCTTATATGTCCCTTGTACCGCTTATTCAACCGCCAATCATGAAGCTGTTTACGAGCAAGGAAGACCGCAAGATCAAAATGGCTCAGCTCCGTACGGTTTCCCACTTCGAAAAAGTGGTATTCCCCATTGTCTGCACCATTTTCATCTCCTTACTGCTTCCTTCCGTATGCTCCCTGATTGGGATGCTCATGCTGGGTAACCTCTTTACCGAGGCAGGCTGTTTGGGCCGTCTGTCCGACACGGCTCAAAATGCCCTCATGAACATCGTGACCATCATGCTGGCAACGGGGACCGGCCTTACGATGAAGGCCGAAAGCTTCCTGACGACGCAAACAATCCTGATTATTTTCCTGGGGCTCGTCGCTTTTGCCGGTGGTACCGCTGCTGGCGTCATCTTCGGCAAATTCATGTGCATCCTGGATCATGGCAAGACCAATCCGCTAATCGGCAGTGCCGGTGTTTCCGCCGTTCCGATGGCAGCTCGTGTCTCCCAGGTTGTCGGCCAGAAAGCCAATCCGTCCAACTTCCTGCTCATGCATGCCATGGGCCCGAACGTAGCCGGTGTTATTGGTACGGCTGTTGCGGCTGGTACCATGCTGGCCATGATTGGCGCGGCCAAATAACTTTGTGCATGACGCACAATTCTCTGTCATCAATAAAAGGACTGCTGCAGGTTTCTGCAGCGGTCCTTTTTTCGGTTCTTTGTCAAATGTTGGGGTGCCCCACAACTAAATCGCCTTTTAGGAACTCGGCAAGGCATTTGCCGAGTTCCTTTTTTGCCAATTCACATAGAGAATCCGGTTCCTAAATCTGTTGAAATCACGCATTCCAAATGCAACTCTCTTAACCGTCTTAATCAGGTTGTTACAGCCTTCTGTGAATCCATTGGAGTATGGCTGGATAATTGCTTGAATAATTGCAGCCTCCCAATCTTTAAAAGATCTTAAAATCCCTTTAAAAGCATCTAAGTTGTAGCCCATTACCATAGCTAACCATT
>NZ_AULA01000015.1 GCF_000425045.1 Acidaminococcus intestini DSM 21505 | reverse complement strand
CGATAGCAATCCTTTGCCAACGGTAATCCTTGATTCTATCGGTCTTCGCATGACAATTAGGGCATTGGACAACAGCTCGATTCAGTTCCATAATAAATTCAATTTGTTGCTCACTGTGGATGCATTTTTTTATTACGTTACCTTTGACATTCAAGGAATTTGCTATATAATCAAATGTGGACATAGGCCATCTTCCTTTCATTTAGGTTTGGCGATTTAATTGTAAGAGTGGATGCCGTCTATGTCCACTTTTTTATGCAAAAATGGGGTGAGGAAAGAATATTTCCTCACCCCAACATTTATTATAGAACCTTTTTTCGAATAGACGGAGGAACAAGGAAAGCCCGCTTCTGATCCGGTTTTCTTGGCCCTTTGGATGCTCCTATGGCAGGGAAGAAAAGGGAATCTGAGGCCATCCAAATAAAGGAAAAAGGAATGGACGCTTTTTTGCTTGCTCCATGGCCCTTGACATAACGGCTCTGGCACGGTGCTCCAGCATGGGACGTCCTAAAAACGCCCTAACGGGAAAAACGGCTTTCCATAGGCTCTTTTACCTATGGAAAGCCGTTTTTTTCTTTGGCTGACTTTCTTTATGCGTGCTTTTCTTTTTCACCTTCTGCTGGCGGCAGGTAGACATCGGGCTGGGTGAAGCCCCGTCCAAAGACATCGTTTGCGTCTTGGACGAGGACAAAGGCAGCAGGGTCGACGCGCTCGATGAGTTTCAGCAGGTGTCCCAACTGGCGAATCTTTACGACGACAAGAAGGATTTCCTTGTCTTTTCCCGTATAGCCGCCGGCCCCTTTGAGAATGGTAATGCCTCGGTTCACTTCACTGATGACCAGCTTGCGGATCGTATCAGGCTGCTGGGTGATGATGAGCACACTTTTTTTGTAGTCAAAGCCCACCATGGCGACGTTTGTGGCCTTAAAGCAGAGGAAGAACAGGACGAGGCTGTAGAGGACCGGTTCAAGGCCGACAAAGTAGAGGGCGCAAGTAACGACAATGGCATTGAAGATAAAGTTGGTTGTACTGATTCCAATGTTGTAGAATTTCTTGGCAATGAACCCTAGGATATCGACGCCGCCCGTCGATCCATCCACACGGTAGACCAAAGCCGCACCAATGCCTTCAAGGGCTCCGCCAGCAATACAGGTAAGAAGGGGATCTGTGACATAGGTTGTGTGGGAGAGGAAGGCCGTCCCATCAAGGAAGATGGAAAAGAGCGCGGTTCCAATGAGGCTATCCACGAGGAATTTGCGGCTCATGAATTTATAGGCCATGTAAAAGAGCGGCACGTTGAGCAGAAAGCTTGTGACGCCCATGGGAAAGCCTGCAATATAGTAAATCAGCATGGCAAGACCTGCAATCCCTCCGGAAAGGAAATGGTGCTGGACGAGGAAAACGTTGATGGCAAGGGCCATGATGAAACAGCCCAGGGCAAAATGGAGATACTTGATGATGTGTTTTTTCATGGAGGTCACCTTCTTTGTTTGATCAGGAACGGGCACAGGAAAGGATGGATGCATCTTAAGTCCGTGCTTATCCCATTCATTCAGTTTTGCTTTTTCGTTGCTTGTCCTATTCTATCATGTTTTCATGTACTTTGACAGATGGACATTTTGAACAAGAACGTTTTTTGAAAATATTCTTGCGAATGTTCACAATTTACTTGTTTTTATTGGCGTTTCACGGTACAATGAATACACAATACAAAGAGGTGGAAAGTGAACATGAAGGAATTCGCCCCTGGCAAGATCAACCTGGCCCTGCGCGTTGGAAAGCGCCGTGCCGATGGGTTTCATGATGTCGATATGGTCATGCAGAGTATCTCCCTTGCGGACACGATTACGCTGGAAGAAGCTCCTACCCTTACCTTGACCATAGATAGCTCAGCCTTGCCTTGTGATGAACGCAATCTGGCTTACCAAGCAGCCCTTGTTTTTGAAAAATGGACAAAAATAAAGCCGGCGGTTCACATCCACATCCAAAAACGCATTTATCTTGCTGCCGGTCTTGCTGGCGGCAGTGCAGATGCAGCAGGGGTCCTGCGCATCCTCAACCGGTACTATGGAAAGCCCCTTTCAAGGGGGCAATTGGAAGAAGCGGCTGCTGAAATTGGCAGTGACGTTCCTTTCTGTATTGCCGGTGGGACGCAGCGCGCCCTTGGAAGAGGGGAATTGATGAGACCGCTGCCTCCGTCACCTACGCTCTGGATGGTCCTTGCCAAACCAGCGGCCCTAGGGGTTTCGACGGCAGAGGTCTATCGCGCCTTGGACGGCGTAAAGGACCGGAAAGAAACGGATACCGATGCCTGTGTGGCCGCACTCGAGCACCACGACACGAAGGCCCTTCTTTCTGCGCTCAATAATGACCTGGAAGCGGTTACCTTGGAAAAGGTTCCCTTTCTGGTTGCCTTGAAAGAGGCGATGCTTCGTCTAGGTGCGGAAAAGGCCATGATGAGCGGCAGCGGCCCTACCGTCTTTGGTCTTGTAAAAGATGAAGAAACGGCATGCCGACTGAAGGAAAAGCTCCGGGAAACTTTTTCCCAGGACCTGCTTCTGGATGTGGCTTGTACGGAGGAGTATTATGGTTAAACATTTGAGGCAGATTCCCCTGGATACTTATAAACCGCTTCGGGAAGTGGTCATTGAAAATATCAGGGATGCCATCTTGAGCGGGGATTTTCCCGCCGGGATGCGTCTGACGGAACTGCAGCTTGCTGACGAAATGGGGGTCAGCCGGACCCCAATCCGGGAAGCCATCCGCAACTTGGAACAGGAAGGCCTTGTGGTCATGATTCCGCGGCGCGGTGCTTACGTTGCCGACGTATCAATCCATGACATCAATGAAGTCTATGAGATTCGTACGGCCCTTGAAACCTTGGCGGCAGGGCTTGCGGCAGAGCGCATCGAGGATTCTGAAATCGAGGAAATGGATAAATATCTCATTGCCACAAGGACGTATGTGAGCCGTCTTGACTATGCAAAAATCGTTGAAATGGATACGGCTTTCCATGATGTCATCTATAAGGCCAGCCGCAATAAACGCTGCATGAACATCATCAGCACCCTTCGGCAGCAGATCACAAGCATCCGTGAACGGAGCATGCCTTACCCGGGCCGTCTTGACGAAATGCTTTTGGAACATCGAGCCATTGTGGATGCCATTGCCCAGCGGGACGTGGAAAAAGCCCAGATGGCCGTCAAGACCCATATGGAAAATGCGGAACGAACCTTGCTCCGCGTCATTGAAGAACAGCACCTGGTACCAACCAAGAAACACGAACCATAAAAAGACATAAGCGCAAGTCATGCATCAGAAAGTAGAGGGGATCTTATGGCTAGAGTAAAACGTTTGGAAAGGATCGTGGCCCTGACCAAGGAACTGACGGATAAGCCTTTCCAGCTGTTTCCATTTTCCTATTTCTGCGACAAATTCACTGTCGCCAAATCCACGCTGAGTGAGGATGTGCAGACTGTTCGCAACGGTCTTGCTGCCTATGACCTTGGCATCATTGAGACGGTGGCCGGCGCCAGCGGCGGCGTCCGTTTCATTCCTTACCACACGGCCAAATCGGACAATCAGTTCTTGGGTGAGCTTTGTGAACGCCTCAATTCACCGGACCGCGTCCTGCCGGGCGGCATGATCTATATGAATGACCTCATCCTCAATCCCCAGATTGTATCGCGTCTGGGAGAAATCATCATGCAGCGCAGCATCGAACTGAAACCCCAGTACATCATGACCGTTGAAACAAAAGGCATTCCCTTGGGCCTGTCTGCTGCCAAGGCGTTCAATATTCCCATGGTCATGGCCCGCAAGGAAGCGCGTATTACGGAAGGCCCGGCCGTGAGCATCAGCTATCTGTCTGGTTCCACTAAGAAGATCCAGTCCATGTCGCTTCCTAAAAAAGCCCTGCCCCATGGGGCCCGCGTCCTTGTCATCGATGACTTCATGCGTGCCGGCGGTACAGCCAACGGCTTGTGCGAACTTGCCGAAGAAGTGGGCGCGGAAGTCGTCGGCGTCTATCTTTTCATTGCTGCCAAGGAACCTGCCAAGAAACTTGTTCGTGAATATGCATCCCTGCTGACGCTTCGGGGTGTCGATGAAACCAGTAAAGCGGTTGACATCGTTCCCGAAATGTTATAAGAATCCATCCCCATTATCCCATTCAAGATTTTCTTTTAAGGAGGAAAACCAAACATGAACGAAGCAAGTGTAACACTCAACGCCATTGAAGAAGCTAGAGCCCGTCTGAAAGGTCTGGTCCATGAGACGCCCCTTGACATGTCCCACACGATTACCACTTTGGCAGACAGGGAAACCTACCTGAAACTTGAAAATCTCCAGCGCACAGGTTCCTTCAAGATCCGCGGTGCTTCTAACTGCATCATGACTTTGAGCCCGGAACAAAAAGAGCGCGGAATCATTGCAGCCTCTGCCGGCAACCATGCCCAGGGCGTTGCCCTCGGCGGGACCATGAACGCTATCCGTTCCACGGTCGTCATGCCGGAAGCCGCCCCCCTTGCCAAGGTGCAGGCAACCAAGGGCTATGGTGCCAATGTTGTCCTCCACGGCAAGACTTTCGACGAATCCTTGGCCAAGGCCATGGAAATCCAAAAGGAAACCGGCGCTTATTTCGTTCATCCCTATGATGATCCCATGGTCATTGCCGGTCAAGGGACGGTAGGGCTTGAAATCCTTGAACAGTGCCCTGATATTGAAAACATTGTTGTTCCTGCTGGCGGCGGCGGACTGCTTTCCGGGATTGCCACGGCCGTCAAGAACAAGGCGCCCCATGTCAAGGTCTATGGCGTGCAGAGTGAAAAGGCCCCGGCCATTTATCTTGGTAAGAAGCAGAACAAATGGGTCAGTCATCCGTCGGGCAAGACCATTGCCGATGGCTGTGCTGTTGGGATGCCGGGAAAACTGACTTTTTCCTTGATCCAAAAGTATGTCGATGATATGCTTCTGGTTAAGGAAGAAGATATTGCAGCTGCCATGCTGCTTGTCCTCGAACGGGGCAAACTGGTCATGGAAGGCGCCGGTGCCATGCCGGTTGCGGCTGCCCTGCAGCATCTTATCCCTACACCGGGCAAGACGGCCCTTGTCATCAGCGGCGGCAACATTGATGTCAACACCGTTTCCCGGATTATCGAAACGGGGCTCATGCGGACGGGACGCCGCGTGAAATTAGAAACGAGAATGGCTGACCGGCCGGGCGAACTTGTAAAATTCATCAAACACCTTGAAAAAATGCAGGCTAACATCCTGTCCATCACCCACGAACGGGTGGATCGCAGCCTGCTTCTTGGTGAAACCCTCGTTTCCGTCGAACTGGAAACCAAGAACGCAGCTCATGTCAATGAGATTGAAGAAGAGCTACGCCAAGCAGGATATACTATCGAGGTCCGCTAACAGATTTTATGCGGGCCTATCCATGAGGAGGCTATCGAACCATGTCAGAATTTGCTGCCATAATTCTTGCGGCAGGAAAGGGAACGCGGATGAAATCCAAACTCCCTAAGGTCCTACATAAATTATCGGGAAAACCCATGCTGGAACACGTCCTTGACGCAGCAGGGGAGGCCGGTGTCGATGATGAGATCGTCATTGTCGGGTTTGGCTCGGAAAAGGTCACGGAGTTCCTCGGAACCCGGGCCCGTGTGGCCATCCAGAAAGAACAGCTGGGAACGGGTCATGCCGTTCTCCAGGCGCGGGATCTTTTGGGCGGGGAAAAAGGAACGGCCCTCATCCTCTGCGGGGATACGCCCCTTTTGGAAGGCGCGGAGCTGAAGAAATTTTATGAGACGCACCTTGAAAGCGGTGCCGGCGTCAGTGTCCTTACGGCAGACGCCCCCAATCCCTTCGGCTATGGCCGCATTCTGCGTGACAGTGTAGGCCGCGTTACGGGCATCGTGGAAGAAAAGGATGCCAGTGAGGCCCAGCGGAAGATTCACGAAATCAATACGGGGATTTACTGCGTGGAAATGCCGCTGCTTTTTACCCTTCTGGAAAACTTGTCCAATGACAATGCCCAAGGGGAATATTATTTGACCGATATCTTGGCCGAATGCCTGAAACGGGGCCGCGATGTGTGCGGCATCAAGACCCAGGACTTTGACATGGTCATGGGCATCAATTCCCGCCGCCAGCTGGCTCAGGCCCAGCGCGTCATGAATGAGCGCATTGTGGGCCGTCTCATGGATGAAGGCGTCACCATCATGGATCCTTCCACGACCTTTGTGGAAAAAGGGGTCAAGGTGGGTCGTGATACGGTCCTGTATCCCTTTACCCTCCTCGAAGGAGAGACGGAAATCGGCGAGGACTGCGTCATTGGGCCCAATGTTCGCTTTACGAATGTCACCGTCGGCCATGGGTCATCCATCCAGTTTGCCTATGCTCATGACTGCCGTGTCGGAAATGGAGTGACGATGGGCTGCTTCAATCATCTGCGCCCCCATACGGTGCTTTCCGATCATGTCAAGGTCGGCAACTTTGTCGAAGTGAAAAATTCCACGGTCGGCGAAGGAAGCAAGCTGCCCCATCTTCAGTACATCGGTGACAGCGACATTGGCAGCGGCGTCAATATGGGGTGCGGCACCATCACGGTCAACTATGATGGTAAGGAAAAACACCGCACTACCATCGAGGACAACGCCTTTGTGGGCTGCAACAGCAACCTGGTGGCGCCGGTTACCGTTGGTCGGGGAAGTTATGTCGCGGCCGGATCGACCATTACGAAGAATGTGCCGGAAGACGCACTTGCCGTAGCGCGGGGCAAACAGGTGAACCTCGAGGGTTGGGCTAAGAAGCATCGGGAAAAATGAGGTTGTTTTTGACGGCCTCCCGTTGTATACTTTACCTATTGGTAGCGTACTGATAAATTTTTTACAAAATAGTTGGGGGTATAAGAATGTTGGGTAATAAGACAGGCGATGACATGAAGATTTTCTCCGGTAACGCCAATCCGGACCTGGCACGCGAAATTGCCGCGTATCTGGGCACACAAGTAGGGGATGCCGTCATCAACCGTTTCAACAACGGCGAAGTTCAGGTCATGATCAATGAAAGTGTCCGCGGCAAGGATGTATTTGTTATCCAGCCGACCTGCGGACCCAGCGTCAATGACAATGTCATGGAACTGCTCATCATGTGCGACGCCTTCAAACGTGCCAGCGCAAGACATATTACGGCCGTTGTGCCTTTTTATGGCTATGCCCGTCAGGACCGCAAAGCCCGCGGCCGCGAACCGATTACGGCAAAACTGATGGCTGATCTGATGGCTGTTTCCGGTATTACCCGCGTTGTCACCATTGACCTGCATGCTGCCCAGATCCAAGGTTTCTTTGATATCCCTGTAGACCATATGCCTGGCGGCCCAATCCTTGCTGACTACATTAAGGAAAAAGGGTTCAGTCATGAAGACATGATTGTTGTTTCCCCGGATCTAGGGGGTGTCAGCCGTGCCCGCAAGATTGCCACGCGCCTCAACTGCGGCATTGCCATTATCGACAAGCGCCGTCCGGAACCGGGTGTGGCAGAAGTCATGAACCTCATCGGTGATGTCAAGGACAAGATCTGCATCATGGTGGATGACATTGTGGATACGGCAGGTTCCCTGACGGAAGGGGCCAAAGCCCTTGAAAAGTTCGGTGCCAAGGAAATTTATGCCTGCTGCACCCATCCCATCCTGACCGATCCGGCTCTCAGCCGCATCGCCAAGAGCAACATCAAGGAATTGATCGTTACGAACACGATTCCCCTGCCTCCGAATAAGAAACATCCGAAGATTACCCAACTTTCCGTGGCTCCTATTTTGGCGGAGACCATCCTTCGCATCTACAATCAGCTGTCCATCAGCCAGCTCTTCGAGGAGTAAGGAACGTGAGCTTTGGGGCCATTCGGGAGCTGCTGCAGCACACTCTGCAGCAGCTCCTTTTGTCACCTAAAAAGGAGGAACAGGGAGTGAAACTCGTAGTTGCCCTCGGCAATATTGGTCCGGAATATGCGATGACGCGCCATAATATTGGCTTTATGACAGCTGATATCCTGGCCCGGCGCTGGGGTATGGAAGGGGATTGGAGAAAGGCAGAACGGGCCTTTTATTTGGAAAAACGGGTCCCGGAAAAAGTGCTTCTCATCAAACCCACAACATACATGAACCTTAGCGGCGATGCCGTCCGTGATTTTGCAGGTTTCTACCATCTGCAGCCGGAAGACGTCCTAGTCATCCAGGACGATATGGACCTTCCCGTAGGGTCGCTCCGGATCCGTAAACAGGGAACATCCGGTGGCCATAATGGGCTTAAGTCCATTGAAAAGGCGCTGGGAAGTGAACACTATCCTCGCATCAAAGTGGGCATCGGCCATCCCCTGCGTGTCCAGGAAGCTGTAGTTTCCCATGTCCTGCATCGATTTGAGGGAACGGATCGGGAAACGATTGCCCAGATCCTGGAAAAGGCGGCAGACGCCGTGGAAGACTGGATGAAGGGTGCTTCTATAAACGAGCTGAGCCAAAAATACAATCAAAAAGTCAAGCGGGAGAAAAAGGCCATCTGACAAAAAAAGACCTTCCAGCGGCAGCTGGAAGGTCTTTTACGTTCTTACTCCTTATCTTTGCCAAAAACTTGTTCTTTCATGCGGCGACCGGTCGGCGTGGCAGCAAGACCGCCGCCTGCTGTTTCTCGAAGGCTGGCAGGAAGGGCATTGCCGACATTTCTCATGGCGATGATGCATTCATCAACGGGAATGCAGGAGCCGATGCCGGCAAGGGCAATATCGGCAGAGGAGAAAGCGATGACAACGCCGCCGGCGTTACGCTTTACGCAGGGAATTTCCACAAGGCCGGCGACAGGGTCGCAGACAAGGCCGAGCTGGTTGGCGATGGCAACGGCACAGGCGTCAGCACATTGTGAAGGCGTACCGCCTGATAGTTCGACCATGGCAGCGGCCGTCATGCCGGCCGCGCTGCCGCATTCTGCCTGGCAGCCGCCTTGGGCGCCGGCGATGCAGGCGTTCTTGGCGATGACCATTCCGAAGGCTGCCGCCGTGAACATGCTCATGACCACATCCTTGCGGTCCATGCCCTTATCTTCCATGAGGGTAAGGAGACAGCCAGGCATGATGCCGCAGCTGCCGGCCGTCGGCGTAGCCACGATGCGCCCCATGGAAGCGTTGCAGCCGGATACGGAAAGGGCCCGCATCATGGCGCGGCTCACAATATTGCCGGAAAGGCCGCCCTTGGTTTCCGTGCTGTATACATCCATTTTGTAGCCTTCGCCGCCGGTGAGACCGCTCGTGGACTTTTGATCCTTCCGTTTGCCAAACTGGACCGCCTCAATCATGACATCGACATCATGGTCCATCTTTGCGAAGACTTCTTCTTCCGAAAGGCCCATATCAGCAGCCTGATCGGCAAGGACGACTTCACTGATTTTTTTTCCTTCTTTTTCAGCAGCTTCCACGAGGGAAGCAATGGAATCATAACTTAACATGGTGGTTCTCCTTTACGCGGCAATTAGATGGAACGGATGAGAAAGACGTTGGTCACGTTCTTCACGGTCCGGATATCTTCAATCATGCCTTCCGGCGGCATGCCATCGATTTCAATCGTCATCATGGCAATGCCCCCTTTGACAGGACGGGAAAGCTTGAAGTTTCCAATGTTGACGTCTTTGTATTTTTGCCACATGATGTTCGTGACTTCTGCAATGACGCCCGGACGGTCGTAATGGGGGACCAGGATGGTGTTGTGTTCCCCATTGAAGTCAACGGCCATGCCATTGATGGAGTCAACACGGATATTGCCGCCGCCGATGCTGGCCCCTTGGACCACAACCGGGGTGCCGTTGACGCCCTTGACGTGGATGCGGGCTGTATTGGGATGACTGCCCGGAATCTGGGTGGGCACAAAACGATAGGTGATGCCGGCTTTATCGGCAATGGAAAAAATGTCGCGGATTTCCTCAGAATAGCTGTGGTAGCCCATGATACCTGCTAAGAGCGCCCGATCCGTGCCATGGCCCCGATAGGTCTTGGCAAAGGACCCGGACAGTTCAACCATGACTTCCTTGGGTGCTTCCTGGTTCAAGACCTTGTTGGCGACGCGGCCCAGACGGACAGCACCGGCTGTATGGGAACTGGAAGGACCGATCATGATCGGCCCGATGATGTCAAATACGTTCATGATAACCCTCCTTTAGGGTAAAAGGGAAGGGTGCCCCTTTGATCCAATGAAGCAAGACGTTGTTTCAAGATTGGAGTGGCACCCTTGGCAAAATGAAAGCGAAATGCTTATTTTTCGATCCAAGTCTTATAAACTTTATCAATGACGACGGCAATGGCGTTATCACCGGAAACGTTGCAGGCCGTGCCGAAGGAATCCTGAGTGATGTAAAGGGCAACCATGAGGGCGCAGATCGGGCCGTTGGGGTCACCCAGCTGTTTACCAAAGATCATCCAAAGGAAAGGCAGGGCCGTCATGATGGAGCCGCCAGGAGCACCCGGAGAAGCAACCATGGCAATGCCGAGGGTCATGATGAAAGGAACAACCGTGCCCAGATGGATAGGAATCTGGTTCATGAGGCAGACTGCCGTGGCACAGGCTGTGATGGTGATCATGGAACCGCACATATGGATGTTGGCGCAAAGCGGAATGACGAAGTTACGGATCTGTTCGCTGACACCGTTGGCCTTGGCGCATTCCAGGTTGACCGGAATGGTGGCGGCAGAAGACTGGGTCCCCAATGCGGTGGTATAGCCAGGAACCTGGTTCTTCATGAGCATGAAGGGGTTCTTGTGGCCGATGGTGCCGGCAACCATGAACTGAACGAAGAGCAGGATGAAGTGCATGGCGATGACCACAAGGAAGACTTTCCACAAAACGCCCAGGATAACAAAGGTTTTGCCCGATTTGGTCATATCGACGAAGGTTCCGCAGACATAAAGCGGAAGGAACGGGATGATGGCATGGGTCAGAACAGCGTCGATGATGCCGGAAAAGTCCTTTACAGTACCATAGAGGGTGTCGCCAATGGTTTTGCCTTTAAGGGCGGACAGGGACAGACCCAGGATGAAGGCGAGCACAACAGCGGAAATCGTGTCAAGGATCGGTGGAATGGAAATGGAAAAGAACGGTTCGAGAGTAACGCCTGCGACCTTGGAAAGCTGTTCCGTAACATTGCTGCTAATGAAAGAAGGAAAAAGATTGTCAGCGACGAAAAAAGAGAACGTGCCGCCAATGAGGGTGGAACCATAGGCCAAAAGGGCCGTGATGAGAAGCAGTTTGCCGGCGCCTTGGGTCAGGTCAGCAATCCCCATCGTGACATAAGCCAGGATCATCATCGGGATGACAAACTTCAGGAAGTTACTGAAGATCCCCGATAAGGTGACAACGAGGCGGCAGACCTCTGTCGGCATGTACTGCCCGATGAGGGTACCTAGGATGATACCAATGATGATTTTTGGAACAAGACCGAGTTTCATGAAATAAAATCCTCCCCTTTTGTAAATGAATCAAACTGGTTCCATCGGTCAGGAACATCACGTTTGATTTTTCTGTAATTTCACTATACTATATGGTATAATATAAATCAAATTAATAAAATTAAAATGAGCAATGAAAAAATATGAAAGCGAAAGGCGCGTGGAAATAAAATGGAACTAAGACAATTGAGGAGCTTTTTGAAAATTGTGGAATTGCAAAGTTTCTCAAAAGCAGCGAAAGATTTAGGATACTCGCAGTCCGCCCTGAGTGTACAAATTCATGGGCTGGAACAGGAACTTGGCGTGCGTCTTTTTGACCGTATGGGAAAACAGGTAGGTCTCACCCAGCCGGGGAAGGAACTTTGCCAGCGCATTGTCCCCGTGCTCCATCAATTAGAAGAGATCCGCGTCGTGATGCAGGAAAAACCGCCAGCTGAGACGCTTCACCTCGGGATGATCCAGTCCCTGTGCAAATGCAAGATGCCCAAATTGATTCAGTTCTTCGGGGAAAATTATCCCCACATGAACCTGACGATTACGCTCGACAGCCCATCCGCCCTTCTGGATAAAATGGACCATAACCAAGTGGACTTTGTCTATATCCTTGATGAAAAGGTCTACAACGTCAAATGGGAAAAGGTCCTTGAGGAAAAAGAGGACATTGTCTTTATTGGGTCCATTGATTCACCTTTGGTCTACCGAAACGAAGTGGCCCTTGAAGAACTCATTAGTCAGCCTTTCTTCCTTACAGAAAAAGAGGACAACTACCGCCGTGCCCTGGATCAATTCCTGGCGTCCAAGAATCTTGAAATCCAGCCTTTTCTGGAAGTGGGGGATACGGATTTCATCCTTGATATGGTGCAGCGCAGCATGGGCTTTACGTTCTTGCCCCGCTACGTCATGGAAAATTCCTATTATCGGGATAAACTCAAGATTGTCAACGTACCGGGCTTTCACATGCACATGTACCGCCAGCTTTTCTATCATAAGAATAAATGGCTCACCAGCGGCATGAAGACCATCCTGGACCTTGTGGAAGCGGGAAAGCTTTAAATTCCCAACAAATAATGCCTTGCGTCGCTCTTTCTTGTGTGGTACAATACTAAGGCATTAATGTCTGGATATATTGGTGTAATATGAGAAAGAGGTGTCAAAGACATGAAAGAAGGAATTCATCCTAACTATGGTGAATGCACGGTCATCTGTGGCTGTGGCAACACGTTCAAGACGGGCAGCGTAAAAAAGGAACTCCGCGTAGATGTATGCTCCAAATGCCATCCGTTCTACACGGGCAAGCAGCGTGATATGTCCGCAAGAGGCCGCATCGAAAAGTTCAACAAGAGATACGGCAAGGATTCCAAATAAAAATGCGAACCGACAGCAGAGCCTTGGCTCTGCTGTATTGCTATACGGAGAAGAACCAAAATGACGAAAAAACTCAGTGTCGGCGGCCAAGCTGTCATTGAAGGGGTCATGATGAAGGGGCCGGAAAAGATGGCCGTTGCCGTGCGGCAGGCAAATGGGGAAATTGCCGTAGATGTCAAACCGGTTTCAAGTATCAGGGACCGTTATCCTTTTTTTAAAAAACCGTTTCTGCGAGGCGTCGTTTCTCTCGTTGAATCCTTGGTTGATGGAATGAAGGCCCTGTCCTATTCGGCCCAGATATCGGGTGAAGAAGAAGAAAAGCTGGACGATAAGGAAATGGCCCTTACCATTACGGTGAGCGTCCTTCTTGCCGTCCTTTTATTTGTCGTTGTACCGACCGGGGCCATGCGGCTTTTACAGGACCGCGGAGTCGGGCCTGTTGCCTTGAACCTTGTCGAGGGGTTCCTGCGTCTGGGCATTTTCCTTCTATATATAGGGGGCATTTCGCGGCAGCAAGAGATTCAGCGGGTCTTCCAATACCATGGAGCCGAGCACAAGACCATCTACACCTATGAACACGGACTCCCCCTTGTCGTGGAGAACGTGCGTCCTTTTTCGACGCTCCATCCCCGCTGCGGGACGAACTTCCTCATGATTGTCATGCTCATCAGCATCTTCATCTTTGCCTTTTTGGGCTGGCCCAGCCTTCCCGTACGGATCATGAGCCGCATTGTGCTCATGCCTGTCGTGGCGGGAATCAGTTATGAAATCATTCGCTATGCGGGCAACCATATCGAGCATCCCTGGGTACGCCGGGCCATTCTGCCGGGTCTGCTCCTGCAGAAACTGACGACAAGGGAACCGGATGACAGTCAGATTGAGGTGGCCATTGCCTCCCTCAAGGCAGTCCTGCCTCCTGACGAAAGCCATGAACAAGAATAAAGGAAGACAAAGCCATGTTTGAACATTTGGATAAACTCCAGGCCTTAGAAGACCGCTATATCGACCTGGAAGCAAAGATCAGCGATCCTTCCGTGATCAGTGACCAGGCGCAGTGGCAGAAATATACCAAGGCCCACGCAAAACTGACCGATGTGGTGGAAACCTATCGGGCCTACCAAAAATTACAGAAGACCTATGATGACGATCAGGCCCTTCTGGAAATGGGAGAGAGCGATGAGGAACTGGCGGCCATGGCCGAAATGGAAATGAAGGAACTGGCCCCGCAGCTGGAAGACTATGAAAAGCGGCTGACCATCCTCCTTCTGCCTAAAGACCCCAATGATGAAAAGAACATCATCATGGAAATCCGCGCCGGTGCCGGCGGCGATGAAGCGGCCCTTTTTGCTGGGGACCTTTTCCGCATGTACACCCGCTATGCCGAAACCAAGGGGTGGCGCGTGGAACTCATGGATTCCAGTCCTACGGGGCTTGGTGGTTTCAAAGAAGTCATCTTCATGGTGTCCGGCAGCGACGTCTACAGCCACATGAAATTTGAAAGCGGCGTCCACCGTGTCCAGCGCGTTCCCGAAACCGAAGCCCAGGGACGTATCCATACGTCGACGGCAACAGTGGCGGTCATGCCGGAAGCTGAGGAAGTGGATGTTGATATCAAGATGAGCGACATCCGCATCGACACCTACCGCGCTGGCGGTGCCGGCGGGCAGTATGTCAACAAGACGGAATCGGCTGTGCGTATGACGCATATCCCCACAGGCATCGTGGCCCAGTGCCAGGATGAAAAATCCCAGGCAAAGAACCGTGAAAAGTGTCTTCGCGTTCTTCGCTCCCGTATCTACGGGGCGGCCCAGGAAGCACAGCGCGCGGCCGAGGAAAGCGAGCGCCGCAGCCAGGTTGGAACCGGGGACCGGAGTGAACGCATCCGGACGTACAATTTCCCTCAAGGGCGCGTTACGGACCATCGCATTGGCCTGACGCTCCATAAATTGACGGATGTCATGAACGGAGACTTGGATGAACTCCTAGGGGCCCTCATGACGGAAGAACAGACAAAAAAATTACAGCAGGTGAAATGATGCAGGAGATGTGGACAATCTTACGGATCCTCAATTGGACCAAGGCTTATTTTGAGGATAAAGGCATCGAGTCGCCGCGCCTTGATGCGGAACTGCTTCTTTGCGCCGTTCTTGGGATGCGGCGCATCGACCTGTATACCCATTTTGACCAGCCCTTGGAAAAAGAGGAACTGGCGGCGTATCGAGGCTACGTCATGCGCCGGGCAAAGCGGGAACCCGTGGCCTATATCCTCGGCGAGAAAGGGTTTCTCGATTATACCTTTGCCGTGACTGCTGATACGCTCATTCCTCGTCCGGAAACGGAGCTGCTTGTCGAAAAGATCCTTGCCGTGACAGCCGACGGGCCCCTTGATATCTTGGAACTCGGCGTGGGAAGCGGAGCCATTTTGATTTCCCTCCTGCTAAAGCGGAAGGAGGCTCAGGGCCTTGGCGTCGATATTTCAGAAGGGGCTGTTGCGGTCGCACGGAAGAATGCCAAGAATCTGGGCGTCACGGACCGCAGTGAAATCATCGTATCCGATCTTTTTGAAAAGGTGCCTGAAGGCCGCAAGTTTGATCTCATCGTTTCCAATCCACCCTACATTCCCAAAAAGGATCTGGCCGGCCTTTCTCCGGAAGTGCGGAAGGAACCCTTGGGCGCACTTGACGGCGGGGAAGACGGCCTTGATTTTTACCGTCGCATCGTGCGGGAAGGCATGGCTTATCTTAAGGAAGATGGCCTGTTTGCTTTTGAAGTGGGCATTGGTGAAGGCGCGGCTGCTGCAGACCTTCTTGTTCAAAACGGCTGCGGCGCGGCCCGCGTCTTTCTTGACTATGCGGGGATTGACCGCATGGTCCTAGCAGCAAAAGAGGGGACAACCTATGCAGACAAAATTATGGAAACTGGAAACTAAGCGGGACCAAGCCATAGCGGAAGCGGCCGCCTTGATCCGGAAAGGGGAAGTTGTCGCATTCCCGACGGAAACGGTCTACGGCCTTGGGGCCAATGGCCTTGACGGTATGGCATGCCGGAAAATCTTTGCCGCTAAGGGCCGTCCGGCCGATAATCCCCTGATTCTCCATATTGCCGAAAAAGAGGATATGGAGGCGCTTACAAAAGGGCTTTCGCCGATGGCCCAAGCCTTGATGGAGGCCTTTTGGCCCGGCCCGATGACCCTCATTGTGCCGAAATCGGATAAGATTCCTGATGTCGTGACAGCTGGCCTTGATACGGTGGCTGTGCGTTTTCCCAGCCATCCTGTTGCACGGGACCTGATCCGGGCGGCGGGATGCCCTATTGCAGCCCCTTCAGCCAACAAATCAGGAAAACCGAGTCCGACGACCGCTCAGGATGTGCTCCTTGATATGGACGGTATCATTGCCGGCGTCCTTGATGGCGGTGCCTGCGACATCGGTGTCGAATCGACCATCATTGACACGACGGGCAAGGATCCGGTGATCCTGCGGCCCGGCGGAATTACACGGGAAATGATCAAGATGGCCATGGGCCGCGTGGCCTTGGACCCAGGGCTTGTCAAAAAAGGGGAAACACCCAAGGCACCGGGCATGAAGTATCGGCATTATGCCCCGACCGCTCCCATGCTTCTTGTGGAAGGACCGGAAGCTTCTTTGGGCCTCATCCGCCTTGCCATCATGGCCGAAGCCCATGGTCTTCGGACCGGTGTCATTGCCTTGAAGGCGACGGTGGACCATTTCCCCAAGGGCGGCAATTTTGTCATCCATAATGGAGGGGCCACCCTTGAAGCTTACGCCGGAACGCTTTTCCATGACCTGCGCGCCTTTGACAGCGAAGGCGTGGATCTCATCCTGGGAGAAGGGGTGCGTGAGGATCAGATGGGGCTTGCCATCATGAACCGCCTGCGCAAATCGGCCGGGCATAACATCATCTGGGCCGAAGGAGGCCTTCTTTATCATCGCAGCGGCGCCGTTCCTGAATGTTTGCGAACCCTTGTCATGGAAGGGATGCCGGAAAGATGAAAGAACAGGGACGTGGGAAAAAGCGCTGAATATTTCGAAAAATAAGCAGGACATTCCTTTTTCACTGGTCCTGAGCGCAGGCTCCTGGAATACAATCAAATATGGCTGTGAGGGAATGGACGGATTTCTTCACAGCTTTTTTGTGCAAAATCATGCAAAAGTGATGTATAAAATTAAGTGACAACAAGAAGAAGCCTTTGTGTTAAAATGAAAGGTAGAGTAATCCAACCGTAACCAAGCAAAGGGGGAACGATGATGAAGATCATTATGGGCTGCGATCACGGCGGCTTTGAACTTAAGGAAACCTTGAAGAAGGTCCTCATTGAAAAAGGCTATGAAGTGGAGGACTATGGAATCCATAAACAGGAGCGTGTCGATTATCCGGACTATGCCCAAAAGGTGGGAGAAGCCATTGCCAGCGGCAAAGGGGATCAAGGCATCCTCATCTGCGGCACGGGAATCGGCATGAGCATTGCGGCCAATAAGGTGAAGGGCGTCCGCGCAGCCCTTTGCAATGACTGCTATTCGGCTGCCAAAGCCAGACAGCACAACAATGCCAATGTGCTCTGCATGGGGGCCCGCGTTCTGGGGCCGGGCCTTGCCCAGGAAATCATGGAAGCCTATCTCAATGCTTCCTTCCTTGGCAGCTATCATGAAGGCCGTGTGGAAAAGATCATGGCCCTTGAAAAATAAAAGAGGTCTTGAATGTGAAACTGGAAGAATTGGTACAGGAACTGGAAGAATCCATTGAAGAACTGATCCGCAAGGGAAATGCCAAGGCAGGAAGCGTCCTTGTCATTGGCTGCTCCACGAGTGAGATCTTAGGCAACCGTATTGGTACGGGGGGCAGCCTTAAAGCAGCAAAAGCTTTTTTTGCCGCTGTCCATAAAGTGACCAAAAAGCATAAGATCATGCTGGCGGCCCAGTGCTGCGAGCACCTGAATCGGGCCCTTGTTGTCGAGGAAAAGACCATGGAAAAACTGGGACTCCAGGAAGTGACGGTGCGACCCGTGGAACACGCGGGCGGCGCTTGGGCAACGGCGGCCTATGAGGGCTTTTCCAAACCGGCAGTGGTCCTTGCCCTTCGTGCTGACTTGGGGCTTGATATTGGTCAGACCCTGATCGGCATGCACCTTAAACCCGTCGCCGTTCCTGTCCGCCTTTCGCGAAAGAAATTGGGCGAAGCCGTTCTCACGGCGGCCTTTACCCGTCCGCCCCTCATTGGTGGTGCCCGGGCCGTATATCCGGATAAGCACCTGCGCTGACCCTGATACGATGGGGCCCTATTATCCCATTAAAGTGAACAAGATAAAGGAGAAATGAAGATGCAAATCCATGTCGTTGACCATCCCTTGATTAAAGAAAAAATGACCCGTCTCCGAGATAAGAACACGCAGCCAAAGGATTTCAGACAGCTCCTTGACCAAATTGCCCAGCTGCTGCTTTTTGAAGTGACCCGTGATCTGCCTGTCCGTCACAAGAAAGTCACGACACCGCTTGCTGAAACAACGGGCTATGAACTTGATGTATCGGGAATCACGGTGGTGCCGATTCTCCGCGCCGGTCTGGGATTCCTTGATGCGGTCATGGACCTTGTGCCGGAAGCCAAAGTGGGCCATATTGGCCTTACCCGCGACGAGGAAACGCTGCAGCCCATCAAATATTACTGCAAGATGCCTAAAGACAAGGATGCGGAAATCATCCTCATCGACCCCATGCTCGCTACGGGCGGCAGTGCCGAAGCTGCCATTACCATGCTCAAGCAGGATGGCTACAAACATTTTCGCTTTATGTGCCTTGTGGCCGCGCCGGAAGGGGTTGCCCTTGTCAACCGCAGCCATCCGGAAGTGCCCATTTATACGGCAGCCCTTGATGACCATCTGAATGAAAATGGCTATATCGTTCCCGGTCTTGGTGATGCCGGCGACCGCGTCTTTGGTACGCTGGAGTAACCTATGAAAAGACCGGACTGGGACAGTTATTTTATGGAAATCGCTGAGGTGGTTGCCAAGCGCTCCACCTGTCTGCGCCGACAAGTAGGTGCCGTTTTGGTCAAGGACCGGCAGATCCTTGCCACGGGCTACAATGGAACGCCAAAGGGCATCGCCCATTGTGAGGAAGTGGGATGCCTTCGGGAGCAGCTCCATGTCCCCAGCGGTCAGAACCACGAACTTTGCCGCGGTATCCACGCCGAACAAAATGCCGTCATCCAGGCGGCTGTAAACGGCGTGTCCACCAAAGGCGCGACGCTGTACTGCACGCATCAGCCCTGTGTTGTCTGCTCCAAGATCCTCATCAATGCCGGGATTGAGCGCATCGTCTATGCCCATCCGTATCCTGACCGGTTGGCACAGGAGATGCTGGCAAGCGATAAGCAACTGACCTTGGAAGAATTCAAACCGAAAAAAGACGAGTAAAAGCAAAAAGCCTCCACCAAAAGGTGGAGGCTTTTTCTTTGTCAGAGGGCATCAAAAAATTTCCTCCCAAGGGCTGTCTCATTGATCCTGATTTCAAAAAGAGCAGAGGCTCACTAGATCCAACTAATCCCTAAGAACCCTAACCTGAACCAGCGCTTACGTTCGGTTTAGGGGTTAGTTTATCATCTTTTGCCTTCCGTTCTTTCTTCCATTTGCCTTTTATCAATTCGGGTCAGATGGCTCCTTTTGTGAGGAACCCCGCTTCCAACGACGGCAGCAATCCCACTGGTATAGCGCCGTGGGAGTTGATGCGCGAAGGTTCTTTGAAGCGGCGCTCCCAAAAGTAAATGAGCGACGCGTGAGTTTCCTTACGGCCAGAGGCCGGTACGTTGAGGAGATTGAGGCCCGTGGGAGACAAAGTAGATGGGCCCTATGGAATGAAGATCGCAAAAAGCTTCCGCTTTGATAAGCTGGGCGCTGGAGGGGATGACACAAGGTTGGGAAAGGAAGCGCCCAGGCGTATGCTATCCCCAAACGTGGGAAGGTTCATCGTACAATAGGCTATGAGGAGGCCATTGTTTCCATAAAATCTTTTTTAAGCAATGGACTCGCGTACTTCATCAAATGAGCCCGATTTTTGGACTGAGTAAAAATTAAAGCCGTTCCAATAGCCAATCCACATTATCTGTATCATATTCAATCTGTTCGGACCAGCGGCGCAGGGCTTCTTCAAGGTTGCCGTGAAGGGCTGTTTCCATGAAGATGAAGTCCGTGCTGCGCCGGGCATAGGCGCGGACCGCATCAAGGCCGTAGGCTTCGACTTTATCAAGCTGACGGTAAAAAATAAATTGATAGATCCGGTCAAAGGAAATGGGGTCATAGGTCTTTTCATAGGAAGCCACTTTTTCCAGTAAGGCGGGGATCATGCCCTGCAGGCTGCGGATCTCTTCCGTCCATGCTTCATCAATGGGTTCGGTAATCATGAGGTCAGCCAAGATGCTTTGACAGGATTTGCTGCTGAAAAGCGGGGCATAGTGGGTCAGGCTTTCCGGCAGGGAAAAGCCCATGAAGTCCAAAAGTTCCTTGAAGGTATAGATAAAAGCTGTGTCTTCTTCCGTAAAGGTAAGCGGTTCGTGAGGGGCCAAAAGAAGCTCGCATGAGGCTTCGCAGCAAAGGCCCGTGCCGCAGAGAATAAATTCATCGACATAGGTGAAAAAGCGGGGATGGACTGTGCAGATGTCACAGAGCTTATCTTCCCCCAGCGCTGTAATTACTTCACAAAGTCC
Organism: Acidaminococcus intestini DSM 21505; assembly: GCF_000425045.1. Lineage (GTDB taxonomy): Bacteria > Bacillota > Negativicutes > Acidaminococcales > Acidaminococcaceae > Acidaminococcus > Acidaminococcus intestini. The sequence goes on along the minus strand of NZ_AULA01000015.1, from coordinate 30,014 downwards.
GTCCGTCCGCAGAAGGGCGCAGAAGCCCTTATCGGTTAATTTGAAATGCCAGCCGTCAGGACCTTTTTCCATATGGTCTTGGATTTTTTTGCCCAGGGGCGTCTTAAGGCCGCGGTAGTAGTCTGCTGTATCGTCATCAATATCGATTTCCCATTTTTGGCAGCATGTATGGCGGCAGGCACCAGCCTTGCAATGGAAATCATTGAAACCTTGGGGCAGGATGGAAATCATGGAATTCACCTCGAATGCGTAGGATCCTTCTATTATACATCGCTGCCTCCCTTTGGCGGAGAAAAAACTCTTTTTTCCTGTAAAAATGGGCGCAGCTGCCAGAGAAAGAAACAAAAAATTGAAATCTACCAATTTTTTATGGTAGAATAAACAATAGTGAGATTTTGGGGGGAAAGTGCGCCATCCTGTGTTTTCCCCTTGTCCACAGGGCGCCGCTTTTGGCGCCTGAAGCTAAAAAAGGTTGAGGGGATTTTGATGATAACAAGAACACTTGATGCCAAACTGGCCGCAGCGGCAAAGTCCTTCCCGTATAAGACGAGAGAAGGCGGTGCGACGGTCACGGTCTTTGTACCTTATGACTGCAAGAACAACTGCCCGTTCTGCGTCAATAAGGAAGAATATGCAGACTGCACGGGCTTTTCCCTGGAAGCCATCAAAAAAAGCATGGAAACGATGGACCGTCTGACGCCGTATTGTGATTTTGTCTTTACAGGCGGTGAACCGTTGGCCAATCTCGAAAGTCTGCAGCAGATGCTCGATAAGGTCTCATTGACGCACAAGGTCTATATCAATACGACCCTGCCCGTGTCCCAGACCCAGACCGAGGAAGAAATCCTGGCTTTTTTGGAGCGGAACAAGCAGAAGATTACCTGTCTTAACATTTCGCGCCATATGCAGCATTTCGTCCAGGAATCCAATGATTCCCTTCTGGAAAAGCTGCCTGTCCGTTTCCGGATCAACTGCGTCCTTTATAAGAACTATCCGAAGGAGCAGCTTGTACCCTTTATGGAACGCTTCCGTAAGGTCCATGCGCCGAGCATCCAGTTCCGTTTCGACTATACGGAAACAACGCCGGAAAACCTCTATGACAGGCAGGGGGACAAGATCCTTCAGGATCTTAGGAAAGTGGCTCGGTATACTGGCCTTGACGGCTGCCGCATGCGCTGCGGGTTCCACTTTACGTACAAGGACCTGGAACTTGTCTACCATAAGACGCTGCCCTACAGCACGATCTTTGAAAAAGACAGCGATGGTCGGGACTGCGCCATTTTGTACGACATCCTCATCAAACAGACGGGACGGATCGATTCGGACTGGGATGGAACCGTCCTTGACGTGGAAAAATACAGCCGCGTGACATTTGAACCTTATGACCTCAAATGGCTGGAAAAGGTCGCTGAACCAGGAGCCAAGGCGGCTGCGGCCCTGAATTTTTCTCCTGTGACGTGTTCCCTTTCGTAAGGGATAAAGGAGGTGGAATGATGTCAACAAAAACCGTGTATCGTGTGGCTGTCATCGGCGGCGATGGGATTGGACCGGAGGTCCTGCGGGAAGGGCAAAAGGCCCTTGCTGCCGTGGCTCAAAAAGACGGTCGTTTTTCCTTCGAATTTACGGAATTTCCCTGGGGCTGTGAATACTACCTAAAGACGGGAAAGATGATGCCTGAGGACGGCATCGAGACGCTGAGCCATTTTGATGCCATCTATTTGGGCGCGGTGGGCTATCCCGGTGTTCCGGACCATATTTCCCTCCGTGACCTGCTTCTGCGCATCCGTCACGATTTTGATCAGTATGTCAACCTGCGCCCTGTCAAGCTTCTTAAAGGTGCACCCTGCCCGCTAGTGGGGATTACGGAAAAAGATATCGACATGGTCTTTATCCGGGAAAACAGCGAAGGAGAGTACGCTGGTTCCGGAGCTTGGCTCTATCCGGGCACGCCGCGGGAAACAGTCATCCAGAACGGGGTCTTCTCCCGCTTTGGGACAGAGCGCATCATGCGCTATGCCTATGAACTGGCTAAAAAGGAACACCGCAGCCTCACCAGCATCAGTAAGGGCAATGCCCTCAATTATTCCATGGTTTTCTGGGACCAGATCTTTGCGGAACTGGGAAAGGAATATCCCGAAGTGGAAACCCATTCCTATCTGGTCGATGCAGCGAGCATGTTCATGGTCAAAGATCCCAAACGGTACCAAGTGGTGGTCTGCTCCAATCTGTTTGGGGACATCCTGACTGACCTTGGCGCCGCCATTTCAGGCGGCATGGGCCTTGCTGCCGGGGCAAACCTCAATCCTGAAAGGACCTATCCATCCATGTTTGAGCCCATCCACGGAAGCGCACCGGATATTGCCGGTACGGGAAAGGCCAATCCCTTGGCTTCCATTTGGTCTGCCAGCCAGATGCTTGATTTCTTCGGCCACCCTGAATGGGGTCGCCGGCTTCTTGCAATCATCGAAGCCATGCTCGTAGAAAAAACAATTCTCACGCCTGACATGGGCGGTACGGCCACGACAAGTGAAGTGGGTGACGAGGTCGTCAAAAGAATTGAAGAAGCGTAATTGACTCCTTCAGCAAAAGTGTTCCTGGAATCCCTTTTCAGGCACTTTTGCTTTTTTGTAGGAATCCAGCAGGAAAGTAGAAAGGAAGGCAAGAATATGAAATTAGAAGATGTGAGAAAAGAAATCGATGCCCTTGATCCCCAGATCAAGACACTCATCCTGCGCCGTATGGACTGCTCTTTGGAAGTGGCCAAGGCAAAGCAGGCGGCAGGGGAGACCACAATCTATCGGAGGGACCGGGAAAAGGCCATCTTGGACCGTTTGGGGGCGGATGTTCCAGCTGACCGTCTGCCGGAATACCTTGCCGTGGTGCGGAAAATCATGGAAACAAGCCGCATGTTTCAATATGGCCTGCTCTTTGATTGGAATCCGGATCTTTTCAAGGAACTTTCTGCCGGCATTGACACGACTCCCGGCGGCTGGCGCGTCAAGATTCGTCTGACCCGTCCGGACGAGCCCAACGCCATGAGCAGCATCCTCAGCATGGTAGGTGATTATGGCTTCAACATGCAGTATATGGAACTCATGTCCTTCAACGAAGGGACCCACTCCGTGACCTTTGACCTCACCATCTTGGGAGACTTGTCCGATACGGCCATGCAGAAGCTCCTTTTCCAGCTTTCCAAGGAAAGTGAAGGCTTTGTCATTCTCCAGAATGACCGGAAGGACGGTGCCGCCAAATGACGAAACAGACGAAGGACCTCGTTTGGATGATCGTGTCGCTGGCCGCTGGCTTTGCGGTCTCGCGCCTTACCCCGACGCCGCCCCTTACGCTGGAAGGACTCGCTGTTTTGGGCGTCTTTTTGTCATCGCTCATGATGTGGATCACCATTTCCATTGATTGGCCGAGCCTCATTACCCTGTTTCTTTTGGGCCTGTTGCCTCATTTTGGATTTCCCGCTGTTTTTCGGGGCGCCTTTGGAAATGTGACGGTTGCGTTCCTGCTCTTTACTTTTGTTCTCGTTTATCCGCTGTCAAAGACGTTTTTTGTCCGGCGCTGCGCTGTGGCTTTTGTCACGAACCGCTTTGCCCGGAAAGGCCCTTGGTGCTTTGTCTCTTTCCTCTTATTTTCCGTGACCTTCATGGGACTTTTCATCAGCCCATCTGTCCTTTTTGTGGCCTTTATGCCATTTTTGGAGGATATCTATGAAGTGCTTCAAATAAAGAAAAAGAGCCAGACTGGCAATATGCTCATGCTGGGGACGGCTTTCTGCATCAGCCTTTCGTCGGGCATGACTGCCATTGGACATGTCTGGCCAACCCTTGCCATTGGCTATTACAAAGCGGCTGCGGGGATTGAGGTGAACCAGTTTCAGTATATGGCTGTCGGCATCCCGACGGGGCTGGTCCTTGTCCTTTCCCTCATTGCCGTTTTCCGCTATATCTATCGCCCCAGTGATCTTGCGCAGATGGACCTAAGAAAAGCGATGGAACTGAAAACCCTCGTTCCCAAGACAAGCCGCAGGGAAGTCATGATCCTTGCCGTCATGGCGCTGACCGTCATCCTGTGGGTGGGACCGAGCCTATTGCGTGGCGTGAGCCCTTGGCTTTATAAGAGCCTCAGCCGCTATACGACGGCCATGCCGCCCCTTTTGGGCTGCATCCTCCTTTTTATCCTCCGGGAAAACGGGGAGCCGCTCCTAAGCTTCAAGGAAGCTGTTTCCAACGGGATCCTTTGGGCGGCTATCCTCATGACCGGGGCTGCCACTATGCTGGGGTCGGCCCTGACCAACCAGGAGATGGGCATCAAGGAATGGCTGAGCACTATGTTGGGCCCTGTAGCCGCTTCACTTCCTGCAGAAGGCATCATTCTCTTCTTCTTTGCTTGGTGCATCCTTGAAACGAATTTTTCATCGAATATCGTTACGACGACTGTGGTCAGTGCCGTGGCCCTTTCGGTCCTGCAGGCCCTGCCGCAGGGAACGGTGGCCGTTGGTGCCGTCGTCTGCCTCATTGGGTTTGGAGCTGGGATCTGCAACATGACGCCTGCCGGTCAGTCGACCATCAATACCGTGGCCATCAGCTCGGGCTGGACAACGGCTCGGGATATGTTTATTTGGGGCGGTATCTTTTCCCTTCTGGCCCTTCTGGCGATGGCCTTTGTTGGTTATCCCTTGGGCGTCCTCATCATTGGCTAGTAAAAAAGCTGTGAAACAAGCGTGTTCTTGCTTCACAGCTTTTCCTTTTTACAGGGCTGCCCCTTATTTGTTCTTTTCCCGCCGCGCCCGCTTTGCTTCTTCCCGTTTGCGGATTTTTTCCTTGTGCTTCAAGGACTTGGCACTGGTCCGTTTCTCAATGAACTCGTGCGGTTCCGGTGCGTCGTCTTGGCCATGCTTTATTTTGTAGTAGATGACAAAGGCTGCAAGGGCGACCATGGGGAGGGCGCCCAAGATGGCGCGGGAAATGTCATTGCGCGTAATGACGAGGAGGTTCCATAAGATGACCACAAGGGGCGTCAGCGTCCATTGGGCAATCTTTGACTTAGTCCCTGAAGCCCCGAAAAAACGGAGGCAGAATCCGTAGACCAAAAAGGCGACGGAAAAGGACATAAGGGAAAGGAGAAGAATAAAAATAAAAAGTTCCACAGTGACACCTCAATCAATCAGTTTTCAGCCATCATTATACACGATGGTCGGAGAAAAGAAAATTTTTCCTTTTTTAGAAAAAAGCTTGGAATTTTGATGATAATCAAATAAGAAGATCATGAGATGGGAAAGAAGGGACTAATGAGAAACAAATTGAGCATAATATAAGGTTAATAGAGACAGTTTACCTCTATTGTGTAACTTTTGTCATATATTTTCTTATAGGAAAAATTTTTCTCACAATACGGTAAAAATAAAAGGGTTCCCAAAACGAAGGGCGAATAAGGACAATAAGGATAAGAATAGCAGATCACTTGGAGGTGGTTATATGTTTGAGAAGATCCTGGTCCCTGTTGATGGGTCTGAAACGAGTTGGAAAGCCATGGAAGAAGCAAAGAAACTGGCCGAAGCATTCCGTGGGGAAATGGTTGTTGTCAATGTCATTCAACCCTATAACAATGCTGCACTCTTGGTTGTGCCCTTAGATCAGGCCACCATCAGCCAAGGTAATGAAGAACTGACAAAGATCGGCAACAGCGTCCTTGAAACGGCCAAGGAAAAAATGCAGGACTTCAAGGGCAAAAAAGAATTCCTTCTTGAAGTCGGTCATCCGTCCGAGAGGATCATTGCTGTCAGCAAGGAAAAGGCCTGCACGTCCATTGTCATCGGCAGCCGCGGCCTGTCCGGCATTGCCGAATTCTTCCTGGGCAGCGTCAGTTCCAAGGTTTCCCAGTATGCTTCGGTGCCGGTCCTCATCGTAAAATAAGGACTGCGGCCCGCGTATTTATGGAGGTGAGTTTCCTATGATGAAAAAGATCCTGGTTCCCATTGATGGGTCCGATATTTCCCTGCGTGCCATGAATTTTGCCATTGAGTTGGGGAAACATTTTGCAAGTGAGATTGTTGTCCTCAATGTGGATATTCCCTACGACCTGAGCCGTATCAAACCGGCTGTGAAGGATAAGGACGGCAACGAGATTGAATCGGCCCGCCTGACCCCGCTTGAACTGGCACAGCGGGAGGCAGGAAAATCAGGCTATGACAAGATCACCTTCAAGAAATATGTCGATATCGATCCGGCGGAAAAAATCTGCGAAGTGGCAGAGACCATTGACGCGGACCTCATCGTCATGGGCAATCGCGGAATGGGCGTCCTTGCCGGATTCTTCCTGGGCAGTGTCAGCACAAAGGTTTCCCAAAGTGCCCATTGTCCGGTGACCATCGTCAAATAGCAGGTATGGTACCTGACGCTAGGAATAGGGAGGTTCCCCTAAGGTAAGGAGGTAGAGGTGTATGTTCAAGAAGATCTTAGTTCCTGTTGATGGTTCCTCGACGAGCTGGAGAGCCCTTGAAACGGCAAAGGATCTGGCTGTGAAGTATGACGGTGAGCTCATTGTAGCTCATATCGTCCAGACTTACAGCAGTGCCGATCTTTATATCAACAGCTTGGACCAGACGGCTGTTGCTGCAGAAAATGACCAGTTGACCCGTATTGGCAGCAGTGTTCTTGACACGGCAAGAACCAAGATGGAAGGCTTTACGGGCAAGGTCGACTATCTCATGGATGTGGGCCATGCCTCGGACCGGATTATTGAACTCAGCAAGGACAAACATGCAGATGCCATCGTCATCGGAAGCCGTGGCCTGTCCGGCATCGCTGAATTTTTCTTGGGCAGCGTCAGCTCCCGCGTGGCGCAGTACGCCGCTGTCCCTGTCCTTATCGTGAAATAGGCAGAGGAAAGAAAAGACGCCGTAACTAGGGGGTGGTCTTATGTTCAAGAAATTCCTCGTTCCGATTGATGGTTCCCAAACCAGTTTCCGTGCTCTTGAAACGGCGGCGGATATGGCAAAGGCTGTGGGCGGTGAACTCATTGTCATCCATGTGGTGCCGAGCAATAAAGTCAACCAGCTCATTGTCGTTGGCAATAAGCCCGTCAAGGATACGAGCGTGAAACCAACCCAGATTGGTAAGATGGTCCTTGATACGGCAAAGGACAAACTGAAGGATTTTGCTGGTGCAGCCGAGTTCGACATGGAATTTGGCGACGCCGCTGAAATGGCCGTTACCGTGGCTAGGGAAAAAGGTGCCGATGCCATTGTCATCGGTAAACGCGGTCTGTCAGGCGTGGAGGAATTCCTCCTGGGCAGCGTGAGCAGCAAGGTGGCCCAGCTGTCGCCCGTACCGGTGATCATCGTCAAATAGCACAAGGGAACCTGTGGCAGCAGCTGCAGGTTCCTTTTTTGGAACCGGCGGAAAGATTGACATTCCCCGCGCTCCTTGGTAAAATAAGCTATATATGTAAAAAGCGTTGAACGGGAGGAGTAGGGGGCCCTTTCCTTTTAAGAGAAGATGCGGCCGGTGCAAGCATCTAGGAAAATCCCTTGAAGTCGCCCGGGAGCTGGCGTGCTGAACCAAAGTAAGCCCGCCCGTTTGGCTCGTTACGTCCTCAAGTTGCCCAAGCAATTGGGAAAATAGGTGGTACCGCGACCGAACTCGTCCTATCTGATGGGACGGGTTTATTTTTTTTACAGGCTAAGGAGGCTTTTGGAAGTATGGCAGAAGAAAACAACATCCCCAAGGTCTATGACCCGGCGGCAGTGGAAAAGAAATGGTATGCATATTGGGTGGAACATGGCTTTTTCCATCAACCCGTCGATAAGAGCCGGAAACCCTTCAGTGTGGTCATTCCGCCGCCCAACATCACCGGTAAGCTCCACATGGGTCATGCCCTTGATAATACCCTGCAGGACATCCTCGTGCGCTGGCATCGTATGATGGGGGACAATACCTGCTGGCTTCCCGGGTATGACCACGCGGGACTTGCCACGCAGATCAAAGTGGAAGAGGAACTGAAAAAGAAGGAAAACCTCACTCGCTATGACCTGGGCCGTGAAAAATTCCTGGAACGGGTCTGGCAGTGGAAGGAAGAATATGGCGACCGCATCGTGACTCAGCTCAAGAGCCTGGGCATTTCCTGCGACTGGGACCGTCAGCGCTTTACCATGGATGAAGGACTTTCCCGTGCTGTCCGTGAGGCCTTTGTCAGCCTCTATGAAAAAGGCCTCATCTATAAGGGAACGCGCATCATCAATTGGTGCGTCAACTGCCGTACGGCCCTGTCTGACGTTGAAGTGGAACACCAGGATGACGAGGGCCATCTGTGGTATGTGAATTATCCCATCGAAGGGGAAGCCGGGCGCTATCTCCAAATTGCCACGAGCCGTCCGGAAACCATTCCCGGCGATACGGCCGTTGCCGTAAACCCCAAGGATGAACGCTATAAGGACCTTGTGGGAAAACAGGTTCGCCTTCCCATCATGGACCGCCTTATCCCCATTGTGGCCGACGAATACGTTGACCTTGAATTTGGTACGGGCGCCGTAAAGATTACGCCGGCCCATGATCCCAACGACTATGAAGTGGGGCAGCGCCAGAAGCTGCCCAGTCTGACGGTCATCGGTCTTGACGGCAAGATGACGGCGGACGCCGGCAAATACGAAGGGGAAGACCGTTACGAATGCCGCAAGCATATCGTCCAGGACCTGAAGGACTTGGGTCTTCTCGTCAAGATCGAAGACGCGCCCCATGCTGTCGGTCACTGCCAGCGCTGCCACCACGTCGTGGAACCCCTTATTTCCACGCAGTGGTTTGTCAAAATGAAACCCCTCGTGAAGGCCGCCGTGGAATGCGTTGAAGACGGGCGCATCCAGTTTGTGCCGAACCGTTTCACGAAGACCTATACGAACTGGATGGACAACATCCATGACTGGTGCATTTCCCGCCAGATCTGGTGGGGTCACCGTATCCCTGTGTGGTACTGTGACGACTGCGGAAAGCAGATGGCGTCCCGGACGGATTTGACGGAATGCCCGCACTGCCACAGCCACAACATCCATCAGGATGAAGATGCCCTTGATACCTGGTTCAGTTCCGGTCTATGGCCTTTTTCCACCTTTGGCTGGCCGGACAAGACGGACGAACTGCAGCAGTTTTATCCGACGAGCGTCCTGGTGACGGGCTATGACATCATTTTCTTCTGGGTTGCCCGCATGATCACCATGGGCATGGAATTTATGAAGGAAATTCCCTTTAAGCATGTCTTCATCCATGGTCTTGTCCGCGATGAACAGGGCCGGAAGATGAGTAAATCCCTGGGTAACGGCATTGACCCCTTGGAAGTTGTTGACAAATATGGAGCCGATACGCTGCGCTTCATGCTCATTACAGGCAATACGCCGGGCAACGATATGCGTTTTTATTGGAACCGCATCGAAGCAACGCGAAACTTTGCCAATAAGATCTGGAACGCGTCGCGCTTTGCCCTCATGAACCTCGATGGGTATGATGCTTCGGCTAAACGGGCGCCTCTGACCCTTGCTGACCGCTGGATCCTGTCCCGCCTGCAGCACACCATCAAGGACGTTTCAAGCTTCCTCGAAAAATTTGAACTCGGAGAAGCCGGCCGCCTCATCTACGATTTCATTTGGGGTGAAGTCTGTGACTGGTACATCGAACTTATCAAACCCCGCCTTTATGATAAGGAGCATCCGGAAGAACGGTCAACGGCTCAATTCGTCCTCTGCCGCGTCCTGGGCGATGCCATGAAGCTGCTGCATCCTTATATGCCGTTCATTACGGAAGAAATCTGGCAGCATCTGCCCCATGAAGGGGAGAGCATCATGATTGCGCCGTGGCCTGTGGCGGATGAATCCCTCATGGATGAAAGCGTGGAAAGCGGAATGACGGTCATGATGGATGCCATCAAAGCCATCCGCAACATGCGGGCCGAAGTAAACGCTGCCCCTGGGAAGAAAGCGCCGGCCACGATCTTGGTGGAACCTGCTTTCCGCAGCGTCTTTGAAGGCCATCCGGAATACGTCGAACGCTTGGGCACGGTGGACACGCTGACATTGGGCGATATCAATGACGAAGCGCCGGAAAACGCCATGACAGCCGTTGTGACAGGCGCCAAGGTCTATCTGCCCCTTAAGGGTCTCATTGACGTGGAAAAGGAAATGAAGCGGCTGACGAAGGAACTTGACGGGGCCAAAAAGGAACTGTCCCGCATTGAGGGCAAGCTTTCCAATGAAGGGTTTCTCGCCAAAGCTCCGGAAGCGGTCGTGGAAAAGGAAAAAGCGAAGAAAGAAGACGTCAAGGCGCGTCTTACCGCCCTTGAAGACCAACTGAAGGAACTTCAAAAACTCCAGTAACCTCAATCTGGGTCCGGGCAGGAAAAGCCTGCCCTGGCCTTCTGGCGCGGTCCTTGCCTTAATGGGACCGGAGGAGAATCATGAACTACAACGAAGCGATGCAGTATATCGAAAGTCTTGGTAAATTTGGCATCCATCTCGGTATGGAACGCATCACGGGCCTTGTGGAACTCTTGGATCACCCGGAACGCAAGATCCGGACCATCCATATAACGGGAACCAACGGAAAGGGGAGCGTGGCTTCCTACCTGTCCCATATCCTCACGGCTTCGGGGAAAAAGACAGCGTGCTATACGTCGCCCCACTTTGTTAAATATAATGAGCGTATGTCCATCGACGGCGTTGATATTTCCGATGAGGATTTTGCTGCTGTGACGGAAGAAACCAAGGCTGCTGTCGATACATTCCTCAAAAATGGCGGCGAACAGCCGACCCAGTTTGAAGTCATTACCGCCATGGCCTTCCTTTATTTTGCCAAGGAAAAGGTGGATTATGCCGTCATCGAAGTCGGCATGGGCGGCCTTTGGGATTCGACGAACGTCATTGTGCCAGAGCTTTCCGTCATTACGAACGTTACCTTGGAGCATACGGACCGGCTGGGAAAGACCATTGAAGCCATTGCGGAACAAAAGGCCGGCATCATCAAGGATCACGTTCCTGTTGTGACCGCCGCTGACGGCAGTGCCCTTGAAGTCATTCGGGTCACAAGTGAAGAAAAATCGGCACCTCTTTATGTCTATGGTGAGGATTTTTCCGCAACCCTGCTTGCTGGATCCATGCAGGAACAGCTCTTCCTCTATCCGTTTCATTCCGGTGAGCGGGAAGTTACCATCCATCTTGCCGGCGCCCATCAGATCGTGAATGCTGCCGTGGCCCTTAAAGCCGCGGAAGTGCTGGCAAAAAAGGATCCTGCCATTACAGAAAAGAAGATCCTCAAGGGCATGGATCTCACGACCTGGCCAGGCCGCATGGAACTTATCCATGAACGGCCCGACGTGATCCTGGACGGGGCCCATAATCCTTCCGGCGTGACGGTTCTGCGGCGGGCCCTTGATACCTATTATCCCCATGGCCATCGTTATTTCATCTTTGGCATGATGGGGGATAAGGATGTAAGCGAAGTGGCCCAGATCCTCTTCCGGGATACGGATACGATCTATACCGTTCTTGCTGATAACGGCACGCGGGCCGAAAAGCCCGATGTCCTTGCCCGTCGCCTACATAAAAAGGCCATTCCTATGGATGATCTCAAGACTGCTTTCGAAACGGCGGTCCATGAGGCCGGACCGGATGATGTGGTCCTTGTCTGCGGCTCCCTTTATCTTGTGGGCACCTTCAAGGCAAAGGGCCTCTCAGAGGATTTCCTATGACACATAAACAAATCTTTCCCGAATCTTGGAACCTGAACCAGATCCTTTACGGACTCCTTGTGGCGTATGTTTTCCTTCTGCCGATCCATCTGAATCTTGCCATTGGCCTGTTTCTCGTCATGGTGGTGCTGAATTTTGCGAATATCCTAAAGACGGGACAGTTCTGGCCCAAGGTGACGGTTCCCAAAAAGATCAGCCGCCCCTTATGGGCGCTCTTTCTCCTATCTGCTGTGAGTGTTTGTTGGTCCCAGGAGCCTTTTTTAAGCGCCTATAACTGGATTGTTGTGGTAGGACTCAAGGCCGGCTCATTCTATTTTGTCCTGCGTTACGGCAGTACGGGCCGGCGGTCCCTGTTTCTTGTCAAGGTCTTTATGGTCTCGGCCGGTCTGGTGGCGCTTTACGGCATCTATCAGTACTTTTTTGGTGTCATTGCCATCCAGGATGCGGAATGGATCGATCACGCCGCGTTCCCGCTCATGACCAAACGGGCTGTCTCAACGTTGGAAAACCCCAATATCCTCGCCAGTTTCCTTGTCATGACCGCGGCCTACAGTGAAGGCCTCTTTGCTCCCTTGAAAGGCGGCAAGAGAAGGGCCTCCCTTGCAGTGATCTTTCTTCTTGCCATTACTTGTCTGATCCTCACGTTCTCCCGCGGCAATTGGATTGCCCTATTCTTTGTCCTCTTTGTCTTTGCCGGCGCTTTTTACCACAAAGCGTTCCTGCCTTTCATCGGTGGGGGACTAGGGGTCCTGTGGATTGGCTGGGACCGTTTGTCGGCCCGCATCATGTCCATCTTTTCCATCAAGGATACATCGGCAGAGCTGCGTCTGATGTACATGGACAGTGCGACCTCCATGATTGAGGAGCATCCTTTTGGCGTGGGCTGGTACGGCTATCAATTTGCCTTCCCTGACTATAATTTCGGTTATGTGGATCCCAGCGTCATCATGTACCATAGCCACAATCTTTTGACCAACATTGCGGCCGAGCTGGGCATTCCGGGCCTTGCCCTTTTCCTGTACATCATGTATCAGTTGGCGGTCCTTGCCCGCAGCATCCGGCATCGTGAGGCAGAGCCCTGGATCCGCGGCCTTGCCTGCGGTTATATTGCGTCCCTTGTAGGCATCTTTGTCGCAGGGATGACGGATTATACCCTGTTTAATCTACAGCTGGGCATATATTTCTGGATCTTCAATGCGATGATCATTGCCCTTGGATTTTTGACCAAGGATGAAGCCAAAGTGTAACAAATAAAAAGAAGAACCTGTAAGAACGCTGACATTTCGTTTTTACAGGTTCTTTTTATGTTCAGGGAAATGAATAATCGAAAAGGCTGAAACGAGGGGATAAGGCAAGGGACCCTTTTATAATGAAAAGAAAAGAGGCTGCAAACTAGGTCCTAATGTCTAAAAAAAGCCGCCCCTAAGGGAGCGGCTTTTCAGCATACAGATTATTTAAATTCGTAAGGTTTTACTTTGCGGACAACATCCATGATGGAGCCGTCACGGGCTTCGATGATACCGACAACGCGGTCATCAAACTGGACGGGGTCGGGTTCGCCAACCATGGCGTAAGCTTTGTCGCGAAGCTCTTCAATGGTGCAGATCGGCAGATCGCAGTCTTTGGCAGCTTCAATGATGTCCGTACGTTTCGGGTTGATGGCAATGCCGTAATCGGTGACAACAACGTCAACGGTCTCACCCGGCGTCGTGATGGTCGTGCATTCCGTGCAGATTGCAGGGCTGCGGCCTTGAAGCAGAGGCGCAATGACGATGGTGCATTTAGCACCGGCAGCCGTATCCGGATGACCGCCCTGTGCCCCGGTGATGACACCGTCGGAGCCGACAACAACGTTGACATTGAATTTCGTATCAACTTCGAGGGCACCGAGGATGACAAAGTCCAGTTTATTGACGTAAGCGCCCTTGTTGAAGGGGTCAGCATACTGGCTCGTCGTGATTTCATAATGGTTCGGGTTCGTCTTGATGTCTTCAATGGCAGCCGTATCAAAATCCTGCGTATCAGCAATCTTGTCGATGAGGCCTTCATGCTGCAGTTCGCAGATCGGCTGAGCGATACCGCCCATGGCTACGCCAATCTTGATGCCATCTTTTCTCAGATGGTCAGCCAGGTATTTGGTGGAAGCAATGGAAGCCCCGCCAACACCGGTCTGGTAGATGAAACCATCTTTGTACCAAGGCATATAGGTCATAAAATCAGCCGCGTATTTGGCCATGAGGAGCTTTCTTTGGTCCGTTGTCGGTTTGGCAGCCCCCGTAGCAATCTTGCTGGGATCGCCAATGGCGTCAACTTTGACAACGTAGTCAACGTTCGTCATGTCAATGGAAGCAGGAACGTTGGGGAAGGGAACGAGCGTATCGGTGACAACGACAACTTTGTCAGCATACTGGGCATCTACGGCTGCATAGCCGAGAACACCGCAGTCACTGCCGTTAGCGCTGCCGAAAGCCCGGCAGTTGCCCATATCATCGGCACAAGGAGCACCAATGAAGGCAATGTCAACATGGACTTCACCAGATTCGATGGCACGGACACGGCCGCCGTGACCGCGCATGATGGCAAGGCCTTTCAGTTTGCCGTTGGAAATGGCTTCACCAATCTTGCCGCGCACGCCGGAAGCCTGGATGTTCGTGATGGTGCCATCTTCGATCATCGGGACAATCGGGGTCTGGGCCTTACCCAGGGAAGTCGCGCAAATGGTCAGGTCTTTGATGCCCATCTTGTGGACGGCTTCCATGACCATGTTGACAACATAGTCCCCTTCACGGAAATGATGATGGAAGGAGAGGGTCATGCCATCTTTGATGCCGCATTTTTTCAGGACATCTTCAATGGAATCGACAACTTTGCTGTAACTCGGGTCAATTACAGGTGCAACCGTATGGGTGGCAGCCTGATAAGCAACGAGGTGTTTGGAGAAGCTTCCCTGGAACGGTTCCTTACCGGTTGCTTTCAGGATTTCCTCTGGAATTTCTCTACCTACTGCATTCTTCATATTATAAATCCCCCTTATAAACACCGGCAGCTTTTGCCAGGGCGATCGTTCTTTTTGCGCCATCATAGAAAGCTACGTCAAGCATCTTGCCGTTCAGGGTGAATACGCCAATCCCCATCGCCTTCTTGGTGTCGATTTCGCGGACAACGGCTTCAGCCCAACGAATCTGTTTTTCGTTCGGCGTGAAGACTTCGTGGCAGACCGGAATCTGACGCGGGTTGATGATGGATTTGCCGTCAAAGCCCATGGTCTTGATCATTTCGACATCCTTGCGGAAGCCTTCCATGTCATCCAGGTCGGTATAGACCGTATCAAAGCACATACGGCCCGTAGCGCGTGCAGCAATGACCATCTGCTGACGGGCGCCCATGAGTTCGACACCGGTCTTGGAAATGGAGGTCTGCAGGTCACGGGTGTAGTCGCCGCCGGAAAGGGCTACACCAAAAAGACGGTCAGAAGCCTGGCAGATATCGTAGACGTTGAGGATCCCCTTCGTCGATTCGATAGCGGCCATGATGAGGGTAGAACCCACTTCCTTATGGAATTCCTTTTCAGCAGCCGTGATGGCTTCTTCTACGAGTTTAACATCTTGAGCGGATTCCGTTTTGGAAATACGAATTGTATCGGCCCCGCCAGCTACGCAGACGCGGATATCTTCCTTCCAGTGCGGAGTTTCCAGGCCGTTGATACGGACAACGCGTTCGCAGCCATGATAATCGATTTCCTTCAGGGCATGGAACAGGGAATAGCGGGCGGCATCCTTTTGGTTTTCAGCCACGGCGTCTTCCAGGTCAAGCATGATGGAATCGGGTTTATATACATACGGGTCTTTGATGAGGCTCGGTTTTTGAGCGTTCAAGAACATCATGGATCTTCTGAGACGCTTGAAGTTGGGGTTCGTATTGATCACTGCCATATTATAAGACCTCCCAAGGATTCGGCGTATCCGGATCATCATTGATGGAGCGGAAAACGGCGCCTTCTACACGTGCTTTCAGCGTGCAGTCGAGTGCACCTTTGTCAACTACGGAAACCTTAGCGTTTTTAACATCGAGTTTCTTCAGGGTTTCCAAGACAACAGCCTTGATCTGTCTGCCATACTGTTGGATGACACTGCTTTCAATATTGAGTTCGATGCCATTCGTACCGGGTTCAACGGTGATTTGGGCATCGGAGGACTCAACGGTGCCAGCCATGGCTGCCTTCTTTAATTCCATGAAAATTCCTCCTTCATTTCTAGAAAAGAACTGTTTACAGTCTTACACCTTGATAGTAGCACAGGAAAAATTGGAAAACTAATATAAATAATGGTATAATGACCATAAGTCGAATCTTATTATATTGTCAAACCCCGCATCCCTTGTGGGTTGGCCCGATTGACACTGTTTTCTTAATTGACGTGAAATTAAGAAACATTCTGAATACGGGACCAAATGATGTTAAATGAGATGCATTTCTCCTGCCGGAACCAAGCAAAAGCAAAGCCCTAAGAGGGCTTTTTTAGAGCACGGAGAAATGATCCATCCTAACCTGTACAGGAGAAGCAAAGAATGGGACTTAACTTGAAGCACGCGCAGTATATCATGGAAATCATCAAGGAAGGCAGCATCACCAATGCCTCCAAGACCATGCATGTTTCACAGCCGGCCCTGAGCCAGACCATCAAGGCTGTGGAAAAATATCTTGGTGCACCGATCTTTCTTCGCAATACTAAACCCATCGTGCTTACAGAAGCGGGGAAAAAGTATATTGCGGCCGTAAAAAAGATCATTACCATCAGTACGAACCTGCTTCATGAAGTCTCGGACATCCAATATGAAGGGTACGGCACCCTGCGTCTGGGAATCCCTATTCAGCGGGCAATGCAGATGCTGCCCCGGGTCATGCCCGTATTCCGCCAGCGCTATCCCCACATCAAACTGGAAATCAAGGAAGCAGGGAGCAACATTACGGAAAAATCCGTCCTCAACGGCGATGTCGATATTGCCATCATGACGACGTCACCGGGAAACGACGAACTCATTTACGAACTTGTCGAGACCGAAGACGTCGTACTGGTCGCCAACAAGCTGACCATGCTGGCCCAGCGCATCGATCCCGGTGTGCCCATCCATATTACGGAAGCAAAGAATGAAGACTTTATTTCCATTACAGAAGGGCATAACGTCCGTAAGGTCCAGGATACCCTTTTTGACGTATACGACATCAAACCCCATTTGGTCCTTGAAACCAGCAGCATCGAAGTGGGGAAGCGGCTTGTCAGCACCATGGATGCTGTCTTTATCTGTCCGGATGTCTATTTGGACCATTATTTTATGGAGCAGGGTGACTGTGTCCTTTATCCGCTCCTGGGCGTTGCCAATAAGCGCTACTGCTATGTCTGCACGAGAAAAGACGCGTACCTGAGCCCCTATGCCCGGGCCTTTATCGAACTCATCAGGACCCTTGGGAAAAAAGAAAGGATCAATCCGACGAATGAAAAATAAACTCACTGTACCTCCGGAACTTCGCGTGGAAGTCCCCGATATGCTGCGGGCTCGGGACGGACGGGCCTTGGCTCAGCGGAAGCTCCTCGAGCGGTTCCACAAACCGCTGCTGTTTTTTACGATGAACATCCCTGGACCGCAGAAGGTGTCGCCCCTTATCCGTATAGGGTTTGAAGAAGGCGTACGCCGTCTGGAAAAGGCCCTTGTAGGAGCAGGGATTCCCATCCTTTTTCATAAAGTCATCGATTATAAGACCGGCTATGAAAAATACTATGTCCTCGACGGGGCCGCTGGAACCGTGAAAGACATTGCGGCACGCCTTGAAAATGAGGACCGTTTGGGCCGTCTTTTTGATATGGATGTCCTTGATACCAACGGACGGAAGCTGTCGCGGGAGGAACTTGGCCTTCCTGAGCGGCGCTGCTTTGTCTGCAGTGAGCCCGCCAAAGGCTGTGCCCGGAGCCGCAAACACAGCCTGCCCGTCCTGATCCGTAATGTGGAGCGGATCCTAACCGATTTCGTCCTTTCCCATACCCAGGATTCCATGAAAGAAGCCCTTTTGGGAGAAGTGACAGCAACCCCCAAACCGGGTCTGGTGGACCTTGACAATCCTGGTGCTCATGATGATATGGACCAGGAAACCTTCAAAAAAAGCACGGAAGCAATCCTGCCCCATCTCCTCAGCATGGCCGAAACGGGATGGAACTTTGCGGGAAGTGGTGAGGCGCTCTTTCGTACCCTGCGCCCCATGGGGGCTGCCGCGGAAAAGGCCATGTTCCGGGCTACGGGAAACGTCAATACCCATAAAGGCATCATCTTTTCTTTAGGAACGGTCTCTGCCTTTACGCTGCGGGCCCTGAAGCGGGACCATAGGGTCAAAGGCGAAACCATCCTTAAGGAAGTAGGGGAGACCGTGACGCCCATCCTTGAAGAAGACTTCCGCAAGATCGATCCCTATCATCCCCACACCCATGGGGAAGTCCTTTACATAAAGGAAGGCTGCCGCGGGATCCGCGGGGAAGCGATGGATGGGTTCCCCGCTGTTTCATCCATTGGCCTGCCGGCTTTACGGGAACTCTTTACTGAAAAAAAGGGGACCAATGAGATTTATATTGAAACCCTCCTGCGCCTCATGGCTGGCGTGGAAGACACGAATATCCTCAGTCGGAGCGACCGGCAAACCCTATACTATGCTCAACAGGCAGCCCAGGACATTCTACAAAAGGGCGGGGCCTTTACGGAAGAAGGACTTGCTGCCGTATGGAAGCTCAACGATGATTTTGTGGCCCGTCACATCAGTCCTGGCGGCTGTGCGGACCTGCTCATCCTATCCATCTTCCTTTACCGTATGGAGTCTCTTTTTCAAGGGCTGTCGACCTAACCGGCAAACTTCAACCATATGAGCTGATCCCCAAAGAAGGGGGTCAGCTTTTTTTGGAAGAACGCTTAGATAGGGCGCTTATCCATGCCGCTTTTGACAGCGGCGTGTTATGGAAAAACAGCTAAAACATGAGGACCCCCTTGACGCTCTTATTCTTGATTTCTTGGATGCCAAAAAAGGGGACGGGAAAATGAAGAAAAAAAAGAAAATGACTGAAAATAAAAGGTTAGATATCCCTAATTTTAAAATTTTCTTAAAATAACTTAAATTCGATAAATAAGAGCGAAACCCGAAACACCTGATTCTTCCTAGGGAAATAGACATAACATAAGGATAAGCTTATAGAAAATATTTCAAACCTTATATTAGTTTTCAAGTTTGTCATATGCTATTCTCTTCTCAGAGGAAAGATGAAGGGCGTACTGTTTCAAACGATACTTTCCGATCGCTTGACAGTAAGAAATTATCCTACAATTCATAAAACGGCCCCCGAGACATCGCCCGGTTTCTAGGACCTAAAGAATCTTAAGGAGGTTGTATCATGTTTTTGGGTGTTGTTGGCTTTGCGATGATTGTCATCATCGTCGCGGCACTGATTCGTTCCAAATCGAACCCTGTGCCTCTGTTTGTTATTGTACCGGTCATTGCCGCATTGATCTGCGGGTTCACGCCGGCACAGATCTTTGAATTCGTCAAGGCTGGTGTTGGTAAGACCTGGTCCACGGCAGTTCTGTTCATTTTCTCCATCGTTTACTTCTCCATGATGGGGGATATGGGTCTTTTCGATCCGATGGTTAACTGGCTCGTCAAGAAAGCGGGCTCCAACATCGTCATGGTTACGGTTGCAACGAGCCTCATCGCTGTTATCTCCCACCTTGACGGCGCCCTTGCTTCCACGCTGCTCATCACCATCCCGGCTATGCTGCCGATCTACAAGAAACTTCACATGCGCCCCGTTGTGCTCGTCTGCATTATCGGTGCTGCCATGTCTATCATGAACCTGCTTCCTTGGGGCGGTCCTGTCGCTCGTACGGGCGTTGTCCTCAATGCTGACGTCAACGTTCTGTGGCAGGAACTCATTCCTCTTCAGGGCGTAGGCCTTGTTATCCTCGTTGCCTTTGCCGCCTACATGGGCGTCATGGAAAAACGCCGCGGTGCTGGCCTTGTTCCGACGGGCAAAGCCGCTGAACTTTCTGAAGAAAACTCCAACAGCAGCGATGACTCTTTGAGTGATGCGGATAAGGAATTCATGGCTCGTCCAAAGATGATTTGGTTCAACGGACTGTTGACCCTCTTTGTTATCGGCCTGCTCTGCTTCACTAAGATTCCGATGTATGCCGCCTTCATGTTTGGCCTTGCCATTGCGCTGATCGCCAACTTCCATTCTGCAGCCGATCAGGCTCGTGCCATTAAAATGCACGCTGCCACGGCACTGACCATGCCGATGATCCTTCTTGCTTCCGGTGTCTTCCTGGGCGTTCTGTCCAAGACCGGTATGATGAAGGAAATGGCCAAAATGCTCATCGTTCTCGTTCCGACGGCACTGGGCGGTCACCTGCAGGATATCTTCGGTATCTTTGCTGTGCCTATCGGCATGATGCTCGGTACGGACTCCTACTTCTTTGGTCTGCTGCCGCTGGCTATCGGCGTTGGTCAGCAGTTCGGTGTTGATCCCCATGATATGGCTATGGCCATGCTCATTGGTAAGAACTACGGCGTTCTCGTTACCCCGCATGCTGCAACGACCTTCCTCGCCTGCGGTCTTGCTGGGATCGAAATCAAGGAACTCCTGAAGTTCTGTGCTCCGAGACTGTGGGTCCTGTCCTGGATTTCCCTTCTTTGCGGTGCCCTTCTCGGCCTGTTCCACATCTAACCTAACAGTAAAAAACTCCTCTTCCTGCGGGAAGGGGAGTTTTTTTGTGTTGGCAGCAGCCATGGCTGCGCTGCTGTCAAGCTTTGATTTTGAGTCAGAGCAAGCATCGTGCCGCTGGAGGGCAGTGTTGTGTTGTAAAAGTAACCCCGCTAAGGAAAAAAGAACCAAACATGCGGCACCAAACCGCCCTCAGGGAGGGCACCGAATTGATTTTTTGGTCACACGGTCCTACTGCCAAATCGCTTCGCGGTGTCTTGCGATTCACGGCTTTGAACCATCGAAGAATGTGCCTTGCTCCTGCTCGTAAGGCAAAAGACCCAAAAACATAAGCCTACAAGTAAGCCCTACCCCGAACATCAGCGCAGATTCGGGGTAGGGCTCTTATATTTTACCTATTTTTTGCAAGTGGTTGATGGCAGAAAAGGCAGAAAGATAGCGATACCTTCCGGAACGACACGCCTTCGTGTTCTGCCTTAGTTACTCGGTGCGCAGCATCGATCTGCCTTTGCCAAGGCGGGAAGCGAAGGCTGCATGTTGCCATATAAAATGAGGCAAGCATGCCTTATTGGTGGTGGATGAGAAGCCGCGCCGTTTCCCTTTCATCTATTCTAAAGTTAGGGTCTCACGTTCTACTTCAAATCAGCCCGATTTTTGGACTGACCTACTATTTTACTCACAACCACATCCATCACCATGACGGCCACAATGACGGGGAAGGTTACGCCGAGCGGCGTATCGGCATTGAGAAGATAGCGATAAAGGCCAAAGCCGATGGCCCAAATCAGGAGTTTCAGGACGCTTACACGTTCTTTTTGGTGGTTTTCATGGATAAAAAAGTAATCCGCCAGCATGATGGCCGTCATAGGAGCAAAGACGGAACCGATGAAATAGAGAAAGTCTTCAAAGCGGCTGGCGTCAACGGTGATGGCAAGGAGTGTGCCAAGGGCCGTTGCGATGAGGGCCTGTCCTTTTTCCGAAAGGCATGTTGTCAGGGCCCGGCCGGATACGCCCGCTGAATAAGCGTCAAGGAAGGTTGTCGTGACCGTCGACAAGAGGATAATGACGATGGCCGATACGCCAAGGCCGGCACCGAGCATAATCTTTGCAATGTCACTTTCACCCGTAAAAAGGGCCGCGCCCATACCGATGACAAACATCCAGGAGCTGGCGGCAAAGTAGGTCAGGCAGCTGACGACGGTTGCTTTCACCGGTTTTTCCGCTTCTCGTGTATAGTCCGAAATGACCGGGAGCCAGGAAAGCGGCATGGCGACAGCTAGTTCCACGGCGCCTCCAAAGGTGATGGTGCCGCTTGGCGCCGCGGCAGTGTCAGCGCCAAAGATGGTGCCTGAAAGGACGGCAGTCAAAAGAAAGAGGGCAGTCATGACAAGGACGTTGACCCGTCCAAGGGTTGTCATTCCCATGATAATCCATAGGGCAATGAGGGCGCCAATGATGAGGTCCCAGAGCGCCATTCCCAAAGGCACAATGATTTCGGCGGCTGCTGCCGCACTGACAATCATGACAGCCGTCCAGCCGATGAGCTGAATGACGTTGATGCCGGCAAAGAACCTGGCGCCTTCCTTACCAAAGGAAAAGCTGACCGTTTCCATGGCGCTGCACCGGCTCCGGGCTCCCATGATGCCCGCTCCGAGCATGACGGCACCGCCAATGATATGGCCGATGAAGATGGCCCAGAGGCCCTTTTCCCATCCCAAAGGGGAGAGGAGCATGCCTGTAAGGATTTCCGCAATGGAAATACCGGCACCAAACCAGAGGAGTCCATTTGAAAAAACAGAAGTTTGCTGAGAATCCATGCTTGTATCACGCTGCTTTCTTCATGAAATGATTTCTTATATCTTCAGTATACTATGGGACCTTGTCCCAGACAAGAAAAAGGGCGTGCGAAGAAATCTGCATTCCTTCGCACGCCCTTTGACTTTCTTAGCGTGCTTCCTGCGTCAGTGCTCCCATGATATCGTATGTTTCATGGATATCGGCGCGGCGGACCGTTCCTTTTCCCGCAAGGATGAAGAGCGGATAGCCGGAAAGGACACTTGAAGTCCCTTGGGCATCAAATACGTGGTAGCCTTTATAGGTAAGGTCCAATTTCTCTGCCTTGTCGTAGCAGGCGCTTTGCGCAATCTCCTGGACCTTGGTTTCATAATCTTTTTCTGTCATGGTCATTACCCCCTCGCAAAATCAGCGGCAGGGGAATCACCCTGCCGCGTTTAATATTGTAGTCCTTTTCCTAAAAATTACAAGGCATTTAGCCATCGATATTCTAGATACCCCGTAAGGAGCGTCTTTCTTGCCGTAAAAAAAGACCGCCCTCACAAGAGCGGTCCCAGTTTATTTATTTGATGGTCTTCAGTTCCGTCCAATCCTTGTCATAAAGGGTAATCGCATCGCCGATATCGGTGAGCCATTCGCCCTTATCGATTTCGTCAACAGCCATCTTCAACATGGGATCGTTGATGAAGTCTTTTTTATGAAGGGAAGTGGCCTTCGTGTTCGGGTCATTGTAGCCAATGTATTCATAGTTTTTGACGCTGACTTCCGGATCGTAGAGGAAGTTGATGAAGGCTTCTGCCAGCTCTTTGTGCTTGGCGCCTTTGGGAATGGCCAGTGTATCGGCCCAAACGGTGGTTCCTTCCTTAGGAATGACAAAGCCGACATCGGGATTGTCATTATGGACAAAGTGGGCATCGCCGGACCACATCATCCCGATCCACGCTTCTTCAGCAATGAATTTCTGCTTGATGGAATCCGTATCGTAAGCAAGGACGTTCGGCGCCAGGGTCTTGAGGTCCTTGAAGGCAATGTCAATCTGGCCCGGATCCGTTGCGTTGTTGGAAAAACCATGTTTCTTGAGGGCCATGCCAATGACTTCACGGCTGTCGTTGAGGAGGATGACGCGTCCCTTGTATACAGGGTTCCACAGATCCTGCCAGCTGGTCGGAGCCGTTTTGACGTATTTCTTGTTGTAGATGATGCCTGTCATACCCCAGGTGTAGACGACGGAATATTCACCATTGGGGTCAAAGGTATTCTTTTTGAGCTTATCCATGACGAATTCCGTATTGGGCATCTTACTCTTGTCGAGTTTTTCCAAAAGGCCCAGTTTTTTCATGGTCGTGACCATGTAGTCCGAAGGCTGGATAACATCATATTGGGCGCCGCCGGCCTGCAGTTTGGCAAGGAGTTCTTCATTATTGGCAAAGACGTCATAGTTGATCTTGCAGTCATATTTTTTCTCGAATTCCTTGATGACTTCAGGATTGAAGTTATCAGCCCAGCTAAAAATGTTGAGGACACGGCCTTCTTCTTTTTTTGTTTCCTTTCCGCCGCCGCAGCCGGCAGCAGCAAGGAGGAAAAGGGCCAAGATGAGGGTAAAAAGGGTGCGGAATTTTTTCATAGCTTACTCCTTTCGGGTATCATGGAGGCTCTTCATCTGCAAAAGCTGGCTTACGACCACAAGGGAAACCGTGACCAGCATCATACAGGTGGAAAGGGCGTTGATCTGCGGGGAAATGCCCCGTTTAACCATGGCATAGATGTAAAGGGGCAGGGTCGTCGAATCAGGGCCCGCCACAAAGAAGCTGATGACAAAGTCATCGATGGAAAGGGTAAAGGCCATGAGGGCCCCGGCGATGATGCCTGGCGCAATCATGGGAAGCGTTACATAGCGGAAGGCCTGCAGCGGCGTCGCGTAAAGGTCGCTGGCGGCCTCTTCGATATCCTGCCGGCTTCCTTCCAGACGGGCTCCGACGGTGATGATGACAAAGGACAGGCAGAACGTGATGTGCGCCACAATCAGGGTCGGTTTCCCAAGGGAAAGACCGAGCTGGGAAAAAAGGATCAAAAGCGACAGCCCCATGACAATTTCCGGGATGAGGATCGGAAGGTAGAGCAGACTGTTGAGAACGGTTTTCGAACGGTATTGGTAGCGATGGAGGGCAATGGCAGCGAAGGTTCCCATGATCGTTGTCACGACCGTTGTAATGGAAGCGATGAGCAGGGAATTGGTCAGGGCCTCAAGGACGCGGTCATTGCTGAGCAGGGACGCATACCATTTGAGCGTAAAGCCGGCCCAGACGGCATTGATGCGGGAATCGTTGAAGGAATAGAGGGTAAGGATAAATAGCGGCAGGTACAAAAAGGCCAGGATGGCCAAGGTGTAGGCCACAAGGAGCGTACTACGCCAGGTTTTTTGCATGCTGGGCGCCTCCTTTCTGGGCCTGAAGGGCCTTGTAGTACAAAAGGATCATCAACAGGGCCAAAAATGCCAGGATGATTGAAAGGGCACTGCCAAAGGGCCAATCGCGTGCAGCAAGGAACTGGTTCTGGATGATGTTGCCCATGAGCGCGCTTTTGGCGCCGCCCATGATATCCGGAACGACGAACATCCCCAACGAAGAAATGAAGACGAGGATGGAACCTGCGGCTACACCGGGCATGGTAAGGGGCAGGGTCACCTTGCGGAAGGCCACGCTGGGCGGGGCACCAAGATCGCTGGCTGCTTCCAGGAGCCTTTTATCCATCTGTTCCAGGGAAACATAGATGGGAAGCACCATAAAAGGAAGCAAGGCGTAGACCATGCCCAGAAGGACGGCTGCGTCATTATAGAGCAGGTTGAGCGGCTTTTCAATGAATCCCATGTAGAGGAGGAACGTATTGACAAGTCCTTGGGAACGCAGGATGATGACCCACGCAAAGGAGCGGATCAGGAAGTTGATCCAAAAAGGAATCATGACGAGGATGATGCCCGCCTGCTGCCACTTTTTGGGCAGGATCATAGCAATGGTGTAGGCTACGGGGTAGCCCATGGCAAAAGTAAGGAGCGTTGTCACGAAGGCCGTGACGAGGGTCGATGCAAAAATCGTCAGGTACAGAGGCTCGAAAAAGCGAGTGTAGTTTGCGAGCGTCCAGTTAAAGACGACTTGCCCGTAGGCGGTACGGGACGCAAAGGACACGACCACGACGATAAGGAGGGGCAGGGCAAAAAAGAGGGTCAGCCATCCCATGGCCGGGACGACAAGGAGCTTTCCCCGCTTCATTTTATCACCTTCACGGCTTCTTCGGCGTTCCATCTGATGCCAACGCGGTCGTCCGCCTTCCACCGTTTCTTGTCATCATAATATTGGTAGGCTGTCACCATTTGGTTGGTGTTGTCCAGCCGGATAAAGACCTTATCAAAAGTCCCCGTAAACAGCAGTTCCACAACGGATCCATAATAGAAAGGTTCCTTGGGCGTTCCTTCAAGGTCCTCGCTTTCCTTGGAGACCTCGATGAACTGGGGCCTTACGGCAAGGACGTGGTCCTCATCGCCTTCAATGTCAAAGAAGTTGTTTTCACCAATAAAGCCTGCGGCAAACTGGCTCTTGGGATATTGGTAGATGGCCGCAGGCGGGTCGTCCTGCTCAATGCGGCCGTCCTTTACGATGATGACCCGATCACTCATGGTGAGGGCTTCTTCCTGATCGTGCGTAACATAGATGAAAGTGATGCCAAGCCCGCGCTGGAGATTCTTCAGTTCAAGCTGCATCTTTTTGCGCAGTTTATAGTCAAGGGCACCCAGCGGTTCGTCAAGAAGCAACACCTTAGGGTTATTGACGACGGCTCTGGCAATGGCTACGCGCTGCTGCTGGCCGCCGCTCATCTGCTGCGGTTTGCGGTAGCGGAGGTTTTCCAGCTGCGTGAGGTAGAGCACTTGATCGATGCGCTTATCCTGTTCCTCCTTGGGCACCTTTTTCATCATGAGGCCAAAGCGAATATTGTCTTCAACCGTCATATGCGGGAAGAGGGCATAGTGCTGGAACACCATGTTGACATTCCTTTTATAGGGCGCAAGGGAGGTCACGTCCTCGTCATCCAAATAAATATGACCAGTCGTCGGATGCTCAAGGCCGGCAATCATGCGGAGGATGGTCGTCTTGCCGCAGCCCGAAGGGCCGAGGAGGGTGACAAATTCTCCGTCGCCAATGGTAAGGTCCAAGGTAGGGATGATGGTATTTTGTTCAAATTCCTTGGTAATGCCTACCAGTCGGATCATCTCTTTCATCTTTGTTGTGTCACAACCTTTCTCTATCAGTGGATTTTCGCAAGAAAAGCGCTGATTTGGCTAAAAATCAGCGGTCATGCAAATTTTTAAGGATGTCTTACCATTATATAGCATAGGCGGGATTTGTACAAAGATTTTTGCGGAAAAAGGCCGTGATTTTTGAAAAAGAGGGAAAAAAGCACGAATTTTTTGTGAAACAGTCGATGGAGCCCCGAAAAATGCCCCCAGAGACCATGAGAAAAGGGTATAATAAGAGCATCAAAAGAATGATTCCATAAAGAAGGGCACCTGCCGGAAAGCAGGGGAAAGGAGCTGCCATGACCGCACTTGAAACCTTGGGACTTCCCCGGGATCTTATTGAATTTATCTTTGAAGCTGCCCATATTCAGCGCTGGAACGATCATATCCGGCCCCAGGGCTTTACGGAACTGGATAAGCAGGCCCATAAAATGATGATCATGTACGTTCTTGCCCGCTGTGAAGAACAAGATCATGGAGCGCGTCTTGATTGGGAAGTCCTTGTTGAAGGCGGCATCTTTGAATTTTTGCACCGCGTCGTCCTGACGGACATCAAGCCGCCCATCTACCATGAACTCATGCGTGAAAAGGGCCCTCTTCTCAATAAGTGGGTCTACCGGGAACTGGAGCAGCGCATTCCTTCCTTAAAAGGCAGTCACTTCATGAAAAAAATGCGCCATTATTATGATGAAAAGGATCATAGCCTTGAAAAGCAGATCCTCCGCGCTGCCCACTATCTTGCCACGGAATGGGAGTTCCGCATCATCTACCATATGAATGAAGGCATCTTTGGCGTTGAAGAGATCAAAAGCACCATTCGGGATGAACTGGAAGAGCATTATAACCTTGCCGGCGTCCAGAAGATTGCCATGGAAGGAAAGACCCGCAAATTCGTCGACCTCATTGGAAAACTGCGGTTCCAAAAGCGCTGGAGCCAGTCGCCCCGCGTACCTGAGACTTCCGTCATGGGGCATGTGTTGGTGGTGGCCATCATGGGTTATTTCTGTGCCCGCAAGCTGGGGGCCTGCCGCAGCCGTGTCGTCAATGACTTTTTGGGTGGACTTTGGCATGACCTGCCCGAAGTCCTTACGCGGGATATCATTTCGCCCATCAAACGGTCCATCGAAGGCCTTGATGACCTGATCAAGGAAATCGAGAACCGGCAGATGAAGGAAATCCTCCTGCCCCTCCTGCCTGACAGCTGGCATGGCGACATCATGAACTTCACCATGCATGAATTCCAGAACCGGATCCGCAAAGAGGGGCGTGTGGTGCTCCTTACGGGGGACATTCCCGAGGCCTACAACCAAGACCGCTATGAACCCATTGACGGAGCCATGCTCAAGGGCTGCGACCACTTGGCGGCCTTTATGGAAGCGTTTTTGAGCATCCAGTGCGGCATCACCTCGAGTCATTTAGCCGGCGTCATCAAGGCCCTGCCCAAGCAATATGAGGGAAAAATTATTGCTGGCATTCCTTTTGACAAGGTCTACGAACAATTTACAAATACAATGAAAAGCTAGGCTGTGCCTAGCTTTTTCGATGTAGAAAAACAAATTGTATACAAAATACAAAAAAATACTCTGTCAACTCTGAATTGTGCTATAATGTGCTCGTAAGGGTTCATTAGATACTATTTTTTAGGAGGCGCTACAAATGAGTTTATTTGAAATGGCACAAATCCCTATGGCTGAAGCTTCCAAGCTGATCAACTTGGATCCCAACATCGAAAAGATCATCTCCAACCCGGAACGCACGGTTGAAGTCAGCATCCCTGTAAAGATGGATGATGGTCACGTTGAAGTATTCACTGGCTATCGTTCCTGCAACAGCACGGTGCTTGGCCCGGGCAAAGGCGGCGTTCGTTTCCATCAGAACGTTTCCATGGATGAAGTAAAGACGCTGGGCTTCTGGATGACCACGAAATGCGCAATTGCTGGTCTGCCTTACGGCGGCGGCAAAGGCGGCGTCATCGTTGATCCTCGCAAGCTCTCCAAAGGCGAACTCGAAAGACTGACCCGTGGCTACATCGACAAGATTGCTCCGGTTATCGGCGAAAAGATGGATATTCCTGCTCCTGACGTTAACACCAACGCTCAGATCATGGCTTGGATGACCGATGAATTCTCCATCATCAAAGGCCAGTTCGAACCGGGTGTTATCACTGGTAAAGCTGTTTGCATGGGCGGCTCCCTTGGCCGTACCTCCGCTACCGGCCGTGGCGTTATCACCGCTACGCTGGAACTGCTGAAACGCCACAACATCAAACCGGAAGATGCAACCATCGCTATCCAGGGCTTCGGCAACGTTGGTTCCTGGACTGCTAAATGCGCAGCCGATAAAGGCCTGAAGATTGTTGCCCTGTCCGATATCTCCGGCGGTATCTATGATGCCAACGGCCTGGATCCGTACAAAGTTGAAGAATATGCCAAAGCTCATGACGGCCTGATCAAAGGCTATCCTGGTGCTACCGCTATCAGCGGCGACGAAGTTCTTCTCCAGGATGTTGATGTTCTGATTCCGGCTGCTCTGGAACTCCAGATCACTGAAAAGAACGCTGACAAGATCAAAGCTAAGATGATCGTCGAAGCTGCTAACGGCCCGACCGATGATAAAGCTGATGTCATCCTCCATAAGAGAGGCATCGAAGTTGTTCCTGACGTTCTCGCTAACGGCGGCGGCGTAACTGTTTCCTACTTCGAATGGGTACAGAACCTCTACAGATACTTCTGGACCGAAGAAGAAGTTGTTGACAGACAGGAACAGATGATGGTCAAAGCTTTCGCAAACGTTTACGATGCTGCTAAGAAGTACAACACCACCATGCGTGTAGGTGCTTACATCGTAGCTATCGGCACGATTGCTGAAGCCCTCAAACTGAGAAAAGGCCTTTAATCTAAGAACCCACAACGGTTCGTGTTTGTGAAACACGATAACAAAAGAGGCGCCACTTCGGTGGCGCCTCTTTTATTTTGTGTGGCGGCAGAAGATTCCTTCCCCTTAGAGGGGAGGGGGTCACGGAAATTTCTCCCCTCATCGAGAGATGACAAAAATCCCCAGTAAGGAATGATGAGAGATTCATTACTGGGGATTTTTTATTTGGTTCTTTGTCAAATGTTGGGGTGCCCCACAACTAAATCGCCTTTTAGGAACTCGGCAAGGCATTTGCCGAGTTCCTTTTTTGCCAATTCACATAGAGAATCCGGTTCCTAAATCTGTTGAAATCACGCATTCCAAATGCAACTCTCTTAACCGTCTTAATCAGGTTGTTACAGCCTTCTGTGAATCCATTGGAGTATGGCTGGATAATTGCTTGAATAATTGCAGCCTCCCAATCTTTAAAAGATCTTAAAATCCCTTTAAAAGCATCTAAGTTGTAGCCCATTACCATAGCTAACCATTTGTTTAGCTCCCGCTTCGCAGCCAATTCAGTCTTCTGCCTC
>NZ_AULA01000014.1 GCF_000425045.1 Acidaminococcus intestini DSM 21505 | reverse complement strand
GTATTTACGAACCCATTGGTACAAAAGACTATAGCTCATACCATATTGACAGGCGACAGCCATCATTGACTGTCCGGCATTTACTTGTGAAACCAATTCAAGTTTCTCCTCTGGGGACCATGCCTTGTAATGTGCTTTGTGACACAATGCTTCCGGTCCGCCAGCCTGTTCGATACGATTCCAAGTACGAATCTTGTTACGAAAATTTGCTGTTTTAATTCCTTTAGGTGTTTTTACCCACTTACCTTGACGATAAAGTTCTACACACATCAGCTTAAATTCAGTCGTATAACGCAAAATGTACCCTCCTTACTGGGTGTCCAGTAAAGAGGGTACATTTCAGTAAGAAGGCAGCCTCTTTTTTTAGTCCTTGAAGGGGCCTTTAACCTTGCAGAGGACTCCTTTGTCCGTAATCACCTCGACGCGGGCCGTGGCTTTTTTGCCAATCTTGTCATAAAGGCGGCCAGCACTGTAGCTTTCGCCAAGAACGGTCTTGGGACTGTTGGCGACATAACCCACTTTGCCAAGGCCTTCCCGATAGACGGCAATGGCCTCGCGGTCCCATTCGTTTTTGGGTTCTTTTTTAAGGATAAGCGCATCGTGCCGGCGAAAGAAGTCCAATCCGCAGCAAAAGTCCGTTCCTGTAATCGTAACATAGATAGTTTTCATATTCTCCCCTCCTCTAGCATCATCATAACACAAATACTGTCCATTATAGGGGACTTTGAGGAGGAATTTAAGGACGTTGCTCAATCCTCCTTATCAAGGATTCGGAGAGCTTCATAAAGAAGGTTCCCAGCAGCGCGCACATCCTTTGCGTCCGTCCATTCCTTTCCATTATGACTGATGCCATCGCGGCTCGGGACAAAGATCATCCCCACTGGAACGCGGCGGGCCAGGGCGTGAGCGTCGTGGCTGGCACCGCTGGGCATGACAAAGTAAGGCAGATGAAGGCGGTCCGCGGCATTTTGAAAAACTTCCTGAAGTCCCTTGTCACAGTAGGTGCCGGGCTTTTCTTCCCGCGTTTCAAAGGAAAAGGTGACATCCGGGATTGTTTCGGCGTAGGTCTTGATGTCTGCAATGAGGGCATCTGTCAGGGTCCGATCCAAGTGGCGCATTTCGAACGTTGCTTCCACACGGTTTGGTACAACATTGGCTGAATTGGGCAAGCACTTGATGGTCCCTGCCGTAAAGACGAGATGATCGTCCAGTTCACGGCACCTCAGATCCCCGTAAACAATCAGTTTTGCCATGCCCACCATGGCGTCATGGCGCCGCTTCATCAGCGTCGTACCACTGTGATTAGCCATGCCGTGGCAGATGACGCGATACCGAAAGACGCCGGCAATGCCCGTAACAATACCCACAGGAAGCTTTCGGGAAGCAAGCTCAGGCCCCTGCTCGATATGGGCCTCGAGATAGCATTTGACGCCAGCAAAATCGCGCCGCGCCGCAGCCATCTCTTCCCCAGTTTTGCCAAAGGAATGCAGTGCATCTTTCATATGGGGCGCTTCGGAATCAAACCAGCCTGTGAGGACGCGGCTTCCAAAAAGCGCTCCCAAGGGGTTGAACTCCTCGCCGTTAAAGGCATAAATCTCCATTGGATGACGGAAAATCACGCCCTCTTTTTGAGCACGGCTAAGCGCTGCAAGAGCCGCTGCGACACCCATGGCGCCGTCATAGAGACCGCCGGAAGGCACAGTGTCAAGATGGGATCCCAGGATAATCGCCGGAAGACCGGGAACGGAGCCTAGAAGAACACCGTGCTCATTTCCAGCGGCATCTCGGTCCGTCTTCATGGAAAGGGCCTTCATCTCGCTCCGGACAAGGTCTGCCGCACGCTCCCATTCAGGGCTAAAAATACGCCGTGTATAGGAGCCATCAGGATTTTTCCCGAACTGGCCAATTTTACGTAAATAACCCATCGTATCCATGGTATCCCTCCTTTTGGATTCAGTTTCATCATAGCAAACGGGGACCGGATTGAAAAACTCGGTGTAAAAAATCACTCCGACACAGTGATGCTATGCTACTGTGAATGCGAAAACCATTGTGATCTGATTATACCCCGTATTTGTAAAAAATCCCCCATGGCAGGGGACAAACGTCCATCGCCACGAGGGATCCCAATCAAGCGAGAAGTTTTTCGAGACGACCTGCAATGGCGTTCAGGAATTCCTCGCTGTTTACTTTTACTTTTTCCGGAAGGCTCGACATGCTGTAAAGATCACCTGTCATGGTGCCACTTTCAATGGTATCGATAGTGGCTTTTTCAAGGGCGTCGGCGTACGTTTGGAGCTCAGGGAGACCATCGAGCTCACCGCGTTTTCTAAGAGCGCCGGACCAAGCAAAGATAGTTGCCACAGGATTCGTGGAAGTTTTCTCGCCCTTGAGATATTTATAGTAATGACGCTGCACCGTCCCGTGAGCAGCTTCATACTCATAGTTTCCATCAGGAGAAACAAGAACGGAAGTCATCATGGCAAGGGAACCAAAGGCGGTTGCCATCATGTCGCTCATGACGTCGCCATCGTAGTTCTTGCAGGCCCAGACCATTCCACCGCGGGAACGGATGATACGGGCGACAACATCGTCGATGAGAGTATAGAAATATTCAATCCCGCACGCTTCATACCGCGTTTTATATTCCTTGTCATAAATTTCCTGGAAAATGTCCTTGAAGCGATGATCATAGATTTTAGAGACCGTGTCCTTCGTGGCAAACCAGAGGTCTTCCTTGACAGATAGCGCATAGTCAAAACAGGCATGAGCGTAGCTGCGAATGGATTCATCCGTATTGAAGATGCCCTGCGTGATGCCTTCTCCTTTAAATTCATGAATGGTGCGGCGCGTCTGTCTACCTTGCGCATCCGTCACGACAAGCTCCGCTTTGCCGCCAGCAGGAATACGCAGTTCCGTATTCTTATAGATGTCACCAAAAGCATGACGCGCTATGGTGATGGGCTTTTCCCAGTTACGGACGAGCGGGGCAATCCCCTTGACCATAATGGGTTTACGGAATACGGTTCCATCCAAGATGGCACGGATCGTTCCGTTCGGGCTGGGCCACATTTTCTTAAGGTCATATTCCTTTACACGGGCCGCATTTGCCGTAATGGTGGCGCATTTGACAGCGACTCCGTATTTTTTTGTGGCAAGCGCCGACTCAATGGTGACCTCGTCATCCGTATCATCACGGTGTTTCATCCCCAGATCATAGTATTCACTCTTGAGGTCGATATAGGGAAGAATCAGGATATCTTTGATCATCTTCCAGAGGATGCGGGTCATTTCATCGCCATCCATTTCAACAAGGGGCGTTTTCATCTGAATTTTTGGGGTCATAGGGTCCACTTCCTTTTTCAAGATTTCGGTTCTTTCATCATACCCATATTGTAGCATGGTTCGCCACGTTCTCCCATGGCAGAAAAAAGCCCTATCAGAAAAACTGATGGGATAAGTAAACAGGAAAAGACCGTAGCAGCTTTGGTAAAACAAGAAAAAAGACACTTCTTAAAATGAATAAAGAGTGAATTTTATCCCTTAATAAGAAATTTCCAGCAAAAAGGAAAGAAAGGCGATTTCCCATCCATCGAAAAATACTATAGAAACGGGAAGTCATCCCGCAATCCTTCAAAAAAAGAGAAACGTCCTCCTTTTTTTGTTACGAGGCTGAAAGTTTTACAACAAAAAAATCGTATCGGGCATTTGCTCGATACGATTCATCCTTTGATTTGGTGCGGTTGGTGGGACTTGAACCCACACGAGATTGCTCTCACCAGCCCCTCAAGCTGACGCGTCTGCCGTTCCGCCACAACCGCGTGCACCAGATAAAATTGGTGCGGCCAAGAGGAATTGAACCTCCACGGGGTTGCCCCCACTAGCTCCTGAAGCTAGCGCGTCTGCCTGTTCCGCCATGGCCGCGTTGTCATCAACAACAATGCTATTCTAGCAGAAATCAAAAAGAGAGTCAAGAAGTTTTTTAGGAAATTTCATCAAGCTGCAGTTCGCCCTTTTTCCCATCATCAGTTGCTCACGGTGTGGTAGAGTTCGGCATAACGCTGACGGTCATAAAGGACCTTTCGCACATATTCCCGCGTATCGGAAAAAGGAATGGCGGAAATATCACTGAAGCCAAATCCCCACCCGTTTTCAGCCATCCATTCCTTGACCGTGCCGCGACCTGCATTATAAGCGGCAAGCATGAGGATCTCATTGCCTTGGAACTCTGATTCCAGTTCACTGAGGTACCAACACCCAAATTTGATATTCAGTTCAGGCAGCATCAGCATCTTGGCCTTGAAATTAGGAAAATCCGTACTCTTGGCAATCCAGCTTCCCGTCTCTGGCATAATCTGCATGAGGCCCAAGGCCCCTGTTTTTGATTCCGCATCTGGATTGAAACCGCTTTCATTTTTGATCACGGCAACGGCAAGAAAGGGATCTACGCGGTACTGCGCACTATATTGATGAATTTCCTTTCCATAAGGCCACTGATAGACCGCACGGCGCTGGAAAAAATCCGTGCGCCATATAAGAAACCCCGCCACAGCCACTAGGATAAGGGCCAAAAGGCCATGGAAGTGTCTTGAAGATTGCTTCTTTTGTTCTTTTTTCTTCAATGAAATCCCTCTCTATGGATCATGGTGCTGCCCTAGCAGACACCCACTTGACAGCTGCATCACGATTAACTTCAGGCGTGCTTTTTGAAGCGGTCCCCCGTAGAGGATGGTCACGACAAAAAGCCTGCTTATTCATTGTAACAAATTGGAAGAGGGTATGACAACTCTCCTTATTTACGGAAGACCAAAGCAAAAAAGCCTTTTGACACGGAAAGATGCCCAAAGTTCCCTTTTAGATACAGAGGAAAAAAGTAAAGTTCATGAAAATTTTTCATTTTCCATAGTGCTGGCTCTTTCCAGCGCCTTCATAAGGGCCTGGTCAACTTGCTCATAAAGGGCTTCCAGCGTTTGACTATTATCAATGATGACATCGGCCATTTTGCGTTTTTCAACAAGGGGCATCTGACGCCTGATGCGCATGAGAACTTCTTTCCGCGTGATTCCAGAGCGTTTCATGGCGCGGCGGACCTGTTCTTCTTCAGGAATAAAAACAAGCCAAACTTCATCACATACGCTTTCCCAGTGTCCTTCAAGAAGGAGGGGGGCGTCAATGACCACGAGGCTGTCGTCCTTATGAAGGCGTAAAAACGCATCCCTTTCTTCTTTGATTGCGCCATGGACGATTGCATTAAGATCCTGTGTGGCCTCTTTTGACGAAAAAGCCAGCGCCGCCAAACGGGTTCGGTCCAAGCGCCCATCTGCCATCAGGATTTTCTCTCCAAACCGCTTGGCAAGCCTTGCTAAACAAGGCGATCCCTTTTCTTCTACATGCCAGCCCGAGCGATCAGCATCGAAAACGGGGATGCCCTTTTGGGCCAAATAAGCGCTCACCGTACTTTTTCCGGACGCAATACCGCCGGTCAGTCCAATGATCATATGAACCTCCTATTTCTGGCAGTGGGCACAGTACACGGTGCCTCGTCCCGCCACTTTCGTTTTCGTGAGCGTTTTCCCACACAATGGACAGGGCTTCCCACCGCGATGATACACCTTGAGGTACCGGAAGTTATCCCCCATTTTTCCGTCTGCATCCTGGTAATTGCGGAACGTTGTTCCATGATGGCGCAAGGCACTTTGAATGACTTCCTTGATGGCAATGGCAAGTCGCTCCCATTCCTTTTTGGTCATTCGGCTAACCCTTTTCGTAGGCCGGATGCCAGCCGCAAAAAGGGATTCATCGGCATAAATATTGCCAAGTCCCGCGATGATGGACTGATCAAGGATAAAGGGTTTAACTTGGGTTTTCTTATGACGCGCCCTTTCTTTAAGATAGGTGCCGGTCATTGCGTCATCAAGCGGTTCCGGTCCCAGCGCTTCAAAGCCCTTATCAAGGGGCTCCCCTTCTTGATAAAGGGCCGCTGTACCAAAAGTCCGGATATCTGTCATCCACAAATCATAAGCTCCGGAAAGAATCAGGCCCCAGCGCGCAAATGGCGGCAGGGACTCCCCTTTTTTTACAGCGAGGAAGGCACCGGTCATCCGCAGATGCACCATAAGCCTTTCACCGCCTTTGAGCATGAGGGACAAATATTTTCCTCGGCGGAGGACAGCCGTCACGACAGCGTCCCTAAGGCCCTTCCTGAACCCTTCAGGCGAAGGGTGGACAATCATGCGGGGCAATAAGATTCTCACGTCTTCAATTTTCTGTTCCAATACGTACGGCTCCAGGGAGATCCGTACCTGTTCGACTTCTGGAAGTTCCGGCATCATTTCTCCTTTACCTTGAGAGAAAAGGCGCGGGTTCCCCCACACCTTCCCTCTTATTTTGCGTCAGCCCAGGTCTTACCGAAGGCAATATCAGCCACAAGGGGCACCTTCAGGGTGACAGCGCGCTCCATAGCGTTTTTCACGATGGCACTGACTTTATCTTTTTCTTCTTCCACCACTTCAAGGACCAGTTCGTCATGGACCTGGAGAAGGACGCGGCTTTTTACGCCGGCTTCCTTGAGTTCTTTAGCCACATGGAGCATGGCAATCTTGATGATATCCGCTGCCGTCCCTTGGATAGGTGTATTGATGGCCGTCCGTTCCGCAAAACTGCGGCGGTTGAAGTTCTTTGCATGGATGTCCGGCAAATAACGGCGCCGGCCAAAAAGGGTCTCGACATATCCCATTTCACGGGCTTTCTTCTTTTCCCCTTCCATGTATTCCTTAACGCCCGTATAGCGGGCAAAGTAGCTGTCAATATACTGAGCGGCTTCGCTTCTGGGCACACCAAGCTGCCGGCCAAGGCCGAAATCGCTGATGCCATAGATGATGCCAAAATTTACGGTCTTTGCTTTGCTGCGCATGAAAGGCGTTACGTCCTCAATGGGCACGCCAAAGATTTCCGAGGCCGTCCTGCTATGGATATCCTGGCCATGACGGAAGGCGTCAATGAGGCGTTCATCGCCGGCAATGCTTGCCATGACGCGCAGTTCAACCTGGGAATAATCACAGCTCATGAGGAGGTCATACCCTTTGCCGGGTACAAACATCCGGCGCATTTGCTTGCCTACTTCCGTCCGGGTAGGGATGTTCTGCAGATTTGGATCCGTACTGGAAAGCCGTCCGGTCACGGTCGCCATCTGATTGAAATGGGTATGGATGCGGCCCGTATTGGGATTGATGAGGGGATGGAGCGCCACTAAGTACGTGGATAAAAGCTTTGACAGCGTACGGTACTCCATGATGGTCTCGATGATGGGATGTTCTCCCTGCAGCTGTTCCAGGACGCTCACATCCGTGGAATAGCCTGATTTTGTCTTTTTGATGATGGGAAGGCCCAATTTTTCAAAAAGGATAACGCCCAGCTGTTTGGGTGAATTGACATTGAAGTCCTCACCAGCCTCTTCCTTCGCCTTTTGCTCAAGGTCAGCCACCTGTTTTGTCATGCTCTTTGTCACTTCATCAAGCATGCCCTTATCCAGGGTGATACCATTTACTTCCATATTAGCAAGAACCTTCGTAAGGGGAAGCTCAATGTCCCGATAAAGTTCCGTAAGACCGCGTTCAGCCATGAGGCCTTCAAGTACGGGCATAAGGGCTTCCACATCTTGGGCCGTACCGCCGCAGCTGGCAGGAAGATACGTTTCAGCAAGGCTCTTTACGTCATAATGGGTTTCACCCGGCTCATAAAGATAGGCCGCTAGAGACGGATCTCCGATAACGCCTTGCAGGCTAACACCCTTTCCCTGCATGAATTTATACAGTTCTTTTGGGTTTGGGACGATCTTTTTGATCGCGCCATCGCACAAAAGGGCGAGCATATTTGCATCATTCAAAAGGGCCTTATCCCAAACATAGACCTTGTGATCATGGGCACCGGAAAGACTGGTAAGGGTAAGGTGCGGCAAGAGGCCTTCTGTTTCATACATAAGGGACAGGGGCGCACTGCCTTCTTTTACACGCGTCAAAAAGGCTGTGGCAGCTTCTAACGAAGCAAGCGGGACTGTTTCATAGGCATCTTCGGCAATGACCTCGCCAAACATGCTCATTTCACCGCCATCCTGAGCTTTACTCACTCCATCGGCAAGTCCGAGGACCGGGGAAAACCGGTTCCACATATTCTTGAATTGGAGGTCATCCATGAGGACACGGCTTTTTTCTGTAAGGCCCGTCAGTCGATACGACGCAGGATCCGTATCCATGGGAACAGTGAGGCAAATAGTGGCAAGTTCCTTGGAAAGGAGAGCTTGATTCCTAAAGGTGATGAGCTTTTCCTTTAGGCTCTTGCCCTTGACCTCTTCGGCAT
Source organism: Acidaminococcus intestini DSM 21505 (assembly GCF_000425045.1). Classification (GTDB taxonomy): domain Bacteria; phylum Bacillota; class Negativicutes; order Acidaminococcales; family Acidaminococcaceae; genus Acidaminococcus; species Acidaminococcus intestini. The sequence continues at coordinate 43,286 of NZ_AULA01000014.1, read as the reverse complement.
GATCCAAAACGGCTTCCACGGACTGGTACTCCTTGATGAGCTTGAGGGCCGTCTTGGGGCCGACACCAGGCACACCGGGGATATTGTCGCTCGTGTCGCCCATAAGGCCCTTAAGATCGATGATCTGGCGGGGGCTAAGGCCTTCGTATTCTTTCTGGAAGGCCGCTTCGTCGTAATTACCAATTTGGGTGATGCCTTTTTTAGTGAAGTAGACATGGACATTTTCCTTGATGAGCTGGAATTCATCACGGTCGCCCGTTACAATGATGACCTTCATTTCTTTTGGAGCTGTTGCGGAAAGGGTCCCAATCAGATCGTCTGCTTCGTAATTATCCATTTCCAGGGTCGGAATGCCCATGCTCGTTAAGAGCTCAATGGCAAGAGGAAACTGTTCCTTAAGTTCCGGCGGGGTTGCCTTGCGCTGCCCCTTGTAATCGGCAAATTTTTCCGTCCGGAAGCTATGCCGCGATTTATCAAAGGCAACGGCCATATAGCTTGGCTTCACTTCTTCAAGAAGTTTTAGGAGCATATTGCATAATCCATAGACAGCACCTGTATTGACGCCTTTTTTATTGGTAAAGGAAGGCAGGGCAAAGAACGCGCGATGGATCAAGCTGCTGCCATCGATGATAAGGAAGGTCTCGTTCATGAAAATCTCCTTTCAGGATTGAAAAGATGGAAAAAGTCGCTTTTTCCCACCCGTAACTGGATCCCTGTCATTATACCATATTGGACGAAGCGTGAAAAAAGGGTTTATCCCACTAAAAATTGTCCTTTTAGCGACGACGAAACTCCGTATTTAGATACGTTTTTTTCTTTATTTTACATTATAGGTAGATTGCTATATTTTCAATTGACTATTGTAATGATGAGGAATAAAATAGAGTCATTCATAACATACCAATGGATTGTATACAAAGTGCAATCACCGTTACCATGTATTCGAGAGGGGTTTGAAAAATTATGAAGTACCAATTAGCAAGCCGCATGGCCGGCATGAAAGCATCGGCCGTCCGTGAGATCCTGAAAGTAACCCAGCGCCCGGAAGTCATCTCCTTTGCCGGCGGTCTGCCCGCACCGGAACTTTTCCCTGTCGATGAAATCAGTAAGGTTGCCCAGGAAGTCTGCGCCGAAGAAGGCCGCAAAGTTCTCCAGTACGCAACGACCGAAGGCCGACCCACCCTGCGACAAAAGATTGCTGACCGCATGAACAAAATCTACAACTCCGATCTCAAGATGGAAAACATCTTGATTACAACGGGTTCCCAACAGAACCTCGATATGGCCGGCAAGATTTTCCTGAACCCCGGCGACGTGGTCCTCATGGAGGCTCCGACCTACCTTGCTGCCATCAACGCTTTCAAGGCGTACGAATGCACGTTCAAGGAAGTCCCGACCGATGATAAGGGCATGATTCCGGAAGCCCTCGAAAAAATCCTTGAAACGACGGAAAATGTCAAGCTTGTTTATGTCATTACCGACTTCCAAAACCCGACAGGCATCTGCTGGCCTATGGAACGCCGTAAAGCCTTTATGGAAATCATGGCAAAGTATGATATCCCCGTTCTGGAAGATAACCCCTATGGGGAACTGCGCTATGAAGGGACAACAAATCCCTCGCTCCTTAGCATGGATCAGCGCGGTCAGGTCATGGGCATGGGCACCTTCTCCAAGACATTCTGCCCAGGCCTGCGTATCGGCTGGCTGGCCTGCTCCCCGGATATCATGCCTCAGTTCGTCAAGGTCAAGCAAAGTGCGGACCTTCATTCGTCCGCTTTTGATCAGGCCATCATTGACCGCTATATGGACGAATTCAGCCTTGATGAACATGTAAAAGAAATCAACGCCCTTTATGGCCATCGCCGCGACCTCATCATCCAGTGCATGGAAAAGGAATTTACTGACGGCACGACCTGGACCCATCCTGAAGGCGGGCTCTTCCTGTGGCTCACCTTCCCCGAAGGTGTCTCGGCCCGCAAGGTCTTCGATAAATGCATTGAAAAAAATGTAGCTGGCGTCCTCGGGGAATTCTTCTACCCGACAACAAAGAGCGACCGTCATATGCGCATCAACTACTCCAATATGCCTGATGACCGCATCAAAGAAGGCATCCGCCGCATGGGTGAAGCCCTGCGCGAAGTGGCAGCTGGAAAGTAAGGAAAAGAAAGAAATCCCCTAGAAAACGAATTGTTTTCTAGGGGATTTTTTGTAGGCTAATGCGGAAAGCATATAGATACGGGGCCTTCTTTGGCTGAGGCGAGCCAACTTCAACATTCATCATGCCCTTGGCTAAGACGCTGCCAGTGGCAGCCTGACTGAGGCCGCCTGCGGCGGCTGGCTCATAAGACCGACCCCAAACCACCTTCTTTATTTTTACTTGAAGCAAAAAATCGCTCCGATTCGATGTAATTACGTGCCCCATTACAGAAAACAGAGCTATTTGATGGTAATGGGGCATGCCCCGTCGTAACAAGTTACGTAACACAAATTCAGCTTAAATTCGCCCGAAAAAATGCAGTCGTCGGTCGAACCGCTCCTAGGATTTTTTTCTGATTGCAACGGAAAACGATTTCGTCTACGGTCCATATCGGTCCATCTGCGTTGTTAAACGCGGAACAAGTGACTGCTAAATTTGTAATGGACGTCTGCCATATTTACTCAAATACAGATCCGGAACTTTGGAAGCCGCCCGGTCCTATAAAAAGCGGCTGCAGAAGTAAAGGAACCGTTTTCGTGTAAGAAGGTGTCGCTTACAAAATTCATTAGCACTACTATTTTGTGGAAATTTCAGCAAATTTATTATGATCAGAATTTCCCGGGTTTGGAGGTAGATGAGGAACGACAGTGACGTCCCTATACGAACGGTAGTGAGGCATATTCGCCCGGAGTTTCAAAGGACGCTTTTGAAACGAAGCGGAAGTCCGAGAAACATGTTTGAGGGTGAATGTAATTCGGCCCCCACCCTTCGAAGAAGGGACGGTTTGGGGCCAGCCTTAGCATCACAGCATCAAAACAAAAACTCGGAGTCATTTATACTCCGAGTTAAATCTTTATCATTCCCATCCCCCACATCACCCCCATGATCACGGGCTGATGCAGCAGGTAGATCCATAGGGACTTTCTGCCTAATGTGCGCAGAAAAGGGACGTCTTTTTTTAGGAGGTCAGGTACAGAGCCTTTTTTGAGCCACAGGGCACCCAGAGCCGCAGCAAACCCAAAAAGGCCCCACCATGGAATCAAAGGAAAATAATCCGCTGAATAAAAGTCCCTTGGTGGGAACCCCCAAAAAGCACTGAAAAGACCGAAATGGGTGAGCATCTCCGGTAAGGCCGGCCCCACCATCCGTTCAAAGCCCCAAAAGCCCCGCGGTGCGTTGCGCAAAAAGAAAAAAAGGGTGCCGCAGAAAAGGGCTGCTCCTTTTGGCTTTTTCTCCATGACAGGCCAGAAGCAAATCGTCAGCAAGGACACTGCACCAAGAAAAAAAATGACGCCAAAATAAATAGGTTCCTGGGGCATGGCCTGCCGCGTCACAAAGGTGATGGCCGTCCCCCACCCCACAAGGACGAGTCGGCTTTTCGCTGCCCTTTTCCGTCCTTTCTTTTTAACTTCAAGGGCAAGGGACATCCCGCTCACAGCAATGAAGGTCCAACAGATGCTCTGCTGCCAAAGATACCCCGCCATTCCATCATACCAAGGAAGGCTGCGGCCACTCAAGTAGACGATATCCCACAGGAGATGGTAGAGCGTCATGGAACAGAGGGAAAACCCGCGCAGGGCATCAAGGAAGGGATAACGCATGAACACCTGCCTTACCCTTTATGGGAATCGCGGGGCCAGCATGGCGTATGGATACCCATGATACTGCCGTCAAAAGGCTCCGTACTGCCGCTTACAAAGTGTTCCTTGCTCTTTAGGACGTAGGCAAAACCTCGATAAAGAAGTGGCACGTTGACGTAGCAAAGGATGATATTGGCAAGGTCCGAAAACGCCCAGAGATTTCCCAGATCATAGCCCGCAATATTGACCAGAACACCGAAAAGGGCAACACCTAGGGCAAGGACGCGCACCGTTATGAAAAGGCTCTGACTTTTTCCCATACGGGCAGCGGCAATTTCCGAAAAGGAAATCATGCCCACAAGGCAGGTATAGGCAAACAGACAGAAGCAAAGCGTCAGGGCAAAATTGACCGCGGCGTGGAAGGACGCTGTCGGGACCAGTTCCGAAACAGAAAGAAGGTATTTCGGGAGCTTTCCGGCATCCTGCCAAAGAGCAGGATCCTTGTCCCAAGCGTGGGCCATAATAACGATAAACCCCGTCATGGTGCAGATGATATGCGTATCAAGAAAGACGCCGAGGGCAGAAAGCAGTCCTTGTTCACAGGGATGATTGTCGTCTGCTGCGGCGGCACTCATGGTGATGGTCCCCTGGCCGGCTTCGTTTGACATGAGGCCGCGTTTGACGCCTTGAACGAGAACGGTACCGAAGGTTCCGCCAAAAATTGCCGCCGGCGTAAAGGCGCCTTCTAATACAGAACGAAAGAAATAGGGTACGCTGTCAAGGTTTACGGCAATGAGAATCAGTGTCGTTCCCACATAGATTACGGCCATGACAGGAACCATACGATCCGTTACTTTCGTGACTTTCCGGATGCCGCCAAAAGTCAGGATGGCCGTAAGCCCAATGACAATGGCTGCCGCCGCATAATAGAAGGTCGATTGCGTATCGATGGAGCTTTCTGTCACGATTTCGGCCATGGTGCCAAGGGAAGAGACAACATTATACCCTTGGGCGGGCAGGCAGCCCAAGGCGTAGAAAATATAAAGGCCTGAAAGGAAGATTCCTATCGCAGAGCTTCCATTAAGGAGGGCACTGCCGTAAAAAGGAAGACCACCGACAAATTCCCGTCCTTTCTGTTCCTTGAAAAGCTGAGCCAGTGTTCCTTCAACAAAAGCCGTAGCCATGCCAAAAAAGCCGGATACCCACATCCAAAAGATGGCCCCCGGCCCCCCAACAGAAATAGCCCCCGTCACGCCAAGGATGTTACCCGGACCAACGCGCATGGCAGAGCTCAGCATAAAGGCAGCAACAGGAGAAATACCCATATCGGCTTTATTATGCGCCATGAGGCGAATGGCGCGCGGCAGGCCTTTTACTTGGATAAAGCCAAGACGCAGGGTAAAGTAGATTCCGCTTCCCATCAGCAGCACGATAGCAAGGGAAAAAGAGCCCAAGATAGGCAAGGACTTATAGGCATGGAACATAGTCGGCACGTCCCAGAAAAAGTCACTGAGGGGGCCGACAAACTTAAGGACCGAATTGATCCACTGAAAAAGGTTCTCCATCTGCATCGCTCCCTTTTCTGCAACAAAATTGATAGAATTATTTTCAGATAGTTCCATTTTACAGCAAAATGGAGAATTTTTATAGATTTTTGATGTCGAATCCGTGAAATATGGTAAAATAGTAAGGCTTTGTAACAAGCAAATCAATTCACGTAAACAAAAAGGAGACAAAGATTTTATGGAACCCATTGACGTTGGCATATATTCCCTGCTCCCACCCCTCATTGCCATCACCCTTGCCCTCATCACAAAAGAAGTCATTTCTTCCCTCATGCTGGGGATCCTTTCCGGCGGCGTAATCTATTGTGCCTTTACGGGCGCCGGCTTCATGGATATGGTGGCCTTTCCCTTTGAGGTCATGGCAAAGACTGTCGGCACACCGGATAAATTTAACATCATCCTCTTTTTAGCCCTTCTGGGTGCCCTCGTCTGTGTCGTTACCAAAGCGGGCGGCTCCCAAGCGTATGGAGCCTGGGCCACGCAAAAAATCCGCAGCAAACGGTCCGCAGAACTTGCCACCAGTTTTCTCGGTGTGCTCATCTTCATCGATGACTATTTCAACTGCCTCACAGTCGGAACGGTTATGAAGCCAGTTACGGACAAGTACCATATTTCCCGTGCGAAATTAGCCTACATCATTGATACGACGGCCGCTCCGGTCTGCATCATCGCACCGGTTTCGAGCTGGGCTGCCGCCGTAGGCTCCACCCTTTTTGAAACAGGCTCTTTTACCAATGAACTGTCCGCATTCTTTGCCACTATTCCTTTCAATATGTACGCCATCCTGTCCATCCTCATGGTCCTCACCCTTTCCTTTACGGATCCTGAATTTGGTCCCATGGCGGACGCGGAATGGAAGGCAGAGACCCAAGGAGACCTGGGCGCTATTGACCAAAAGGTCAGCCCCACTGACAAAGGGAACCTTCCTAAAGGAACAGTCTGGGACCTCATCATCCCCATTGGAGGCCTCATCATCTTTACCATTCTTGCCATGATCTACAACGGCGGCTACTGGACCAAACCTATGACCATCCAAGAAGCCATCGGCAACTGCAACTCTTCAGCGGCCCTTGTTCTTGGCGGTTTTATGGCCCTTATCCTTGCCTTTATCATGTTTGTTCCTAGAAAGCTCCTGTCTTTCAAGGATTTCATGAGCAACATTGCAACCGGCATCAACACCATGGTACCCGCCTACATCATCCTGACCCTCGCTTGGACCATTGGAACGCTCTGTCAAAGCTATCTTGGCACAGGAAAATTCATCGGCATGCTCGTTGAGCAAAGCCATCTGCCTGTGGAACTGATTCCAGCCATCGTCTTTCTCGTATCCGCAGGATTGTCCTTTTCCATCGGAACGGCATGGGGTACTTTTGGGATCTTTATTCCCATTGTCGTCTTCATCTGCCAGGCTGCTCCCAGTGAGATCATGACCGTGACCTTGGCGGCCACCCTTGCGGGTTCCGTCTTCGGCGATCACTGCTCCCCGATTTCCGATACGACAATCCTGTCATCGTCCGGTGCAGGCTGCAACCACATGCAGCATGTCGCGACCCAGATTCCTTATGCAACGGTCGTTGCCATTTCCTGCTTCATCAGCTACATTGTTGCCGGCGTAACAGGCGGCAGCGCACCCCTGACACTTCTTACCGGTGTCGGCATGCTCTACCTACTGCTTTTTGTGCTCCATCGACGGGCAAAAAAACGGCACGCAAAATAAAAATGACCTGCTGTCCATATTGAGGCAGCAGGTTTTTTGTTACCATCTAAGCCGATTGGCAACGTTTACTAAAAAAAGCATGACCGGCACTTCCGTAAGGACCCCCACCGTCGTTGCAAGAGCCGCCGGGCTTGAAGTCCCGAAAAGGGCAATGGCAACAGCAACAGCCAGTTCGAAGAAATTTGACGCCCCAATCATGCCCGCCGGTGCAGCAATGGCAAAAGGCAGGTGCAGGAGCCGGCAGGTGCCAAAACTGACAGTAAAGATGAAGAGGGTCTGCAGCACCAAGGGAAGCGCAATCAGGACGATATGGAACGGATTACGAAGGATAAGTTCCGCCTGAGAGGCAAAAATGATGACGAGCGTCAAGAGGAGCCCCACCATGGTCACATGGTCAAATCGCGGCAAAAAGACGGATTCAAAATAGGCTATGCCCTTTCGCCACGTGACCATAAGGCGCGTCAGCGTGCCGACTACAAGGGGGATGAGGACAAAGAGAATGACGCTCAAAAAGAGGGTTCCGTAAGGCACCGCCACTTGGGAAACGCCCAAAAGAAAACGCACGATGGGGATAAATGCCACAAGAATAATGAGATCATTCGTAGCAACCTGCACCACTGTATAGGCGGGGTCCCCCTTTGTGAGCGTGCTCCAGACAAAAACCATGGCCGTGCAGGGCGCCGCCCCTAACAAAACGGCTCCGGCAAGATACTGACGGGCAAGGTCCGTGCTGATCAAGGAGCGGAACAGGACCATCAGGAAAAAGGAGGCCACAAGATACATGGAAAAGGGCTTCACAAGCCAGTTGACAATCCACGTGACAAAAAGACCTTTAGGATTTTTTCCTACGCTGCGGATGCTCTCAAAATCCACCTCCATCATCATAGGAAAAATCATGATCCAAATAAGGACTGTAATGGGAAGAGAAATCCCGCTCACTGTAAGACCATTCAGCAAGGTAACAAGGCCCGACATAAAATGGCCTACAGCAATGCCTGCAGCCATGCATAAAAGGCCCCAAAGGGTCAAATAGCGCTGAAAAAAACTGATACCCGATGCAGGTTCAAAGTTCAAGATGGATTCCTTCTTTCTGTTAGGATTCACAGGTACATTTCCCCTTTTTCTGCAAAAAGCAAATACAGTCTTTTTTGGGTGACAGGATATGATGGAGAACCCCTTCGAACTTTTCAAGGGTGTCACCACACAGGGCATAATAGGTATTTTTCCCTGACTTCCGGCTTGTGCAGATACCGCACGCAAGAAGTACCTTCATATCGTGGGACAAGGTGGGCTGGGTAACGGAAAAATAATCAAGCAGGTCGCAGGCACAGCGCTCGCCGCAGGAAAGCATATCGACAATGGCAAGGCGTTTGGGATCGGACAGGGCTTTCAAAAAGCGGGCCAAGTCTTGGTAGCTGTCATTCATTTGCAGCCTCCTACATATAGAATTTTTTCTATATGATTCTACAACCGCTTTTCTTTCCTGTCAACAGAAAAACAGGGAGATTTTATCAGCACCATCAAGTCCCCGTGGTATAATATGAAATAGCAGTGACATTTACTTGATAAGGACTGATCACTATGTTATCACTTGATTTTTTGCGCAGTGAAGGCGTCGAGGAAAGCCTCATCAAAGACCTTGAAGCCTATCGCGGCAAGTTTCCTGTAACAGAAGCGGATAAGGACCGTGTGCCCATGCCCCATTTTCCTTTTTTTGGCAAGGAAGTCTGGGAAGACGCCCTTTCTGCCCTCTTATGTGGGCAGAATTTGCTCCTTGTAGGCCCCAAGGCAACGGGCAAAAACGTTCTTGCTGAAAATCTGGCCCAAGTATTTTCCCGCCCCATGTGGAACATTTCCTTCCATATCAACATGGACGCATCAGCCATGCTGGGCACCGATACCTTTAAAAACGGGGAAGTCCAGTTCCGTCCCGGTCCGGTCTATGAATGCGCTACGAGGGGCGGCTTCGGCGTTTTTGACGAAATCAATATGGCCCGCAACGAAGCCATGGCAGTACTTCATTCCCTCCTCGACTACCGCCGCCGCATCGACATTCCGGGCTATCGCATGATTGAAGTCGACCCGGCGTGCCGCTTCATTGCCACCATGAACTACGGATACTCAGGCACGCGGGAAATGAACGAGGCCCTCATGAGCCGTTTTACGGTCATCCAGCTGCCGCCCATCAAGGAAAAGCCGCTGGCCCGTCTCTTACGGACAGAATTCCCGACCATGAAGGATACGGCCTGCGATGCCTTTGTGCAGATTTTCCTTGATTTGGAGAAAAAATGCAGTGAAGCGGAAATTTCCGATAAGGCCCTTGACCTGCGCGGTCTCCTTGACGCCCTCCATCTCATGAAACGAGGTCTTGAAGCTCACCGGGCCCTCAAAATGGGTATCATCAACAAATCCTTTGACGAATATGAGCCAGCCCTCATCCTCGATGTAATCAACCTCCACATTCCAGGATCCTATGGCAGACGTGATATTTTCAGTGACTAAGAAGGTTCACGATGGCAAAGAAAAGATATGACTACCGGCGGAGACGGGCTCTCAACATCGTCTGGGACGTATCCGGAGACTACACTTACGATCCGGATTTTCTTTCTTTTGTCCCTGACACGCACGAACCGAACCTCTACCTCAATGCCGTCATTGGCATTATTCGAAAATATTATGACATGAAGGTCCTGCAAGCACTTTTTGACGAGATGAAGACCGCCGCCCTTGCCGATCTATTCAGTGACCTTTTGTGGCTGGGGCTAGAAGGCTGCGCCTATGTCAAGGAACTCCCCCAGCGCCCTGTCCTTGCCTATCTTCGCAGGCAGCAGGCCCAAAACTATTTTAACGGGCCCCTTTCCATCCGTCATGGCGTGGCCCAAGAAATGCAAGCGGCCCGCTGGCATGAAGTTCTTGGTGAAAAAACCGGCCTTGTGGATCCTTGGGCCAAGGGGCTTTATGAAGGGCTGCGGTTTGACCCGTCATGGACAGCAGAAGAAATTTGCGACCATTTTCGCAAGCTGACAAAAAAGTACTTTGTTTCCCGCTTCCTTGTTCGAGAAAGCTTGGAAAAGGTCATCATCTCAAGCCCTGTAGCCGCCATCTTGAACTTTCTCGTGCCGCAGTTTAAGACGCGGCATGAATCCATCCTGAACTTCCAGGTCGTGCGTCATGATGAGGAAGAAATCGTAAACGGCAAGAAGGAGCGTAATGGCCTCATGGCCCTGATTACCGGCCAAACTGCCGTAAAAAACCACGATTATATTGTCACCTGCTTTGGGGCCTCCCTTTACAGTGCCGATAAGGTCCTTGCGATTGAACGGCAATACTGCACCGGCCCCCATCGGGGCGCCCACCTGCATTTTACGCGGGGGCGCCTCGGGAGCAAAGGAGCAACGGGAGATGCTTCCCAGTGGCTTTTAAATGCCCGCAGACAGCGCGCCCGCAACATCACCTACTACAAAGAAAATAACGAAAAATATCGCAAGAGCATCACCCGTCTTACGGGGCAGCTGCGCACGGCGCTCCAGATGACGCGCATGAAGCTGCCCATTCCAGCAAAAAGCGGAGACCTTGTGCCAGGGCTCATCTGGCGGGGACTCTATTTGGACGACAACAGGGTCTTTTATGGTCAGGAAGATGTCTATACCCCAAACTTTACGGTTGACATTATGCTCGACGCCTCAGCGTCGCGCGGCGAATACCAGCGGGTCATTGCAGCCCAGGCCTACGTCATTGCAGAGGCCCTGCGCGCCTGCGGCATTCCTTACCAAATTTATTCCTTCTGTACCCTCCGAGGCTATACAGTCATGACGCTCTACCAAAGCTATGAAGAAAAGAAAAAAAGCACGAGTGTTTTTAGCTATTGTGCCACGGGCTGGAACCGGGACGGTCTTGCCCTGCGCGGCGCCCGCGTCCTCATGGGGGACCTGACAGATGCCAAAAAAATCCTTGTCATGCTGACGGACGCGTCTCCGAATGATGACCATCCCCTTTATACTGGCAAAGGAGCCCTTAGCCAGCACGAATACCGGGACGAGCGGGCCGTTGATGACACGGCGGCCGAAGCCGCGTCCCTGCGCCGCGACGGCGTGCGCATCGTGGGCCTCATCAACGACGAAATTGCAGGCTCCATGGAAGATGCCCAAAAAATCTTTGGTAAGGACCTGGTGCGCGTAAAGACCCTTGACAAGATGGCAGAAAGCGTGGGGAAGGCCCTGTGCCACCAGATTTCGACTTTCTAAAGGGGCGCCTGACTTGACAATGTTATGTAAAAGGACTATGCTTACAAGGTAAACAGAATATTTGGGGAGCTTTTTGCTGAGAGGAAGTTCGACTTCGACCCACAACCTGATTTGGATAATGCCAACGTAGGGATGACGCAATTGACAGGCGGGGATCGAAAAGGTCCCCGCTATTTTGTTTGAAAAAATTCATAGGCTGAGACTGAACCAAAAGGTTCACGAAGGGGGGCACCACCTCGGGTGCCAACTTTCGTGGACCTTTTTTGCCGTTTCAGCAAAAAGGAGGAAGGAAGAAATGGAAATCATGGTAAATGGCAAGGCCTGCACCCTAAAAGAAGGCGCCACTGTTACGGACGCCTTGAAGGCCCTAGGTGCCGTACCTATCTACACGGCCGTAGAAGTGGACGGCAGACTTGTGCCAAAAGAAGATTGGGACGCCATGGCGCTCAAAAAGGACATGCGACTGGAGGTGGTGAGCTTTGTTGGCGGCGGCTGAAAAAACGGCAGTTCTCACCCCTTGGAATACATCGGATCCAGTGGCAGGCGCCATTTATAGCGCCCTTTGCGAGCGCCATGGGAAAAAGGTCCAGGAAAAACTGGACGCTGGCTTTGTCACCATCTGCGGTCTCGGTGGCCTTGGCTCCAATATCGCCGTGAGTCTTGCCCGCATCGGGGTAGGCCATCTGCGCCTTGTCGATTTTGATAACGTGGACTGGACAAACCTCAACCGCCAGTCCTATTTTGTGGAGCACGTGGGCGTCAAAAAAACGGACGCCCTCAAAGGATTCCTCATGAAGATCAATCCTTTCCTTACCTATGAAACCGTCACGGCCCGCGTCACCCCGAAAAACCTTGCATCCTGCGTCGGGGACGCGACCATCATCTGTGAAGCCTTTGATAAGGCGGACCAAAAGGCCATGCTGGCCCGTGAAGTGCGCTGCCAAAAACCGGACGCTTATCTTGTAAGCGGCTCCGGCATGGCGGGCTTTGGGAAAACAGGACTCATGAAAGTGCGGGAAGTGAGCCCCCATTTTTATCTTTGCGGCGACAGTGTCTCGGCCCCTAAACCCGGTGCTGGACTCATGGCGCCCCGCGTTGCCATCTGCAGTGCCATGATGGCAAACGTCGTCACGTGGCTACTGCTTGGAAAAAACGGCGCCTATTAAGCGCCGCACCTTTTAAAAGAATACGGAGGAATTTAGCATGAAAGAAAACGATACTTGGACCTTGGATGGACACACCTTTTCGTCCCGCTTTATTCTAGGGTCGGGGAAATTTTCCCTGCCCCTTATCGAAGCGGCCATCAAAGGGGCCGGTGCGGAAATGGTGACCCTTGCCCTGCGCCGCGTCAATACAGGCGGCAAGGCAAACATCATGGACTATATTTCCAAATCGGTGACAGTCCTTCCCAACACATCAGGTGCCCGAAACGCTGACGAAGCCGTACGCATCGCCCGTCTTTCCCGAGAAATCTGCCATACGCCCTTTATCAAGATCGAGATCATGAAGGATTCGCGTTACCTCCTTCCTGACAACGCAGAAACCATCAAGGCCACGGAGACTCTTGCAAAGGAGGGTTTTGTCGTCATGCCCTATATGTTCCCGGACCTTACAGCGGCCCGCGCCATGAAAGATGCCGGCGCAAGCTGCATCATGCCCCTTGCCGCCCCCATTGGGTCCAATAAAGGCCTTGTCAATAAGGAATGGATTAACATCCTGCTTGATGAAATTGACCTTCCCATCATCGTTGATGCCGGCATCGGAAAGCCGTCCGAAGCCTGCGCCGCCATGGAAATGGGCGTAACAGCCATCATGGCCAATACGGCCATTGCCACAAGCGGAAACCTCGTCCAAATGGCAGAAGCCTTCCGCCTTGCCATTGAAGCGGGCCGCACAGCCTATCTTGCGGGGCTTGGCCGCGTCCTTCAAAAAGGGGCCGACCCCTCGAGTCCCTTGACGGGATTTTTGCGGGACGAAGACTAGGAGGCGATGACCATGACAGAAGAAAAGATCAACCCCACCATTGTGACGGAAGAAGCCAAAAAGACCCTTGCCTCCTCTATCAAGGACCCCATGACCTACGAGCCCGGCATGGACCAGCTGCCATCCACCATGCTGGAAGATGTGGAGCGCCTCATGAAAGAATTTGAAGAGCAGACCTACTCGGCAAGTGACGTCAAAGCGGCCCTTAGAAAGGACGTCCTTTCGCCCCATGATTTCGGAGCCCTCCTCTCGCCTGCGGCAAGGCCCTACCTTGAAGCCATGGCGCAAAAGGCCAAAGCCGTTAGGGACCGCTATTTCGGCAATAGTGTTGCTCTTTTTACGCCCCTATATCTAGCAAACTACTGCGAAAATTACTGCATCTACTGCGGCTTCAACTGCCACAACAAGATTCACCGGGCCCGTCTTGACCTTGCCCAGATGGAAGAAGAAATGAAGGCCATTGCCGCCACAGGTCTTGAGGAAATCCTCATGCTCACAGGCGAAAGCAGCCACATGTCCCCCGTTTCCTATATTGGAGAAGCGTGCAAGATGGCACGCCGCTACTTCCGCGTTGTCGGTCTTGAAATCTATCCCGTGAACCAAAAAGACTATGAATACCTGCACCAATGCGGCTGCGACTTTGTGACCGTTTTCCAGGAAACCTACGACCATGACCTTTATGGCAAGCTGCACCTTGCGGGCAATAAACGGGTCTTCCCCTACCGCTTCTATACGCAGGAACGGGCCCTTTTAGGCGGCATGCGCGGCGTTGGTCTCGGCGCGCTCCTGGGTCTTTCAGACTTTCGCCGCGACGCCTTTGCTACAGGCCTTCATGGCTACCTCCTTCAGCGCAAGTATCCCCATGCGGAAATCGCCTTTTCCTGCCCTCGCCTGCGCCCCATCAAGGGCAATACGACCATTTACCCCATGGGCGTCGGCGAAGCGGAACTCCTCCAGATTTGCTGTGCCTACCGTCTCTTGATGCCGAGTTCGGCCCTCACGGTCTCAACGCGTGAAGTGCCCCGCGTCAGGGATCACCTCATGCAGATTGCGGCCACAAAGATTTCCGCCGGCGTGAGCACGGGCATTGGTGCCCACAGCCACCAAAAAGAAGAAGGGGACGACCAGTTTGAGATTGCCGACCACCGCTCCGTAGACGCCGTCTTTAACGACCTTGTATCAGAAGGGATGCAGCCCGTCATGGCGGACGCAATTTTCCTATGAACGCGTCCTTTCCCTACGTCCTTGTGACGGACCGCACGATTTATCCCGAGCCCTTGATTCCTTATCTAAAAAAACGCATCCCTGACCTTTCACCATTCCCGTCGGCCCTCATCCTTCGCGAAAAAGATCTATCAAAAGAGGCGTACGAGGACCTATTTAAGGAAACGGCTCATCTCTGCAAAGCCTGGAAGCTTCCGCTCCTTGCGCATAATCATCCGGATCTGGCCCTTGATGATGCAATTGCTGGAGTTCATATGCCCTTACGCAGTTGGACTGCATGGTCAAAGATGCATCCTCAAGAAGCAGGATGCCTATTGGAAAAGGGCAAAACGAAGCTGCCCTATCCCCACGGCGTGGGAATTTCCATACACTTTCTAAGTGAAGTTGAAACAGCCCTTCAATCAGGAGCCTCCTACTTGATTGTAAGCCCCCTCTTTCCGACCTCCTGCAAACCCAACAATCTTCCCCTCGGATTAACGCCTCTCCCCAACTTCATACACTCTTCCCCCCTGCCTATCTATGTCTTGGGAGGCCTTTCCTGGCCCGATCCAAGGGCATCCCTTCTGGAGGCTCTTGGCGTCCGTGGAGCCGTGATTCGAAGTGCCATTGTTTAACAGGGATCCGTCCCAATGTTTCATTTTAATCCTCATTTTATGGTAAATACTCATTATTTTATTTACATTCAATAATAATTATCTTTTAAATTATTTTTTCATTTATCTGTGGTATAATGAACGGCATATACGATTTCATCAAATATTCACATTATTAAATAGAAAAGAGAGGAAGTAACATGAAACATCGCGGTTCTTTTCGATCTGCAGCAAGTGCGCTAGGCGTGCTGCTCTATGTGCTATCGTTATCACCGGCAGCATCAGCTGAAGTGCTTACCATAGGATCTGATTCAGAAATGACCTATGCGGAAGATACAGTCTTCGAAAATGCTTCCAGCGAATCGACTCTTTCCATGGGGAGCGGGAACACATGGGATAACGATAGCTCGGAGCAAGTGACCATTACAAATGCGGACGGAAGCTTTGCTGTTAAGGGTCCGCGGGCTGGGATTTATGTGCCAAGCGGCAAGACGCTCACCATGAAAGCCCAGGAACTGACCCTTTCTTCCACCACCAACACTCAGCTCATCGATGATTCTAATTGGTTTTTCACCCCTCTCCAAGCAGCCGGCCTTTACGCGGAAGGGGGAAACGTGACTCTGGAAGGAGAAAAAGGGATTACCCTGCAAGGATTCAACCATGGCCTTTATGCGAGTGGACCCAGCGACAATAACGATACAGGATTTTTTCCCGATGCGAGCGATGATTCTGATGGCTTTTGGGAAAGCGAACTTCCTTATGACCCAACCAATCCGGATATGCCACCCAGTAGAATCAATACGGATGAACGCACCCAGATTACCCTTACAACAAATGGCAGCAACACAATCACAGCCACGGCAGGCAATGCTCTGCAGAATCAAAACCCCTACGGTATTTCAGGCATCCAGACCCTCCTCGGTGCTGATGTAACGCTTTCGGCAGGAAAAGACAATCTCATTTCTGTCAATTCAAACGATGCCTACAGCAGCGGCATCAGTGTCGGGACAATAGCAAGTGGGGGAGAAGCCGGCCCGGCCTTTGGGACCGTCACCCTCACAGCTGGTGGCAATAACCAAGTCACCGGAGCTACCTATGGCATCCGCGGGAGTGGCTATAGCAGCATCGATGTGACGGCGGAAGGCAGCCCTATCACATCTTACCTTGCCGGGAAAGTCATTCTTAAAGCAGAGGGCGACAATATCATTGATGCGAAACAGACGGCTGTCAACCTATGGAATGGCATGGAAGCCAGTCTATCCGCAAAAGGGACCAACGTCATCTCCGCTGAAAATAGCACAGGGGCCCAGCTGAGCACGGACGCCAAGCTGACCCTCACGGGAAGCACAAAAATTACAGCCCCTCTCTATGGCATCATGACGCGGAACGCGTCCCAAACAAGCGTTGATGCTCAGGGCGGCACCCTTACAATTGCGACGGGCACAGAGCCTATCATGGCTAAGATGACAGATGATGCCACAGGTGAGGAATTTGAGGCCGTGGTGGCGCGTCCTATTGCGGCGGCGTCCCTTACGGGCAGTCAGACAGAAATCAAGAATGCCTCCCTTTCCGTAAAAAGTAGTATTGCCTTCCTGGCAGCCCATGCCGTGGATACGTCCAATGTAGACCCAGGTGTGCCCGATCCCTTTCAGGAAGGAGATGCCAGTGGCTCCGGTCAGTCAGTTCCCGGATGGGACGGAACTGGAGATGATTCCACGGGCGGATTTCCTTCGTCTAGTGAAAATTTGTTTGTCGCAGAAAATGAGACGGCCTCCGAATCAGCTAAATCAAGCGATGGGAGCACCCTTTCTGTAACCTACGGAAAAGGGAGCTCTGTAGAGGGCCATCTTCTCGCCTACGACAAGGGCACCATCACGATGGCACCCACAGATGGTGCAACCCTCACCCTTACGGGCAACTTGTATGCCTATGGAGAGGATGCCTCCGTTGGCAGCGACTTTGGAAATATAACACGGATTTTCCCGACGGACCCTGAGGCAGCCCTTCCGGGCGGGACAATTTCCCTTACGCTCAGTGACGGCTCCCTTTTTACGGGGCAAGCCGATACGGGGCTTCTAAATGAGCGCATCATGGCGGCCTCCATGTCAGAAGAAAGCCTCCTTTCAGGAGAAGATATCATTCATCCTCCCCTGCCGGGAATAGGAGCCATTGATCTCACCCTTGACGCCGGCAGTACATGGAACATGACGGAGGCTTCTGCCGTAACGACCCTTTCGGGCGACGGCGGGGTCGTGCAGTATCAAAGCGGTGGAGATTCCCTTGAAATCGGAACCCTTTCGGGGAGTCACACCTTTGCCATGGACCTTGATGCCGATGACGGCAGTCAAAGCGATATGCTCTACGTCGAGAACGGAACCAGTGATAAACAGACCCTCGCCATTAAAAACATCAGCACCTTGGATAAGGAGATGGAACCGGGTGACGCCGTTCGTTTTGCAACAGTAAAGAATCCGGGCTTTGGTTTTGGCAGCGGCACACTCGTCGCCGCCCTTTCTTCCGGCATTTATAACAACCTCTACAAGACGGAATACCGTTCCCTTTCGTCCGACGCCTTGAATACGGCTGCCTACAATAACGACCGAAACGGCGGTTCGACCTACTCTGTTTCTCAGGAAGTCGGTCCTCTAAATTTCGCAAAACCCGGTACGGAAAATGTGGAAGCCCTCTATAATGGGGACAGCGCCGTCAATATCTATGTCGTCAAGAGCCGCGAGCACAATGAAGGCGCAAAGACACCCTCCCGTCTAGCAGATCTTTCTTGGCGCTACCTCACCGACCTGGATACCTTTACCAATCGAAGCGGTCACACGCAGTACTTCACGCCGGACGCTCACGAAGGGGCTTGGATTCGTTTCCGTTACCGCAATCTTGGCATTGATGGGACGGGCGAACTTGACGGCAACACCTATGAACTTGGCTATACAACAGTCTTACGGAACCAGGAGCCTCATAAGCATCGTTTGAGTACCTCTGTGGCCTACACCAAAAATGAAGGTCACTTTGAAGGAACCAGCGGAAACCTAGGGCTTCGTGATACCGCCATCAGCGTTTATGATACCCATGTGTACACCCCGACAGAGCTCACCAGGAAAGCCGACTGGAAAAAAGGCACCTACAGTTACTGGGACAGCTATCTCAAATACCATTATGGCAAGGAAGACTACAGTGTCACTGATGCAATAACAGGCACAGGCTATGCAGCCGATTACACCAGACATTCAGTCAATCTTTCTACCGAATACGGGCGGGTCAACAAGCTCTCAAAAGACTGGAGCGTCGTTCCGCAAGCCCAGGTCCAGGTTTCTTACCTCGGAGGGGTTGATACCGTGGATTCCCAAGGGATTTCCCTCTCCGCGGACCACAGCTGGAGCCTCGTGGGGCGCCTCGGCTTTGACCTCGTAAAGCACCTTGACCCGAAACTTGACAGCAAATGCTATTTCAAGGCGTCCCTGCTCCACGAATTCCTCGATGGAGATGATGTAACAGCGGCATATGGCACCGACCGCTATATCACAACAAATGATCAAAAAGGAACCTGGGGCGTTATCGGCCTTGGCTACAGCGTCAAGACCGGAGATAAACAGTCCATGTACTTTGATATGGAACGCTACGTTGGTCATGACTTTCATCGCACCTACAGCCTGCGAGCTGGATTCAATTGGAAGTTCTGACTACTTCCTTACAAGAAATCTTTCGGAGGTCTTCTCCCTTACATTCAGGGGGAAGGCCTCTTTTTTGCCTTGAAAAAAGCACTGTAGTATAATGACAGCATCAAGTCTAGGGAGAAGCGCCATGGATACTCATCTTATTGAACATATTATCAAGATTGCCGAGGAAAAAAGCATCACCAAGGCGGCGGAAAAGCTTTATCTCACCCAGTCCGCCCTGAATCAGCAGCTCCTCAAGCTAGAGCGGGAGCTCGGGATACCCCTCTTTCGCCGCGCCAAAACGGAAATGATTCCCACCCGGGCTGGCGAAATCTATCTTAAAGGCGCGCGGGAGATCCTCCGCACCAAAAGCAGGACCTATGCCGAAATCAGCGACCTTACGGGCAGCTATAAAGGGACCCTTTCCATTGGCATGACTCCGGTCCGCGGTCCCGACATGTTCGTCCACGTCTATCCGCGCTTTCACAAAAAATATCCCCTCATGGCCGTCGTCCCTTATGAACTCAATATTTACCGCATGCAGCCCCTCATTGCCCGTGGAGACATCGATTTTGGCTTTATGACCCTCTTTCCAGATCAAGAAACCCAGGATGCTTACGAGACCCTTTTTGAAGAGGAAATCCTGCTTGCCGTACCCGCTTTTCTTGAAGTTGCAGGCATCCTGAAGCCAAAAGAAAGCGTGTATCCCCGGCTTCCCCTATCCGAACTGGCAGATTATCCTTTTATCCTTCTACGAAAGGAAACAACCATGCGTCCCTCTATCGACGCCGCCTTCCGGGAAAGCGGAATTGCGCCCCATGTCCTATTTGAAACGCAGAACCCCTCCACCATCCTCGAAATGGTCAGGGCCGGCATTTCCTGCGGCATCGTCGCCGAATCGACAGCCCGTCACTTCACCAAAGGCATCCGCTATTTTTCCTTTGAAACACCCCTGCGCTGGTCCATGACGGCAAGCTACCAAAAAGGAACGGCCTTAAGCCGCGCTGCCCGCGACTTCATCGACATGGCCGCAGCCTACTGGAAAAAGCCCCATAGTTACCGAAAAAATGACGAAAGAAAAGAACGAAAAAACGATGAACGATAAAAAGATTGCCCTTCACTTTGCTAAAAAGAACGGCTTTTCCATTGTTGTTAGCAAGAAAGATGACGCAGGACAAGTCTACTTTGAAGCCTATGCCCTGGACGGGCCGGAATGCAGCCTTGTGATCACGCCCCAAAAAATTGTAGTGACAGAGGGGAAGGCCGCATGGATGGAGAAATAGAAAGAAGTAATCAGCCAACAGGGCGATGGAACACCTTCCACCACGCCTTTCTTTTATTGGTAAAATGGCCGTTTTACTGTGGTGACTCGGTCCCATCCATGGTAAACTTAAAGGAAAGACGTTACAGTAAAAGGAGGTGTGGTTCCCCTTACGGAACCAGATCATGACAGAAAGAGAACCTAAGGAAATCATCCAAGCCCTCATCAATGAGTATAAAACCTATAAGAAAGCGTCCTTTCTCATCATTCCCATTCTTGCCATTGCAGCGGCGGCAACCTTCTTCAATCGGGTTCTTTCCCTCGTCCTGTTGGCAGCTGCCGTCATTTACCAAATTTTTTACCTGCGCAAAAAACAAAAAAACTATCTTGCGTCCGTCACGCGGGAAAACCTGCTTCTTACGACGGCAAAGAAACTGCATTCTGATGCACCGCTTCCCCAAAGCGGCGGTGAGATTACGGCGGCAACGATTCATGAGGCAGAGCTCATTACACTCTCTGACGATAAAGCAAAGCCCTATTTTGCACAAGGCATGAGCGGCACCTATAAGGATGTTCCCATTTCCGTCTGCGATGCCACCCTCCCCTGCTTTTTTAAGCTGAAAGAAAAAGGGAAGAAACGAATCCACATGAATAGTGGGGCCTGGTTCCACTTGACGCTCCCCAAGAAAACGGATCTTGATTTTAGATTGCTCCAAAAGGACTCCTTCCCTACGCCGATGCGTCTTGCCTTCTTTGAAGCACAGCCTCAACTCATCAATCTTAAAGTGCCTGACATTCGTCTCAATAAAGACTTTGCCCTCTACGGTAAAGTGGGGAAAGCCACCCTATCGGGACCTTTCCTTGATGCCTTGAAAGAACTTTCCGATTACACGCCAGGCCGTATTGCCATCAGTGTCCGCAAGAACCAGATGGACGTATTCCTGCGAGGCCGTTTCTTTGCCATGCCGATTACGGTCCGCACAGCGCCTTCAGAAAAACTTCTTACCTTTGACCCCATGCCGGAGCTCGATAAGATTGTGCATCTGGCGTCACTTCTTGTAAATGAAAAAACTGCCCGCTAAGGGCAGTTTTTTTTATGTTTATAAGAAGCGATATAAAAGGCCACCTTCCGGGTGGAAGATGACCTTTCATATATGGAGTTGAAGAACGGGCAATGTTACTGTTGGGCAGCTTTTTGCTTTTTCAGCTTTCTGGCGTTATAGAAGGAATACCAGATGGAAATGGCAATGAGAACCCAGATGAAAAGACCGATTGGCCGAGAGAAGAACACCGCAAGGCTTCCCTTTGAGGCACTAATAGACTGGATGAAGTAGTTTTCGAGATCCTTACCCAGAATAAAGCCGATGAGGAAACAAGACGATGGAATGTGGATCTTACCAAACACATAGCCAACAATACCAAATCCCAGAAGCGTCCACACATCAAAGATACGGCCATTTTTCGTAGCGTAAGCACCTACAATGCAAATCATCATGATGACCGGATAAAGGCGCTGTTTGGGAATATAGACAAGTCTGCTGATCCACTTGATGGGATAGAACATACAAAGGAACATAATGATGTTCGCAAGAAGCATCCCAACAAGAATGCAGTTCCATGTATCTGGGTTCTGGGCAATAAAGAGCGGACCTACTTGAATACCCTGAAACATGAAGGCAGAAATAAGGACAGCCGTCGTCGAGTCACCAGGAATACCCAAGCTCAGAAGTGGAATGAGAGCGCCGCCCGTAAGACCATTATTAGAGGTCTCCGAAGCAACAAGACCCTCAGGGACACCTGTTCCCATCAGTTCAGGGTGTTTAGAAAAACTTTTTGCTTGTGCATAGGACAAAATGGATGCAGCAGATCCGCCAACACCAGGAAGGACACCAACAAAAGTCCCAATCAAAGCCGAACGAATTAGATTGACGCCTTGTCCCTTGAAATCGCTGAGAGAAAATTTCTTTCCTTCAATTCCGCCTTCGTCAACACGTTTAAGATTAAAAGTCATCCCTTCTTCTGCTTCTTCGAATATTTGGCCAATGGCAAAAAGCCCAATGAGGACCGGCAGAAGTTGGAACCCGTCTTGCATGTAAGTCATCAGGGAATCAGGAACCATACGGTATGCATTGTTAACGCTGAACATCCCCATAAGACTGATGAAAACGCCGAGGAATCCCGCAAAAATACCCCGCAGCATCTGTCCATTGGAAAGGGCAGCAATGACTGTAAGAGCAAAGAGAATAATGAGAAACTTTTCAACAGCACTGAAACTTAAGGCAAAGGCACTGAGGACTGGCGTCAAAAGAGCTAGGCAGGCTAAGGAAATCATGCCTCCGATAAAGCTGGAGAGAATCCCAATCTTCAGGGCACGTTCACTCTCGCCTCGTTTTGCCATAGGAAAGCCATCGAAAGTCGTTGTGATTGAAGATGGCGTACCAGGAATATTAATCAAGATAGCAGGAACAAGACCGCCTGAAATCCCGCCGACATAAAGACCCAAGAGCAGGAACATAGCCGTCTGAATATCATAGGCATAGGTCAAAGGCAGAAAAACAGCAACAGCCATAGTAGCTGTCATGCCCGGAATGGCGCCAAAGACGATCCCGCCGATAACACCAAGGAGACAGACCAAAACGTGAGTAAAAGTAAATGTAATCATAATGGGCTATCCTCCTTTCTCAGTAAATGGTGATGCCGTAATCAATGAAGGTGATACTGCAAATTCCGCTGGGAAGCGTAATATTGAAAGCAACACCAAAAATTAGACTGACAATGACAGGTGCCAGGATGGAAATTATAAGACTCGTTCGAAGTGCCTTTTTACTCCAACCTGTATAAAGTACATTGAAGAGGAATACAAAAATAATGCTGGTAACCGTAAAGCCAACCTCTTCAACAACAAAAATGTAGCCAATGAATAGGAGCAGCGTGCCGAAAAGTTTCTTGAAATCCGCATTTTCACGGAAGAACGGGCCAAAGCTGCCAAAGAATTTTCCGGTTGCTGCCTTGCGTTCCCGACCTTCTACAAGGACTATGACAGCAAGCATGATAACGAGCAATGTACCGATGATTTTCGGCATCAGCAAGTGCTCTGTGGAATAAACCACACTAATCATATTTTCTTCCCCTCTTTCTTTTCATAAAAAACGCTTCCCGAGGACCTCTATTTCATTTCGCATCGGGAAGCGCCATTTGATTTCACTTAGATGAAGGACCGTTCTCAGTGGCTGGTCAGCGTATCCAGAGCCGGAGCTTGTTTAATCAAGGATTCACACATCTTACGTTTACCATAGATGAAGTCCTTGGAAGCCTGAAGAGTTACTTCTTCAGGTTTCAACGTGTTGTAGTAAAGGGCAGCCATGTCTTTCTGGAACTGCGGATCCTTTACGATTTCAACCATAGCCGCTTCATATTCTTTGAGAACCTTTTCATCCATGTTCTTCGGGAAGTACATGGCAAAATCTTTTGCAAAGTCGAAGGGTTTGCCTTCAAATTCAATTCCGTCTTCAGCCATGGAGTTAATTTTAAGACCGTTCACCTTGCCGCAGGAATCAAACATGTTCATTGCAAGTTTAGCATCGACACCATCTTTGGTATACTGTTCGAAAGCAGAGGTATCACCGTAGATAACGTCAGCATTGCGGTCCCAGAGGCGTTGCAGCTTATCAGCCGTCGTGCCGCCAACAATTGCTTTGATACGGCTTGCAACAGCATCGCCTTCCTTACGCTTTACATCAAGGTAGTAAGCAACGAAAGCAAGATGGCTCGTTGCGCCCGATTCAATGTTAAATGAAACCGTCTTATCTGGGTTTGCTTTCAAGTATTTTGTCACTTCAGAAAGTGACTTGTACGGAGCATCCTTAGCAGCACCAAAGCAACCGCCAGGGTTCTGACCGATACGAGGACCAACCGTCAGGTTTTCCAGGGCATATTTCTTATCAACAGAGCCAAAGAGTACGCTCAAGAAAGTCATATCGTGGAACATCATGACCGTCGTACCATCGCCCTTGGCCTTGGAAATGGTGTCAAGTGCTGCAGAGTTCCCGATGGCGTCAACCTTACCCTTGAACCCCATCTTCTTGGAAAGATAGCGCGTAACGAGATCTGCCATCATGTAAGAGTCACCAGAAGTCGAAGTGGAGCCGATGACAACCCGGACGTTTTTCCCTTTGAGGCTGCCTGCAACTGATTTCTTATCCCCACCATTACCACCGCCGCCGACACTGCAGCCAGCTAAGGACATGACAACGAGACTGGCGCTAAGACATGCCATGATCCGTTTTCCTAATTTACCCATAACTTCAACACTCCTTTTCTTTATTGCCCGTCTTCCTTCCACGATAGAGGAAGTCCGGAATCTTATGAGATTTCTTCTGCCCTGCAGAAGAATCAACACCTGCTTGAAGATTCTTCCAAGGATCATTACTTTAGATTATTACTTTTTGAAGGTTTCCACTCTTCCATGATTTCAGAAAATGCAAAGTTCATCATGAAAGAAGGCAATCACCGCTCAATTCACCTCGTATTACATCTGTTGCAATCCTATTCGGATAAGATGTAATTTTCTGTTATTTCAATTTTATTCCATGCATACCATTAACACAAATTCTAAATAGTTAGTTTTTCTCTAAGAAAAACTTATTGAATGATTTTCATACGTTCTTTTGGTTCATCCTTTCGGCAGTTAAATTATATTTATATTATTCATCTACATTGTTTTACTAATAAAATTCAGAAAGATGCTTATAGTTGAAATTATTTGCATTTTACCGAAAAATCTGCTATTTTAGGGATATGAGGCAATCCCTCACCCATATCTACCCTCACATAGATATGGAAAAGACCTTTCGAGTTTGATCTGCCATTCTCGAAAGGTCTTTTAATATGCATTATTTTAGATAGCCAGGACTTTCAGTTAAAAATATCTTTTCTAATTTTTGACCATACTGATCCATCAAACGGATAAGATCATATATTGATTTGCTGAGTTTATAGTCTTTCCTGTGGACGATAGAGACACTCCACACGGGATTATCAAGCAGGCGAAACCATGCACAATCATCGCGATATGGACTAGATAAGACACGAGAATGCGGGAGGATTGTACAGGAAAGCCCCTTACCCACAATTTGTGTGAGTGCTGTATTGATTGCCGTTTCAAGCATAATGATAGGATGCAGTTGATTTTCCTCAAACATAGGATCAATAACTTCCTTGCGCATGGTAGAATCCTCAAAAATAAGAGAAAATGGCTCATCTTTAAATAGATGGATATCGGTGACTCGGAGCGGCTGGGCGGTTCCAATAGGTACGGCATTTTTAGCCATAGGATGGGTCATTGGAATCCCCAATAGCAAATCTTCCTGATAAACTTCATGAAAGACCAAATCTGGAAAACATTTTGCAGTGTTAATATTGGTCAAGACAATCCCAATATCAAGTTCCCCCTCTTCGATGAGCTGATATTGATCACGTACAATATGTTCTGCCAATTTGCATCGAAGATAAGGGTAATGATGACGAAAAATAGGATAGACAGCCGTAAAAAGATCAATTCCATGTTCATGGGTAAGACCTATGGAAATTTCAGCATGGATATTATTCTTGAGATCACTTAGCTGCATAAGGGTATTACGCTGTATTCGGAGGATTTCCATTGCATTGCGCACATAAATTTTTCCTGCATCAGTAATCCGAAAATGATGATGATCCCGCTCAAAGAGCTTGATTCCAAGATTGCGTTCCAGCTTCAGTAATTGCTGGTTGAGACCGGACTGCGTTAAATAAAGTTTCTCAGCGGCTTTGGAAATGCTCTCACACTTGGCAATCATGACGACGTAATCCAGCATCTTAATATCCATGGAGGATCCTCCTTAATAGTAGTTTTTCTACTTATAAAATAAATTATTATCACCTTCATTTCATTTCGTCAAGCCAGTAAAATGAATCGCAAGAGTTATCGGAATATTTTTTTATTTCATCTCCCTAGGAAAAGGTAAAGAAAGGGGTTTTATCATGAAAGTATTACACTGGCTTGACCGAAATTTCGAGCTCCTGATTTTGGCAATCATGCTCGCTGTCATGTGCGTACTGTCCTTTGCAAATGTTGTCATGCGCTATGGATTCCACCATGCCTTGACTTGGTCAGATGAGGTATGTTGCTACCTGCTTGCACTGTCAGCATTCTTCTGCCTACCTTGCGCCATTCGGAGAGGGGTCAGTCTAAAGGTAGATACCTTTACAAGACTGCTCCCTGAATCAATTCAAAAGTATATTGAAATTCTCATCACCCTTGTCATGATGGGGATTATTTGGTTTCTTTTTCAAGGAACCATTGAACTGATAGGAAAAGCTGATTTGATTCATCAGGCCAGTCCTGCACTCCGGATTCCAGTCGCTTCGCTGTACCGTTTCATGGCCTTAGGCCTTGCACTTGGAATGGTTCGTTACCTTCAGCTTCTATATCGTCTCTTTACAGGAAAAGCGCAAACAGAAGCAGACAACGGAAACGATATGGAAAATGAGAAGGAGGAGATGAACTAATGGGTATCGGGATTTTCTTTCTAGTTCTATTCGTGCTTATCATCGCGGCACTTCCCATTGGAGGCGTTTTTTCCTTTCTCTCTATGTTGCCCCATTTAGCAAATCAAGCCTTTTCCTTTGGTGTAAGTGATGTTGCCCGTGCCATGTTTTCGGGGCTAAACAGCTTCACCCTTCTAGCCGTGCCTATGTTCATGGTCTCCGGTATGATTATGGCAAGGGGCGGTATTTCGAAGAAACTCTTCAATTTCTTTGGTTATTTTATCGGCAATAAAACGGCAGGATTTCCCTGCGCTGTCGTCGTTACCTGTATGTTCTATGCGGCTATTTCCGGATCCTCCCCAGCTACAGTTTCTGCTGTAGGATCCATGACAATTCCATTTCTCGTAGCCAAAGGATACGACAAGATCTTTGCAACTTCAATTGTGACAGTTGCAGGTGGACTTGGAGTCATCATTCCACCGTCCATATCTTACATTGTCTACGCTTCCATCGCCAACTGTTCTCCCTCAAAACTCTTCATTGCCGGAATCATTCCGGGCATCCTCATTGGCGTTGCCCTCATGGTTTATTGCTACATTTACTGCAAGAAGCATGGTGAAGATAAACAAAAACTTCAGGAAAGCTATGCCAAGCTCCACAAAGACGGATTATGGAAGCTCTTTAAAGACAGCTTCTTTGCTCTTATGACACCGGTCATCATTTTGGGAACGATTTATACAGGCATCTGCAGTCCTACTGAGGCTGCTGTAATCAGCGTTTTCTACGGTCTTTTTGTGTGCATCTGTGTCTATCGAACACTTTCTATCAAGGACCTTGGACATGTTTTTATGGAAGGTGCCAAGACATACGTCAATATTCTTTTCGTCATCGCTGCAGCAGCCGCTTTTGCAAAGGTATTGACGCTGCTCCGTTATCCTCAGACCATCAGCCAAGGGGTTCTTGCCCTTTCGGACAATAAGTATGCAGTCCTTCTCATCATGAACCTTGTCATGCTTGTATGCGGCATGTTCATCGACAACATTCCAAATATCATGATTTTAACTCCAATCATGGTTCCAGTCGCTACGGCCTTAGGTGTTGACCCGATTCATTTTGGGATCATCATGACCTGCAACCTAGCTATTGGTATGGTTACTCCTCCCATGGGAATCAATCTTTTTGTTGCATCCGGCATGACAAAAATTCCTATGCTGAGACTTGCCCGTTCCGTCGTTCCCTTCCTCGTTACATTCCTGATTTCCCTAGGTCTGATTACCGCTGTTCCAGGGATTTCTATGGGGCTTGTCAGTGCCCTCTCCAAAGATACTGCAAAAGTTGCAGCAACGACAACACCTGCTTTGGATGCTGATGCCGATTTTTATGGAAAAAACATCAAAGCCTTGGACCCTGCGTCGATTCCTGCAGAATACCATTGGAGAGCCGCCATGACTGTTGCTGACTCATCTATCAACTATAAGATGGTCTCTGAATTTGCGTATTTAATTCACCAAAAATCCGGCGGTAAGATCACGGTTGATATCTATCCAAGCGGTCAGCTGGGCAACACAACGGAATTTACGGAAGCTGTGGTCAGTGGTTCAATAGACATCGGGACAGGAATGACAACAGACCTTGTTGATTTTATCCCCCAATATGCCGTCTTTGACATGCCAAACCTATTTGATGATGTAAAACAAATGAGAGCCGTCCTCAACGGGAATTTTCCTAACATCATGAACCAGTATTGCAATGCGGGCGGCATCCAAATGCTTGGTTACTCTGATGCTGGATTCCGTCAACTCACAACAAACAAGATCGTAAGAAAACTGGATGATCTGAAAGGGCAAAAAATCCGCGTTATGACCAATCCTTACCATCTTGCTTATTGGGATGCCCTAGGTGCAGCAGCAACACCGATGCAGTTCACAGAAGTATTCATGGGACTGCAGCAAGGAACCATTGACGGACAGGAAAACCCTTATATGAACATTGTAGGAAACAATGTTCAGGAAGTGCAGAAATATGTAATCGAAACCAATCATATCGGGCACATCATCACCTTCTTCATGAACAAGGATGTTTATAACTCTCTGCCTGAAAATGTCCGTCAGCTTGTCGACGAATGCGCTGCGGCCGCTACTGCGTATGGCAATACCAAAGCGGATGCCAGCATCAAAGAATACAAACAGATCTGCATTGACGCAGGTGATCAGATTATTACGCTGGATCCCTCTGTCGTAGAAGAAATTCGCCAAAAAGGCAAAGTCGTACAGCAAATGGTCCGGCGCGATGTAGGTAATGAAATTGTTGACCAACTCATGGACGCAATTGCACAAACCAAAAAGCAGTAATTTACAAAAGCCTTGATGCCTGCCATCAAGGCTTTTAGAAAGGATGTACTTTATGAATTTTCTCATCAAGAATGGAACTTTCTTGGATACAGAAACAGGCACTTGGATTCATTCCAATCTTGCTATCATAGGTGGAAAGATTGCGGAGACGCCACTCCCTCACAAATCGAAAAACTATCGTATCATCGATGCCAAAGATTGTCTCATTACGCCAGGTCTCATTGATTATCACACCCACTACTACGAAGGCGGCAGTGAAAATGGTGTGAATCCAGACGCGACTTCATTCTGCACTGGTATTACAACAGCAGTGGATGCAGGCACAACAGGTGCGGGTGGCTATGAACTTTACTACAAGACCATTATATCGATGTCTGACGTACGGATTCTTAACTGTCTGCTCGTCGCCTCCGGTGGTCAATCCAATAACCGATATCCAGAGAATCTAGACCCCAAATATTTTGATGAAGAAAAGATTATGTCACTATTCAAGAGGTATGGTCATAACCTTGTTGGACTGAAAACAAGACTGTCAAAAAATATTCTCTCTGCAGGAATGGCTCGTATTTCCTTAAAAAAGACCATTGAAATTGCGGATCGCATTGGTACCCGTGTTGTGGTTCACGTCACCGATTCTCCCATTCCCCTTGACGAACTTGCATCGTATCTCCGTCCTGGCGATGTCATCTGCCATATTTTCCACGGAAAGGGTAAACATACCTGTCTAGACAAAGATGGCCATGTTCTCAAAGGCTTATGGGAAGCACGCCGGCGCGGTGTCCTCTTCGATGCCTGTAATGGAAGAAGCAATTTCGATCTCGTCGTGGCTCAAAACGCAGTCCAAGAAGGATTTGTGCCAGACATCATCAGTTCCGATAACAATGCATCCAGTTGGTTTCTTCAACCCCTTCATTCCCTTCCCCGCATTCTCTCAAAATATGTAGATTTCGGGATGAGTTTAGAAAGTGTGCTCTTAACAGCAACAAAGAAACCAGCACATCTCATTGGCCATCCTGAATTAGGAACGCTGAAGGTCGGTACGCCTGCAGATCTTGTAATTTTTAAAGATAAAAGAAAACAAGTCCCCTATGAAGATTGCAATGGTCATACCTTCATTGGCCATCATGTTCTTGTACCTCAAATGACATTTAAAGATGGTCGCTGCGTCTATTGTCAAGCTGACTTCCAATAAGTAAACAAAAGCCTGTGCACTCCAACCTATCAGGAGCTGCCAGGCTTTTGTTTCATCATAGAGAGATTTTTGCAATGCATCGATTACATCAATCCTTCTTGCCTCACAATCCAATATATTTAATTTGAATTTTAGATAATATCATGATATATTATCTTTAAAATTAATTTCCAGGAGGTGCCATGGATACTGATTTGATTCGTACTTTTTTGACGCTTGCCCAATGCAACAGTTTTTCCACGGCTGCCGAAAAGCTCACCATTTCCCAATCCACGTTGAGTCATCGTCTCCATCAGCTAGAAGAAGAATTGGGAAATATCCTCGTTTGCCGCAGCCGAGGGAAACGGAATTTTCACCTTACTGAAGCAGGGTTGGAGTTTATCCCTCTTGCCGAGGATTGGATGCACCTATCCCGTTCCATCAAGGGGTTTCACCTAGGAAGACGGTCCCAGATGCTGCGTATCGGCAGTATAGAATCCATCAGCATGGTCATGAGCCCGTTTTACAAAAGACTGCTCAATGACAAAGGGGGCTCTTCCCCGCTCCACCTCTTTTACACAACAAGCCCATCCTTTAAACTCTATGATTCCCTGGAAGCCCATCAACTTGACGTGGCTCTGGTCGTAAGGAAGCGGCGCAGTCCCCTTCTTGTAACAGATCCCCTTTTTTCCGAAGAACACTATGTTGTTGGAGATTTTGGAAATCATCCCCAGCCTATTGATCCAACCACTCTCCCACCTGGTCAAGAGCTGCTTGCTGACTGGTCACCAGATTTTGAGCCCTGGCATCAAGAAGTTTTCGGTTCATCGGCAAGTCCCCTTGCCACGGTGGACACATCCCAAGCCCTGCTTTCCCTTTTGGGAAAAGAAACGTGGAGCATTATTCCAGAAGCCTTTGCCCTCTATCTCAAGGACTCTGGAATCTTGGATCGCTTAGGCCTATTTCTCTACGAACTGACTACGCCGCCACCGCGCCGCGTGACGTATAAGGTAACCCATCGGGATCTCGATCCCGTCCGTAAGGAACTGCTAACTTATTTTGAAAAAGAACTGGACCATTTTGTGTCCGCTACCGGATTTACCTTACGTGCAGGAAACACAAGGAGGAAAAATAATGGAAATTGTTAGAGGCGGTGTTGTTTCAAAACTGCTTGAAGGCGTGCCTATCCCAAAGATGTTCCGGGCAAAGCAAAGCTTTCCCCGGCCTCTCATCAAACGGGAAGATATCCCCGCTGCCGTTTGGCAAGCCATGGAAGGCGAACGTGTAGCTTCACTCATCAAACCAGGTATGAACATTGCCATCACGGCAGGCAGCCGCGGCATTGCCAATGTCGACGTCATCACTAAAGCTATTGTTGATTTCGTAAAGAAAAAGGGGGCTCATCCCTTTATCGTTCCTGCCATGGGAAGCCACGGCGGGGCGACAGCAGAAGGACAGCTCCAGATCCTTGAAGGCTACAACATTACGGAAGAAAGCATGGGTTGCCCTATCCGCTCCTCCATGGAAACCGTCCTTTTGGGAACAAGCGAGCTGGGAAAACCTGTTTACCTAGACAAGATTGCCTATCATTCCGACGGCATCATCGTCTCCTGCCGCGTAAAGCCCCACAATGCCTTTCGCGGCCCCTATGAAAGCGGGTTCTGCAAGATGATGGTTGTTGGCCTCGGCAAACAGGAAGGCGCCGAAAGCGTCCACAGCGACGGCATGGGCGTCATTGCCAAGAATCTTCCAGCAAACGCCAAAGTCATTCTCGATAAAGCCCCCATTCTCATGGGCGTCTGTACCATTGAAAATGCTTACGACGAAACAGCTAGAATTGCAGCGGTTCATCGGGATGACATCCTAACGGAGGAACCGGGGCTTCTTAAAGAAGCCTTTGGCAATATGCCCCGTCTCATCGTTGGTGAATGCGATGTACTCATCGTCGACGAGATTGGGAAGAATTACAGCGGCACCGGCGTTGACCCCAACATTACAGGAACCTTCTCCACGCCTTATGCCCATGGCGGCGTCAACGTGCAGCGGACATGTTTTCTTGATCTAACGGAAGCTTCTCATGGCAACGCCCTCGGGACGGGCCTCGCAAGCTGTATATCTAAGCGCCTCTTTGACAAGATTGACCTGCAGATGATGTATCCCAACACCATTACCAACACGGTCATCCGTTCGGCAGAGCTTCCTATCATCATGGCAACGGACAAGGAAAGCATCCAGTTCTGCATCCGCACGTTAAATGGGGTTGATAAGGTACATGCCCGTGTCATCCGGATTCCCAACAGTCTCCATATCGGAACCATCATGCTTTCCGAAGCCTATTATGCTGATGTCGCAGAAGGCAAATATGAAGGACTGGAAGCCCTAGATACGCCTGAATATATGGAATTTGACGATGAAGGCAACCTTTTGACGAAGATCATCTGATTCTACTAAAAATGGCTCTCTCCTGCATTTCTGTAGGAGAGGGCCATTTGTTATCCTTGCTTCTTTTCCACCCGCTTAGTTGCAATCACGTCAATGCCAAGCCCCAGTACATCTGGAATAAGCACACTTCCTTCTTCGACAGGAGCCTTCACCACCGTCTTCCGGATTTCTTTCATCACGGGGAAAATCATGTTTTTAGGAATCACGCCTTTAGTTCTTACACTCACGAGCGGCAATTCTCCACCTTCAACAAGGACAGAGCTAGCAATACTGCGTTTGGGGGCAATGAGCTCCTGCCGAGCATAGGTTTCCCCCCGCTTACATAGCGCCCCCTCAACGGAAAGGACCTCAATGGTTTCTGCGCTTTTTTCATAGGCGATATGCAGGTCACAGCCATTGGGGCAGACAATACAGGTTAACTCCTTATTCATCAACGCTCACCTCCAAGGACGCTGTTCCAATAATCTGGTTACTCTTAATGGGCAGTTCAATCATATTTGCCGGCAGGGCATTTTTTACAAGCTTTTGGGCAACAACATGATTCCCTTGGCGAACCGTAATTTTGGCATTTTTCTGAGGGCCCCGTACACGAAGGGAAAGGGTTACATCTTCTTTTCCTGTAAGCTTTTGAGGAACCGTGTGTCCCACATTACGGCCCGTTTTAACGTCAATGACAGCCTCATAGCGGCTTCCTTCCAGGTAGCGCTTGATTCCCCGGGCCATAGCTTCTGCTTCCAGGGAGACAAAATCAACCAAGTCATGAACATGTAGGACGTTGCCTGCGGCAAAGATTCCCGGTACGGTCGTTTCAAAGTATTCATCGACAATGGCCCCACTCGTAGCCGGGGTAAGAACAGCGCCTGCACCCAAGGTCAGTTCATTTTCCGGGATCAATCCAACAGAAAGGACAAGGGTGTCACAAGGGATTTCCTCTTCTGTTCCTTCAATCACTTGAAGCTTTTTATCCACTTTGGATACGACAACGCTCGTCACACGGTCCGTTCCCTTGATATCTGATACGGTGTATCCCAAGTGCAGGGGAATGTCATAATCGTGGAGACACTGCTCAATATTGCGGGGAAGGCCGCTCGGGATAGGGTTGATCTCGTAGACGCCGATGACATGCGCTCCTTCAAGGGTAAGGCGGCGAGCCATGATAAGGCCAATATCCCCGGACCCTAGGATCACCACTTCTTTGCCAGGCATCCGGTTTTGAAGATTGATATAGGCCTGGGCCACGCCTGCCGTAATGACACCAGCCGGGCGGGTTCCCGGAATAGCAAGGGCTCCTCTTGTCCGTTCCCGGCAGCCCATAGTGAGGACAACCGCTTTTGCTTTAGCAATGATCATGCCCGATTCATGGGCTGCCTGCACCTCATGATCAGGTGTCACGTTAATGACCGTCGTATCCGTCACATAAGGGATCTTCCGTTTTTCCACTTCCTTGATAAAACGGGCTGCATATTCAGGACCGCTTAACGATTCTCCAAACCGTGTGAGGCCAAATCCATCATGGATACACTGTTTGAGTATGCCGCCCAAGGCATGTTCCCTTTCAAGGATCAAAAGATCCGTAATTCCTTCATCATAGAGCTGGACCGCCGCTGCAAGACCAGCTGGGCCGCCGCCGACAATGACGACATCCGTATGCAGCACCTTAGCTTTTTCCGCTTTCATTTCCATCTGCTCCCTCTCATTTCCCGGCTTCATTCCGAACTGTTCCTGTAAAGATCCAGCCGCCTTCACGCTGGTAACGAAGATCTTCCGGAGAAAGCCCCAGTTCCTTTTCGATGAGTTCCGTAATCCGCGTCTGGCAATAACCGCCCTGGCATCTTCCCATCATGGATCGGGTCCGGTTCTTGATTCCCGTCACTGTATGGACTCCCAAAGGATTATGAAGAGCCGCCAAGACCTCAGCCTTGGTCACGTTTTCACAGCGGCAAAAGATCTGTCCATAGTTTGGATCTTCTCTGATCGCTTCCACCCGTTCTTCCAAGGTCATTTCAGCAAAACGCGGAATCGGTTTGCGGATTGGATCGAAAGCCGCTTTTTTCTTAATGCGGGTTCCTTCATTTTCTTCCGTACCAAGGAGAATGGCTGCCACGCGGCGAGCCAGCGGTGTTGCCGCCGTGACACCAGGAGACTCGATTCCTACAAGGCTGAT
This sequence comes from Acidaminococcus intestini DSM 21505, assembly GCF_000425045.1. Taxonomy (GTDB): domain Bacteria; phylum Bacillota; class Negativicutes; order Acidaminococcales; family Acidaminococcaceae; genus Acidaminococcus; species Acidaminococcus intestini. The sequence continues at coordinate 8,601 of NZ_AULA01000014.1, read as the reverse complement.
GGTATGGGGGATCCCTGCATTTGTATCAATCCGGAAATCCAGAGCTTCCTTTGTTGTCGGATTACAGTTGCGCCACCGGATTCCCACAAAATTACGGATGAAATAAGGGCGCGCCATCTTGGGGAACATCTTTTTTCCATCAGTAAAAAGTTTATCCAAACTCTGCTTCTGGTTTGCATAATCCTCGGGGCCTTCCGTATCATACCAATCAGGTCCTACGAGAATATTGCCATCCACCGTAGGCGTTGCGTGCGTCACGAATCCCCCTTGGTCATTTGGAGCTGGATAGACAGGGATCTTGAGAAACTGGCCGGCCTTTTTATCAAGGACGTAATACTCTCCTTTGCATCCATACTGAGGAACATGCGGATAGCCCATCATTTGGCCGATCTTGTTGGCATAGGCACCGGCGCTGTTAATGACCCATCTTGCAAGGAAAATGGCCCGTTCTGTCGTTACCTCATACAAGTCTTCTTTCCCTGATATGGAAGGATTTCGCTTGATAAGAAGAGCCATGTCGGGTGTATCCTTAGCAATCTGCTTAATGCCCGTGACACGGGATCCGAAGTAGAAATGAACGCCATTATGGCAGGCATTTTCAGCAAGTCCAATGGTGTACTGGAAAGGATCCAAGATTCCGGAACTAGGAACATACATGGCAAAATTGCCGCCTGCGTTAGGTTCAATGCGATGCATTTCGTCAGCATCGACCATACGCATACCTTTGACGCCGTTTGCTTCCCCGTTGGCCTTAAAGCGCAGGATATTTTGGCGGTCATGTTCGGTAAATCCAACAACCAATTTTCCCGTTCTCTTAAAAGGCACACCCAGTTCGGAAGCCACTTTATCGAATTCCTGATTGCCTTCTACGGAACATTGGGCCCGCAGCGTCCCCAGTTTATACGTAAACCCACCGTGAAGCATGCCCGTGTTGCGGCTGGAGTTTCCTGTCGCCACATCCAGTTCCTTTTCAAGAACGGCTGTTTTTAGTTCATATCGGGATAGTTCCCTTGCAATGGCGCTTCCTACGACCCCTGCGCCAATGACAATGACATCGTATTGTTCCATTCTTCTTTTTCCTCCTTATTCAAGGTTCCTTTCTAAAATAGCAGGGAAGGCGCTGTTAGGCAAACCACAATCATGAATAACAACCATAAGGGCCCCCCAATTTTAACGTAATCACTAAATTTATACCCAGCGGGAAGTATCTGCATATTTACAGGCGTCCCGATTGGGGTTGCAATGGCCATATTAGACGCCACAGCAATGAGAATGATAAACGGTACAGGACTGAGCCCCATCTTGAGTGCCAAAGGAATATAAATAGGTGCAAGCATCGCCGAAACCGAAACATTCTGCATAAATAAGGTCAAGAAACTTCCTAAGACAAACATCACACAAATGACGACCGTCAAGGAAGCATTTTCACCTCCGAAAAAATCAAGGATACTACTGGCAATCAGCTCTCCTGCTCCGGTCTTTTCCAATCCCGTTCCCAAAGTGGTAATGGCGCCGACGGTCAGAAGAACACCCCAATTGAGTTCGTGCAAGGTTTTCTCAAAAGAAATCGTTTTGGTCATAAAAAGGATCGTCGCGCCAATCAGGGCAACATTTGCAATATTCAAATAGGCACTGAAGGGCCTGAAACCACAAAGGATAAATCCCACAATGCAAATTCCCAACGTAAAGACCGAGATGACCTGCTTTTTCTTAGGAACCTGAGGAATCCCGACCCCATCGAGTTCATCACAGGGCGCCGCTGCATATTGGTTTCCATCGTCAAAATGAGGGGACCCTGGCTTTAGGGTCTTTTTAGTAATGGTATACCCAATCGTTGCAAAGTAAAGGACCATGACAATATCAACGATCCACATGATGCGTGTAACATCAAAAACCCCCATTCCCATCTCATACCCTGCTGTCTGCATGAGGAAACTGTTGGCTGTATTCTGTGAAGTTGACCCAACAAGGGTCGTTGCCCCACCAACAATGCAGGCAATTCCGGCGGGCATAATGACCATCTTGGAACGGATTTTTCCTCTCGAACCAGCCGCAACCGCTGCTATGATTGGCATCCACATGGCAATGCATCCAGAATCACTCATGAAAGCAGACATGAAGGTACAGATGGTCACCACAACAACAGTAAAGATCCTTTCATTCTGCACAATCCTTAGTTTTCCAATGGCAACCCCCATCTTTTGAGCCACGCCGGTTTGAAAAATAGCGTCTCCAACAATCATCATCCCGGCAATCATACAGACAGGAGCACTGCCAAATCCCGAATAGATGGCAGATAACTTGACACTGGGGAGCATGATTCCCATTGCCAGTGAGCAAAGGACGGCCGTAACCGCCATAGGGAACGCCCTCGTGATGAATAAGACCATCGTAACTGCGACAATTACGATACATAGTGTAGTCTCGGACATATTTGCGCCTCCTTCAATATGTCTCCGTAAAAATTCAAAGGACTCGTAATATTCAGTTTTCTGCAGTTGTGATCACAATCTCCTCTTTCATCCTAGGAAATATTTAAGTTCTAGTCAATTTATATTGATTATATTGATTTAATTTGTTAATATTCACCTTAAAGGCAAGAATAAATGCAAATTAAAGAAGGCGATTTTCTTGGGTAAGCTTCCTTATTATGCCTATTTTGGATCCTCTATCGTTTATTCCGTTCCACAGCTCCATGATGAAATGGAAATTTATCTCAGTCTGAATCATAATGGCAGCTTTCTGGTCCAAGATACCCGTTATCCCCTCGAAACGGGCAGTCTGATCATCATCCGACCCTTTGAAATCCATTATTTATTCAGTTCAGTCAAGGATCATACAGATCGTTATGCTTTACGCTTTCCTGTTGGTTTCCTTGAAAAGATGTCCACACCGGAAACTAATCTAAAAAAGCTATTTGAAAATGTTCCCCACCATATCATGCTTTCTCAGCATGACCTCATTAAATTTTCGAGTCTTATGGAGGACTTGATTGCTCCTGTACGCCCCCAATTTGGGGAAGATATCTATCGCACCCTTTTGCTAGAAAAATTTCTGCTTGCTGTGGCAAGGAAACTGCACGATTGCAAGACAGACGAAACAGCCGAAATCGAAACGCGCGACCGCACCATTATGGATACCATCACCTATATTTCGGCCCATTACCTGGAGTCCATCCATCTTGACGATATCGCCACCCACCTTTATGTCAGCAAATCCCGTCTCTGCAAGATTTTCAAGGATCATACGGGGATTTCCATTGGCGACTATATGACAATGCTCCGTCTGCAAAAAGCTTGTGTCCTCTTGAAAGAAAATACCATGATGGTACGGGATGTAGCAGCTGCGGTAGGATTTAAGAGCTATCCGCATTTCATTCGAACCTTTACCAATAAAATTGGAATGTCACCGAAAAAATTTGTACGCGAATCAAAAAAGTAACAACAAAAAAGATGGAAGCAACAGCACTTCACATACTGTTGTTTCCATCTTTTTGTTATCCAATACTTTCGTGTAAAGTGACCTCTTATTATTTCCAAAAATGTTTGAGGGCACCATTACCTTCAAAAGGAACAGGGAAATAATCCCCTACCAAGGATCCTCGCTCTGGTTCGAGTTCTTTTGCAAGGGCTTTTGATACCCAGATTCGTTCGAGGTTCCCTGTATTGCGGATAATCGCCATGCGAAGATCTTCCGGGGCAATTCTTCCTGCGGCCTTGATACAGGCTTTAAAAACAAGTTCGTCCGTTTCCATCGTCGGCGGAATCATAGCCGTAAAGGGCTTCATTCCCGTCAAAGCATTAATGACCGTCATGGATTCATCAAGTTCGTCCCGAACGCGCCGGGAAATAAAGTTTCCCATGCCGATTCCATTGCCATTGCCTTCGGATTGAGGCGTAATGGAGAGAATCCCCAGCTCCGTCACATCAGGTCCAACATTGGGCCGATTATTGATGGGTCTTCCCACAATTGCAGGGTCCATCCCGGTCCCTGATATATTTTTTCCTAGCTCACAGCAAATCAGCACGTCCATCGCGTCAAAGGGAATGCGCGGGACCATTTTCTTGGCCCGTTCCAGGATTTTGGGTTCTTCTGTTGGGATTTCTTCTTTTCTGAGGGCATAGACATCAGCGAGTTCATCGTAACCATTTTCTATGACCGCAATCCCGCCAACGACTTTAGCGGTTTTAAGAGCCAGAAGCCCCACCCTTGCCATGTTATCGTTCAGATAATCCGTACCAAGGCTGTGGGTCATCGCTGCTCCTTTGTGTTTAGCCAGTCCAATAGCCATCATCTTGACAAGACCACTCTGATAGGCACCATAAATGGATGTATGAGTCTTTACCCGATTGAGCAGCAGGATGCCATCTGCCTCCGATGCAATCCGGTCCAAATAAACAGGGAGTCCCAGTTCCGTTCGGGCAATCTCAACGACATCCATACTTGAATAGATTGGAGCACCCACGGTCTCTTCCGTAATGCCAAGATTCTTTAAGACCTCAACCTGACCTTCTGCAGTGGCCCCGCCATGGCTTCCCATGGCAGGAACGATAAAGGGGACAGCCCCACATGCCTTGATATAACGGACCGCAGCCCTCATCACGGCAGGATAATCCGCAATACCGCGACTTCCACCTGTAATAGCGATTCGCATGTCTGGCCGTATGGGGAGTTTTTTCTCTTGAAGGCGCGCCAAAAGGACCTCTTCTGCCTTAGGCAGACGAGTTTTATCAAATTTCGTTTTGATTTCAATAACAGGAGGAATCCTGTATTCATCAAGCATTTTCTTTAGCGCATCCATCATATCATGACACCTCCCAAGCATTCCTTCCCCTCAAAGTATAACATAAAGAGATGACAGAATATTCTTGTATCATTCAGATTTTCTGATGAATCTTCCAAGAATTTTAAAAGAAAGCCAATAGGAATAGGCTTCTATTTCTGCATCCACAGTACTTCACTCATGCTTCCGTAAGGTCTTCCCCATTAGGTCATTGATGATATCAAAAAGACTTCCCTACGCATTTATAGGGAAGTCTTTCTCCAATCTTATCACGCAGCTGATTTCAGACCGGCTTTTTTCTTTTTCTGAATCAAAATCAGACCCACAAGCACAGCCGCACCAACGATATCGGTCTGGAAGCCCGGAATCATGAGGCACAATGCCCCAGCAAGGGCCACTACTCGAAGAGGGAGAGCAACCGGTGCATAGACGTAGCCTTCACAGGCAACTGCTAGAAGGAATACACCAAGTGCTGCCGTCGCCGTTGTCAGAAGCCCTTCTGCAAGGGTCGTATTAATGAGCATGAGCTGTGGGGACAGCACAAAGATGTACGGAATGATAAAGCCTGCAATAGCAAGACGTACGCTTGTCCACCCCGTCTTCATGGGATTGCCGCCAGAAACGCCAGCTGCCGCAAAGGCAGCCAGGGCAACAGGGGGCGTGAGGTTTGCAAACATGGCAAAGTAGAAGCTGAACATATGGGCCGATGCGTTCGGGATCCCCAGCTTAAACAGTGCCGGTGCTGCAATGGAGGACGTGATGATGTAGGACGGAATGGAAGGAAGCCCCATGCCGAGGATCATGCACGTCACCATGGTAAAGACGAGGGTAAAGAGAATGGATGTCTGGCCCAAACTGATAATGGTATTTGCCATGGTCAGGCCAAAACCAGTCTTGGAGGACACGCCAACGACAATACCGACACAAGCACAAGCCATTGCCACACTGACGGTCTGTTTAGCTCCATCGGCTAAAGCATCAACAATTTGTTTAAGGCTCATTCGCGTTGCTTTTTTCACAGCTGCAACGACAATCGTAACACCAATTGTCAGAACGGCAGCATAAACAACGGTAGAACCTGAGAAAAAGAGCATATACAGAAGGAACAGAATGGGAATAATCAAATGGCCCTGTGCTTTCAATACTTCCATAGCTTTAGGCAGTTGTGATTTAGGGACACCTACAAGCCCATCCTTAGAAGCACGCAGTTGAACCTGAATTAAAATACCCATGTAGTAAAGAAGTGCCGGAATGGCTGCCCATACAATGATTTCTGAATACTTGACACCCAAAATTTCTGCCATGATAAAGGCCGCCGCTCCCATGATTGGCGGAAGGAGCTGGCCGCCGACAGAAGCCGCGGCCGATACAGCACCAGAAAATTCGGCACTGTAACCGGTCTTTTTCATAAGCGGAATGGTAAAGGATCCCGTCGTTACAACATTTGCAACGGCACTGCCATTGATGGAACCCAAAAGACCCGCAGCGACAACAGAAACCTTGGCCGGACCGCCTTTTGTATGACCAGCGAGTGCAAGGGATATATCGTTGAAGAATTTACCCATTCCTGACTTTGTCATCACGCAGCCAAAAAGAATGAAAAGGAAGATATAGCTTGCCGAAACGTTGACCGACGTGCCATAGATACCTTCCGTGTTGGCAAAGAAATGATTCGAAAGGCTCAGCCAGTCGTATCCCCGGTGCATAAACATGCCGGGAAACTCACGGCCATATATTCCGTATAGAATGAAGCCAATACTCAAAAGAGGCAAAGCCTTCCCACTGCATCTGCGGGTCGCTTCGAGGACCAGGGCAACAAGGAGCGTAGCCATAATCATATCAGTCTGACTGGCTCGGCCAGCTCGTTCCACGACACCGAGATAATCGGTATAGATATAGATTGGAACTGCGAACGCAGCGAGCGCCAAAATCCAATCAAGAATAGAAGGTTTCGTCCGACTGGATTTCTTGCGCATCGGATACATCAAAAAACACAAGCTCGTCATCATGGCCACATGAAGACTCCGATGCACCAAAGTCACAGGAGGACCAAAGATAGCCGTATAAAGATGATAAAGCGAAACAAGGATACAAAAAATGTAAAAGAACGATTGCATGACGCCAGTAAATTTACGGGTCGCCGATTCCTTATCTACCTTTTCAATAATGGCCGTTGTTTTAGCCATCATTTCTTCGGACATATCACCGGTAATGACACCATCCTTATTAAGTGGTGCATCACTGAAAGAACTTGCCGAGGTAGGGTTGGTTGTGGATGCTTTCTTCAAATCTTCCATCAAAGAATCCCCTCTCTTCAATTACAAGAATCAATCGAGTATGTTCCGGCAGGAGTCTGCCACTGGTGATAAGCTCGTCATTGAGCTTGATTTTCCGTGTCGCGTAATGGGAGTTGATCCAGTCAATCCGTGGAAATGACTGGTCAATTTCATCCATAAAGATGTTGCCCTTCTCATCCACCCATGTTTTCTTCCCTCTATTTTCTGGGATTCCTGCCCCAAAAGCAGGAAACGAGATGGTATCAAGAATCAATGAATGGTCCGGAGCGATGTGGAAGTACTCATGCCAGTGAATATGTTCGAGTGAATGAATCCAACCAAAAAATAAACGATCCCCAGCTTTGGCAGGGAACTCAACATAGATGTGCTGGGTATCATAATTTTTGATTCTCATGACGGTTTGGCTTGCCCAATGCCACCAGGCCAAAAGTCCAATGGCAAGGGGCAGAAAGACCAAACACAAGGCAATTTTTTGTTTGCCTTTCATCCTGGATTAGAGCTTTCCTTTTTCCTTCCAGAACTTTTCAGCACCCGGATGGAGAATCAGCTGAGTTCCCTTAATGCCACGGAGGCCCGTATCCAGTTTAATTTCACGTTTTGCCGTTGCGTGGGAAGCACCGATGGTGGCAAGTCCTTTTTCAGAATAAATTCCTGTCAGAATGTCATAAACAACATCATCCGGCAGTTTCTTATCAACAAGCATAACATTCATAACAGCAGCCGTCGGCGTATCGACTTCGGTATCATAGGAAGTCTTAGGAATGCTGTATGGCATATAGAACGGGTACTTCTTAGTCAAGTTTTCAATAGCTTTCCCGTCAATAGGGATAAAGCGAATCTTTTTCATCGTACCTAGTTCTTTAATGGTTGCGTTGCCAAGACCGCTCGTTACAAAAGCAACGTCGCACTGACCGTTCTTAATCTGATCGATGGCTTCGCCATAGGACAAGTAGTCAACCTTAGCATCATCATAACTCATGCCATTGGCTTCAAAAATCATACGGGCATTTAGTTCAACGCCAGAGTTTGGGGCACCAACACCGACTCTCTTGCCTTTGATATCAGCAAAAGTCTTGATGCCCGTGTCTTCAGTCGTGACAATCTGGACAACGTTAGGCCACAGGCCCATCATAACGCGCAAATCCGGTTCCTTTTTCTTACCTTCAAAAGCGCCGAATGCTTCTTGGCATTGAATAACGGTTCTATAATAAATGTTGGGGTGAGGAAATATTCTTTCCTCACCCCATTTTTGCATAAAAAAGTGGACATAGACGGCATCCACTCTTACAATTAAATCGCCAAACCTAAATGAAAGGAAGATGGCCTATGTCCACATTTGATTATATAGCAAATTCCTTGAATGTCAAAGGTAACGTAATAAAAAAATGCATCCACAGTGAGCAACAAATTGAATTTATTATGGAACTGAATCGAGCTGTTGTCCAATGCCCTAATTGTCATGCGAAGACCGATAGAATCAAGGATTACCGTTGGCAAAGGATTGCTATCGGATCCATTTTG
>NZ_AULA01000013.1 GCF_000425045.1 Acidaminococcus intestini DSM 21505 | reverse complement strand
AAAAGCCTGTTGGTGCAAAATGGATCCGATAGCAATCCTTTGCCAACGGTAATCCTTGATTCTATCGGTCTTCGCATGACAATTAGGGCATTGGACAACAGCTCGATTCAGTTCCATAATAAATTCAATTTGTTGCTCACTGTGGATGCATTTTTTTATTACGTTACCTTTGACATTCAAGGAATTTGCTATATAATCAAATGTGGACATAGGCCATCTTCCTTTCATTTAGGTTTGGCGATTTAATTGTAAGAGTGGATGCCGTCTATGTCCACTTTTTTATGCAAAAATGGGGTGAGGAAAGAATATTTCCTCACCCCAACATTTATTATAGAACCAAAATAAAAGCACCGGTGAGTGTCTCTTTTCCTATGGAAGGAGGTTGTGTCTTTTTATGGAACTTTTGCGGGGCAAAGAGGCTAAAGGCATGGAAGAATCGGCAATTCATGGTATAATAAACTGTAATTTTATGTCTCCGGAAGGGCCCTACGGGCACCTTCATAAGCTGCCAAGCAGCGTCTTATTATGAAAGGAACGCCTATGAACATCCTCAGCGAGGCAAAGGCGGAATTTGCGGAAACGGTCCGTCTGCGCCGTTATTTTCATGAATATCCGGAACTAAGCAATGAAGAAGAAAAGACCATTGCCTTCCTCGAATCGTATCTCAAGGGCCTCGGCCTTGAAACCGTGAATGTCCCTGACGGGGGCCTTCTGGCCATCCTTGACAGCGGGAAAAAGGGGAGAACCCTCCTCATGCGCAGTGATACAGACGCGCTTCCCATTAAGGAAAGTGAGAAAAACCTGCAAGAACCCAAAGCCTGTATTTCCAAGATCCCCGGTGTCAGTCACGCCTGCGGGCACGATGGCCATATGGCCATGACCCTTACGGCGGCACGCATCCTTGCCGCCCATAAGGATGAATTTGTCGGCAAGATTGTCTTTTGTTTTGAACGCGGTGAGGAAACAAGTGGAGACATTAGGAATCTCCTGCCCTACATCGTTCATGACCTGAAGCTTTCCATCGATGGCTGCTATGCGACCCATGTGCGCTGGGATATGGCCGCTGGAACCGTATCGCTTTGTCCTGGTCCTGTCATGAGTGGAGGCTGCGCTTTTGTTGTCGAGCTTTCTGGTCAGTTTGGTCACGGAGCCCGGCCCGATCTTGCCCGGAGCCCGATTGACTGTTTTCACGCGATTTATAGTGAGCTTTCAAGCTTCCGGATGCGCCGTGTCGACCCCTTTGAATGCCTGACCATTTCCTTGGGTTTTGTCCATAGTGGTGACCAGTACAACGTCATTCCCGGTACTCTCACCTTTGGCGGTACGGCTCGTTTCTTCAGCTATGAAAAAGCGGGGTCCCTTTTTGAGACCTATCTAAAAAAGACCTTGGATCATCTTACGGCCCTTTATCAATGTTCCTATAAAATCACCCACATGCCCAAGGCCCTTTATGAGGTGCGCAATAATGAAACCTGCGCGGCGCTGGGACGAAAGGCTCTTGTGCGGGATCTTGGAAAAGACGCTGTCGTTGACGCGGCGCCTTGGATGGCGTCCGAAAGCTTCGCCCTTTTCCAAAAGCTCTATCCAGGGGTCCTTTCCTTTACAGGCATTCAAAATACGGACCTTGGATGCGGGGCCAATCACCATACGCCGGAATTTGATATGGACGAAAGGGGCCTCATGATGGGCTCTGCCATGGCCGTCAGTTATGCCTTGGCCTTCCTTGCTTATGAAGGAGACATTCCTTTTAAAAAGACGGATGAACCGGTTGAAGAACTGGTCGAACGGAATATTTAACCAATCCAGAACCTTGAGGAGGCGAAACCCTTGGAATCCCATGTCCTAGATCTCATCCATACCATCACCTTCCTGGATGTCATCGATATCTTGGTGGTTGCTTATTTCCTCAATAAGCTCTACCAAATGCTGAAAAACACACGGGCGGCGTCCCTTGTCAAGGGCCTTTTGATGCTGCTTTTGGTCATGCTCGTCAGCAAATGGCTGAATCTGTATGTGATCAACTGGCTCCTTGAAAAATTCATGACCATTGTCATGTTTGCCCTGCCTATTGTTTTCCAGCCCGAACTGCGCCGTGCCCTAGAGCAGATTGGCCGAGGCAAACTGTTCCGCCGCAGCACGGTCCTTAATGAGATGCAGGTAGAAAACATGCTTGAATCGGTGGCTTTGACGGCTGATGATCTGTCCCGCAACAAGATTGGGGCCCTGATTGTCTTTGAACGGGAAACAGGCCTTGACGATTATATTGAAACGGGCGTCCGCATTGACGGACTGATCAGCACGGCCCTATTTGAAAATATCTTTATTCCGAATACTCCGCTCCATGACGGAGCTGTCATTGTCCGCGGCGACCGCATTGCAGCTGCAAGCTGCCTGTTGCCCTTGACGGAAGCGAGGAACCTCAGCCAGGAGCTGGGGACGCGGCACCGTGCGGCCATTGGTCTATCGGAACAGACTGATGCCCTGATCCTTGTCGTAAGTGAAGAGACAGGGGCAATTTCCCTTGCCCGCGGCGGCGCACTCCAGCGCTATCTGACCCACCGCGACGTGAAGGACCTTTTGCGTCCTGTCATGAAGGAACCCATGCTCAACTGGAAAGATTCCATCAAGGCAAAGCTTCTGAGCCTCAAGGATCGCAGCAAAGGAGGCGATGATGATGCTAAGCAGTAAACACCCAACAAGAAATTCGTGGCTGGCCCGGATCATGTGCGTCATCGTTGCGTCCATCCTTTGGGTCTATGTCATGAATGAACAGAATCCAATCACCACCCGTAGCTTTACCGTACCCCTGCAGACGGTGCATCTTCAGGATGACATGCTCGTCAAGGATTTGCCTGAAACGGTCAACGTGCGCGTAAGCGGAACGCGAAGCCAGATTGCGGCGCTTCGCACAGCGGATGTAAAAGCCTTTATCGATTTTGAGGGGGCCAGCAAAGGACGCAATACCTACCGCGTCACGGCCCAAGTCAAGAACGGCGAGGTCATCGAGATCACGCCGAGTCTGCTCCAGCTTGAAATCGATACACAGGTCTCAAAAGAGATGAAACTGGAAGCGCGCATTGTGGGCGTACCTCATAGCGGCATCACCGTAAGCCGGATGGATCTCAATCCCCTACAGGTGAAAATCAGCGGGGCGGAAGAGCGCATCAATCAAGTGGCCAAGGTCCTTGTCATGGTCGATATCTCAAACCACGATAAGAACTTTGAAACAGATGCGACCGCCGTGGCCGTTGACCAGTTGGGCCGCGAAATGTACGATGTCAAGGTGACGCCCAGCAAGGTTTCGACGACGGTCACCATCGTGCGTCAGCTAGGGACCAACGATTTTCCTATCAAAGCCGATCTTTCGGGTAAACTGCCAAGTGGCATCACGCTGGTCGGAACCAAGATCACGCCCCAGACCGTGCGCCTGACGGCAGATCCCAAGGTCCTGGGAGAACTGAAGGAAATCAAGACGGCCCCCATTGTCCTTGACAATATCACAAGCAATGTGGAGCTTAATATGCCTCTCCAGATTCCTGACAAGGTCCTTGCCGATACACATAATGTCATTGTTGAAATCACCGTGAAAAACGAAAAGGACCAATAAACCATGCTTTTTAGAATGAATAACCTCCGCGTCGGTCTTGAAAGCCGCCGCACCCTAGAGGAAGCGGCGGCACGGCAGCTTGGGATTGTTCCCCAAAAGATCCGCCGCGTGACACTCCTTAAAAAGGCCATCGATGCCCGACGCAAGAAGAGTATCACCTTTGTCTATCATCTGCTCCTTGATTTGGAGCTAACCAATGGGGAACGCAGCCGTCTTGAAAAAAAGCAGCTCATCCTGCCCTATAAAAGGGCACAGACCCCAAAGCCCCAGATTGGAAGCGAAAAGCTGCACGGGCGTCCCCTCGTGGTGGGACTTGGCCCTGCCGGGCTGATGGCTGCCCTCGAACTTGCGGAAAACGGCTACCATCCCCTTGTAGTGGAGCGGGGACGGGATCTTGCCCACCGCGTAAAAGATGTGGAAACATTTTGGCAAACGGGACAACTTGATCCTGTCAGCAATGTCCAGTTTGGCGCTGGCGGGGCGGGCACCTTTTCCGATGGAAAACTCACGACGCGGGTCAATGACCCCATTGTGGGACATATCCTTGAAACCTTTGTTGCCGCCGGTGCTCCGGAAGAAATCTTGTATGAACAAAAGCCCCATGTTGGGACGGACCGTCTCCGCATCATGGTCACGGGCTTGATCCATCGCATCAAAAAGGCGGGTGGGGAAATCCGTTATGAAACACAGGTGACGGATTTTCATCTGGATTCGAAAAAAGGGCTGACGGCTGTTACCCTAAACGGCCGGGAACGCCTCGAAACAAACGGCGTCATCCTTTGCTGCGGACACAGCGCCCGCGATACGTATGAAGCCCTTTATTCCCGCGGCGTCCATATGGAAGCCAAGGCATTTGCTGTCGGCGTGCGCATTGAGCATAGTCAGGCCCTCATCAACAAGGCTCAATACGGGCCATTTGCCGCGCATCCGAAGCTGGGGGCTGCTGACTATGCCCTCATCTATCATGACGCGTCCGGCCGGGCTGTTTATTCCTTCTGCATGTGCCCGGGCGGCGAAGTCGTTGCCTCCAGCTCTGAGATAGGAGGACTTGTCGTAAATGGCATGAGCCCCTACAAAAGGGATACGGGTCGGGCCAACAGTGCCCTTGTTGTTGCTGTGACACCCGACGATTTTCCCGAAGGTCCTTTGGGTGGGATGGTCTTTCAGCGCCGTTATGAGGCTCTTGCTTACAGGGCTGCTGGCGCTTACCGGGCTCCGGCCCAGTCAAGCCGCAGCTTTGTGGATCATACGGCACCGGATCTATCCGTTCCTTTTAAGACAACCTATCGGCGCGGCCTTGTTCCCTATGATTTGAGAAAGATCCTGCCAAACTTTGTCACCGATCCCTTGGAAAACGGGCTCCGTGATTTTGAACGCCGTCTGCCCGGTTTCAGCCGGGAAGGTCTTATGATAGGCGTGGAAACAAGAACCAGCGCGCCCCTGCGCATTGTACGCGGAGAAAATGGACAGTCCCTGAACTGCCGCGGCCTTTACCCCTGCGGTGAAGGAGCCGGCTACGCCGGCGGCATCACGAGTGCCGCTATGGACGGATTCCATGAGGCACGGCATTTTATGGCACGATTTGCGCCAACTGTGGTATAATTTTGTGTATATACAATTCTGTACAGGTAAAAAGGAGAGTTCATTCATGGAAAACATGACGATTGTAACGGGTCATAAGAACCCTGATACGGATTCCATCTGCTGCGCTTTGACCTATACCTATGTCAAACAGCAGCTCGGTGTACCGGCTGTCGCTTGCAGAGCCGGCAAAGTCAGCAAGGAAACCCAATACGTTCTTGATGCCTTCAAGATGGAAGCACCGAAACTCATCGAAGAAGTCGAACCGGGCCAAAAGCTTATCCTCGTCGACCATAACGAAGAATCCCAAGCTGTAGACGGTCTTGCCGATGCGGACCTAAAGGAAGTCATCGATCACCATCGCTTGGGCGGCCTGAAGACGGCTGCACCCCTTTATATGCGCGTTGAACCGCTGGGCTGCTGCTCTACCATTATTGCCAAACTGGCCAAGGAAAATGGTATTGCCCTGCCGCCGCAGTATGCAGGCCTGCTCTTTTCTGCCATTAGCTCTGATACGCTCTTTTTCAAATCTCCGACAACAACGGAAACGGACCGCAAGATTGGTCTGGAACTTGCTGAAATCGCCGGCATCAAGGATCCGAAAGCCTATGCCCTTGATATGCTGCAGCATGGTTCTGCCATCAACAGCAGCACGCCTGATGAAATCTGCCACGGTGATATGAAGGAATTTGATTTCCCGCAAGGAAAAGTCACCGTTGCCCAAGTGAACGTCATGGACGGCGAAAAAGCCAAGGAAAAATGGCCGGCATTGAAGGCCGCACTGGAAAAAATGGTGGCTTCTGGTGAATCTGACACGAGCCTTCTCATGGTTACGGATATCATGACGGAAGTGACGGAACTTCTTTGGGCTGGCAAGAACGGCGACGTCCTGGAAAAAGCCTTCGGCAACCCTGAAGCTGACGGTCACTTCCATATGCCCGGCGTCCTGTCCCGTAAGAAACAGATTGTTCCGCCTCTGACGGACGCTTTCAGAAAATAAAAAATGTACGAGAGGCTGTGAAAAAATGAGAATTTCATTTTCTTCATGGCCTCTCTTTTTTCGTACCTGATACAATAAGGACAAACAATGATCCAGGAGGCTTCTATGCGAAAAATTTCTTTTTTGTTGGGACTTGTACTCCTCACCTTTGTCATAGGGATGGGAAGCTGCGCCACCCCTAAAAAGGACAGCCAAGCTAAGCCCCAACCGGCGCCTAGCTTGACGCATCCCATCAGTATGGTTTGGCAGCATAAGGATGATCCCAGCGTGGATCTTTCATCGCTGCCCAAGGTCCCAGGCCTGACCGTTGTTTCGCCGTGTTGGTACCGTGTAACGGGGGAATATGGAAAGGTGGAAGGCGCGGCTGTGCCAGGGTATACGGAACGGGCCCACAAAAAAGGGTACCAGGTCTGGCCGCTTGTGACCAATTCCTTTGATCCGGATCTTACTCATAAATTCCTTCAAGACCCCCATGCCCAGCGCTTTATCATTGACCAGCTCCTGAAAGAGGCTGAAACGCACGGTTTTGATGGAATCAATATCGATTTTGAGAACATCTATGAAAAAGATCGTGATGCCCTCACAAGCTTCATGGCCTATCTGCGCCGTCAATCCCAAAAGAAGGGACTGATCCTCAGTATGGATGTCACAGCTCCCAGCCGCAATCCCAATTGGTCCCGCTGCTACGACCGGAAGGCCTTGACGAAAAGCGTGGATTATCTTGTTCTCATGACGTATGATCAATTTTCTCGGCTGAGTAAAGTGCCGGGACCGACGGCTTCTTTCAATTGGGATGAAAAGAAGGTCCAAGAGACTCTTGCCCAGGGCGTTCCCCCGGAAAAACTTCTATTTGGTCTCCCACTTTATATGCGCCTATGGGAGGCCCCGGAAGGCACCAAGGAGTATCGGGCGAGAACCCTTGGTATGTGGCAGGCCCAGCAGCTCATTCATGATAAAAAGAACCTTCCGACCTTCCGGAAGACCTGGCTCCCAGAGGAAAAGATGACTCGGGTTTCCTATACGGAAGGCGGCAGGGATTATGTCTTTTGGCAGGAAGATGCCTTGAGCCTCTACTATAAGTCCCGTCTCGCAATACAGTATCAGCTGGCAGGGACGGCAGCCTGGCGATATGGCTTTGAAACGCCCGATGTCTGGCACCTTCTTGAAATCAGTCAGAAAAATGGAGCCCATGCTTCCCAACAATAATGTCCTGTTTCCTATTTTTATAATAATAATCATAAAATAATTCTTACTTGATTTATGGACTATGAGCCCGTATAATGTATGAGGAACCCAAAGAAACAATCAAAGACCACTATATCTTGTGGTCTTTCTTACTTTTAGGAACAAGAAAGGAAGCCACTTATGGACATCATGATCCGCAAACGGGACGGGCATTTTGAACCCCTTTCCGTCGAAAAGACCAAGCGTATGATTGCTTTTGCCTGTCTGGGACTTGATTCATGCGATCCCATGGAGCTTGAAATGGATTCCAAGCTTCAGTTTGTCGATGGTATGACCACGAAACAGATCCAGCAGACCTTGATCCGCACGGCCATTGAAAAAGTCATTCCCTCCCGTCATGAAGGGGGCGGGGTACCCCTTCAGGAGATGAATCCGGATTGGCAGTTTGTGGCTGCCCGCCTGTTCCTCTTTGACCTCTATAAAGAGGCTGCCATCCAGCGCCGTTATAAGGCCTTTGGTTATGGGAATTTCTCCAATCTCATCCATATGCTGGTTGACAAGAAGAAATATGCTGATTTTTTTGTGACAGACTATACGGAAGATGAGCTCCAGGAATTGGGGGATTATATCAAACCGAAACGGGACTACCTTTTTAACTATGAAGGACTCAAACTCCTGGCAGACCGTTATCTTGTACGGGGATTTAACAAGGAAGTCTATGAACTGCCGCAGGAACGCTTTATGGCCATTGCCATGCATCTTGCTCTCGTTGAAGGGAAAAACAAGGTGGCCTACGCCAAGAAGTTCTATGACCTTATGAGCGAGCTCAAGATGACAACGGCAACGCCGACCCTTGCTAATGCTGGCACGCCATTTCATCAGCTGTCCAGCTGTTTTGTGGCAGGTGTCGATGACAACCTTTGGTCCATTTATGATGTGAACAGCAAGTTCTCCCGTGTTTCCAAGCATGGAGGGGCCCTAGGCATCTATCTGGGGAAGGTTCGGGCCCTCAACAGTGATATCCGGGGATTCAAGAACTCTTCCGGAGGGGTCATTCCCTGGGTCCGGCTCTATAACGATACGGCTGTTGCCGTTGACCAGCTCGGTAGGCGCAAGGGCGGCGCGACGGTGACCCTTGATATTTGGCACAAGGATTTTTATGAATTTGTTGAACTGAGGACCAATAACGGCGATGATCGGCGCAAGGCCCATGATATCTTTCCCTCTATTTCCGTTCCGAACCTCTTCATGGAGCGCCTCATCAAACGCGAAAATTTTACCCTCTTTGATCCGCATGAAGTGAATACGGTCATGGGCTTTGCTCTGGAAGACTTCTACGATACGGAGGAAGATAAAGCCTTTACGGAGCATTACCTTGCTTGTGAAAAGGATTCCCGTCTCCATGGCATCAGCGTCCCCGCCCTTGAGATGATGAAAAAAATCATGAAAAGTGCCGTTGAAACGGGAACCCCTTTCATCTTTTTCCGGGATACGGTCAATGAAGCCAATCCCAATAAGCACGCGGGGATGATCTATGCTTCGAACCTGTGTCATGAAATCGCACAGAATGTGGGCTTTACGAACCTCAAAAAAGAAATCCTTGAGGACGATGGGACCATTACGACAGTGACAGCGCCAGGCGATATGGTCACCTGCAACTTGAATTCCATCAACCTTGGCAAGATTGATGAAGATTTCCTGGAAGAACAGATTGCCCTTCAGGTGCGCATGCTCGATAATGTCATTACCATCAACCAGACGCCGGTACCGGAGTCCCGGCTGACTTGTGACAAATACCGGGCCATCGGCCTTGGCACGAGCGGCTACCACCATTATCTTGTAAAGCACGGCCTGCGCTGGGAATCAAAAGAACACATAGCCGCGGCTGATGCCCTTTTTGAAAAGATTGCCTACTATGCCATCAAAGCGTCCATGGAACTTTCCAAAGAAAAGGGGGCTTATCCTGCCTTCAAGGGATCTGAATGGGATACGGGCAAATACTTTACCCGGCGCGGCTATACCAGTGAAAAATGGCAGCGTCTTGCTGCCGACGTCCACAAGTACGGTATGCGCAATGGGTATCTCCTTGCTGTGGCGCCAACCGGTTCAACGAGCAACATTGCCAATACAACGGCTGGCATCGATCCTATTTTCAAGAAATTCTTCATAGAGGAAAAACAAGGATCCTTTACCCCGAAAACGGCACCGGACCTTAACCCAAAGACATTCTGGCTCTATAAGGAAGCTCATACCATTGACCAGCAGTGGTCCATTCGTGCCAATGCAGCCCGTCAGCGCCACATCGATCAGGCCCAATCCTTTAATCTTTATATCACGCCCCGCATGAAGGCCTCGGAAATACTGAACCTCTATATTGAAGCCTATAAACAGGGCATCAAGACCATTTACTATGTGCGGAACCAGTCCCTTGAAATGGATGAATGCACGAGCTGTTCATCCTGACTGTGTGAGAAGGAGCGCAAGATGAAAAAGAAACTTATTTTTAATGAACATGGGCAGCGCGGGACCCAGGCCATGATTGGCGGTAATACGACAAACCTGCGCGAATGGAACCGAATCAAATATGATTGGGCCAATACACTTTACCGGACCATGCTCAATAACTTCTGGATCCCCGAAGAAATTTCCTTGAACGAAGATATCAAGCAGTTCCCGTACCTTACGGACAGCGAGCGCCGTGCCTTCGATAAGATTATTTCTTTCCTGAACTTTCTTGACAGCGTCCAGAGCGAAAACCTGCCAAACATAAGTCGTTATATCACGGCACCGGAAGTGGCGTCCCTCTTAAATATCCAGGCTTTTCAAGAGGAAATTCACGCGCAGAGTTATTCCTATATCCTTGATACGGTGACAAATCCCATTACACGGGATAAGATTTATGATGAATGGCGCACGGATTCGACGCTATTGGAACGGAATCGGTTTATTGCCGATGCGTATCAGCGCTTCAGCGATGATCCGAACGAAGGCAATTTCCTTCATACCATTGTGGCAAACTATATCCTTGAAGGCATTTATTTCTACTCAGGTTTTAGTTTCTTTTACACCTTGGCCCGCCAGGGGAAAATGACCGCAACGAGCACCATCTTCAAATATATCAACCGTGACGAAGTGACGCACCTCATTCTCTTCCAGAATATCCTCCGCGAACTGCGTCATGAACGGCCCGATCTTTTTACAAAGGAGCAGGATGCTCATATTGCCGACATGATCCGTCAGGGTGCGGAAAATGAAATCAAATGGGGCCAGTATATTACGGATGATAAGATTCTGGGGCTCAATAATGGCCTGATCGAAAAGTACATCAAGTATTTGGCCAATATCCGCCTTGAAGCCATTGGACTTGCGCCCCTTTACCCGGAAATCAGTCAGAATCCCATGGAATGGATTGAAAGCTTCTCCAATCTCAATGGAACGAAAACGGACTTTTTTGAAGCGAAAGTAACGAACTACACGAAAGCCGCCGCTTTTGACTTTGACGATTTGGTATAGCATAACACAAAAGATCCCAACGAATGGTCTATGTGACGCGTTTGTTGGGATCTTTCATTTACAGGACTTTACAGGACGCCGCTTGCGTCGGTTTCCGTGAGGAGGCCGGCAGATAGGGGCAGGGCAAGTTTCAAGATCGCGGTCATGGGCTGTGAGCCTTGAAGACGCTCGATGCTTACACGGCCAAGAAACGTATAGCTTTGGGTGCCGCCGTAGGCATCTTTTTTATTTTCACGAACAAAAAGAAGAATATAACCCGCTTTTTCCTTTTCCCTGCACAGCCTTTCATAACGCTGCCCCGTCTTTGAATGGGGTGTCGTCGTACTTTGGCTTTGCCAGTGAAAGGTCATCCGATCGATGGAATAGTCTTCATAACGTGTTGTCTCCGAAAAGTCGCGGTCTGATTTATTCAGGGTTACAAGAAAGACATCCGTTGGATGGATGACAGCAAAACTCTTTTCTGGGGTCATGAACTTGACGCCCTCGCGGATGGAACTGGGATGATCGTACCCAAGCGCGGCAAAGATTTGGTTTCTTGTGTAGTGACAATAGACTTCAAGGGCACAGGGATAAAGGACCCCGGGGGACTGGGGCAGGAAGGACAGGGCGTTTTCCTGCATCGTCAAAAAGGCCTCCAGTTCCTTGATAAAGGGATGCCAGTGGCTAAGGCTCAAGATGAGCGCTTCTGGGGAAATAATCCCAAGGGCTTCCAGATCCTTTGAAAGAAGAGTGTGGTACAGCATGGCCGCATATTCCCTATCAAGAATCGTTGTTGGCCGTTGAGGAGCTTTCAGGTTTTCCTTGAGATAGGAAATCCAGTGCGGGGAATCCAGGGAAAGGAGCGTCGGATAAGCTCTCATGAGGACTTTTTCCTCAAGGCTTTCTTCCCGTTCTTCTATGAGGCCGGCCTTCATGAGCAGCCTTGTGTAGGTTCGCTTCCCATTATAAAAAAGGTGGGGATCGATGCCGGAAGCTTTGAAAAATTCCGCAAGTGTCGGTACGCTCCCTGTTATCTCGTAAAGTTCACGAATGGTTTCCATATAGTAGGAAAGGCCTTTTAGCTGGCTGTTGATATTTTCAAGGATTCTTTGCTGGGCAACTTTTTCCAGCTGAATGCAGCAGCCCTTGGGTGCGTGGGGAAAGCCTAGCTGAACTTCACGGCGAATGGAGAGGTTCCTTGTCCCCATGAGGGCAAAAAGACGGGAAGCAAAGTCGTATTTTCGGTTTGCCTGAGCGACAAAATCAAGGACCGTAAGGCAGTCCTTGCCTTCAAAAAGGCGCAGGCCGCGTCCCAGCTGCTGTAAAAAAATGGTGAGACTGTTCGTGGGACGCAGGAAAAGTACCGTATTGACGGCGGGGATATCGACGCCTTCATTAAAGATGTCGACAACAAAAAGGAAGGTCAGCCTGCCGGAAGCTAGGTCAGCTGCTGCTTTCCGGCGCACTTCATCAGGTGTATCCCCCGATAGGGCAAGGGAAGGAATCCCCGCCTTGGTGAAGAAACGGGCCATGAATTCGGCATGCTGGATTCCAACGCAAAAACCGATGCCTTTTACATCCCGCAGATCACTGGTATAGCGAGTGAGAGCCCTTAAGATGGCGTTGGCCCTGATCTCTGCCGTATGATCCCTAGCATAAAGATGGATAAGCTCATCTGTTTCATACTGCCCCTTTGACCAAGCAACGTGACTCAAGTCGATGGGGTCCTCTACGCCAAAATAATGGAAAGGAACCAAGAGACGTCTTTCAATCGCTTCAGAAAGACGGATTTCCGCTGCCATATGACCATCAAAATAAGAGAGGATGTCTTTCCCATCCATGCGTTCTGGCGTTGCCGTA
This sequence comes from Acidaminococcus intestini DSM 21505, assembly GCF_000425045.1. GTDB lineage: Bacteria > Bacillota > Negativicutes > Acidaminococcales > Acidaminococcaceae > Acidaminococcus > Acidaminococcus intestini. Next base: position 39,333 of record NZ_AULA01000013.1, on the reverse strand, counting down.
AGGCCCAGAAGGATCCTTGGCTTGAAATAGGAGAGCAGTTTCTGGTAACTCGGTGCTGCTGCATGATGGAATTCGTCAACAATGATCATGTCATAGTAATGGGAATCAAGTTTTTCCCATAGACGCTGGTGCTGAAAGGTTTGAATGGAGATAAAAAGATGGTCCGCCCGTTTGGCCTTGAAGTTTCCTACGGAAAGTTCCCCAAAGCCTGGATCTTGGAGGACTTGACGAAAGGCGGAAAGGGATTGGGTGAGGATTTCCTCCCGGTGGGCCACAAAAAGAAGACGGGTTTCCTTGTTTCTATTTTTGGCAAAGCGAGCGTAATCAAAAGCTGCAATGGCGGTTTTTCCTGTACCCGTAGCGGCAACAACGAGATTGCGCGTGCGGTGATGGATTTGCCGCTCAGCCTGCAGGGCATCAAGGATCTGTTCCTGATACGGGTAGGGACGGATTCGGAAAGCATAGGAAAGGGCGGAACCTTCCTTTTTGCCCCGTCCCCGTTCAGCATCAATGGCGTCTTCAAGATGCGGACGGTCTTTTTCGCTAAAGTCCTGAAATTCATCACTATGCCAGTATGTATCAAAGGTCGTATGGATTTTTTCCATGACAAGGGGCATATCCTGCTGGGTGATCTTCATATTCCATTCAAGTCCATCGGCGATGGCTGCATGGGAGAGATTTGATGATCCGACATAAGCCGAGGAAAAGCCGCTGCTGCGGTAAAAAATATAGGCCTTGGCATGAAGACGCGTTTCCTTGACATTGTAGGAAATCCGGACCTCCGTATTGGGAAGAGCCGCCAGCTCGGCTACGGCCTTGGGATCGGTCGCACCCATATAGGTTGTCGTAAGGACGCGGAGCTTTCCTCCATGGCGGGTGAATTCCTGGAGATAGGGGCGGATCATAATATACCCTGAATATTTGATAAAGGAAACGAGCAGGTCGATGCGGTCCGCGGATTGGATTTCCCGCTGCAGTTCCGTTACAAGGGAAACGTCCTTTTTGCTGTTGGTAAAGAGCGTGGAATGGGAAAGCCCCGATAAAGGCCGCTCCAGAATGATTTCCTTGAGGGTATTCTGACGCCGTTTCAGCTGGGTGAGAAGAAAATCCTCACGGCTTACGGTGTGGCCTTCGCCTAAGGTTTCCATGCGTTTTGAAAGAAGCCGGATGAGGTCATTGACAAGATGAAGTTCCTTACTAAGGGCCGTACTTCCTTCTTCATCCTGATCGGCGATTTCCTTTAGGCAACAGTGAATGAGGCGGCCGGCATAATCAGATAGATAACGGGCCCCTTCCTGGGAATCGACCGTCTCCGTCTCCTTCCAAATCTGTTCTTCTTTGCTTGCCTCGTCAAGCACCTTCCCGAGTTCGTCTGAAATGACGCGCTCATAGATTCCATCAGGCAGCAGCGTAAGTTCCATAGGGCATCCTCCTTTATGCTTTCCAGTATAGCAGATCGCGTCCTTTTCTGCAGCTAAAAGAAATAGGGGGAGCGTGGCAAATCCATTGCATGAATGGCCGGCACCTGTTACAATAAATGCAGTATGTAGGACAGAAAAAGCAAAGGAGGCCTCGCTGTGTCCGTAATCATTGCAGAAGAACTGAGAGCTGGGTACATCCTCGGTGATCCAGATAATGACCAATATCTATATATGCCGGGCAGTGAGATTGGTGTGGACGATCCCATGTGTATTTTTGAGGACAAGGATTTTAAAACCGATGTTCACCTCAAGGAAGCTGTGGAGATTGCTAAGAAACTGACACTGAAACGGGTCCATCATCCCCTCATGGGTGATCGGTCCTATTGATGAATCGAAGTAGGAATGGAGCAAAACAATGGAAAAAGAAATTTTCAGCATTGATGTTGGGAGAGCGGCCCTGCGCATGGCCATGTCTGAAACAAGGGACGATGAGGACCGCCTGAAAGCAAATTACGCCAAAGAAGGATTCCGTACGGCTGCCGTTAATTTTGGCGGTGAGTTTTTGCCAAGCGTCACAAAGATTGTGGAACGTGCCATGGTGGCGGCCGAACGGCAGCATATCGTCTCAGACAGTCACGTCGGGGCTGGAACTGTGGCAGGTGCTGCCCATGAAGCCCTAAGCCAGGTTATTGCCAAAGCCTCGGGCTTTAATGTCGGCGGCAAGGTGGGCATTGCTCGTTATGGGGAACACGTCTGCGTCGCCATCTTCATGAGTGTTGGCGTTCTGAACCTCAATGAAATGGCTGTTGGCCTTGCTCATCGGACCCTTGCCGGTGTGGACTGAACCGCAGTCTAAAAGATGGGCTGTTGCCGGAAGGCTCCCTTTGCCGCCCTGTTTTTCCTTTTACAATTTTGTTGACACACCCTATAAGATGTGGTAAAATGACAAAGTCGCTGATAAGTACGACATGGTGGCTATGGTGAAGCGGTTAACACACCGGATTGTGGCTCCGGCACGCGTGAGTTCGATCCTCACTAGCCACCCCACTTTTTTTGGGCTTATTGGGGCATAGCCAAGTCGGTAAGGCACGGGACTTTGACTCCCGCATGCGTTGGTTCGAGTCCAGCTGCCCCAGCCATTTGATTCACTAGCTCAGTTGGTAGAGCACCTGACTTTTAATCAGGGTGTCCCGGGTTCGAATCCCGGGTGGATCACCATTTTGTTCAAATAAGAACTCTTTATCTTGACAGGATTCTGTAGGATGGGGAGTTCTTTTTTGTAGTTATATTGGATCTCAATAAAATCTCCATAGATGATGACACTGCGGACGAGGGATGAGAGCAAAATACTCTTGTACTTGTCCGCTTTTTTTATTTGCTGGGAAATGGACCAGAAAAAGAATTCAATATGTTTTTCTGTCAATCGTGGCACCTGGTTCATCAATTCTTCCTTCCTGATATCGTCGTTTAAGGTTTGGAGCTGTTTTTCGTAGTCCTGAATATGATTTGTCACGGTCTGGCTAATAAGGCCTTTCTCGACAGCTTTTATGCAGTTTTGGAGTTTCCTTGAAATTTCTGTTCTTTGGTTCTGCAGCGACTGAAGGACCAGGGACGGTCCTTGCTCTTTTTGAGCGCTGATAGCTTGCTTTGCAATGGCACTGATAGCCTCTTGATTACTGAGGAGCTGAGTGGTCGTATTACAGATAATGTCTTCTAGCTTATCTGCACGGATCGCCTTTGTAGTGCATCCTTTTTTCTTCAGATGGTTTCCGCAATCGTAATAATGATAGACGCGCTGCATCTTCGAGGTCCCTGCCGTGCCAACCATGCTTCCGCCGCATTGGCCACAAAATAACCGCCCAGTCAATAGATAGTTTTCGCCGCGAGATTTAGCGATGCATTTCTTTTTCGCTTTCGTGATTTCCTGGACTTTTTGCCAGTCTTCAGGATTGACAATGGCTGGGATTGCATTCGGCTTTTTGATGTCATTCCAAACAAAGGCGCCAATGTATCGCTCGTTCTTTAGAATGGTGTTGAGGCTTGTGCGGCCAAAGGGTCTGCCAAAGGCAGTGCGGCATCCGGCGGCGTTGAGCTCGCGAATGATTGATGATGGCTGCCGACCTTCCAGGGCCATTTGGTATATCCATCGCACAGTTTTGGCTGCAGGTTCGTCGATGATAAGATGGTGCGCCGCATCGAGTTTGTATCCTAGCGGCACGGTTCCACCTGGCCATTTGCATTCCAGGGCATTCTCCGTCATGCCTCTCATGACGTTTTCAGCGAGTTCCGCAGAGTAGTATTCCGCCATTCCTTCAATGACGGATTCTAGTAGGATGCCTGATGGATCATTGGCGATGTTTTCCATGGCACTGACAACTTTGACGCCGTATTTCTTTAACTTGTGTTTGTACTTAGCGCTGTCGTAGCGATTACGGGCAAAACGGTTAAGCTTATAAACGAGGACTGTATCAAAGGCTTGCGTAGCGGCCGCTTGAATCATCATTTGAAATTCGGGGCGTTGGTCACTGCGACCAGAAAGAGCCCTGTCGGCGTAAACATGTAGGATGGTCATACCGTTTCTTTTGGCGTAGTCTTCACATACACGGAGCTGTCCTTCAATGGATTCTTCCCGCTGGCGATCGGACGAGTATCTGGCATATATGACAGCTTTCCCTTTATCCTCAATGATTTTCTTTTGCATAATAATGGCCTCCTTCTATGGCTAGAAAGGGGCTAGTATGCTAAAATGATATAGCAAGCCCCTTTGAGATGGTGGATTGCGCTTTCCCTGTTGGTATTTGCGGTACCAGCAGGGATTTTTATTTTACAAGTGAGGGGTATTCTGAAGTTGTTTTAGTCGTTGAACACTTTTTGGTTTATTTTGTAATAGTGAACTCATTTGATAAATAGCAATCCGATTTAATCTATATAAACGTTCGGATTGCGGTATGCCTTCTCGTATTAATTCTGCATTCATTGTTTCTAAATTAGCTAAGATAATGAGTTGCTCAATTGTTGCGGCGTCTCTCATATTGCTCTTCTCGCCTTTATGTTCATTTCTCCATTGCTTTGCAGTTTTACCGAAAAGAGCGATATTGATTACATCAGCTTCGCTGGCATAAGTATAGCCCTCCTCTGTTTTCGATATTTCCGAAGGAATTAAATTTTCTTTGATGGCGTCTGTGTGGATTTTATAATTCGTTTTTGCAAGTTCTCTCTTTACAGTCCAATCTAGCGCTTTTGCGTGGCTTTCATCGGATTTCAACCTTTGGTAATCCTTGATAATATAAAGCTTAAATTCAGGAGAAATCCAGGAAGCAAATTCAAATGCAATGTCAGAATGTGCAAAGGTTCCACCATAACGGCCTGATCGAGAAATAATCCCCATAGCGTTTGTATCTTTTATCCATTTTTGAGGGGATAACACAAAAGAATTACGACCTGAATCATTTTTAAACTGGTCGAATTCGACCAGTTTAAAATCTGGATTATGTAATTTCTCCCAAAGCCCTAAAAATTCAATAGTTCCACGGATTCGCATCCAATTTTTTATAACATCAGCAGGTGCATCAGGGTTATGGTATTTTGCAATATCTGTTAAGGAAATATAGTCTGATTCAGCAGAACTAGATAATCTAATGTCTATTCCATGTGCATGGATAACCGATTTGATTTCTTTCATAATACCTAATTCCTTTCTTTCAAATGATTCTATTCAACCACCTTATAGTGAATATCCAGATCGGCCCAATCAATCTTTGTCAAGGCGTCCTTACGGGCGTCTTTTTCTAGCTGCGATGCATCAGTATCGCTGCAGAAGTCGGCCCTAATGATATGAGCGATTTCGTGAACAACAGCGGCGTGCATTTTTTGTGGTGGCAATTTTTCGGATACAAGGATGGTTAAGCTGTCGTCGGCGTTGATTACCGAGAGAGCATCAACCCCGGAAGGGAGGCGGGGCGTCTGGATGACATTGATTACCATGTTTTATTTTGGCTCCTTGCTTTTTAGATACTGCACGTAATTATAGGCTTCTTTCATTTTATCGGGATCAAGGTCAGCCGAAGCTTTGAAGAGCATGCGCAAACCGGCATTGGTTCTGAGTTGTTCAGCTAATTCTGCGGTCTCTGGATTTGTGTAGTAAGAATCTTTTTCGGTGTGCATCTCTTCTACATTCCTACATTCTGATTTTCCAATGACCCACATGGGGTTAACCCTGAGAGCGCGACTAATGGCTTCAATTACAGGCAACTTGATATTTTCGATATTTCCTTTTTCATATCGAGTAATTGTCGAAGCAGCAACACCGACTTTTTCTGCCAATTCTTTCCTTGTGATCCCTATATTTTCACGAGCCTCTGTTATTCTTTTCCCGATTTCTTCGTTAATCATCGACATAGCTACTCCCTCCTTTTGTTTTTCCATTATACCATAAAATATTGCGTAACGCATTATTTTATTTGTGTAAAAATAAAATTATTGCATTATGCATTGACGTTTCTAAAACAAAGTGATATGATTTAGCTATAAAAATTGCGTTGCGCAATTAAGGGAGGAGGGATTGCAATGATTAATACGAGAAAAATCAAAGGACGGATGGCTGAACTTGGATTAACTCAAAAGGACTTAACTGGAAAAGATGCATTAGACTGTGCTCAATCCACAGCTAATCAAAAGCTCAATGGCGTGCGTCCGATTTATTTGGATGAGGCCGAACGGCTTGGGACTAAGTTAAAATTGACGAAACTTGAATTCTATGACTTTTTTTTTGCTTAAATAATTGCGTAATGCAATTATTTAAATCGGAAAACCGAAAACAAGGCGCTGAGCAGGCATGGTATGTCAAAGAGAGGGAGGTGATGACGATGACAATTTGGAATGATGACGAGGAGAAGAAAAAAGAATTTCAGAGGCAATATGAGGAATACTGCAAGGGTTCAATGAGCCTGGAAGACAGGAAAAGGTTTGAAAAACTGCTTGCACTGATGTTCGTACAAGACTTTCAGAGCAAAAATAGTCTGCCTATCTACCTCTTATGGGGATGCCTTTTTGCACTGCTTGCAGATGTCGGGTATAAGGTCGTAATCGGCAGTGATTGGATAACTCCTTTAGGCTGCTTAGTCGGATTAATCATTTTTGGAACCCTATTGTTTTATATCGCCAGTGTTACTCCGGATTAAGTATTTATCCGCGATACGCTTGATTACTCTAGGTAAACCATAGTACGAAATAAAGCTTGAAAATGCGTATTTGCCAAGGATTTCATCAATTAATTTAATGCGTTGGGAAAGGGTTTGATAGAGCGATTGTGATACAAATTCCAATCGAGCTAAATCCTTAGAGGAAATCCCTTTTCTCACCAAGGCGCCTTGAATCAGGATGTCATAAGAAAGCATTTGAGCACGCAGGGCATCATCAAAGATTTCGATGTAATTCAATGTATAGGGCCCAAGAAGATGAAATTGAGAGCAAGCGGTTTCAATGATTGCCTGACTATATTTCATATTCTTAATTATTTCAGCATTCAGCTGAAGCCACCAAAGATAATTTTGATAGGTTTGTTTGTCAGCATTCACGGTTTTGCGCCAATTTTTATAAAGGTATACAACCAGGCTGAAAAAGGCCGAACCAATTCCAGTAAAAACAAATTCAAACATTATGCTCGCCTCCCATTGGTATGAGTATACCACGGAGCTAAAGAACAAAGAAAGGCGGTGTTAGCATGGAACAGCTGATTGACTATATCAGACGGTATCTGGTCGAACATCAAAACGAATATGAGGCGTGGTTAAAGGAGAAAGGAGTTAGACATGAAACCGAAAGCTAAAGCGGCCATCATCGCAACGGCCCTTATCACTGCGGGAATCCTGACTGCAGGAGCCATCTGGGGCGAGAGGACTAAGCCGGAACCAACCGACTATCTCACATTTGAGCACGTCGTCCACACTGGCGACAGCCTCTGGTCACTTTGTGAGCGCTACGGCGGCTATGAGGATATTCAGACCATCATCATGCGGGTGAGGGAAGAAAACGGAATTAAGGAGCCAGGCAGCCTACAGCCTGGCATGAAAATCAAGGTCAGAGTGAGGAAGGGTGGACGCTGATGAAGACCGAAAATTTTGAGATGGCAGTTAAAATTGCAGAAATTCTGCAGGATTATTGCTGGGATCAAGAATGCCGTCAATGCCCGTTTCATTTCGATGACGAGGACGAAGATTGCATGTTTGGACACTCACCACGCAATTGGGACCTAAACCAAGCAAGATCGAACGAAGTCCGATTGAAGATGGAGATGCGCGATGATAGATGATAAAACGGCCTTTCAAATGGCTGATCAGTTGAGGGAATATTGCGATCGCAAGAATTGCGACGAATGTCCCTTTGCAATCCAGGCCTATGCCTTTTGCGTCCTGAATGATGATTTGCCGAGAAATTGGCAGCTTGGGCATGCAGAGCTTTTTGTGAAGAAATTTGTGAAATGAGGTGAACCCATGAAAATTAGTGATAAAGAGGCATGGGCCGCTGCTGAAAAACTGCGAAAATACTGCCGCGAAACACGATGTCCGGACTGCCCGTTTTCGCGCAAGGAAATTTGCGAAATCTGTATCCCGGCTGAAGAATGGTTTGTGAACGAGGAGGAGTAAAAATGGAACAGTATATCCCTGATGAGATTTGGGTTAAAGCGTTGGAGCATGTGGATGCATTGCCCGCTCTAATCAGTGAGTACAAAGACGCAACCATCGTATTGTCCCTCGCAGATTATGGCGATGAAGATCATGCGCATCCTCTTGTGGCAAAAGGTTCGTATTCTCAAATGTTTGCGCATTTGATAACTGTTGTAGATAGTTTGATTGAAGACATGCCGCGTGAGCGTGCGATGAGGTTTCTGCTGAACCTCACGGTTTCCCTTGCGAGCGTTGCATTTGACCTTAGCAAATCCACCAAAAAATAAAGCCCGCCAGCATGGCAGTGCTGACGGGTCAGAGGTGAATCTTGTGGTCAGGATTCACCTCCATTATACAGGAGGACTATGAAAATGGCAAAATTTAAAAATTGCTCCTTGATCTTGTCAGTCAAGGATGCCCAGGACCACGCCAAGTGGCTGGCGACAAGAAATCTTGGAATCGGCGGGAGCGACGCTGGAATCATCATGGGGCTGAGCCCGTTCAAGTCACCATATCAGCTTTGGCTGGAGAAGACGGGGCAGGCGGAGCCGGAAGACCTCAGCGGCAATCAAGCGGTCTACTGGGGAACGGTGAATGAGGAAAACATCGCCAGGTGGTTCGCCAAGGAAACGGGCAAAAAGGTGGAACGCTGCGGAACGCTGCAAAGCACGGATCATCCTTTTATGATTGCGAACATTGATAGGGTCGTCGTTGGCGAGAGCGCGGGCCTTGAAATCAAGACGGCAGGCGTGCAGCAGGCTAGCCTGTGGAAGGATGATGAAATTCCCGACTCCTACTACTGCCAATGTCTGCACTATATGGCCGTAACCGGACTTGATGCCTGGTATATTGCAGTCCTTATCGGCGGAAATGAGGCCCGCTGGGAAAAAATCGAGCGCAATGAAGAGGACATCCAGACCCTTATCGCTGCCGAAAAGGCCTTTTGGGAGCTAGTTACCACCAAGACCGCGCCGCCGGTCGATGGATCCCTTTCCTGCTCCCAAGCATTGGCAGCTAGATACCCAGACTCCAGGGCAGAGGAAATCGCGCTCCCGAACGAGGCGGCTGAATTAATCGCTCGGATTAACAGCGACATGGAAATCATGAGCCAGCTCAAGGCGCAGATTAAACTTAACCAAAACTTTCTGAAGGAAATGCTTGGAGAGGCTGAATCCGGACGGATTGGAACTCACAGGGTCCAATGGAAAACGATTGCAGGAAGAGAAACCTGTTCGCTTTCTAAGCTCAAGAAAGCAGATGAAGGGCTGTATGAAGAGTTGAAGGAGCAAGGATTTGTGACGGTAGGGAAAGCAAGCAGAAGATTTTCCATCAAAGAGATTAAGGAGGGCTAAGGTCATGGATATCATTAAAGGGGACCTGTCTTTTTATCAACTGAATAAGATTTCAGGGTCTTATATTGCGGAACTGCAATATGGGGGAGCATATTTTCCATGCTGTTATGAATTACATATTTATTTTGGATTAAATGCTGCCGACATTATTTTGGCAAGATTTGATAACAAGAGCCGAGCCTTAAAAGCTCAAGATCATTTGGGAAGAATGCTGGCCTATGGGGCTTATGAACAGATTGTTGATATTAGAAATCCTGAAGATTAAGGAGACTTGACCATGAACACTAAAGGTGGATTGACGAAAAAAACGGCAGAAAGGCAGGAAGCACAGCAGGAAATTCAGCAGAAGGGAGCGACTTTGAAGGGTCTCATCAAAGCCATGGAACCACAAATCAGAGCGGCACTCCCAAGTGTCCTGACTCCAGAACGTTTCACACGAATGATCTTTACAGCGCTTAGTACAAATCCGGACCTAAAGGAATGCACGCCGCAATCTTTCCTGGGCGCGATGATGCAAGCGGCACAGCTTGGCGTGGAGCCTAATACGCCGCTTGGTCAGGCTTACCTGATTAGGTATAACCGCAATGTTAAAGATGAGAAGGGTAACGTTAGCAAAGTTCCTGAATGTCAGTTTCAGCTTGGGTACAAAGGATTCATTGATTTAGCTTATCGGTCTGAGGCGGTCCTTGATATTGCTGCGCATACCATATACAGCGGAGATTATTTTGAATTTGAATATGGCTTTGAACCAAAGCTTGTTCACAAACCGGCATTGACTAACCGTGGAACGCCAGTTGCTTACTATGCTGTTTATCATACGAAAGACGGAGGTGGTGGCTTTGAGGTCATGAGCCAGGAAGATGTCGAAAGGCATCGGGATGAGTTCTCTAAAGCTGCTCAGAAGAGTTTCAGTCCTTGGCAGACCAATTTCGAAGAGATGGCCAAAAAGACTGTACTGAAGAAACTGCTCAAATACGCCCCTCTTAAAACCGAATTTGTCCGTGCGATTTCCACTGACGAAACCGTTAAGAGCAGCATTTTGCCTGATATGGCTGACCAACCCAATGAAATGGAATATGCAGATATTGAGGTTGAGGGAACTGCAGACCAGCAGGTTGAAACTACCATTGACCCAGACACGCCGTTTACGCCGGAAGAATTGGGCGATTCTTCTTTTGTTGATTAAAGGAGGCAATCATGGAAAAGGATAGGAAATATATCATCACTGCTATTCAAGTTGCTAAAGGTAAGATCAAGATTTCTTATGATGCATCGGGCGATATGGGGACGGAGTCCTACACCTTGATTTCTGCAGAAAAAGCAAGGCCGGAATTATACAAAGCCATGTTTGATCTGCGCAGTCACGTTGCCAGCCTTCTGGAAATTGATTTTCAAGGCATGGACGATCGTATCAGACCGCGGGTGGTCAAATTTGACTATGACAGTAACGACCGGATGAGTGCGATTATCGAAGCAGATTTTAAGGTCCCGCTGGCAATGGCTACAGTTCCTATTCGCACGCCGGAAAAGACCGAGCCGATTGATTCCGAAGTGGATATCAACGAGGCCGTATTCATGTTCGCTTCGACGGCTGACCAGCTCAAGCTTCTCATGAAGGAAGTGCTGCTTTTTATTGATGGCAAACGCGCTCAAGAAAAACTTCTTTTCAGCGATGACAAGAAATAGAAAAACAGAGCCCTGCCGGAGGAAACTCCGGTCGGGCTATCTACTTGAAGGAGGATGAACCAGAATGGCGCAGGGAAGATTGAAGATAAACTACATTGCAGAGATAAATGCTTTCCACGCCTGGCTGGAAGACCATGCACTATCATCAAATTCAATTCTTCTCTGGTTTTCCCTGCTTCATTATTGCAATATGACTGGATGGCGTGAGAGCTTTAACCTTTCGATGTCCGAAATTGAGCAGGATACGCATATGAAGCGCAGAAGCATTGAACGAGCTCGTGCAGAGCTGGAAGAAGCTGGATTAATTAAAGTCTCTCGCAGAGGACGGCAATCTCCTGTTTATGCGATTCATTTCTTTGGCGTCTGTGACGCAAGCAATGAAAATCCTATTGGCGTTGGTGACGCATCTATTGGCGTTGGTGACGCATCTATTGGCGTTGGTGACGCATCTATTGGCGTTGGTGACGCATCTATTGGCGTCTGTGACCACATACCTAAAGAAACATATAAACGTATAAACGCTAAGGAAAGCAGCGACCAAAAAATAATCGTCGAGCATTTTCAAAAAACAATTCATCCTCTCCAAAGTGGAAGTGAATCGGAAATGCTATTATCGCTGCTAGAAGAATATGGCAAGGATTTGTGCATTAAGGCCATTGATCGAGCTGTACTGCGAGGAAAACGGACAATAAAATATGTCGCAGGCATCCTAAAGCGATGGAGCCAGGATGGATACGACGAACCGGACGGCAGCATGCCGAGAGATATCCCGGATGAAGTTAAAGCCATACCGTTCTGAAGGAGGGAACGAAGTGGAAGATTATATCAAGCAAATGATGGAGCGCATCAAAAAGACGATGAAGGAACGCCAGACAGAGCAGCAGCCGAAGCCAAAAGTTCCAGTAGATGGAATCCAGTGTGATCGATGCAGCAATACTGGCTGGGTGCTGGTCAAAAACGGAGATCATGAGTCTATGGGGCATTGCCCGAAGTGCTGGGAACAGCGACAAGTTGTCAGCCGGCTGAAGAAATCCGGCGTTAGCGCAGAGGACTATGCCAGGTATACGCTGGAAGCCTTCGACGGGAATAGAAGCCCAGCAGCGAAGCTGATGAAGGACATGGCTACTCGATACCTGCAGGATCATGTCAAAGGCGGACCTGGATTTGGGGTTTTCGGAAAATCTGGGATGGGGAAGACTCATATCTGCATCGCTGTTTGTCACGGACTGACCGTCGACAAGCATGAACTGCACTATTATTTTTCGTATCGCACAGAGATGCCTAACCTGACTAAAGCGGCGCGGAGCTATGCTGAAGATTATGAGCGGGCGATGACCAAGTGGAAAACCTGTCAAAACCTTTTCATTGATGACCTTTTCAAGCTCAGCGGTAAAGTGCAGAAAGGGCATCTCGTGGATGTCGACAGGGACGAGCTGCGGATCATCTTCGACATCGTCAACTCGAGATATCTTAATCACTTGACGACGATTTTCAGCAGCGAGTACAGCGTCAACGACATTACGATCGTTGACGAAGCGCTAGGCAGCAGGATCTTCGAGATGATTAATCCTTACGGGCTATTTGTGCAAGGGGCAAATCAAAGATTGGTGGGTGCGAAATGAAAAATGAATTCATGAAGAACCAAGAAGGATATGCAGATCCGACGCCAGGGAATGCCCTCAAAAAGATTCAAAAAGAAGAAGCAGATAAACAAAATGCTGTTGATGCTGCACGCATGGAAAAAGCACTGAAGAGAGCAAAATGCATCCTTGGAGATGCTGGCTTTGACGTGATTGAAAGGATTGTTCTGAAGAACAAAAGAACTGGGAAGATTTACCGATAGGAGGGTGAAAAATGAACAGCGTTAATTTGATGGGGCGAAAGAACAGACGGCGGCAGAAGAATACGGAGCAGGCCATTCAGGCATTGCGGAAAGAGCTGCTGCAAAATCGTGGTGAGTATCACTGGTGCGCGTATTGCGGCCGGAAGCTGTATCCCGGACAATGGCACTGGATGTATGACGAATTCGGACAGTGGGTCCGCAAATGTAACGATGAGCGTACTTGCCAGGAGAATCGCCGCCTGGAATGTGAAGAATCCTTCAGAAAGGCGATGAAACAATGAAAAAAGGAAAAGAATTTCCAAACGTTTATATTTATCCTGATGGATTATCTGGAAACACGCCTCTCAAGTGGAGAACGGATGAAATAGAGCGGCGTGAAATCCTGGAAGCTGCCAAGAAGATTAAGGCCTATTGCTCAAAGCAAACATGCGATTTCTGTATCTTGGATGACGTGATGTGCCTGAAGGATGAGCGAATAGACCCGCGAGATTGGGCAATTGATGACGAGGCGTGACCAAATGGAAACGGTATTTTATGTTGAAGGAGAACCTCAAGGGAAGGACAGACCAAGGTTTTCAAGGCTTAGCGGCAGAATCTACACGACGAGGAAAACTGAAAAGTACGAGCAGCAAATTCGCATAGCTTATCTTGATGCTGGCGGGAAACTGGTCCCGGATGACTGCTATGTTAGCGTATCTGTTGATGCCTATTTCAAGATTCCGAAGTCTTTTCCAAAAGGGAAAAAGGTGTTTTGCCAAAACAATATTTTGCGACCGACGAAGATGCCGGACGTGGACAATATACTCAAGGCTGTCTTGGATGGACTCAACAAATTCGCTTACGCAGACGACAAACAAGTCGTGACGGCGACCTGCAGGAAGTTCTATGCGGCCCAGGGTGAAGGATACATCAGAGTCAGAGTAACAGAAGAAAAAGCATAGACAAGCATGGCAGAGCCTTGTGCGCTGCCATGCCTTTCATAACATAAGGAGGATGGCCCAATGTTTCATAATGACTATATCAATGCGGTGCGGGAATACCTTTACCGCTATCATGAATTTAGCCAGTACATTGCCAATGTCAAGGCCGATATGGCAGAGTGCAGAGCGATGCTGAGCCAGGAGGCAACACCTGCTTCACCATCCATCTCTCCTACTGGTGGCTGCGGCGGCGGGGAGAAGGAGAGCCAGCAGGAGCGGATTTATGCCAGACATGAAGAGCTGCAGCATAAGATTGACCGGTATTCCGCTGAACTGGATAGATTAGGGCCAATCATGGCCAGGCTGGACAGATCCCTTGAAGCCATGGGAAAGATTTCTGAGACGGATAGAACCATCCTGGTTGACCGCTTCATTGATAAAACTTCCTGGGACAGCACAGCCAGACATGTGAATTCCAGTGTGGGTTTCTGCCGGAAGCGGGCAGGCGTCGCACTGGAAACCCTGACTGTCATGATGTTCGGACGGAATGCCATTCCGCAGCACCAGGGGAACATGGTGTTCTTCAAAGAGCCGTAGCAGTTCTGAGCAGATTTGAGCAGAATCGTGTAGATTTTGAGCAGAAACGTGTACGGTCTGTGTACGATCAAAGCAGGAAACCCGTGGTATACTGGTAGCATCGAAAACTAAATACAGGCCGTGCCATTGGGCATGGCTTTTTCTTTATCTGCTTACAAGAGAAAGTGAAACCCCTATGCTTATTTCATGCCCCTACTGTGGCCGGATGCACCCCATGGGGTATGTCTGTCCGAAGAAGCCAAAGCACAAATGGTATCGAAAGGAAAGAGGACAGAACGAAAGGTTCAGGAGTTCAGCAGCATGGCAGAAGAAGAGAATGGAAATTCTTCAGCGCGATCATTATCTTTGCCGCATCTGTTTAGAGGATGAACACAGACTGAATAACAATGACCTTCAGATCCATCACATCACGCCGCTGGACAGGGACTTCAGTCAGAGACTTGATACAAACAATCTGATTTCATTGTGTTCAAGGCATCATGACGAAGCTGAGCACGGCATTATTCCGGCAGACCGTCTCCGTCAGCTGGCGATAGTATCCCCCCGGCTTCCAGATTTGAAAGAGCCGGCTAAACCCTAGACCCTACTGCCCTACCTCAAAACACACCATCGTTAGACACACACGCTTTTTTTGGAAAGGAGGACTGGAATGGCAACGATGAAAATCACGCAAACAAAATTAAATAGGATGGCCCGAGACCTGCTGGAAAAGGCCGACGCATTTGGTTTGACTGACGACTATTTGTTCATGACGACATTCCGGCGATATACGACTCAGGTCGCTCTTGCAGAGGAACTGCAAAAGAGCCTAGAAAAAGATGGCGTGCTAGTCACTAAGGAATACGTGAAAGGCAGAGCAAATATTTATACTCACCCTGGAATCAACTCCTACAATCGCGTGACGGACAGCGCCAACAAGACCGCTCAAGCCTTGAGCCGAATGCTCGAAGAGGCAAGAGCAAAGAAAGAAGCAAGCCCGCAGAACAAGGCTGAAAATGATCCGCTTTTGCAGGCGTTAAAGGGTTGATGCTGCATGCCAGCGAGTGAATATATCAAAAAACATCCAGCGTATCGTTACGCCAGCGCGATTGTTTCTGGCAATGTTGCCGAGATGAACTTAATTCCAGAAGTTGCGGCGGTTTACAAAGCACCTTCTTACGTTGTTAAGCAATGTGAAGACTTCCTGAAGGTTGCAAACGGTGATGATCCTGAATATGTTATCAGCGACCACAAGTGCCGACAGATTGATGGGCTTCTGAAGCTTCTCATCATGCCAAGAGGATTGCAATTCGGAAAATCATTGTATGACTGCACTGTCAGCTATCAATGGCTATTCTATGTAGCGGTCCTTGCGGAGGTTTCCAGGAAAGACCCAGAAAAGCGACGTTATGAACGGGCCGTGCTTGAAATCTGCAGAAAGAATTTTAAAACATATACTATAGGCACGCTGTTCATCATTCTATTTCTTACGGAGCCGCCTTTTTCCAAGTTTTTTAGTGTTGCTCCGGATCTTGATTTGTCTAAGGAGGTAAAGGACGCTATTCAGAATACGCTTTCCGTGTCTCCTCTTGTCTACTACGACATGAATGGACTAAAACGATTCAAGCTGCTGAGGGACAGCATCAAATGCACGCTTACACAGACGACTTATAAGCCGCTTGCCTACACGAATAACAAGTTTGACGGCCGTCTACCGAATGTTTTTCTCGCAGATGAAGTCGGCGCGCTGCCGAATAACAGCGCCATTGAATCCATGGCATCAGGGCAGCTCAACATTAAAAACAAGCTAGGCTGCATTATCAGCACAAAGTATCCAAAAGTAAATAATCCCTTTGAGGCCGAAGTCGCATATTCAAAACATGTCCTTGATGGACAGGTGGAGGATAGGGCGATTTTTTCGTTGTTATATGAACCGGATTCTGACATTGCTAAAGAATGGATTACGAATCCTCTGGCGATGGCTCAAGGCAATCCTGCCGGCATCGAAATCCAAGAGATTTGGGATGATTTGAAGAAAAAACACGCCAGGGCTCTCAATATTGAAAGTACGAAGACAAACTTTCTCACCAAACATTGCAATATTATGGCATCTGGAACATATGATGGCGAAGCCTACATTTCCCTGGATGATCTGAGGCGAGGAAAGGTGCCAAAGATTGATATAGATGGGCAGACGGTCTATATCGGTGTTGACCTTTCGATGACGAACGATAATACATCAGTAAGCATCATTACCTATGACGCTAAAACTGGAGAAGTTTATTGCCGCCCGATGGTATTCATTCCTGCGGACAGAATCGATGAAAAGACGAGGGCTGAAAGAGTGCCCTACGCTGAATATATCGCAGCAGGACATATTATTCCTTGCGGCGATAGAACAATTAATTACAGAGTGGTTGAAGACTATGTCTTCAATATCGCTAATCACCATGGATGCAAGATAAAGGCTCTTGGGTATGATCGCTATAACTGCTTATCATCAGCTCAAAAGTGGGAATCCGGCGGAATCGACGTAGTCGAAATCAAGCAGCATTCTTCAGTGCTGCATTCTTCAACAAAGTGGCTCGCAGAGCTTATTGCAGACGGTAAATTTCATTACGAAGCGAACAACAAAATGGTGGAAATCAACTTTGAAAACGCAAAATGCGTCTACGACACAAACATGAACCGATATGTAAACAAGAAGAAGTCTAACGGGAAGATCGATATCGTTGCAGCGACGATCAATGCCATGTATCTGCTAGAACAAGACGTTAAGCTGAACACGCCTATGACATGGGGTGCGCAGTTCTAGGAAAGGAGGTGAAATAATGGGTTTCCTAGACTTTTTTAAAGGGGAAAAGCGATCCCTTGAGAATCCGGCTGCATCTCTGAGCGACTTCCAGGACTTTGTCGCTGGTGAAACAGCCATGCAGTGCACCAAAGGGCAGGCAATGACGCTGCCCGCCGTTGCATCTTCGTTGCAATTCATTGCCGGCGCTGTTTCGGGAATGCCGGTCAGACTCTACAGGACGAGGGCGGACGGAGGAAAAGAAGAGGTTGAAGATTACCGGACGGAGCTATTGAACCGAGAAACAGGCGATACGCTTGACGCTGTACAGTTCAAACGTGCGATTGTTATGGACTATCTCCTTGATGGAGAAGGTTATGCCGTTGTTAATTGGCAGCGGAACCGAATTCGCTCCATCAACTATGTTTCTCGTGAGAGTGTATCCGCTATCAGCAATCAGGACCCAGTCTTCAAGCAAGTTGCTTACTGGATTCAAGCTAGAAGATACGACGATTACCAGATATTTAGGATTCTGCGGGACAGCACTGACGGGATGGAAGGTCACGGCATCCTGGAAGAGAATCAATCGCTTTTTTCTACGATGTTCAAAGCTTTGAAATACGAACACAACACCATTGGCAGCGGCGCCAAACGAGGCTTTTTGAAATCAAGCAAACATCTTGACCACAATATCTTGGGGTCCCTGCGTCTTGCGTGGGAGAAGCTGTTTTCGGGAGATAATCCGGTCGTTGTCCTTAACGACGGGCTAGACTTCCAGGAAATTGGAACAACGGCCATGGAGAACCAGCTGTTCGACAACAAAGTAGCTAATAATAACGCCGTTTATTCGCTTTTTGGGCTGCCGACAGGCCTTTTTTCGGATCAACCGTCTTCTGATGTATACCTACAGGCGATTCGGACGGCTGTGCTTCCAGTCGCCAGGGCAATTGAAAATGCATTAAACAAATTCATACTCCTTGAATCGGAGAAAGGAAAGCTCTTCTTTGTCCTAGACAGCAGCGCAATCACAGAAGCGGACACGATGACGCGGTATCAGTGCTACGAAATTGGTCTTAAAAACTCCTGGCTAACGGTCGATGATATTCGCGTCAAGGAAAACATGCTGCCGGTTGGCATGGAATACATCAAACTTGGGCTTGATGCGGTCCTGTATAAGCCGGAAACGGGAGAAATCTACACTCCGAATACGGGCATCAAAGCTAACATCAATGATGCTTCGGAGCCGCCAATTAAACCGCCAACGAAAGGAGATGAAGGGAATGAAGGTGGAAATCCGCAGTGATAATACTGCAATCATTGAGGGCTATGTCAACGCCGTTGAACGCCTTTCTAGACCACTGAAGGACATCAATGGAGAAATATTTAGGGAGATTGTCAAAACGGGGACATTCGCTAAAGCGATTGCTGCTAATCCGAACATCGAACTTTGGTTCAACCATTTGAGGCCTTTGGGAGGCATCGCAAATGGAACATTAGAGCTCAAGGAAGATAATATCGGTCTGTACGCCCGTGCAATCGTGAACGATTCAGAAATTGTCCAGGAAGGCCGTGATGGGATGCTGTCTGGGTGGTCTTTTGCCTTTTACATCAATCCAAACGGAGAGACATGGAAGGAAGATCCTGAGAATGGACGCGTCCGAGAACTGACCGATATCAGCTTGGGCGAAGTCTCTATCCTTGATGTGACGCCAGCCTATTACGCGACGTCGATCAACACGCGCGACGAAAAAGCCGCACTGAAGGAAATTCGAGTCGAAGACGACAAAACGGATTCCGTTAATGATATCTTCAGTGCTTTGGAGCGAAGAAAACGGGAAGTCATCGTTTTATCTTTTGGAAAGAAATAAGGAGGAAAACGAATGTTTATTAAGGAACTTATTGAAAAACGTAACAGACTGGTCGACAAACTGGATGCCATCGTTAAGGCAGCAGAAGCAGAAACCCGAGCCATGACGGAAGACGAAAACAAAGACTTTGATTCTATTACTGCAGAAATCCGCTCCATTGACGAAACCATCGCAAAACTGAGAGCGAACGAGGACATGGGGAAGATTGTCGAAAAGACTCCGGGACAGAAGTCTGCTGAAGAAACTGAAAGTCGGGCATTTTCCGCATTTATCCGCGGGAACCTTGAAGAACTCCGCGATGGTGGCATGACGAAGACCGACAATGGAGTTGTCATTCCGAAGACAATCGCAAGCAAAATCATTGAAACGTTGAAAGAGATTTGTCCGATTTATGCGATGGCTTCTAAGTTTAACGTGAAGGGAGACCTTGTTTTCCCGTCTTATGATGATACGACTGGTCCTGTCGCAACTTATGCCGAGGAGTTCACGGCTTTGACGTCTAAATCTGGCTCCTTCAAGGGAATTACACTGACTGGCTATCTTGTTGGCGCGTTGACGAAGGTTTCCGTTTCCCTCATCAACAATGTTAATTTCAATCTTAGTGGATACGTCGTTACTAAGATTGCCGAAGCTATGGCAGAATTCCTTGAAAAAGAATTGCTTGCCGGCACGAACGGTAAAATGACAGGACTTGCCTCCTGCAGCCAGGGCATTGTCGCCGCAACAACGTCCGTTATTACGGTTGATGAACTCATCGACCTTCAGTCCGCAGTGCAACAGCGTTTCCAGAAGGATGCCGCATGGATCATGAGCAACGGGACATTCAAAGCCATCCGCAAACTCAAAAATGCAGACGGTGAATATTTGCTGAATCGTGACCTTGCCAACGGATTCGGGTGGACACTGCTCGGAAGACCTGTATATGCGTCCGATGCCATGCCTGAGATGGAAGCCGGGAAGGCGGTTATCTATTACGGCGATTTTTCTGGTCTCTACGTCAAAATTGCTGAAGGCATCAGCGTCCAGGTTCTGAAGGAAAGATATGCTGACGAACACGTCTACGGAGTCATTGCCTGGGGCGAATTTGACAGCAAAATCGTTGAAGAACAAAAGGTTGCAAAGCTCACCATGCATGAATAAGGAGGTGAGTCTTTATGTTAATCAAAGCATTGTGCAGCTTTTCTGGAATCATAACCATGATTCCTGGCGAAGTAAGGGACGTTACTGAAGAAACCGGACGTGATTTAATTCGGGCCGGGTTCGCAGTAATTGAAGGGGAAGTAGAGATAAAAGAAGCAACTTCCGAAAAAGAAACAGACCCGGATGGGGCCGAACCGGATGTTCCCGAACCTGTAGAAGATGAGCCAAAAAAGAAGCCGTCCAGGAAAAGACCAGCTGCGAAGGAGGCTTGATGACGTATGAAAGTATCGGAGCTGACAGCTGAATTCCTTCAGGAGTACGTCAGAGCGGACGGCAGCGCTGCCACGATGCTAAAACCGATGCTTGCCGCTGCCGTAACTTACGTCACATCCTATACCGGTCTTACGGATGCTCAATTAGATGACTACGAAGACATAACCCTCGCCGTTATGGCGCTTGTTGCAGACCTCTACGATGTTCGACAGTTTACGGTCCAGAGCGCAGAGGTTAATCCGACGGTGCGTTCGATTTTGGATCAGCATTCTTACACTGGACTGGAAGGAGGACCTGACTATGCACAGAAAGCAAACCGCTAATCTTACCAGTATGCTCAATCGGCAAATCGAAATCTTTCGTACGGTGGAAGGAATGGAAAATGAACTCGGGCAGTATGACATAGCCGCTGAATTGGTTGATGTCGTATATGCGGCCATCATTCCGCAAACGGGGAACATGCTTCAGGGACGTGTCGCTGATACGGTACTTACGCGGGTAACTCACAAATTTGTGATTCGCTATCGTCCGGACCTCACGACAGATATGTATATCATGTACGGCGGGCAACGTTTCGACATTGTCTACATCTTGGACCCTTATGCAAACCACGAACGATTAGAAATCTTCACGGAAGGAGTGATTCAGTGATGGAAATCCATTTTGATTTGAAGGAGTTTACTAAGCTGAGCGACGACTTCCTGGAACTGGCTAAGGACAAGTTCCCTAAGCAGACAAAGTCGTTCATGGGACGTGCAGGGAATCGGATGCGAGCATCTGCAAGGGCTGCATATCGCTCGGAAATTAAGCATTCCAAAACGGGGAATCTTGTCAAAGGGCTGTCCAGGGGGCGGCCCTATATTTATGGAAATAATGAATTTTCTGTTCGTGTTGTGAACAAGGCTCCTCATGCGCATCTGTATGAGCATGGACATGTTCTTTGGCGGCACTTGCCAGGGGAAAAGCATGCGGTAAAGACTGAACGTATGGTTAAGGGAAGACATACCATGGCCAAAGCGGAAACAGCATTCCAGAGCGAATTTGAAGGCATGGCGGACGCTTATGTTGACAAGCTTCTGGAAGAAGGTGGATTCCTATGATCTCCCCGATTCAAGTGATTAAGAGGTTGACAAAGCTGCTGAATGCCACCTATCCGAAGATTGACGTCACAAATACAGATATTAGCAAAGGATTTGACCGGCCATGTTTTTTTATCGACCTGGAAGATGTCGATACGAGTCGTGTGGGAACTTACTATCGCGATGCCCTTGAGATGAGGCTCTATTACTTTGCTGCCAACACATATACCGGCTATATTGACCTGATTCACAAACGGGACGAGTTGATTAGGATGTTGCAGGGTACGACGCGACTGAGCGACGACGAAGAAGATGAACTCTATGACTTTGTCATCCAGGCAAATGATGATCTGCACGCTGAAATCAGTCAGAGGGATAAGGCCCTCCAAATTGCTTTCACGGTCCTGCTCGTCCAGAATGATGACAGACTGCCAGACGCTGATTACATCACGGAGATCGAGTTTGTCCCAAATGTCAGACCGTCAACTGATTTGGGACGGAGCTCTGGGAATGTGATTGGTGACGAGAAAGATGCCGTTTACAAGAAAGAAGATTTAGATAAGGAGTGAACGAAATGGGACTGCCAACAATTGAAGTTATTTTTAAGCAACTTGCTCGTTCTGCTATCAAGCGGTCTGAACGTGGCGTTGCAGCCATCATCATTCGTGATGACACACTCAGGAGCGATGCGATTACCAAAAAAGTGTATCGCTCTTCCATGGATTTGATTTCTAAAGACTATACTGCAGAAAATATGAGGATCATCGAACGCTGCTTTCTTGTTGCGGTGAACAAGGTGATCGTCATTAGTCTGCCAACTGAAGGAGATTTCAAGGATGCCTTGAAGGTCCTGGCTAAATGCAAATACAATTACGTCTGCACGACTGACCCTGGCGAACAGCAGCCCCTTGCCAGTTATGTGGTTGATTACAACGAAACCAAAAAAGGCAAGATGAAGCATACGGTCGCCGTTGTCTTCGACGCGACAACGGCCGATTCTAAATACGTCATCAACGCGAAGAATCCTACGGTAACTGAGATTCAAACGGACGCAAAAGGCATAAAGAGCAATGTCGTTGTGCCGATGAATGAATATCTGCCGCGCCTCTGCGCTTTGCTGGCGAACCTTCCGATGAATCGGTCCTGCACGTCTTACGTCCTCGAGGATCTTGCCGATGTTGCAGACATCGAAACCGATGAAGTCAGTACTGACGAGTGGATTGACAAAGGCTATTTCGTCCTGATTGTTGACGATGATGAAGTTAAAATCGCTAAAGGTGTGAACAGCTTGACGACGTTCACTAGCACGGACACGGAAGACATGAGTCATATCATCATCGTGGAGTCCATGAACCTTGTCATTGAGGATATTGCGACAACGTTTAAACAGAAATATCAGGGAAAATATAAAAACTACCTTTCGAACCAGAAACTCTTTATTGACTCAGTAAATGCATATTTTAAGGAGTTGGCGAAGGAAGAAATCATGGATCCTGATTACACCGGCAATGACATTGCCGGAACAAAAGGCAACCAGGCTTTCATCGATGTGGAAGCTCAGCGAAACGCATGGCTGTCCGTTGGCAAGAGCGAAGCTGTCGACTGGACGGAAGAAAAGGTCCGCAGCATGGCATTTAAAACGACCATCTTTTTGGCTGCAACTGTGAAGATCCTTGATGCTATCGAAGACCTCAAATTTGTTATCACAATGGAATAAGGAGGATAAAGCATGAACAAAGGAGTTACCAACAAAATCATTCGGGGTACCAATGGACGACTCTGGATGAACGACAAGCTGCTAGCTAATGTCAAGAGCTTTGAATGCAAGGTTAAACTTGAATATGAAGACATTGATGAAAACGGAAACCCCATCAAACAGCGTCGCTATGTCGGAGCATCCATCGAAGGAACCATGGTTCTGCACAAAGTTGATTCCACCGTTTTGAAGTTGCTTGACGATGGGGTTACATCGATGGACATGCCGGAAATCAACCTGGTATCGAAAATTTCAGACCCGAGCGTTACCGGTATGGAGCGCGTCAGGCTCAATAATGTAACGTTCGACGAATTCAATATGGCTTCTTTCGAGAACTCAAAGGTCGGGGAAGAGTCCATTCCTTTCCGTGCCGGCGGATACGAAAACACGGACACTATGAATGACTTTAACTAAATTTGATTGAAAACGGGGAAACCCGCTTTTCTTTTTGACCGGAGGAAAACATGAAAGCAACCTTAGATGAACTGCTCCGCAGAAAACTGCAGAGCGAAAATGACAGAAATTCCTTTTTTCCGATTGAGGCGCCTGAGATTGGCATGACCTTTATGGTCCAGAAGCTACCAATCGACAAGGTTTTGGATGTTGCAAATGCCCTGTCTGAAGGGAGCCGAGAACTCAAGGACAACTACGAAGCTATTGTGCAATTGATTTACGACAGTGTTCCCTTGCTGCATGACGATAAACTGCGTGCTGGCGTGGTTGAGCCGTATGATGTCGTACCACTTATTTTCGGCGACAACATCGAGGGGATTGTTAATTTTGGGCAGGCAATCTTGTCAAAATTCTACATGAACGGGGCCGGAACGGATCAACTAAAAAACTGATGAATGTGGACCGCGACCTCATCATCATCCGCTATTATATTGAGCGCGGCCACAGTATTAGGGAATTGGAATCGCTGACTCCTCTGGAATGGGAGTTTTTTAAACTGCATGCAGATATGGTGGCAGGGGAACAGCAAAAAGTTTTGAACAATATGCCAGGGAAAGGAGGATAAGCATGGCCAGAGGTATTAACGTCCTTTTGACGCTAGTCGACAAATTTTCGCAGCCGCTCAGGAAAATGACTGCCGAAACCAAAAAGACAACGAGACAAATTAAAAATGCAACCAATATGGTTAATTCCTTTGCGGGCGGAGCGAATCAAAAGTTCCTTTCCTTGGCTGACTCCGTTGCAAAATTTGGAGCTGGACTGGCAGCGATTGGAACTGGACTTGCTATCGCTGGCATCAAGTCCTTTGCCGAGGAATCTATCGAAAAGGCAAATGCTCAAATTGCTGCAGAAACAAAACTAGTGACAATCCTTGGAAACGTAAAGGATATCCAGGTACAAGGAGCGGGTGCTGCCGAAAAAGCGGCTAAATCCCTTCAGAATTACGCATCTCAGCTGCAAACGGTCGGCGTCATAGGAGACGAAGTAACCATTGCCGGCATGGCACAGCTAGGAACGTTCCAGATGACTGAGGAACAGATTAAAAAAGTGTCCGGTGGTATGCTAGACCTACTTGTCAATCAAAAAGGGTTAAACGCGACGCAGGAAGACGCTGTGAACGTCGCAAATATGATTGGTAAGGTTATGATGGGCAACGTTGGCGCTCTGCAGCGTGTGGGCATTTCTCTTGATGACTATCAAAAGGAAATAATCAAGGTTGGAACGGCGGATGAACGTGCTGCCATGATTGCGGAAGTCCTTGCTCAAAACGTTGGTGGCGTCAATGAAGCCATGAGGAAGACCGACGCCGGTCAGGCAGCTGCCATCATGAACGATTACGGCGATATGCAGGAAGAGGTCGGGAAAAAGCTCGTTAAAATGCAGACGAAGCTTATGAACGCTTTCGCTGTCCTAACCACGCCACTGGGAAAGGCTCTGGAGCCTGTCCTTGATTCATTGACCGAGAAGTTTGAGAAAATGCTGCCGACAATCCAGCAGTTCGCAACAAATCTTGCTGCGCAATTGCCTGGCATCGTAGAAAGCATTGCAAGCGGCATTGAATTTCTAGTGACGCATTTCCAAGATTTTATGGAGCTGGTCAAAAATGTTGGACCAATTATTGCGGGAATCGCGACGGGGTTTGCTGCCTTTAACGTTATCAACGGTATTATTGGCAAGGTCACGACGCTGCAAAAACTATTCACAGGCATCAAGGCAGCCGGCGGACTTTTACAATTTGCATCAATGCTTAATCCCATTGGCTTGGTTGCGGCTGCAATCGGCGTTTTGGCCGTTGCCTTCTACACACTCTATACGCAGAGTGAGCCTTTTCGGAATGCGGTGAATCAGTTCGGCGCAAGACTCCTTGAGTTAGCTGAAATCGTTGCGGGTGTCCTTGCTCCAGTAATGGAGGCACAATGGGCGTTGATTACCGCCATTGTTGGAGCTGCCGTTGATGTCATTGGCGTTGTTTTGAGCGATGTGATCAATATCAGCGCTAGTGTCATTGACTTTATCGTGAATGTCTTCACCGGGAACTGGGAGGGCGCTTGGACTAATATCGTTGAAATCTTTTCTGGAATATTCACAGGGCTAAAAGATATTGCAATGGCTCCACTCAACTTCATCCTTGATATAATCGATAGGATCGCTTCTAAAATCAGCTCCATTAAGTTCCCATCGTTCGGCGGAGGCGGAGGAGCTGGAGATAGTCCGGATCATAATGCCCTTGGAACGCCGTTTTTTAGAGGTGGGCCGACCTACGTCAACGAAAACGGCGGCGAACTTATCACGCTACCGTCTGGCAGCCAGATCATGCCGCATCAAGAACTTCTGCAGCTCGTTAATAATGGTGGCGGTGGGCGAAGCGTAACGGTTAATCTAACGGTCCAAGGGAACGTCATTGGAAATAGAGAGTATATGCGGCAGACGGGCGAGTATATCGCGAAAAAGGTCCGCGATGCCATTGATAATAGCTAGGAGGTGAGGGCATGAGTATCTTGATGGACATCTTGAGGCAGTATACCGGCGCAGCATATTCTGACCTCACTTCTGTCCTGCGCTCTAGAATTAATATCGTACTGAAGGTCGACAATATTGGAGACAGTATCATCTTCCCAGTTATTCCGGGGGACCTGCCTGAAGTCAATAGTCCACAGGCGAACGATACGTTTGCCTCTGTCACGGGAGACATCAATGTGATTGGAGCTCCTAAGCTCCGCACGCTCTCATTCTCCAGCATCTTCCCTGTCAGTAAAAACTACTCCTTCATCAGAGCAGGGGCAACATTCAGGAATGGCTGGGATTACGTCAACTGGATAGAAAAATGGCGCCGGCAAGGAGTCGTTTTCCGCTTGATGTTCGTCGAAACGATTGGGGCGGTGAAGCTAGACATGCTTTGCACGATCGATAATTTCACATATCACCAAGAAAGGAATAATGACATAAAGTTCCAGATTGACTTCCGCGAATATAAGAAACCGTCGGTGAATATTGCTGATGATCAAGCAGCCGAAGGAGTGATTGAATGAATGATTTTAAACTGACTTACTCCTATGGTGGCATGACTAAAGATATCACGGCAATAACAAGCAACTATTCACGGAGTGATCAGATTGACCAACTGGGCGAGGAGTTTACGTTTGACTTGATCGAGAATCCATTGGACGGTAATTACCAGGGAAACCTTTTGGAGTTCGGCGGAAAGATTTGCTTTGAAAACAACGGAGTTACTGTTTTCACTGGAATCATCGAGGAAGAATCTCAAGAAGGACTATCAAAGTTTAAATACAAGGCATATGACTACGCTTGGTTTTTGAACAAGGATCAGGTGTTCGTGCAGCTAATTGATTGTACGGCATCAGACGGCATCAGAAGGATTTGTGACAGCAAGGGCATCCAAATCGGAGAACTTGCGGAAATGAATACAGTGATTAATAAGATCTACAACGGGGACGATATTTCCAAGGCCTTGAAGGATATCATTGCACAGGAAACTGCTGCGACAGGGGTTGAATACCGGATGGAAGTCAGGATGGATAAGCTCTGCATCACGAAGCGGGATGAGCTGAAGGTAAAGGCAACATACCAAATTGCTCCGAATGAGACGCCTTTTGATGTGACAGACGTCATCGGAGACTACACCGCGGAAAGCAGCGTCAAAGACATTGTGACCAAGGTCGTTATCACATCCGGTCACGAAAAAGATGCCGCTGTTATCGCAACTGCCGAAAACAAGGACGCAGCAAGGGTATACGGCGAAGTCGTTCATTACGAGAACGTAACTGACAAGAAAAAAGCAGATGCTCAGAAGATTGCGAACCAAAAGCTGAAGGAGCTCTGCAGAAAGAAAATCAGCAAACGGCTGAATCTTTTCGGATCTGATGAAGTGCGGTCTGGGCGCGTCTTGAGCTTTAATAGTGCGGAACTCGGTCTAGTCGGAGATTTTTTAGTTCTATCTGCTTATCACACATACGACAATCTCAATCACTTCATGACGCTTGAAATTCAGTCAACAAAGGACAATGCAGAAGGAGTGGTAGAAAATGGCTGATACATGGGCTCAAGACATTGCTAATCAATTTAAGAAGCGGGACAATCCGAAGCCTATTTCTAATTGCATTGGGGTGATTCTGCAGATAGGAGATGACTGGAAGATATCAATCCAAGATGGCGCTTATATTATTGACAAACGTAACGGATACATCTGCCGGCATATTCTGCAACGCTCAAGCGACTTTACGATTGACCAGGAATCTCAAAACGGGAATTTGACGACGGGGCCATGTTCCGGCGGGTTTTCTCACGGTGGCAGCAGCTACTCAACATCCAACTCAGCGAACGGGCATGTCACGCTGCATCCCATTGATGACTGGCAGCCAGGGAACCGTGTGATGGTAGCGCCTACAACAGACAATCAACGGTTCTTCATCGTTGATATCATCGTGTAAGGAGGTGGAGCAATGTTTCCATCTGACATTGATTTAAATGATTTGGCGGTTGCATCAATGGAAACGTCGACCGTTAAAGCAACAATAGGGGCAACGACATTAGGTCGAAGCCCCTATTTTGATTGGAGAAAGAGACGATTCATCTTTAATTCAGGATTTAACCGTGAATGCACGCTGACAGAGAGCATTCAGCAGCATATCAGGTTGTTCATTAATACGGTTAAAAACAAATATGCAATTTACGACAGATATTTTGGGGTCGACACCAACGGATTGGTTGGCTATCGACTGCCGCGCTCAGTCGCTATTGCAACGATCAAACGACAAATATCTGATGACCTGCTGAAAACATGCCCTGTCGTGAAGGAAACGAAGGATTGGACATTTTCCGGACAGACAGGCATTTTCAGCTTCACCGCAGTGATGCATGACGGAACGGAAATTGAGGTGAATGAGAATGTATACGATTAACCAAATTCACAATACGATTCTGAAAGGTGTGTCGGACGACTATCAAAAAACTGAAGGATTCCCAACCTACGACATTACGCGCGGAGTTTCTTTCGGGCAGTATCAGTTGTGGAAAAAAGCCTTCCTAATCGAGGAGAAACAGAACGTTGATAATCTAGAAGGTCCTGAATTAGATGCTTGGTGCATGCAACGAGTTGGAATCATGCGCAACGCCGCGGTTAGTGCGACAGCAACTGTAAAAATCATTGCTGGCACGGGTCGAATCATCCGAGGAGATCTTTTTGAAACCGAAGACGGGGTGCAATTTGCTGCTGCCGAAACTAAAACAGTTGCCCAGGGTGATACCGTGATTGTTAAGGCACTCAGCCCAGGGACAGAGGGAAATGTCGCAGCAGACACGATTGTTAAGATGCCCGTTACAATTAACGGCATCGGTGCCGTTACGAATCCGGCGCCGGCTGAAGGTGGATATGCCGTCGAAACTGATGACGAATTTCGGAAGCGCTATTACGAAAAACTACAGATTCCTGCAACATGTGGCAACAAATATCACTATCTAGCTTGGGCGAAGGCTGTGGACGGTGTCGGCCATGCCCGCGTTTTTCCGCATTGGGCTGGTAAGAATACTGTTAAGGTCGTAATCATCGGGAACGACAATAAGCCGGCGTCGGAAACTCTCGTGAAGGCGGTGCAGGATTATATTGACCCTGGCCAAACAGGGCGCGGGGATGGACAGGCTCCAGTCGGTGCAGTCTGTACAGTGAAGGCTGCTGATATTGTATCTGTATCTGTATCTGTATCTGTATCTGAAGACTTAGAGGAAATCAAACAAAATATTACGGCTGCGATTGAGCAGTACATTAAGTCGCAGGCATTCGCCGCGACAGAGGCTGAAACAGACTATATAAGTTGCGCCAGAATTGGCGCTGCCATCATTGGAACCACGGGCGTCCTTGACTATGCAGACCTGCAGGTGAACGGCGGGACATCAAATATCGTCATCCCGAAAGAATCGGTCGCAGTGTTAGGAGATGTTACCTATGCTTGATAAAGTCATGCTGCGTGCGCTGCATGCGTGGTATAGGCAGGACCCGTGGGTTAAAGCCCTTTATGCCGCCGTTGATACAGATATGAAAAGCGCAAACGAAAAATTAGACCAGGACTACAACAACATGTTTTTTGACCGCCTGGATGAGCATGGCTGCAGCGTCTTAGAAAAAGACCTGGGGCTTAGGCCTGGCAAAGACGCAACATTGGATGCTCGACGGGTGAATATCCAGTCTGCCTGGCTAGCGAAGCGATTTGCGTCGATGACGGTTATACAGCAAATTTGCGACGGAATCTACACAGGAGATTGTCTCGCAGAATACGATGGAGACGCGACGATTACATATGCATTTCGGCATTATTTGGAACCAGCCCCTTATACTGACGACCTTGTCGCAGCTGTCGACCAAATTAAACCAGCTCATATTGATTATGAATTCCGCTATGACTATAACGTCTGGCGGAATTTTTACTATCCACTATTTTGGAAAAACTTGAAGGCTAGAACTTGGGAGGAAGAACAAGGAATCGAATGGGCTGATAACTATGCCTTGCGCCATGACTGGGAATATATGAAGACGAGGACTTGGAAAGACTCGATGATTAAAGATGTTGAATAGGAGGAAAATCAATGGCACTGAGAACTGCTTTTTTAAATTTGATTAAGCCGGATTACAACGATGCTGCTGACATTGCTGATATCAATGCCAATATGGACGCAATCGACGCAAAGGCTCAAGAATTAGATGAATCCGGAGGAAAGGCGCTGAAGGGGCACGACGAATCAGACGCTGCTCACGAAAACCGGTTTAAGCTGTTTGAGAAAATCGCAACACTCGGTGATGACATCATCAAAAAGCTGGCCCTCACTACGGCCATCACAGCCATTACGGCGCTTGAAACAGGTAGCTGGTTCGGGCAGCTTCTCAAGATGGTGCTGACGGCATCCGGAGTGAAGTACAATATCGCACAAAATGGGTATGTTTGCCTGGGCTCCTTTTTCGGCGGGCTAATTATACAGTGGGGAATTTTCCAAATCATCAATGGCTCTGGTTCTTTCACATTACCGCTGTCCTCCACTATGCTTAATGGGTATATCCAGCATTACGGCGTTTCAGCGCAGTATAACGGTCTGAGTGGGACGATGGTCACATCTAGCCTTAATAAAGAACCTGAAACGCTTTCCTTTCTTGCTATTTGCAAATAGCAATATAAAACAAATAAAGAGAGCTATCTGAACCAACCCATTTATTCTCCGATTGTGAGTAAGAAACCGTTTGTTTTGTAGTGCCTTCGTGCATCCCGATAATGACCAATATCTTGCTTTGTATCGGTAGCGTAAGAGTTTGCGATTCATAACTACTTCCCCACTGTTTACCATCCTATGGCGATAGCCCTAATTGTATGATCTAATATCTGACCACTGCCAGAGTATGTATTGATTGTTGCTCCTGTCATACCATTCCGAACAACTTCCAAAAAAGTATAATATCCAGTGCCAGGAGCTTCTGAACATGGAATTAGCGTCCAGTTAGATGTAAATGCGATAGGGAAGCTGAACGCGTTATTGCTTCTTGGATATACCCACTGTATACTGGTTGCTTTTGGAGGAGAGAACTATGGAGAATATGCACGGTCCCTGAAAAGATTTTCTTTTATTGCAATCCAGCATTTACGCTGGTTGTGGACATTTCTGGGAATCAGTAATTCTGGAATCACCGTATTTTCATCAGATTTGCTGGAAACAGTAGTAACAACCACGAAATCACAAAATATATAGTGAAATCGTGGTTGCCATCTGCTTTACAGTATCGTATTAGTAACATTATTTTAATAGTTCAATGCATTTCCGGAGCTGCCTAATATTTTTGTGGGTATAGACGCGCTCGGTGACATCGCCGCCCGCGTGCCCTAAGATGCGCCGCTTGGCAGTTTCGTTGGCCCCGGCATTGTCAAGCAGGGTTGTGACAGTATGCCTGCAATCGTGTGTTGTATGGCCGGCAGCGTTGATGAGCTGCATGACTGAGCGCCAGATGATGCAATAGCGACTGTAGTCATATGGATTCCCGTTGGTGTCACTCAGAAGAGTGGTTCCGGGAGAATCCATCCTGGCAATTATCAATGGAAGGATTCTGGGATGGATGGGAATAATCCGGATGCCGGAAACGGTTTTGCTCTTGGTGATCCGGATGAAACGCTGCCGGATGTTGACGTCTGACTTATGGAGATGGAGCAGTTCTCCGACTCTCATACCCGTATAAAGCAATATCAGCACAGTATCAACGTTATCATTGCAAACTGCTTTCCATAAACGGTTTATCTTCTGCCGACTAAACGGCTTGTGCGGGCGGACCTGCTTGTTCTTTCCGATGGATAAGAGAGGAGCATAGTTCTTGTTGGCTAGCTCGATTTTACTGGCATACTGAGAAAGTAATGAAATGAGTGACCGTACTTTTTTAAGCGAGCTGTACGACAGCCCGCTTTTTCTCATATCATCTATGATTCTTTGATAGTCCATGTATTTCAGACTGGCAAACGGTTCCTGGTGCAGGGATGAGAGATGCTTGAATGAATTTTCATAGCTGCACAGTGTCGATTTTGATGGCGAGGTATCTGCCGTGTGTGCTGGCAGCCACCGATGGTACAGTTCTTCCAATGTGATTTGATGACCAGGAAGGGAGCGATGGTTATGAGTTTTGTTGTAATCAGCTTGAAAGATTTCAGCGTCAATCTGGTTGGTAAAATATTCAACAGGTCTTTGCTTACCATTCTCCGATATTACAAAAACAAACGGCCTCCTCCGGTTACCGGACAGCCGTTTGATGCAGCCGTATCCATTTGGTTTACGCATAATAAAAAACCTCCTTTACGGAGGCCATTTTACTATAGGAGGATTAATGAATGAACGGTACGAACGTTGATTACTACGTGGCGGGGTTCGATGCAGATGGCAAGCGCGTTGGTTCGCTGATCTGCGACTTTGACCCTGGCAAGGACAAGAATACAGGAAAGCTGGCTTCCTTAACGGAAAAGGCTAAAGATTTGTTCGAGGATGCAGCTGTCGTAGATGTCATTTCCGCAGCAGATTATAACCAGTACCTGACTGGCGAATATGTACGAGGTGCAGATGGTAAGCCGACCGCATACATTGCACCGGAGCCAACAGCCGAGGAGCAGAAAGCAAAAAAACAGGCAGAGCTGCAGTCTACGTATGAATCTGACAAAGAAGAACTCATGAAGTATTATCTGGCTGCGGCTCTTGCCGGTGATGCGGATACTCAGAACGAACTCAGAACTGAACTGACAAATCTCGATGCACAGTTTGATTCGGATATGAAAGCATTGAACGAATAAAAGGAGGACCACAATCATGGCATTTAAACTCAAGAAGAGATGTGTTCGTTGCTTGAAGGTTTTACGTGATGACGGTACCTGCCAGAATCCGAAGTGCTGCCTTTACCAGGAAGAAGCGCCCAAGGATGCTGAACCGGGCAAGACCGCCGACAGCACAACTAAGGAGGCTAAATAGTGGATTGGTGGCAGATTCTTTTAGCAGGCGTGCCATCCTTATTTTCAGGCATCCTGTTGTATGAGTGGAAACAGCAGCGAAAACGCATTAAAGAGCAAGAAGACGAAAAGGAAGTACGAAATGAAGCTTTGGTCAAGGGAGTGCAGGCCCTGCTACGCGACCGTCTTATCACTGGAATGGAGACATGCCTTGAAAAAGGATATGCCCCGATTAATACGGTGGAAATCATGGGCTCAATGTATGCCGCATACTGTGACCTTGGAGGGAACGGTATTGTAAGCGGAATCTATAAGCGCTTTAGCAGCCTTCCGCACAAGCTTCCGGATGACGTGTAAGGCGGTGGTTGAGTTGTTCCAGTTTGAAAAAATTGATATCGAAAACATTCTAGTCATTATTGCTCTTTCAGCGAGCCTGATAATGGCTATTTTTTATGGGCTCGATAATTTGGCCATGAGCATTGTGACCGGCCTTTTGGGATACATCGGCGGCACAATCAAGGGCTCCACACCGAAAGGAGGTGACAATAAATGAACGTATTTATTAATCCTGGCCATGCACCCAATGGCAATCCGGACCCGGGCGCGGTGAACGGCAATACTGGGCTGCGTGAGTGCGATGTAGCACTGGCAGTGGGTGACCTTGTTGCTCACTATCTCAAGGCTGCTGGTGTAGGTGTGACGAACGTCTTCCAGTGCGACAGCCTTGAAGAAATCTGTGATCAGGCGAATGCCAGTGGTGCAGATCTTTTCATCTCTATCCACTGCAATTCCGCAGAAGCAGCTTCCGCAACCGGTACAGAAACATGGGCGTGTGCAGGCAGCTCTGCCGGTCATGCTCTGGCAGCCTGCATCCAGAATCAGATTGTTGACGCATTGGGGACTGTAGACCGCGGCGTTAAAACGGCTACGCCCGGTGTCAATGGGCTCTATGTACTGACTAACACCGATGCTCCGGCGGTCCTTGTTGAGCTGGCTTTCATTTCCAATGATGATGATGAACAGCTGCTGGAAGAAAAGCAGGATGATTTTGCCAGGGCAATTGCCAGAGGTGTAACGGACTATGAATGCAGCATCCAGTAACCGTATGCTGCGAAAGTTGAAAAGGAGAAAATAATCATGAGTAAATGGACTGATGTGAGAGACAATATTGTTGATGTGCTGAATGTCGATGTCGTGACCGATGAACTGAAAGACCAGGTCACCAACACTCTGCTGGAACAAGTTATGCCAATCATTGAAAATGCCGTAGATGGCTTTTCTGAAAAGGTGAAGGCACAGGCTCCTCAGGAATCCGGCTGGTGCCGCGTCCGTGATGGCATCGTTCTGCCGCTGGTCATGGAAGGGCTGGTGTTTGTGGTAAAGACCGTACTGACGAAAGCAACGGCGGAGAACGCAAAAGAAGAACCTGCCAAGGGTGTATGAAATCGAAGATTGATGATATAATAAAGGCATAGCCGTGTCTTGTGCTATGGCCTTTATTTTCATGCGACTTCCCGACGGATCCGGACTGTAAAAAAGTCCTGTGATACCAGTACGGTGAGGTTCGTATGTGGTATGGGTAAGTTCACCACTTCAACTGTAAGCTCCCTATCCTCAAAGAGGGTGGGGAGTTTTGATTTATGTACGACTTTTGCTGTCATGCGATAACGCGGAAAGGAACAATCATGGAAAAAGTTATCATCGAAAGCTTTACCCTTGACCATACAAAGGTCATTGCCCCCTATGTACGTCTCATTGGGGAAGAACAAGGGGAACACGGCGATATTGTCTCCAATTTTGATGTCCGCCTGGCCCAGCCAAACAAAGAAGAAATCCCTACAGGGGGCATGCATACCTTAGAGCATCTTTTGGCCCTTTATCTACGCCCTCGCATCAAAGGATATCTTGACTGCTCTCCCTTTGGCTGCCGCACAGGTTTCCATCTCCTGTGCTGGGGCCACCATGATCCCAGGGACGTGGCAAAAGCCCTCAAGGAAGCGTTGGAACTTATTGTAACGACAAAATGGGAAGACGTGCCGGGAACAAAGGAAAAGGAATGCGGCAACTATAAGGACCATTCCCTCTTTTGCGCCCAGGAATGGGCCAAACAAATCCTAAAAAAGGGAATCAGCAGTGATCCCTATGAACGTCGTTTGGTGTAAATGAAAAAGGAAAAGGACCTGTCGCTCAAAGCGATAGGTCCTTTTTTGGTGCGGATGACAGGACTTGAACCTGCACGTCGAAGACACTAGATCCTAAGTCTAGCGCGTCTGCCAATTCCGCCACATCCGCATAAAGATCCCCGCGTCAAGCCACACAGGGATATGAAAGATTATAATCTAAAATGACAAGAATTGCAAATGTTGATTTTGGGAAGGCGTGGAGAAGAGTTGTCTACAATTTGGAGGGTTTGTTATCAAATTGATAAATAAAAGATGTAGATTTTTATAAATTGTAAAACTTGGTACTTAATATTACTTTAACATCGTGATATAAAGGACAAAACTTTAAGTTATAAAATATTTACTATATAATATATTTGATATAAGAATGATTCAATGAAAGATAAATCGTCATCATTCAAAAAATAAATCGCAGCACGATTCCTGAAAGAGATACGGTGAGCGTCGTAGGGGTTCATACCTTCCATAAGGATGAACTGTGCAGGGCGGTAGGAGCCAGAATTGATTTTTCTGGCGGCCGTAGATTGCGAGGGCTTATGAATGAAAATAAAGAGCGTTGGATCAATATTGAAGAAGTCGCCGAATATATCGGTGTCAGTCCTGTGACGGTTCGCTACTGGCTGCGCAGTGGAAAGAACCTGCCTGGAAAAAGGGTGGGGCGGCAGTGGCGTTTCCGAATCAAGGATATTGATGAATGGATCAAATCAGGAAAAAGCAATTTCGATGATTGACCGATTTTTTCCTCTTTTTCCATGGGAAAGAAGGCTCTGCCTGAAAAAGGGCAGGGTCTTTTTTGCGATGAAGACAATGTGTTTGTATCCTGCGGGTGGATCCTTATCTACTATGGATATCGCTATAATTAGAAAATACTAAATTTACATGTAATTTAAATTTTAGTACAATCTAAATCATCAAAGGATGAATAGAATGATAAGAAAAAGTAGATATGAAGAATCATAAGAAAGATGATTTCTTTTTGATGAGGACTTGGGATTCGGACACGATGACGAAAGGTGGGGACTGATTTCATCTTTTTATACGATTTGCTGGGCTGCGGAATACGCCATGAATAAGAGGTCAAAAGGATTGCCATCTGCTCATAAATGCGCGTCAGGCTTTTCTCAGGATGCCAAGGAAATCGAGATGCGTCTTCTTCTCAGTCACTCATGGATTTCATGTAAGGAGAGGCTGGCTATATCTCAAATTTAAAGAAAGTGGATATCCATTGAAGAACGTTCTGAATATCCTGATGTCAGTACCGTGACCAATCGCTCTTGGATCTGTTCGAAAAAGGATATTCCAGCTGTTCGGGTTGGCAGTCAGTGGCGCTTCAAGATCGAGGACGTCGATGAATGGACCCAATCAGGAAGAAGCAATTTCAGCGCCTGAACAAAGGCGTGTGCACATATTCCTCCGTCTACAGGATCGGAAGACTTTTTATAGAATCGGGTAAAAAGTGAGGGACCCTGAGGCTGGTTCAGTAAGCATCATTAAGCTTAGGGGTCTCTTTTTTGTGCGAATAATAAAAACTATAAGGAAAAAGAAAATATATATATTATCCTATATAATTTCGTATAATTTTATATAATTTAATATATTAGCGTTTTTTTTGATAATAAGTAAGAAAATTGCAACTTTTATTATATTTCTTTTTGTAGTATAATACCAACTAAAGAAAATAAATACCATAATAACCATAATAACCGTAATAAACATGAAGC
Source organism: Acidaminococcus intestini DSM 21505 (assembly GCF_000425045.1). Classification (GTDB taxonomy): domain Bacteria; phylum Bacillota; class Negativicutes; order Acidaminococcales; family Acidaminococcaceae; genus Acidaminococcus; species Acidaminococcus intestini. The sequence continues at coordinate 2,133 of NZ_AULA01000013.1, read as the reverse complement.
TGTATCATGGTTATCAATACGGAAAGAGATGGGAGAGGATGATGGTGGACCATAAGTGGATATCCATTGAAGAGCTGTCTGAGTATCTTGGTATCAGTGCCGTGACCATTCGCTCTTGGATCCGTTCGGGAAAAGATATTCCGGCTGTCCGGATTGGCCGTCAATGGCGCTTTCGGATTGAAGAGATTGATGAATGGATTGAATCCGGAAGAAGTGAACTCGTATGACAGCCTGAAAATGGCTGCTGATTCGTATCGGATGATAAATGCGGGGCATAAGAGAATAGGCCCCGCTTCTTTCATGCATTCATAAATAATTTTTTTCTTATGATTTTGTAGATCTTGCTATTCCTATAGATTGGAACTTGTTGTTTTGATAGGATGCATTCACTACAATAAAAAGGTAAAAACAAAAGAGATTTAGAGAAAACAGAAGAAAATCGCGATGATGAATTGGCAAGAGTAAAATCTTCATGAAATTTTCATCTTTTACAAATAGAATAAAAGAATCATAGTGAAAGATGGAATAAGAATAAACAATTTCAGTATAAAGAAAAAATTATATAATTGATAATTGATTTAATAATAAAATAAATATAAATATCAAATAATATATTAAAATCAATTGAAAAGGAAATATAAATCTGCTATAATGATTTCTGCTTACTTTGCGAAGGCATGGCCCATCAAATCACGGAAAGGAGGATGCTCTATGTCAAAGATTGAGAAACAGTGGATCTCCATTGAGGAACTTTCTGAATATCTTGGCATCAGCGCTGTGACCATACGTTTCTGGATCCGCTCGGGAAAGGACATCCCTGCTGTCCGTATTGGCCGTCAATGGCGTTTTCGGATCTCGGATATTGATGAATGGATTAAATCGGGAAAAAGCTATTTCAGTTGAAATGAATGGGTGGATGTTGGTTTGCTGCCGGTCCCCTCATGTAGGAACTCCCCAAAGAAGGATGGTAACGTCTTCTGTGGGGAGTTTTTTCTTATGAGAACCCAATGGTTAACCCTAACTTTTTGATAAAAAAGTTATTGCAAGTAATATTTATTTGTTATAGCGTATTTTTCAATTTTTTTAAAGTCCCATACAATTCGAACTATAGTATAATAATAAAGTCTCTTTGTTTAGTAAAATAAAGAGATGATTACGAAGCGCTTTGGCGTTTCCATGAAAAGAGGCGCTGCGATTAGAGAAATCAACTAGTAGATGTATTAGGTATAACCAGATAGGAAAAAGATTCACTTGATGGGGGAAAAGAAAAAAACGTGCATAAAAAACGATAGATCCCGTAAAAGATAAAGAAAAAATGAACATACCGGAAATTGATTGCCCAGAACGTCCTTATTTGGACAAGGATATAGAGAAAATCAATTTTTTGAATAAAAACTATTACAAAATAATGTAAGAAATTGAGAAGTGAAAAATAGATGTCGGTATGGTACTGTAATAGTGGAATTCTGGTGCACGTTCTATGCAATGCAGAAAAGGAATTTGGAGAATATGGAGGATTGGTACATATGGCAGACGTTAAAGATCAATGGATTTCAATCGAACAAGTAGCAAAATATCTAGGGGTAAGCTCCGTAACTGTCCATTTTTGGATCCGGTCGGGAAGGGGAATCCCGGCTGTGCGAATTGGGCGGCAATGGCGTTTCAAAAAAGCATCCATTGATGAATGGATTAGCTCAGGAAAAAGCAGTTTTACTTGAGGCATATAAATGCCTGGGAAAAATGAGGCAGAAAACTTTATCCCAGCATAGCTGGGATGACTCTGAATTGCTGAAAAGAATATGATAAGAAAAAGGGACCTAAGAGAGCATCGGCTTCTTGAAATGTACCCTCTTTACTGGACACCCAGTAAGGAGGGTACATTTTGCGTTATACGACTGAATTTAAGCTGATGTGTGTAGAACTTTATCGTCAAGGTAAGTGGGTAAAAACACCTAAAGGAATTAAAACAGCAAATTTTCGTAACAAGATTCGTACTTGGAATCGTATCGAACAGGCTGGCGGACCGGAAGCATTGTGTCACAAAGCACATTACAAGGCATGGTCCCCAGAGGAGAAACTTGAATTGGTTTCACAAGTAAATGCCGGACAGTCAATGATGGCTGTCGCCTGTCA
>NZ_AULA01000012.1 GCF_000425045.1 Acidaminococcus intestini DSM 21505 | reverse complement strand
ATGTTTGATGAGGCGCGTATAGTAGCCCTTTATGCGTCTTGTAGTGGCCTTACAATGAGGGCAGATGTGTTCTTGAGGCGGCAGCTGAACCGCTAAAACCAAGGCTGATTCCGTTTCCTTTAAATTTTGAATCCATTCCTCTTTAATTCCTGTTAATTTTTCGATATAATCTAGAGAAGGCATATGTATTCAACTCACTTTCTTTATTGTTTGATCACTTTAATTGTAGAGGATTTGAGTGCATATGCCTATTTTTTTATTGAAAAAAAAGTAGGCGCTGAGAGGACACGCATCTGGACGGTCACTTTAGCGCCCCAAAATAAATTATAGAACCACAAAAAACACCCGGCAAGTCTCCAAAGACTTGCCGGGTGTTTCCTCTTCTTGTTTCTCTTATTCCCACTCGACAAATTCAAGTATATGAGGAAGTATTTCTCTTGAATCTACAGGTAAAGTATTCGCAAATTTGTTAATATTTTACCTGCTATTTTCGGCTGTCAATTTTCTTAGTATCAAAATAGTATCACAAGAGGCTGGAAAATGCAACAGAATTATGTGGAGCTCTACATAATTCTGTAACCTTCTTTGCTGTGGCGTATCAAGTAATCTTACTGAACATATGGCGCACCTTGTCCAGGCGGCTGTTTGGACGGCGGGGCTGGATGACCGGCTCGCCGACAGCGGCCTGATACCCTTTCAGTTCTGTAAGACATACGCTCCGCCCGTTGGTGTAAAAGGCCAGATCAGTACGGTATGCCTGTATATAGCGGGCGGGAATTTCGCCAGTAAAGACAACTTCATCCTTTTTTACCTGGGCCGTTTCGATGGTGGCACAGTATTTTGGCGCATCGTGATAAGCCCTGGAAAGGTATTCCTGGGGCGCATAGAGGGTGAAGGAGAGATAAGGTTCCAGCAACTGCGTTCCTGATTTCTTCAATGCCTGTTCCAATACAATCGGGGCCAATGAGCGAAAATCCGCCGGCGTGCTGACCGGGCTATAATAAAGCCCGTATTCAAAGCAAATCTTACAGTCCGTTACGTTCCAGCCGCACAAGCCTTGCTCCAGCCCGTAACGGATACCATCCATGACAGCGTTTTGAAAACTCTGGTTCAAGTATCCCAGGGAAACCCGGCTTTCGTATTGTACACCGGAGCCAAGCGGGAGCGGCGTAACAGACAGTCCGATGGATGCCCAAAACGGGTTGGGTGGCACCTCAATATGGATAGTGTGGTTGGCTGCTTTGAGCGGCCGCTCTAAATAAATGACGGTGGGTTCCTTCACCGCTGTTTCAATCTTGTACTTTTCCGCCAGCAAAGCGGAAACAACCTCCAACTGCACCCGGCCCAAAAAAGAAAGAATGATCTCATGGGTGATGGAATCCACCTCGTAGCGCAAAAGCGGGTCAGTATCCGCAATTTGCGTAAGAGCGTCCAGCAACCGTTCTCTTTGCGCTGCCGTTTTCGGCGCAATCGTCGTCCGCAGCATGGGGAGGGGGGCATCACGCCACCTTTCACGAGGGAGCCGGGTTTGGTCCCCCAATACATCGTTTAATCCCACGCTGTCGCTGGGAAAGATGACAATTTCGCCCTTATGGGCGGTGTCTGTCCGAACAATTTCCCCTTTGGATGGAATACGCATCTCTGTGATTTTCAGCTTTTCTCTCCCGGCCAGGGCCACCGTATCCCGCAGGCACAGCGTTCCGCTGTATAGCCGCAGATAGATGAGCCGCTGGCCACAATCTGTATACTCCACCTTAAAAACGCTGCCGCATAGGGCGGCGCTCCCCTGTTCCCCAATCGGTTGGAACAGCCCTGTCACTGCATCCATCAACGGTTGAATGCCAAGGCCCTTTTTGGCGCTGCCATGATAGACTGGGAACAGGGAAGCGGCTTGAACCCGCCGCTGTTCCTCCTGCGCAAGTTCTTCCTGACTGATTGGCTCTCCTGCGATATACTTTTCCAATAATCCATCGTTATTTTCGATGACCGCATCCCATGCTTCTATGCCGGTATTTTCCTCCAGGACTATTTCCGGGGACAGCGATACCGTCTGCTTGATGATAATATCGGCGGAGAGCTTATCCCGAACAGACTGATACACGCCCTGCAAATCAACGCCAGCCTGGTCGATTTTGTTGATAAAGATAACGGTGGGAATGTTCATTTTCCGCAGGGCATAGAACAGAATACGGGTCTGGGCCTGCACACCATCTTTAGCGGAGATCACCAAGATAGCCCCATCTAAAACAGCCAAAGAGCGGTACACCTCCGCCAAAAAATCCATGTGGCCGGGCGTATCCACTATGTTGACTTTACATCTGTGCCACTGGAAGGAAGTGACTGCCGCTTGAATGGTAATCCCACGCTGCCGCTCCAGCAGCATGGTGTCCGTCCTCGTTGTCCCTTTTTCGACGCTCCCCGGTTCTGAAATGGCTCCGCTGGCATATAGCAGGCTCTCTGTCAAGGTCGTCTTTCCAGCGTCTACATGGGCAAGAATCCCAATATTGATAATGTTCATGTCTATCCTCCATGCAAGGCCCAAATGGGCGCAAAAATCCCCAGCGGCTAATACTTTTACCGCTGGGGATCATGACTTCGGACACACAAAAACACACACGGCTTACATAAGCTGCTGTCCGTCACGATATTTGCTTAAAAGGCAAAAGTATTCTTAAATTGGGTACAAAAACCAAGCCCCTGCAAGGGGCAAGCATTTTTGCGCCCATTATCAAATTTTATTTAAGAATACCTTGCCGCATATTTGGTAGACTCCTCAAATCAGGATAATAACAGTATATCATAGTACGCTCTAAAAAGCAAGAAATTATTTTACCCGATTCCACAAATAAAATCGGAGGGTATTCACTGAAATACCTTCCGGTTTTGGTGATTATCGTGCGCCTACCCTTGTTTTTTGCCTTGCGGCCCGTTTCCGTTCCTTTTCGGCCTGTTCCTGCTGGTAAGCTGCCTCTAATATTCTGTCCGCTTGTTCCAGACCAATGGCCCGCCTGACCCGCTCGTAGTCCCTGACCTTTCCCTTTAGACTGTCTCTCTCGGCGCAGACCTCGTAAATCCTTTCTGACAAAGAACTGTTTTTGCTGACCTCCCGGCCATAGTCCGCTTGTAGCCGCTCAAATTTGGATTTGAGGTCGAGATAGGCCCGGTAGACCGAGCGCAGCACCTTGACGATCTTCGCCCAAAGAGGCTTGGCCTTTTTCTCCCGGTAGGACTTGGCGCTCTCCAGCGGCCCCGGCTCTGGTAAGACTTCCTCTGGGTCTGCCGAAAACTCCGCCGCCAGCCGTTCCATGTTCTTTACTGCCGGGGCCAACTCCTTCAACCGCTGTTCCTGCCCCGCCACCTCTTTTTGCTTCTTGGCCTTGAACTTATCCAGTTGGGCGATCTCCTTGGCCCTCTGCTCCTTTTTGTAGTCCAGCACAGACAGGTGCTGGTCGTGGGTGCCCTTGTCCTCCCACTCTATCCCGTGGCGCTCCATCACGGCGGCAAGCTGTTCCTTTTCAGAGCGTACCCACTGGCTCCATTCTGTGTCCCCTCTGGTGCCGCCCTTGAAACCCTGGGCCGCTAACGCCTGTTTAAGTGATACCCTGGTGTCCAGACCCCGCTTGCTGCCGGTGGTGAACGGCACAAAATCAATGTGCAGATGGGGTGTGGCCTCGTCCATGTGGAGGTGAGCCGAGAACACCCGAAGCTGGGGGTTGCGCTCTTGAAAGCCCCTCATGTACTCGTCCAGCACCGCCGCCGCAAGCTGGCCGTCCTCGCTGCCAGCACTCATGTCGTCCTTGTTGCCCACTTGCAGGATGATTTCGTGGAACGGCTTTTCCTGCTTACTGGAGCGTATCTTCTCATAGTAGTTCTCAATCCTGCGGTCTGCCCTGGTCTGCTTGTCGTTGTACCGCTTGAGGGCCTCGTCAAACATCTCATGAAAAACTGCCTTGATATTTTCCTGGCAGTAGGTTATATTCAAATGGGAGCGTTCCGGGTCGGTGTTCTTGGCGTTGAACTTCCTGCTGTTGTGGTTCACCGAGCCTTGCCCCACCATCGCACTAATCGTCCTTTTCAAATCAACACTCCTTTCGCCGCGCCAGCGGCGGCCTTTGTTACTTTCTGCGAAAGTAACGCAAAAGCACTTTTGACAGCCTGTCGGCCATCAAAAGCGCATTTGCGCCCTACGGGGTGGAATGGGGGCTTTGCCCCCGCCGTCTGCGGACGGCTCCCCCAGCAGGGCCGCCCTTTGAAAAGGTCACCCTGCACCCCGCCTAAACTTTGCCACTCGCCGTTGGGCAGGTGGGAAAGGCACGGCCTTTCCCACCACCCGGCAAGTGTTCTCCGTGGGCCAAAAGTCAAGGGGTACGGGTTGTATTGCCTTGCGGCAATCTCCACCCGCAGGTATGCCCCCTTGACTTTTGACCCCGCTCCCCGTGACGGCCGTGACGACCGTGACAATGTTTCAGACACCGCCCCCGCCCTCAAAAAGCCGTCACAGCCGTCACGGTCGTCACGCCTGGGACGGTTCCAGCGTCAGGCTGATACTTCTCCCGGCGTGGCTCCTGCTGTTCTCATAGCGGATGTGGTAGTCTGTCAGCAGCTTCCCGGCCCGGACATTCAGCCGCATTGCCAAGGCGTTGGGCTTCATGTCGGTCTGGAGCGCCGCCGCCAGTTCCGTGGCCGTCCCTCCCCAGGAGGGGCTTTCCGCCGTCACAAGGGCGGCTACGGCCTCCAGCACCGGGTCGGGCGGCTCTGTCCATGCCTCCGTTTCCGTACGCTCCAGCGTCCATATCAGCCGTTCCTTGTCCTTGGTAAGATAGAATCGCTGGTCTTGCTGGTCACGCCCGGCCACGTCCAGAACGGCACTGCCATCTGTCCGCTTCTCCTTTTGAAGAAGAAAGGCCCCGTCCGCCGCTCCCAGCAGACCGTTGGTGCCGGAGATCATATCGAATTTGTCATCTGCCTGTTGCTTTCGAGTGTGGTGTACCAGCAGGAGGCAGACGCCGCAATCATCGGCAAGGCGTTTCAGCTTGCCCACTACCTCGTAATCGTTGGCGTAGCTATACTTCTCACCGCCAGCCTCCCGTATCTTCTGGAGGGTGTCAATGATAATCAGCTTGGTGTCCGGGTGTTCCCGGACGAACTTCTTTAGCTGTTCTTCCAGGCCAACGCCAAGCTGCTTTGCGTAGACCGCAAAGAGCAGATTGTCGGTGCCCTCTGTGCCGAACATTCGGTACAGCCGCCCCTGCAAGCGGCGGTGGTCGTCCTCCAACGCCAGATAGAGGACAGTCCCCTTGTGGACAGGGTAGCCCCACAGGGGGAGGCCCATGCTGACATGGTAGGCAAGCTGGGCCATCAGGAACGACTTGCCCACCTTGGGCGCTCCCGCAAAGAGGTACGTCCCCGGATAGAGCAGACCGTCAATAATAGGCGGTCTGCTCAGATACACATTCTGGTAAAGGTCATTCATGGAAACCGTATGGAGATAGGCTGGGTCGCTCTTGCGCCGCATATCCCGGAGCATTTCCTCCAAACTTTCCTCTTGGGGGTTGTTTTCAGCCGTTCCCTCTGCTATACTTTGGGTAGTTGTTTGAGAATTGGGCTGTTCCCCGTCTGTTGGCGCAGACGGAATCGGGACAGTCCTTTTCGTCTCTCTGGAATCCATCAATCTATCAATCCTCCTTCATGCCGCCCAGCGTCACCGAGATAAGGTCAATGGTGGAGAGAAGTTCATCCCCCACGCCGCCCCCGGCCTCAATGAGCCGCAGTTCCTCCAGGACGGCGGCGAGTTGGTCACGCAGGGCCTTGTAGACCCTGGGATTGCCCTGCACCACCACGGCCCGGTCTAAGAGCCGTCGGGTGATGTAGTCCTGCTTGGTCAGCCCGGAGAGGCGGACGGCAATCTCAATCTGTTCATTTTCCTCCGGGGACACCCGGAACGCTATGGTCTTGCTTCTCCATCGGTTGTGGTTGTCGAGGTTCTTTACAGACATGATTTAAGCCCCCTTTCGCTCCATGTCCAGCTTGTCCGCCATCTCCGCCTGCCGGGTGGGGAACAGGTGAGCGTAGCGGTAGGTGATGTCGATACTTTCATGCCCCACCCGGTCAGCGATTGCCAGAGCCGTAAAGCCCATGTCAATCAGCAGGGAAATGTGGCTGTGTCGGAGGTCGTGAATCCTGATACGTTTGACCCCCGCCGCTTTCGCTCCTCTGTCCATCTCCCGGTGAAGATAGGATTTCGTCACCGGGAAAATACGGTCTGTCGGCTCTGCGGCATACAGGCTCTTGATGTAGTCCTCCATTTCTTCACAGAGGAAAGCGGGCATTTGAATGATCCTGTTGCTCTTGGCGGTCTTGGGGTCGGTGACTACATCCTGGCCCTTGATACGCTGATAGGATTTTGAGATGGAAACCGTCTGCTTCTCAAAGTCGAAGTCCCCAGGGGTGAGGGCCAGCAATTCCCCCTCCCGGATACCGCACCAGTAGAGCATTTCAAAGGCATAGTAGGATAGGGGCTTGTCCATCATAGCGTCAGCAAATTTCAGATACTCCGCTTTCGTCCAGAACAGCATTTCCCGGCCCTTGGCCTTGCCCATATTGCCTACCTGGGCGGCGGGGTTGGTTTTCAGCTTGTAGTGCCTGACTGCATGGTTGAAAACGGCGCTCAACTGATTGTGGAGCGTTTTCAAGTAGACAGGCGAGTAGGGCTTGCCGTTCTTGTCCCGGTAGTTGAGCATTTCGCTTTGCCATGCCATGACCTCTTTCGAGCCAATCTCGCTCATTTTCCGCTTGCCGAAATAAGGCACCAGCTTCTTGTAGAGGATATGCTCTTTCGTCCCCCAGGTGTTCTCCTTGATACGGCCTTTCACGTCCGCAGCGTAGAGGGCCACGAAACTCTCAAAGGTCATGTCCAGGTCGGCGGTCTGCTGTTGCAGGAATGTCCGTTCCCACTCCAGCGCCTCCCGCTTGGTCTTGAAGCCCCGTTTCATCTTCTTTTCCTTTTTCCCCGTCCAGTTCTCAAAGTAAAAGGACGCATACCATGTGCCTTTGGCCTTGTCTTTGTATGCTGGCATTTTGTTCCCTCCTTACTGATTTTCCCGCAGTCCATAGAACTTTTCCTCGAAGTAGTTCCTGCTCACCCGTCCGGGGATGGTGAGGAAACCTTTCTGCTTCAGTTCCTCGTTCATCTCCCGCACCAGCTTGTAGGCGTAGGGCTTGGAGATACCCAGCACCCCGGCCACTTCCTCGGCCCGTACAAACAGTTCCTTGCTCATGTTTTCACCTCCTTGCTTCTGGTTCGCAAAATTGTTAATGCCCACGTTCTTATTATACATTCGCATGGTTGTTAATGTCAAGAGGAAATTTCGCAATTTTGTTAATTTTTCTCTTGCATATTTCGCTTATTTGCGCTATACTATGTTCAAAGGCGGTGGAACATATGACAGTAGGAGAAAAAATCAAGAAAATCCGAACTTTTCGAGGCATGACGCAAAAGGAATTGGGGCTGGCTGTCGGTTTTGAGGAAAAGGGAGCGGACAATCGTATCGCCCAGTATGAAACAAACTACCGTGTTCCGAAAAGGGAACTGCTGGACAAGATTGCCCAGGCACTTCGGGTAGAGAGCCAGAACTTCTACACGCTTCGCCCTGGCTGCGCCGAGGACTTCATGCGGACATTCTTCTGGCTGGACGAGGACAGCCCCGGCTCCATCCGCCTGTTTCAGCTTGTCCGCAATCCCGGCAAGACGGGGGCCTCCGATGATACCGCCGTCCGATACAACGACACGGACGACTGGCCCGCTCAACCTCCCGTGGGCATTTACTTCAACTATGGGCTGGTAGACGAGTTCATGCGGGAATGGCTCTTGCGCCAGCAGGAACTTCACGCCGGGGAGATCACCAGGGAGGAATACTTTGAATGGAAAATCAACTGGCCGTGTACCTGCGATGACAGCAAACGGTTTGACTACTATGTTCCTTGGAGAAAAGAAAAATAGGACAAGCAAAGCCGCCCTGCTGAATTTGTCGTTCAGCAGGGCGGCTTGCTTGCCCTTTGCAATCATTCTCTTGTGTGGCCGGGTTGAAACGAATAGTATCAATCCAGTATCACAAGGCAAAGTGACAGGTCAAAAACCCTGTATTCATGCGGGTTTGAGCCGTTTTGACGGTTATTCCCACTCAATCGTTGCAGGCGGTTTGCTCGTGATGTCATAGACGACACGGTTGACGCCAGGCACTTCATTGACGATGCGGCGGGAGACGATATCAAGGACATGGTAGGGGATATGGGACCAGTCACTTGTCATGCCGTCGGTGCTGTTGACGGCGCGCAGAGCGATGGTGTTGGTATAGGTTCTGAAGTCACCCATGACCCCAACACTGCGGATGTTCGGCAGGCAGGCAAAGTACTGCCAGATACTGCGGTCAAGACCGGCTTTGGCAATTTCTTCGCGGAAGATGGCATCGGCTTCGCGGACAATGGCAAGTTTTTCTTCCGTGACTTCACCAAGGACGCGGATGGCAAGACCCGGTCCCGGGAAGGGCTGACGCCAAACAAGTTCACTTGGAATGCCGAGTTCTTCCCCAACGGCACGGACTTCATCCTTAAAGAGCGCACGCAGTGGTTCGATGAGGTCAAGGTCCATGTCTTCCGGCAGGCCGCCGACGTTATGGTGGCTCTTGATAGTGGCACTGGTGCCGGTGCCGCCCGATTCAACGACGTCCGGGTAGATAGTGCCCTGAACGAGGTAATCGACATGACCGATTTTCTTGGATTCTTCTTCAAAGACGCGAATGAATTCTTCGCCGATAATCTTGCGTTTCTTTTCCGGATCGCTGACGCCCTTGAGTTTCGACAGGAAACGTTCCTTGGCGTCAACACGGATGAGGTTCATGTCAAAGTCTCGTTTGAAGACTTGTTCCACTTGGTCGCCTTCGTTCTTACGAAGCAGGCCATGGTCAACAAAGACGCAGGTGAGCTGCTTACCCACGGCCTTGTGGACGAGAACCGCAGCAACCGAGGAATCAACGCCGCCGCTCATGGCGCACAGGACATTCTTATCCCCCACTTTTTCACGAATGGCTTCAATCTGGGTCTGGGCAAAGCTCGACATGGACCAGTCACCGGAAAGGCCGCAAATATCAAAGAGGAAGTTGCTGAACATTTTCTTGCCAAAGGGCGTATGCATGACTTCCGGATGAAACTGGACGCCGTAGAAGCGTTTTTCCTCGTTCATCATGGCCGCAACAGGGCATTCTTCCGTATGGCCCGCCACAACAAAGCCTTCCGGTACGGTTTCGACATAATCCTGATGACTCATCCAGCAGATGTTGTTCTTTTCGATCCCGGAGAAAAGGCGCGTTTCGTTATCGAGGGAAACCGCGGTCTTTCCATATTCACCGGCAGAACCCGCATGGGCAACGACGCCGCCCAGTTTCTTTGCCATGAGCTGATGGCCATAGCAAAGACCGAGGATAGGAATACCCAAGGAGAAAACACCATCGTCGATAGACGGCGTATTTTCAGCATAAACACTGTTCGGTCCACCGGAGAAGATCAGGGCTTTTGGATTCTTGGCCTTGATTTGATTGATGGTATAGCTATAAGGAATGATTTCGCAGTAAACGCCACATTCACGGACACGGCGCGCAATCAGCTGTGCATACTGGGCGCCAAAGTCAACGACCAGGACAAGTTCATGCTGTAAGTTTTCCATGTTCTTCCTCCCTATTTGTTATATTCAGAACAATATATCATAATTCTATCATATTTTCAATGAAAGATGCGCCCATTTTGCGCTCATTTGCGAAAAAAGTTCGTCCTTTATTCCCGTTCCACCCAGCCGATTTTTTCAAAAATCAGGAAGGCAAGGCTGGCAAGGATGGCGACGACCGTAGCAAGGCCCATTCCCTTAAGCTGAACAGGACCAATGACGATGGTGGCACCGCTAAGACCGGAAATGAGGGTCAGGGCAGAAAGAATCAGATTCTTCGGTTTAGTGAAATCCACCTTGCGATCGACCATCATGCGCAGGCCCGACGAAGCAATGAAACCAAAAAGTAGGATGCTGACGCCACCCATAACAGGACCGGGAATATTGTGGATAAGGGCAGCAATCTTTCCTACAAAGGAAAAGACAATGGCGAGGATGGCAGCGCCGCCAATGACCCAGGTGCTGTATACGCCGGTAATAGCCATAACCCCCATGTTTTCCCCATAAGTCGTGTTCGGCGTGGAGCCCGCAAGCCCGGAAAGCACGTTCGAAAGTCCGTCGGCAATGAGTGAGCGGTGAAGGCCTGGGTCCTTGATGAGATCACGGCCGACAATGTCGCTGGTCACAAAAAGGTGTCCCAAATGTTCGGCAAGGACGACAAAGACGGCCGGCAGGATCATCATGATGGCGTTCAGATGGAAGCTGGGACGATAAAAGGTTGGAGCCGAAATCCAAGCCGCGGCCGCAACGCTTTCAAAGGAGACAACGCCGAGACCATAGGCAATGGCGTAACCGCTCACCACGCCGATGAGGATGGGAATGATGCCGATAAAGCCCTTCCCCAGGAGGGTCGCAAGGATGGTGATGATGAGCGTTGCCGACGAAATCTCCATGGCCTGGATGTTCGTCATGCCCTTTACAGGATCCATAAAGCCTGCCATGTTCATGGCCATCGGTGCAAGTTCAAGGCCGATGATGGCGACAATGGCCCCCATGGCAGCAGGCGGAAAGAGTACATCAATCCACTTGGTCCCGATTTTCTTCACAAGAAGGCCCACAAGGATGAAACAGAGCCCAAAAGCAATGAAGCCTCCCTGCGCGTCCCCGTACGTAAGGCCCGCCGTGTGCGTAACGGCAAGGACAGGAGAAATAAAGGCAAAGCTTGAACCCAGGTAGCTTGGCAGGCGCCATTTACAAATGCTGAGATACAGCAAGGTGCCTACCCCGTTCATAAAAAGTGCCGTTGATGGGTCGACATTCAGCAGGAAAGGTACAAGGACCGTGGCGCCAAACATCGCAAATAGATGCTGCAGGCTAAGCGGCAGCGTCTGAAGAATAGGCAGCTTTTCTTCGACTTCGATAATGCGTCTTTCTTTCATTAAGATTGATCCCCCTCAGCAAATTTGTTGGTACTGCGCTACTAGTGTATCACAATGGATTCCCCGTGGTACAGTCATTTTTTAGGTGTTCTGAAAGCTTCGTGTCTCTTATCCATCCCAAACAGGATGCAAAAATTCTCCCACCAAAACAAGATCCGCTTTGCTGGGAGAACGCTTGTTATTTGTTCGTGAAGTGCTTCACAAGTTCCGTCACGGTATAGACGCTAAGGGGAAGGACATCTTCGTTGAAGTCAAATTCACTGGTGTGATGACCCGAAGCTTCTTCCGTCCCATAGAGCATGTAAACGGCCTTGCCGCCATGATCCTGGACGCGGCTCATAAAGTACGAGCAGTCCTCACTGCCACTGACAGTATGATTTTTTTCAATGTCGCTGTAGACGCCAAGCCCCTTGACGACTTCATAGACTTCTTCGCCCATGTCAGGAGAAGAATTGCCTGACGCCGCACTCCCGCGGGCGACCATCTTCACGGTGACGCCGTACATATCAGCTGCGGCCTTGATCATGCGGCGGGCTTCTCCTTCCATAAATTCATTGATTGCCGTCGAACCGCCACGGGTCTCAAATTTGATGACCGCGTTGTCGGGGATGACGTTTCGTCCCGTCCCTGCCTTGAGAATTCCCACATTAATGCGGGAAGGGCCGTCGCTGTGACGGGAAATGGTATGGAGGGCCAGCGAAGCTTGGGCCGCTGCAAGAAGGGCGTTGCGGCCATTTTGGGGATTGGCACCGGCATGGGCCGGTTTTCCCGTAAAGAACGCATCAATCTTGCTTGTTGCAAGGAACCCTTCGGTCATACAGACTAGGCTGTTATTTTCGCCATTGCCAAGACCAATATGCCCGCTCAGGAAATAGTCCACATCATCGACAATCCCGCTTGCCACCATCCCGCGGGCTCCCATGACCCCTTCTTCACCGGGCTGGAAACAGAGCTTTACAGTGCCGGCCATTTCATCTTTGTGAGCGGCAATAAGGCGCGCCACGCCAAGACCGATAGCTGTATGTCCATCGTGCCCGCAAGCATGCATCAGACCCGGATGGGTCGACGCAAAACCATCCCGGGTCGGCCGATGGGCGTCCGTTGGGTTTTCTTCAACTAGAAGGCAGTCCATGTCAAAGCGCAGACCCACGGTCTTCCCTGGTTTTGCAAAATGCATGATGCCCACGACGCCCGTCTTGCCGCCTTCCATCTTTTTCACAAGCTCCGGGTCCGCCCCTTCTTTAATGGCCCGCCCCATGGCGCGGGAAAGTTCCGCTTTATCAGGCACGCCCATCATTTCATCTGCCTTCATGCAGGCATCCCCCATGAGCACTTCATAGCCCAAGGCCTTGAGGGATTTTGCTACATGAGACGCGGTGCGAAATTCCGTCCAGGCAAGTTCCGGGTGGGCGTGAAGATCACGCCGGCAGGCCACCAGCTCCTCTTTCATCTGCATGGCTTCATCATATATCGTCATGGTTCTCCTCCTCCGCCGCCATAAGGCAGCCCATTCATTTCAGTGTCTTTTTGACCACCGAGACTTCAAACGTCCGGTTCCACGGCAGGTCAAAGGTGTAGTCATCCACACGCTGACCCAAATAAGGAAAAGCCTGTTCCTTCATTTCCTTTTGAAGGGCCGTATGGAGGATGCCCTTTTCCTTTGGGGTAAACTTTCCTTCCTGCCATTTATTGGGATAGGTGTATTCAGCACGCAGGCGCTGCCGCACGACGGCTTCATAGGCCCAATCGTCAAGATAGCGCACGTTCAGAAGATCCTTTCTTTCCTGTGACAACATATGCCGCGCCATAAGGCCCTGTCCCAAGGTGTAGCCCAGGGAATTGCTTGCCGTATTCCAGCCGGCATAGGACGCCAGGTCATAAGCCATCGGCTCATCGCTGTGAGGCAGGCGACGTTCAAAAAGCCCCTTGATGAGGCCCTTGCTGCTGCCGTTGCCAAAAGCAATATCTGCAATGCCCACGGCATAG
Source organism: Acidaminococcus intestini DSM 21505 (assembly GCF_000425045.1). GTDB lineage: Bacteria > Bacillota > Negativicutes > Acidaminococcales > Acidaminococcaceae > Acidaminococcus > Acidaminococcus intestini. The sequence continues at coordinate 41,875 of NZ_AULA01000012.1, read as the reverse complement.
CCCGCCCTGAGATAGGCCTCCGCCTGATCAAGAAAAGCCGTCATCCCCAGCGTCACAACGTCCGTGTTGCTCATCCCATCCGCTCCGCGCGTCACGCCGTCCTGAGGCGTATAGATTCCCGCCACTAGATCCGCCCGCTTGGCCCGTTTAGCTGGATATCCGCCAAGGGCCCAGACATGTTCCCGGTAACTATGGGCAATGGTTCCATCTTCGTAATCAGGGACAGTCTCTTTTCCCGCACCGGGGGCATAGAACCCATACACAAGGGGAGTGAGGCCTCGCGCTTTGTAATAGGCCCTCGTCAAAAGAATCATTCCCATCTCATCGGTGCCCGAAAAGGAGCGGATCGTATAGGACTTTTTCCGGCCCTGGAGCAGACTGCGAGCATCATGGTGGGCCTCGGAATAAGGCGCCGAGTCGTCCCGTGCAATCAGAAAATAATCAAAGGTTCCTGCTTCTGCCGCGTCGTACAACTGGGAAAGGACGGCTGCGTTTTTCTGCCGCCGCTGCAGCAGGTCCTCTTGGATGGAGACCGGGATTTCCTTTTGCAGGGCCGCAAGTTTCTTATCTTCCTTCCGGCTAAGCTGCCCCATCGCCTTTTTATCCCGCAAAGCGCCCCACAAAAAGAGCTTCGGCCCCCACTGCGCATAGTACTGAGGCTCCTGAGGGGCGCTGCTCCACTTGGGGGAACGCATGATCGTCGCAAAGGCGTAGATGGGAATATCGATATGACGGGCCTTGAAATCGAGCAAGACCTTGACCCGTTCATTGAGCACAGCCTCACTGAGTTCGTGGGTTCGGCTCGTGGTAAGGCCCCCATAAATGAGGGAATCGGCGGCAACAACAGCAGCCTCTGCAAAGGGGCCTTCTTCTTGGAGCCATTTTCCTAGGGCATCGGGATTGCCCTTGCGCGAGGCCGAACTTAGAAGCTCAGATGGCGGCGTTACAACATCGACCCCCGCTTTTTTAAAAGTATCCACCGTATAAGCAAGGTTAACGGGGCGATCATCAAGGGGAATATATAAGATTCGTTCTGCCGCCAAAACTGTCTCCCCCCTTGTAAGGGTCCCAAAAAGCAGGGACAGGAAAAATGCCCCTATGAGTTTCCTGCGGGCCCAAGTAAACACAAGCGACCCCTCCTTCTTATGTTTTCCTCTATTATAGCAGGCAAAAAGCCACAAAAAAAGTCCCTGCCAGCAAAGCCAGCAAGGACAGTGCGCAACAACTTATCCTTCAGGACCTTTCGTGTGCACATGCTCGATGGGAATCCACTGGGCATTGGGCCGGAAAAGCGAGTACACACTTAACAGGGAAATGAGGATACAGAAAAAACCGCCCGTCAGGATGCCCTTAGCAAAATGGCGGCTTTTGTAGCCTGCTCCCGCAATGGCGGCATGACCTACGTAAAGGCTCAAAAGGTACAAAAAGATCCACCAAACAATATCCTTGATGTGGAAAAGCGGCAGCCCGCAAAGAGCATTATAACAGAGCCAGAACACATTCAAGATAAAATAAAGGCCAAACACAACACTCATCAAGTAGGGAATAAAATTATCGATGAGGCGTCCATCCCGATGCACTTTAAAATGGGGCAGCCAGATTTTTCCATAGACCCGGGCAATCTGGTAGTTTCCCGTAAACCAGCGCCGGAACTGATGGACCAAGGTCATGAAATGGATGGGCTGTTCATCATAAAAGCGCGCGTCTTCCTGAAATTCCGAAAAAACATCCTTAAAATTCATCTGCATGGAAAATTCCATATCTTCCGTAACCGTAACCGTCTGCCACCCATCAGGCTCAATGAGGGAAAGGTCAAAACCAAAACCCGTTCCGGAGATAATGCTCGGCATGTGGACATTAAAACGGGGTTTGGAAAATAGCACGTCCACGCTGAGCCAGTACATCGAATACCACTGCGAAATCAGGGAATCATAAGGATTGAGTGGGAGCCGGTTTCCCATGACAAGGCGGGCGCCGCTGTCAAAAGAGCGGTTCATGGCCTTGAGAAAGTAAGGATCTGCCACGTTATCGGCGTCAAAGATCACGGCATACTCAAAAGACTCCGGCCACTCCTGCCTTATCTTTTGAAGCCCCCAGGAAAGGACCGCCCCCTTTCCCGTTCGAGGGCCTTCGTCTCGTTTCCAGACCGTGATATTGGGAAACGCTTCCCCAATGGCAGCCGTATCATCCGTGCAGTGATCGGCACAAAGGAAGATATGGTAGGACGAGTGTGGATAGTCCTGCTGCACAAGGCTTTCGAGCAATTTTCCTACAACCCGTCCTTCATTGTGGGCGCAAATGAGGACCGCCATGGTATGGGAATGTCCGGCAGGCGGCAAGATCCTTTTTTTTGTTATGAAACCCACGAAAATCGTGCTGACGCCCCATAAGAAAACAAGAAGCAATACGACTTGCACGGCAAGGGTGAAAAAATACATGAAAAGACCCTCACATTCCGCTCAGGATAAGAAGCACGGCGGCAAGTCCTCCTGAAACGTATAGGACCACAGGTTCCCCCAATTGGGGTGGAAAAATCAGGCAGAACCCTGCACCGACTGCAAGGGCCGTCAGGGAAATCCGCAAAAGGGCAACCGAAAGGAGATGACTGGTCCATTTATCATCCCGCACAGCTTCCCACCATTTTATCCCGCCGCCGCGGCAAAAATAGCGGCCGCTCCAAGATAGGACGGTCTGCCCGCCCAAAATGGATAAGCCCAGTGCAGGGAGCATGATGGGAAAATAGGTCAGCTCAAAAGGGATAATCTGGAAAAGATCACCAGCAAAGGCAAGTGTGAGCCCCAAGGGCGCTGACGATGCCAGTGAAAGGACAAGGGCCATCATACGAGTCCGCTGATCATAGACAAGAAGGACCGGTTCATTTTCGCTTCTCATTCCCTGCCAAATGCGGAAAGGAACGTAGCTAGACAAAAAGACGGCCAAAAAGTGAATGGGCAGAAGCATCGTATGAAGTCCGCCAAAAGAGCAACCGATCACCGCGCCAATTCCTGCGGAAAAAGCCCCCAGACGGCCAAAAAGAAGGCCAAAGGTCAGTGCGAAAAGTGCACCCAAACAGAGACCGGAGACACTGGGCACCATCATGACCCGCATGCCAAGATAAGTGACGGCGCTATAGACCAGAACCAAAAGAACCGCCGTTTTTACACGTTGAAGCATTGCATCGACCAGCTTTCATTGAGATTGGCAAAAAAGCCTTACTTTCCTTTTTTCTGAAGCTCATGCCAGAGTTCCAGCATGCTGCGTTTCAGGACAGGATGTTCCTTTTGGGGGGCAATCTCCGCCAAGGGGCGGAGGACAAAATCCCGGTTTTGCATGTCCGGATGGGGCAGCGTCAAAAATTCAGTCTCCATGATCTCATCCTCAAATAAAATCAAATCAAGGTCGATGTTCCGTTCGCCCCAATGGCGCTTGCGCTCCCGCCCCATTTCCTTTTCAATGGCAAGAAGCTCCATAAGAAGGCTCTGTGCATCCTGGTCCCATATCACTTCAGCCGCCCCATTCAGGAACTCCGGCTGGTCCGTTACGCCATATGGCGCTGTTTGGATCCATGTGGAAACTTTCTGGACCTTGATGCCATGTACCTTCATCCGGCTCAGAGCGTCTTCCAAATAAGCTTTTTTATCCCCTAGGTTGCTGCCAAGGGCCACATAGGCTACCGGCATGATAGAATCGCCTCCAACATACGGATGAGCCGTACATTTTCCTTGACATCGTGGACGCGAACCATTTGGGTGCCAGCAAAAACAGCTGCTGCGGAAAGGGCCATGGTCCCTTCAAGGCGCTCTTCCGGCGGAAGGTCTCCCAGGACCTTACCGATATAGCCCTTGCGGGACCCTGCAACAAGGACTGGAATCCCGTGTCCCGTAAGTTCCGCAAGACCGCGGGACAGTTCCAGGTTGCCGCTGACATCCTTGGCAAAGCCAAGACCCGGATCAAGCATGAGTTTAGTGCGACCAATTCCCATCGCTTCACAAGCCTCTGTCCGCGTTAAAAGATATTCCATGACATCGCCGACTACGTTATGATAGGCCTTCATGTCGGCGCTCATCATGGTCTTGGGCGTACCACGCATATGCATGAGGATGAGCGGCGCGTCTTTTTCTTTGGCAACGGAAAGCATGTCGGGATCACCCGTTCCCGCCGTAACATCGTTGATGATATCGGCTCCCGCGTCAAGGGCGGCGCGGGCCGTCGCAGCGTGGTACGTATCAACGGAAAGGATGGCCTCAGGATAAGCCCGGCGGATTTCCGAAATAGCCCCGACGACACGGCGGATTTCTTCTTCTGCCGGTACGGGATCACTGCCAGGGCGGACCGATTCACCGCCAATATCAAGGACATCGGCACCGTCATCCAGCATCTTTCCGGCCCGCTTCAAGATCAGGGAACCGGCTGTGACACGGGATCCTGAATAAAAGGAATCGGGTGTTACATTAAGGATTCCCATGATCCGCATCTTTTCATACGTAAGGGTCCGTCCGTCCGCAAGGATCGTCGCGAGCTCATGGTCTGTAAGATAGTCCTCGATATCCCTTATGACTTCATCAAGACCGAACCATCCCTGATTGGCCCTGAGTTTGTGAGCAAGGTGCCGGTACTGGGTACGGCTTCCAAGTAAAATCACATCCGTCCGTTCTATACTGCAGTTGATGGTTCCTTTGGCATTAGCAGCGTCCGCCCCCATGGCGAGCATTTCCTGTTTGATGATATTGGCGCCGGGAGCCCGTACCCCGACAAGACGCAGCGGTTCCACAACCGCCTTGGGTGCCATGAGGGCAATCCCAGTCGGATGGACCCCCATTTTTTTTAGTTCAAAGCTGACTTGATCGCAGGGAATCTTGATATACAAGGCCTAGTCCTCCTTTTCCACACAAGCAAAGGCATTGTGGTTATGGATGCTTTCCTCACTTTCTACGGTCACGCGGTACCAATCAATCCGCTCATCTTGATTGAGCCGCAGGGCGATTTCCCGGGCCGCGTCCTCAACAAAACGAGGATTTTCATAGGCTTCCTCGGTGACAAACTTTTCATCAGGACGCTTAAGCAACGAAAAGATAGGAGACGAAGCAGAAGCCTCGGCCATTTCCACCAGTTCTTCGATCCATACAGGTTTCGTGCTACGGATCGTAATCTTGGCACGGGCCCGCTGATTGTGCGCACCATATTTGCTGATTTCCTTGGAGCAGGGGCAAAGGGTGTGGATGGGGACATTGACGCCCACATCCAGATGGAAGGTCTCCCCTTTTTCCGCATGGTAATGGCAGGAAATATCAAGATAACCTGTTTTCCCCGATACAGGTGCCTTTTTTTCAATAAAGTAAGGGAAACGCATATCCAACATGGCCTTCTTGGCGCCTAGCTTTTCCTTGAGCCCATCAAGGACGATTTCCAGATCATGAGGATGAATGGGTCCCATTTCCTTGAGACACTCCACAAATCGGCTCATATGGGTTCCCCGCTGCTCATGGGGGAGGTTCACGCCGAGAGAAATCACCGCCACTGAATGCTGGACGCCCTTATGGGGATCCTTTAAGGTAATGGGCCAGCGGATGTCGCGGATGCCCACTTGTTTCAGTGCAATATGGCGCTGGTCGACTTGGCCTTGTACGTCTTTTAGCATGTTTCACCTCGATAGATAATCCCGCTCGTCTTCGTTTCCCAGACTTCCACTTCAAAAAGATGGTAGTTCGGCCCATGAAGCGGCGTTTCCAGCTGTTGCCAGACCCAGACGGCAATATTTTCCGCCGACGGCTGAGGCAGGATGTCGTTGATGAAGGCGTGGTCCAGCTTACTTACAACAAGTTCCTTCACGAGGTTCTTGAAGCGCACGAAATCAAGAACCATGCCCTCATGGTCAGGCGTGCCCTCAACTTTGACAACAAGTTTATACGTATGGCCGTGGAGATGTTCACATTTTCCGTTGTAATTGGGGAGAAAATGGGCGGCGTCAAAATCAAATTCCTTTAAGCAGATCATATGGTACCCTCCTCTAAATCAAAATGTACTTGGCGGAGTGCTTCGTAAAGCACGATTGAGACAGAATTGGCAAGGTTGAGACTGCGGGCTTCAGGCACCATGGGAATACGGATACATTCATCTTCATGGGCCATCCGAAAGGCTTCGGGAAGACCAGCCGATTCTTTGCCAAAAATCAGCAGGGAATCCTTGGTATACTCCACACGCGTATACGAACGATGCGCGTGGGTCGTCAGAAGAAAACGCGGTGCGTCAGGATAGGCCGCAAGAACTTCCTCCACACTGTCATAGTAATGAATATCGACTAGATGCCAGTAATCAAGACCAGCACGCTTCAAATAGCGGTCATCGACAGAAAAGCCCAGGGGGCGCACCAAATGAAGGGAAGCCCCCGTTGCCGCACACAAGCGGGCAATATTTCCCGTATTGCCTGGGATTTCCGGTTCAACAAGAACAATATGCAAAATGGCTGCCTTCTTTCTAATCCGTACCCATGATGGCAATCATGCCCTTCATCTGTTCATGGATATTCATGATTTTTTCAGCATAGTAGCTGCCTGTCGCCCATTTTCCGTTAAGCTGCTTCCACGTTGTCGCGTATCCCGTCTCCTTTTTGATGCGATGCACCAAATCATAGCGGGGATCGATGATGGCGGTCTTGGGAAGCCGATCCGTCGTATAGGCCATCAGATGCTGGATATGGGCCCTCACGCCGTCCTTTGGCGTAGGAAAATAAGCACCGCGCACAGTCGCACTGGTTGTGCCCAAGCCGCAGAAATTGTTCTGTTCCGGTACCACCGTACCGCCAAAGGCAAAGAACCCCGTTTCAAGGAGGGCCTGCGAAAAGGCAAGATCCCAGCGAATGCCTTCCCGGCTCGCTTCTTCGTAGTAAGCATCCACGATTTCTTCCGGCGTCGCCTTGATGGGAAGCTGCGGATTATAGAGCGTCAGGAGTGCAATGGCCTGGGAGCGCCGCACTTCGGGCTCACCAAAGATGCTCACCTTGTCGTAGTTTTCAGGGATCTTCCAAATCTGTCCCTGCGTCATGAGCCGCTTTGAAATGACAAGGAGGTTCGGGTCCGTGACGACGCGGTGCGCCATGGCCCGCTGGCGGCGCACCAGGGGCGGCTCCGTCTGGGGAATGTCCATAGGCGCCCCATAAATAAAGACCACGGCCCCTTTGGGCGGCTTCATGGCGGTTTCCTTTTTGAGCACCGCTGTCTGGGCAGGACGCTTTTCTTTCTGGGTCCGTTCCCCCATGATGCGTTCCTTGAAGGAACCCGCCTCCGAGGATTGGATTCCCGAAAGGAGCGTCACCATGGCAAGGGGCAGGACCCATCGTTTCAAATGATATGATTTCACGATTTATGCCTCTTTATTAGGAGAAAATACGAATAGACTCAAGGCCATGACAAGGGCCGCCACAAGAATCCCACAGCTTGTCGCGTTGAGGATGCCGATGCCCATTCCCCCATTGAAAAGGCGCAGGCCCATGACTACGGCAACGCCCAAAACGGCCGAAAGGAAAGCTCCCTTCGTCGAAGCCTTCTTGGTAAAAAGGCCAAAAAGGAATGGTGCCGCAAGGGACACTGTCATGAGGGAATAAAAAATAGCCATGGCCGAAATGATGCTTGCAAGATAATAGGCAATGATGATGCCCAATGCGCCGCAAACAGCCGTAATCTTTCGCGTCATGGAAAGGAGCTCCGCGTCCGTTGCGTCCGGTTTGATAAAGGTCTGGTAGAGATCCTTTGACAGGCTCGTTGCCAGCATATAAAGCACCGTGTCACAAGTGCTGACCTCAGCTGCAAAAATAGCGGAAAGAGCCAGTGCCGAAATGCCAAAGGGCATCATTTCCTTCATCGCCTTGGGCAGAGCCAGTTCCTGGTTGGAAAGATCCGGAAACGCCGCAAAAGCGCACATGCCGATGAGCATCGGGAAAAAAGCAAAAAAGAGCTGCACAATTCCGTTAAGGAGCGTCCCCTTGCGGATGGCCGGTTCATCCTTGGCACTGTAAACCTTGCCAATAAGACCGGGGGAAATGCAAAAGGCCGGCGTCAGCATAAGGAAATAGCCCAAGATCGTTGAATTTCCCATCCCGTTCCAGGAAAAATAAGAAGCCGTTTTTGCCGTATTGCCTAGGTTTGCCGCAATTTTTGTCTCCAGACCGTTCCAGCCGCCGACATAGTTTAACGCATAAGGTGCAGCCACAATAAAGCCCACGAGGATCACGGCAAGTTCAATGATGTTCACCACAGCAGCCGATTTCAGGCCCCCCGATGAAAAATAAAGGGTCACCACAATCGCCGCCATCATGATGCCATAAAGTTTCGGCATACCTGCGACCACATTAAGGATCCAAGCAATGCCCAACAGCTGCCCCGAAAAAAGGGCCAAGGTCCCGATGGCCATCATGGTCGATGTCACGCCGCGAAAAGCATGGGAATAGCGATGATCCAAATAGTCGCCCATGGTAAAAAGATCATATCTTTTCGCCACGCGCCACACGGCAGGGCCGACCACATAAGCAAGGATGAGGGACCCCAACCCGCTGCAGCCAATCCACCACCAGCTCGATACACCATGCCGGTAGGCAAGCCCCGTCACGCCCACCGTCGAACCAGCGCCGATGTTGGCCGCAATGAGTGTCGTAAAGAGCAGCTTCCAGGAAAAGCTCCGGCCGCCGACAAAAAAGTCCGATGCCCCCTTGACGTGCTTTCCAATACCGTAGCCGAGCAGAATCAAGAAAAGAGCATAACCAACAATGACAACAAGATAGGAGTTCACAACGTCACCTTCCCGAGGTAAATTCATACTGCATACAATTTTACTGTACTTACTGCAACTTGTAAAGTTAGGTTGTCCTTTTAGCGCCTGAAACGGCTTAACCTTCCCCTTACCCATCCCAACCCGTCCCTTTTCCTTTCGCCGAAGATGCGCTACAATAGAGAAAATACCTGGGTTTCATGCCCTAAAGGAGGAGTTTCCATGACCGTCCTGCATTATATCCATCATGCGGCCTTTAGCCTCAACGATGGCAAGACAACATTGCTTTTTGACCCCTATCTTGAAAATAATCCCGAAGGCTTATCGTCTGGTGACCTCAAAGCCGATTATATCTTTATCAGCCACTTCCACGGCGACCACGTAGGAGAAGCCTATGCCATTGCCAAAAGAACGGAGGCGCTAATCATCACGACTGCTGAAATCGCAAACGACGCCAAAGCCCATGGCCTTAACGCCCACGCCATGCATATCGGCGGCAGCCATGAATTCCCTTTTGGCAAAGTCAAACTCACCTTGGCCTTCCATGGCAGCGGCATTGCAGGCGGCCACGCCTGCGGCTTCATCGTCCACTTTGACGGCAGCGTCTTTTATTTTGCCGGTGACACAGGGCTTTTTGCGGATATGGAACTCATCGGCAAACGCAATGCCATCGACTACGCCTTCCTCCCCATTGGCGATAACTTCACCATGGGCCCTGATGACGCCGCCTATGCCGCCGGGCTCCTTAAGGCCAAGACCGTCATCCCCATCCACTACAACACGTGGCCCCTCATCGATCAGGATCCAGAAGAATTCAAGAACGTTGTGGAGAAGGAGACAAGTTCGAAGGTATTAATTGTTCCTTGTGGCACTAGAGTAGACTTGTAGGTTATTGCTCAGCGCATAATCGCTCCGGTAAAGCGGTTGTGAGCAAAAAAACTGTGACGCTTTGATGCTAAAACCTGTAATGCCGCCCAAACCGCCCCCTGCGGGGAACTGATCCAAAATGATTCGCCAGAAAACATGTTCCTGCGCCCTTCCGCTAAAATTTAAAGGCCCTAACCCGAACCTGCGTCTACGTTCGGGTTAGGGCTTCTCTTATGATTTTTTGCCCTGGAGCTCGATTTCTTTGATATCGACCAGCCTTACCAAAGCGGGGATATCCACCAAGCAGGCCTGGTGGGTGGTAGATGAGGAGGGGTGTTTTTTGTCAGGCGTCTTCGAATCAGCGAGTGCGAGAAACATTTTTCGATGGGTCAAAGCCTCTAATCATAAGATGCTGTCAAAGCGATTCATCTGCTGGACCGTTTAATCGAAAAATCAATTCGGCGCCCTCCCGTAGGGCGGTTTGACGCCGTGCGTTCAGCCTCTTAAGACCTTCATAGGCAGCTGTAAGGCGCACCTATTTTCCACCACAACTTCCCTCCATTGCCTTATTTTTTTTTCGGATGCCATGGAGGGACGTCTGTTCGTACGATGTTTCGTTCCTGATTGGGAATAGCTATCGTCTAGGCGCCTTCATGCCTCCTCTTATTCTTCGCTGAATATTCTTATATTTTATTTAATTTTATTATGATAAACTTATCATATATAGGTAGATGACTGTTTATAATAATATATAAAAATTGTAGATAACAGTACTTACCATAAAATACAATGATCTATATCACTCTGGTGAGAAAGAGGAGAAAACCATGAAAAACTCACTTAAACGCACTACTTTACTCGTCACCTTAGCCTTAATGTCTTCAGCGTTAGCGCGGCCCGTCATTTCTATGACAGCCATACCGCCATCAACGGCGTCATGCCACGCTACAGGGAAAAAGGCAGCACCGACAGGAAGAGCTTTTCTGAGCCGGAAAGCAGCATTACCTTGGATTGGTCCAATCGGGGAACAGATACAGGGCTTCCTCGCCCTACCGGTATTTCACTAATTTTTAACACACCGGAAATCACAGCTAAAAAAATTACGGTCATTGCCAACCAAAAAGGAAACCAGTGGAACGATAAAGGCATCATTTATGACCAGAAAGATGTTTCACACGGCAAAATCACTGCAGCGGGAATCATTTTCGTTGAAACCTATGATGACTGCATCTACATGAACTCTCCCGCCCACACAGTAGATATTACAGGCTTCAAAAAGCTCATTTTCAAATCGACAGGAACGCCGCTTAAAGGCAGTTCCGGTTACGCCATCATGAACAATGGAATCGATAACTACCTCAATATCATTGGCAGTGAAAATAGCGAAATTGAAATGACCAACACGGGGCAAAGAGCCGTTATTGCCGATAACAGCAGTACAGCGAGGTCCACGAAAACGACCCCCACAGCAAACGCCATCCATCTTCATGCCAATGCTTCTTCTTACGCTATTGTACAGACGAAAGCGCACCATTCCTTTACAGGCGGCCAGATTGAAATCAACGGCATCGATAAAACAATCATCACAAATGAAAAAGATGGCGGGACCGCTGTTAGCGCCCAGGCGTCAGGGGAAGGAAAAGGTCTCATTGAAATTAATAAAAAGACCTCTGGCGTCGTTGAAATCACAGGTGCTGTCACTGCCAGCAACGGTACGGCCGATATTGATTTTGCCGGGGACCCATCCTTCCTTAAAGGCAACATGACGTCTTCTGGTGAAAAGGGAAAAATCTTGGCAGACTTCAAGGACGCTGATTCCCAGATGACCGGGGATATGAAGACAAGCAGTACAGCAGCCATCGATGCCACATTCTCCGGTGAAAATGCCGTCTTAACAGGCAATATCAATACGATGGAAACAAGTTATCAGTGGGGATATGGCTATGTGCCTAACCGGTCGACCGTAACGGTCACCTTCTCCGGCAAGAACGCTTCCTTTGCAGGAAATATTGATACGACACAAACGTCTAGAACCGGTACCTGGGGAAATTATATTGATTCCCCCAATCATAGTACTGTTACGGCCAGTTTTTCGGGCCTTGGCGCTTCTTTTACTGGCGACCTTGCCTCGGCCGGTACGAGCAAAGCCAATATCGCCCTTACAAAATCAGGGTCTCTGGAAAGGCAAAGCTACAACGACGGAAGACGCCACGACGGCACCGGGAGTTCCTTTATAGTCCAGCCCACGGACATTGCCTCCGTCGACGCCATGAAATTCGGTGATAAGCTCTACTTTGCTCAGGTAAAAGAAAGGGCTGCCGCTTTCAAAGTAGATCATGACATCAAGCTCCAAAACAAAAACAGCCTCTTTGACAACACCCTTTCCATCAATAAAGAAAGGGATACAGAAAAGGCCGACTATGAAGACTGGTTCATCACCCCTGTCGGTGACGGCAAGACGCCGAACTCGAACGCCTTTACGCCCGGTTCCGCCCACCATGCCGCCATCTCCATTTGGCGTGAATCAGATACGCTTTTGAAACGCTTGGGCGAGCTCCGCTACAACCAGGAAGACCAAGGCCTCTGGGCACGCTACATCAATAGCAAGCTTACTTGGGACGGAAAAATAACTTTGATACGACCATGAAGACCCTGCAAGTGGGATATGATAAAAAAGACACGGGCACGAAATGCGACTGGTACTACGGCGGTGCCATTGAGCACACCTGAGGCAGCAGTGAATACGCAGGCAACGGGGACGGCAATCAGCACCTCACCAACATGGCCTTTTACGCAACACAGATTGGTAATAAAGGACACTACCTTGACCTTGTCACCAAAGTAGGCTACCTCAGCTCCAACTATCAGACGACCTACGGCGACAGCGCTGACTTTGACAACTGGGCTTTCAGTGCCGGTGCTGAATATGGCCGCAAGAAAGCCCTGGGAAATGAATGGTTCGTCGAACCTCAGGCCCAGCTCACCTACTACTTCCTCAAAGGCGACAACTATACGACGAAAAACGGCGCCACCGTAAACCAAGACAACACGGATAACCTCGTTGGCCGCCTCGGTGCCGTCCTTACCAAGGAATACGACAAAGAAACAAAGAATCCGAAACGCTTCTACGTCAAAGCCTCTGTCCAGCACGACTTTCTGGGAGGCAGAAGCCAGCATCTCCAGCAAAACGGCATGTCCTACTATGACAGCAACGACTTTAGAGATACGTGGTACACCGTGGGGATCGGTACGAACGTCCATTCTGACGACAAATATGCCTTCTACTTCGACGCAGAAAAGAACTTTGGTGCCGACTTCAAATCAAAATACCGCGTGAAAGTGGGATTGAGATATGAGTTTTAAAGGCTGAAGGTGGGACGCTTTGAGGCTGCAAAACTAGTCTCAAAGCGCATCGCTGAGGCGGTTATGAATTTTGAGTAAGACATACGGCCGTTTCTGCCAAAATCATTTATTTCTAGACCCAGATCTGATAAGAATATGACTAAAAGATAATATGGAAAAATGAGGAAAAACCTTAACCCGAATTTGCGAATTGATTCAGGTTAAAGCTTGATTTATATGCGGTTGGATAGGGTTGATGCAGAGGCTTGAATCTAAAGAAACGAAGGAAAAAAATAACACCAGCAGCACAAAATCCTTGGTAGTAGAAAAAAGATTTGTCCTTAAAAGCCAAAACGAGCAATCTGCAAGGAGAAGGCAACCCACCAGCTCTTTTTCCTTAGGGCTCAATGCTTTGCCGGCTCTAAGGCGTAACGAAGAAGGCAGAAGACCTGAAATCAAAAGATTTGATTGCCTCATTTATCGTGAAATTTTCGGCGACTTTTTTAAGCGTCCAATCACGATCTTTCACTTTTCTATTCCAAGGTACAGGGAGCTTACGAATCATTTGGCGATGAACGTACCGCCTTGGTAAGAAAAATTGACTCTACGAGTCAAGTTCTAAGAAAAAAGACCGTAAGGGAAAAGATTACCACAGCCTAAACTTAAGTACGAGTTCAGGCTGCGGCAGTTAGATTGCGTCCATTTGACGCATGCACCTTCAGCTTATCGGTAAGCAGCGTTTTTAGTTAGGAGTCTTACCTATGAAGTTATTGGAATCGATGCTGCTTGTCGAATCCTTAGACGAAACGCCTGGGGAAAAGATCTAAAAACACAATAATCCAAAATTCCATAAGGAAACCTTGCCTTATGCTGCGCTTGCGTCGGCATGATAAGGGAAAAAGTACCTCCAGTTGGCTGAGATGATACGGTCATAACGGATACTTTTGCTTTTTTGTTTGAAGGTAAATGGCAATCAGGCGCCAGCTAGGTGCGTTTTTCTTTTTTTCTAGTCCCTGCTGCATTTTTCGGCGTCCACGGCAAGGACAAACATGAGGACGTAGAGGGCGTCAGCAGGGGTTGCTACATCAAGGACATAGGCATCGGTGAAATTGAGCAGTTCTTTACTGATGCTTGCAATACGGTTCCCTTTTCTATCGCGAATGGTGTAGTCCCATTCAAAGATATTGCCTTTTGCTTTCCAGCCCAAAAAATCAAGGGAGTAGCTTGGCGAAAAGAGGCTGAAGTTCTTTTTAACGCTGCCCAAGTGGCGACCGTCTGCAAATAGTTCAAATTTGGGCAGGAATGTGACTATCTTTTCTTTGACTTTACCCACTTCTTCTCCAAAGGCGTCGTAAATCTTAAGACAGTGACCCCAGGATAACTGGCCCCTTACGACAAAAAGGGTTTCTCCCTTTTCGTTATAGATGTCATAGCTATCGAGCCAGGAAAAGATGCGCTGACGGAACAGTAGTTTCATGGGGTTCTCCTTCTAATAATCAGATTGCATGTACGAGTTCACGGATTTCATCAAGTTTTTGTTCGCTCTCGGGATTTTGGGAATGAAAGTCCAGGAGCTTGGCATAGTTTCCTTCCTCCCAGGCAATCTTCCGGCTGATGGGAAAGTTCAGGTCAAAATAAAAACACAGGGCCCCGACGTAAAAGTCCATAAAAGTCGCTTTGCTTTGCGTCTTGACAAGGCGCCTTGCCCTCGCCTGCGCCATGACGGAGTCGGAGATGGACTGCTTTTCAAGGTCCGACCAGTCGACGTTCCAAACGTTGATGTTCTTTTCCCTGTACATGACATAGACGCGAAAGATATCAAGCTTGTCGGCGTCCCGGATGAGGCGGGCAAAATGAAGTTCCCGTTTGGATAAATCCCCTCTCACTTCATAGACGTTATGTTCCCCAATGGCAGCCCGGATGACGTCATTTTCCTCAGAGGACGCAATAAAATCCTTGATATGGCCTTCCTCAAAAAGAACATGGACGCCGTATTTCGCATGATCCATGGAACGATAATCGAAAAATGTCTGGTAGCGCCGCAGCTGTTCAAAGCGGCCAATATCATGAAGGATGCCAATGAGCCAGGCCAAATCAATGTCCTCTTTTTCCATGGAAAGGCTTTGGGCAATCCGTTCAGAAAGCGCTGCCACGCGCAGGGAATGGGCATATTTGAGGTTCACCCCCGGCCCAATGCCGCAAAATCCATCCACATAGGATTTAAAGGTATCCAGGATGTTTTTTCTTAAGATTTCCATCGTCATACTCCTATTAGGTTGGGGCACGCCCCCACTCTCGTAGTATACCCGTTTTCATGGATTTGAGCAAAAAAGAACCCCCAAAGCAGTTAGGGCTCTGGAGGAATTGCGTAATCAGCCGGGAAGGTGATCAATGATGAGCATCATGACGGGCGCCACGCCGGCAAAAAGGAGGGTACTAAAGGCAACGAGACTGGTTGCATAATGAACGTCGCCCTTCCCTTCATGGGCAAGGACGGGCAGGACCGTAAGTGCGGGAACGGCGGACTGCATGATAAAGGTGCCTTTTTCTGTCGCGTCAAGGGTCACACCGCCCTGTGCGGCAGCCATCAGGACAAGAATCATGGCAAAGGGCGCAACGGCAAACTTTCCCACAAGGGCAAGGGCCGTATCCCGATCCATCCGCAGGGAAGCAAGTCCTGCATGATAAAGGACGATGCCGATATAAAGAAGCGCCAAGGGCGTCACAAGACTGCCCAGATACTGGGTGGTCGTCAGCACCGCAACAGGTATCCCAACATTCCCAAGGATGAGCAAAAGGGCTGCAAAAAACGCCAATAGTGGCGGAGATAGGACCTGTTTCAAGGTGCTTTTAGGATTCCTCTCCTGAAGGCTTCCTGCCTCCGTGGGGTCTCCTGTAATGAGGAAGGAGCCAAAGGCCCATGTCGATAAGGTATTAAGGACGTAATACGCAAGAAAGGCGCTTTCCCCTTGAGGGCCAAATAAAGCAAGGTTCAGGGGCATACCAATGAAAATGGTATTGGCATTAGCAAAGGTATTGATGAAGGTGCCCCGCCTGCCATGCCGCACCTTAAAGAGCCGGCACAAAAGGAATCCCGCCGCGTAACTGAGGAGGATCGCGGCTCCGCCGAGCACCAGACCGCCGCCAAAAGAAGCAAGTTTTGACGCGTCAAGCTGACGGATGACGGAGGTAAAGATGGATGCTGGCAGGGCAATCTTCATGATAAGCCTTGAAAGCTCCGCCGAAAAGGAGGTGCTGAACCAATGAGCGCCTTGGAGCTTGTAGCCAATCCCGATGATGGCAAAGATGGGGAATATACCTAGTAGGACTTCCATGAAAATTTGCAGCATTTTCCCCACCTCTTTTCTGATTATTTATATTGCGGTTCCCATTTATAGGCCTTAATGCACGCGTCAGGATCATTGACTTCATTCCGGTTGAGGCCTTCCTTTTTAGCTTCCGCCGCCACAGCGGCCGCCACGGTTTCAGAAAAACGGTCCAATTGGGTCACCGGCGGAAGGACGGCTGCACCCGGTTTGGTCGGATCGACAATGCCGCCAATGGAATGGGCTGCAACAGAAATCATGCGGTCTGTCAAAAGCTTTGCCCCGGACGCAATGACGCCAAGACCAAGGCCCGGATAGATGAGGGCGTTATTAGCCTGCCCGATTTCGTACGTCACGCCCTTATATTCCACCGGCTTGGAAGGAATCCCCGTAGCGACAAGGGCACGGCCTTCGGTCCAGGCAATGAGGTCACTGGCCCTAGCTTCGGCAAGTTCCGTCGGGTTGCTAAGCGGAAAGATGATGGGCCGCTTCGTATGGGAAGCCATTTCCTTGACAATCGTTTCTGTAAAGGCCCCTGATTGTGTCGATGTCCCAACAAGGATAGTCGGATGAATGACTTTTACTGCGGCTTCTAAGGTCGTCAGATGAGACGCATCGGCAAATTCACTGCGTTTCCGGGCAAAGGGCTTTTGCTCTGGTGTCAGGTCATCCATATCTTCAAAAAGCAGGCCCTGCCGATCAACAAGGTAGAATTTCTGACGGGCTTCCTTTTCCGTAAGACCCTGGTCGAGCATTTCCTGGTAAATCCGATGGGCAATGCCGCAGCCGGCCGTCCCAGCGCCAAAGCACAGATAGGTCTGGTCCTTGAGGGCCTCACCGGAAATCCGGAGGGCGCCCAAGATACCGGCAAGGGAAATAATGCCGGTTCCTTCAATGTCGTCATTAAAGACGGGATAGCGATCCACATATCGGTTCAGGATCTTGGCAGCATGTGACCGTCCAAAATCTTCAAAGTGCAGATAAAGGTGCGGGAACATCCCTTCCACAAGGGCAACAAAGCGATCAACAAAATCATCATAGGCGGTGCCGGTGACGCGTTTTTCGTGAAGTCCTAGGTAGAGTGGATCTTGAAGGAGGCTTTCCCGATTGGTTCCGGCATCGAGGACAACGGGCAGGACGCGGGCTGGATCAAGACCGGCCGCGGCTGTATAGACCATGAGCTTTCCCACGGAAATACTCACGCCATTGGTGCCCCAGTCCCCAATACCGAGGATGGCTTCCGCGTCCGTGACGACAATAAGGTCAATGTCACGGCCTTCCGCGGCATTTCGGATTGCCGTTTCCATCTGTTCTGGATGGACAATGGAAAGATAGGCCGCGTTTTGCGGCGTTACAAAAAATTCACTGTATCCGCGGATGCTTTCAGCAATGCCCGGATCATAGACAATGGGCATGAATTCCGCAATATGCTCTTTAAAGACACGGAAGAACAAGGTCCGATTACGGCTGAATATATTCATCAGATAATGCCGTTTTTCCGTCACATTCGGCTTTTTTTCGACATTGGCATACACCTGACTAGCCTGTTCTTCCAGGGACTGGACGGTTGGAGGGAGGATACCTACCAGCCCGTACTGCTCGCGTTCGGTTTCTGTAAAGGCCGTTCCTTTGTTAAGAAATGGATCGTTTAATAAGGCATATCCTTTTTTCATGTTATCCTCTCCTTTTCCGTTTCCCTTCTCTTTTAAACTACTTCAATAAAGAAAATGACCCATACCAAAACTCATATACGGGAAAGTAAGTCCAAGGCGGGCCTATCTTCCAAGAGCTTCCGCCATGAGGGAAAACGCCTTTCAGGATGTTTCCCTCATGGCGGAAGCTCTTCCCTTATGGGGATGAGATCCTTTCCTTATTTTTATATTATATCAAAAGAAACTTTTTTGATGAAGTCTCATTCTGACACCTCTTCTCTTTCAAATTGACATATCCTCTAGCTTTCAATCTATGATATAGTTGGAAGTAGTCTGATCACAATCAGATTCGCTTTATTGACCGATCAGGAGGAAAGCCCTATGGTGACCTATGATTATTACCGCATCTTCTATTACGCCGCCCTTTTCAAAAGTTTTTCCAAAGCGGCGGAAGTCCTTACCAGCAATCAACCCAATATTGCCCGAACCATTACCCGCCTGGAAAGTGAACTGAGCTGCAAACTCTTCATCCGCTCCCATCGCGGGGTCACACTGACGCCAGAAGGAGAAGCCCTCTTCAAGCATGTAGCCATTGCCTGTGAACAGCTTGACCTGGGAAGAGAAGTCATTTCTGAAATGCGAGGACTCAAGACGGGCATCGTTTCCATCGGAGCCAGTGAAACGGCCCTGCGCCTTTTTCTCTTGGACCGCATCGTATCATTCCACAAGGCCTATCCCGGCGTCCATCTCAAGATCCGCAACAGCCAAACGCCCGATACCCTTGAAGCCCTTGAGTGCGGACAAGTGGAAATGGCGATCATTTCCGCTCCTTTCAAGATTGGGAAGGAATACCACGATGAGACCATCTATCAGTTTGAGGATATCCTGATTGCAAGCGCTGAGGCGCTGCCGGTTGTAAAGAACATTCATTCCCTCAAGGATCTTGCCGCGCTCCCCCTCATTTCTCTGCCAAGAAACAGCAGCAGCTATGAATTTTATGTGTCCTATTTCTTTAAAGAGCAACTGAAATACCAACCCATGATTGAAACAGAAACGGCCGACCAGGTTCTGTCCCTTGTGGAACATAATCTGGGCGTTGGCTTTTTCCCGGCCTCTGCGGCGCAGGAATTCATTGATGCCGGCCGGATTGTCAAGGTTCCGCTTGACCTATCCCCCATCCTGCGTAAAACGCATCTTGTCTATCACCCGCAACGGGTTCGGGGTCTTGCCGCCTTAAAAGCCATCGAATTCATCACAAACCCGGCCACCTTTTAAAAGCCGTGGGAAAGGGAAAAATCCTCGCGGTTTTCTCGTTTTCCCAATTTAAAAAACAGCCCACACCAGGATGATCTGGCAATGGGCTGTTTCTTTTTTCGTAAAGGGCTCACTTTTTTTCACGGGGACAGGAAATATCGACGAGCATTTCAATCATATGGTGAAGAAGACGGGAAGCCTCTCCGTCTGCCGCCGTATAATACATTTCCTTACCGACGCGACGGCTTTTGATGAGCCCCTGCGCTTTAAGGACTTTTAAATGATGGGAAAGGGCCGGACTGCTCATCCCCATCAGGGCAGACAGGTTGATGACACATTCTTCATAGTGGCAAAGAAGCCAAAAGAGTTTCAGCCTTTTGGGATCCGACACACTGTGAAAGATTTCCGATACAGCGGAAAAGTCGCCGTCCTTGGGCATATCTTCAAGAACATAGCTTGGGTTCTTCCCATGCTGATGCGGCAGTTGGACCATCAGCATCGCTCCTTTCGATGTTCACACATAAATCAGCGGTTGTTGGGGATGATTTCCAGCCAATAATGGTCGGGGTCTTCGATAAAATAGATGCCCATCTGCGGGTTTTCGAAACAGATGCAGCCCATTTCCTCATGTTTCTTGTGGAAGGCTTCAAAATCATCCACGCCAAAGGCGAGATGGAATTCATTATCTCCCAGATTATAGGGTTCTTTGCGGTCCTTGAGATACGTCAGTTCCAATTCATGGCTCGTTTGTCCATCTGTCAGGTAAACAAGGATGAAGCCCGGCGTTTCAAGGCGGCGTTTTTCCGTAAGACCCAGGGCCTCCTTGTAAAAAGCAAGGCTCTTATCAAGATCAAGGACGTTAAAGTTATTATGCAGAAATTTTGCTTTCATGGAAGTCACTCCTTATTTTGCCTTCAATTTAGGATAGAGGTTCGTCAGGGAACCAATAAGAATCAGCCCTACGCCAACAAGCATATTGGGCATCACAGTTTCCCCTAGGAACATGGCAGCAAAGAAAGTCGCAAGAATCGGTTTGATGAAAAAGGCCAAAGAAGCCGTCAAGGGATTCGTCAGCTCGATGGCCATAAAATACGAAGCGTAGCCTGCCCCAGTGACAGCAAAGGCAATGTAGCAAAGGGCAGGAAGGTGTGACGGAGTAAGCGTTTCAAGAAGCGGGACGTCAGCAAAGACGGAAAGACCGGCAGAAGTCAATAGATGGCCTATAGGCGCAGTACGTCCCAAAAGGACAAGGACAAGCAGTTCTGCCGCGCCAAAGATAAAGGAATAGCTCGTTACCGTCACTCCGCCCAGTCGCTGGCAGGCCGGCCGCCCCATTACGCTGTAGAGGCCAAAGGTGACAGCGGCGAGCATGATGAGGATGACGCTGAGATAAGTCCCACGAAAGTGAAAGGGATTGACGATGGAAAGGATACCCACGGCACTGAGGACAAGGGATGATATGACATAGCGGTCAATGGTCTCGTGGAGAAGAAAATGGGCCCACACGGCCACAAAAATAGGGTTGCAGCTAAAAAGGACCCCGCTGACAGTGGCTTTTCCATAAACCACGGCCAGCTGATAAAAGATCATACTCACAAAAACACCAATAAAGCCGGCTTTGGCAAAGAAAAGGTAATCCTTTTTGGTAAGCACGGCACCGTGCGTTTTTAGGGCTGCCCGGGCAAGGGGCAGGAGCATGAAGCCGCCAATGAAAAAGCGCAGCACGGTGATTTGGATGGGATGGAAAAGGCTGCCAAAAAATTTCAGGGCCGTCTCCATAGTTCCAAACAAAAAAGCCGTGGTAAGGATGAAGAGATATCCTTTGTTCACGATGGCCTCCCCTTTCTATACGTCTTCGCCGATGATCATGACTTCCGGTTCGAGGCGGACGCCGCTTTTGGCAAAGACCTTGTCCTCTATGGATCTCATGAGCAGCAAGGTATCGCGGGCCGTTGCCTTCCCGCAATTGATGACAAAGCCAGCGTGCTTTGGGGAAACCATGGCATCCCCCACACGCATACCCTTGAGTCCTGCCTCGTCGATAAGGGCCGCTGCATAGTGTCCAAAGGGCCTTTTGAAGGTGCTACCGGCACTGGGGTAGTCAAGAGGCTGTTTGGTACGGCGCCGCCGGGAAAAGTCCGCCATCTTCGCTTCAATGATCTGCTGCTCTTCTGGCTTTAGGACAAAGGAAACGGACAGGACGACTAGATCCTGATACTGCAGCGCACTATGACGGTAGGAGAAATCAAGGTCCTTTTGGGTAAGCCTTACGATTTCCCCGGTTCCATTGAGAGCCGTCACGCTTTTGACGACATGCCCCATATCACCATCATAGGCGCCGGCATTCATGATGACGGCACCGCCGAGACTGCCGGGGATGCCAACAGCAAATTCAAGGCCAGAAAGGCCTGATTCCGCGGCAAAGCGGGCGGCTTGGGCAAGGGATACGCCGGCACCGGCTTCCATCGTGACGCCGCAGGCAGACAGTCCGTTCAAGTGATTGCCGAGCTTGATGACAAGACCCCGAATCCCGCCATCCCGGACAAGGAGATTGGAGCCGTTTCCCAAGATAAAGGTCGGAACAGCGTATTTTTTTGCTTCCTTGAGGAGCCCTTGGAGCTCGTCCACGCTTTCCGGCGCCACCAACAAATCGGCAGGGCCGCCAATGTGAAAGGAAGTATACTGGGCCATGGGGACCTTTTCCCCATAGCGATTTGGGAAGTGTTCCCGTACATAGGCTAGGAGCGCTTCGATGTTCATCATTCCACGGCTTCCTTAATGGTATCCCCCAAAGTCTTGGACAAATCCCCGATCATCATCTGAAACCGGATATAGTTTTGGATATACTCATTGGCTACAGGGTTCAGCTGAAGGACTTCATAAAGTTTCTGCATCTTTTTCACCGCTTCTTCGTCCGGTTTCTTGCCCTGGTACTGGAGCAGTTCAAGTTGGGACTTTTGCTGCAGGAAATCCTTGACCATGGCTTCTGCGTCTTTATCGGCGGATAGTTTCTTTTTGGCTTCCTGGATCTTGGTGAATTCGTGGGTTTCTTTGATGCCTTCACAAAGTTTATTCATTTCATCGTATACGTTCATGGATGATTCCTCCCTACTATATGCTCATCTTATCATTTTATCATAGTTTTCAGCCGCTTCCAATAACAGGAAAGGCACGCAAAAAATCGGCCCGGACTTCATATCCTGACCGATCTTGCTGATTCTTATCTTTTTTGAAGAAGCCTTGCGTATTCCTTTTTGAGGACGGCGAAGGTTTCATCACTGATATCATGCTCCATCTTACAGGCGTCCTCGGTCGCGTGTTTTTCAGAAACACCGAGTGCCATCAGGACATGGGAGATGACTTGATGCCGTTCATAAATCTTTTCGGCAATATCCCGACCTTCTTCCGTCAGATTGATGAAGCCTTGATCGTCCATGGAGACCAGCCCATCTTCGCGGTACTTTTTCATGGCAACGCTGATGGTGGGTTTGGAAAACCCCATTTCATTGGCAATATCGATGGAGCGCACAAGACCGAGGCGATTTTTGAGGACCAGGATGGTCTCCAGGTACATTTCACCTGATTCGTGTAATTCCATAAGCTTTCACCTTTTTTCGGCCGCATTTACGGCATTTAATAATCATATGTACCTTATTTTACTACAAATCCTCAAGGGATGCAAACAAGTAGAGATTCCTGCTATGAAGATAGGGCAACAGCATCGAAAAAAGAAGCTGCGAGGTTGTCGCAGCTTCTTTCAGTCAAGGCATCATTCAACTGTAACGGATTTTGCCAAATTTCTCGGTTTATCCACATCGCATCCACGGGCAAGAGCTGCATAGTAAGCAAGGAGCTGCAGGGGGATGACGGCGAGGATCGGCGCCAGTTCCTGATCTGCTCTTGGGATGGTAATCACGCTGTTGGCGTGCTTTGCCAGCTCCGTATCACCATCCATGCCAATGCCGATGACGATAGCACCGCGGCTCTTGACTTCCTGCAGGTTGCTGATGGTCTTTTCGTAGACATGCGCCTGGGTAGCAAGAACAATAACAGGTACCCCCTCTTCAATCAGGGCAAGGGTCCCGTGCTTTAGTTCACCTGCCGCATAGGCTTCTGCATGGATATAGGAAATCTCCTTGAGTTTCAGGGCGCCTTCAAGGGCGACGGCATAATCAAGGGAGCGGCCCAAGAAGAACGCGTCTTCACAGTTGCCATAGTTAGTGGCAAAAACCTTGATGGGATCCACGTGATCCAAGATCACATGCATCTGTTCCGGAATGGTCCGTACCCCATCGATGAGTTCTTTGATGCGTTCCGGCGTCAAAGTTCCCGTAAGCTGGGAAATATACAGGGAAAGGAGCAGCATGACAATAAGCTGCGTCGTATAGGCTTTCGTTGAAGCCACGGCGATTTCCGGACCGGCATAGGTATAGACGACCTGATCTGCTTCGCGGGCAATAGAAGAACCTACTACGTTCGTAACGGCCATGGTCTTGGCCCCGCGCCGTTTGGCTTCTTTGAGGGCTTCCAGAGTATCGCTGGTTTCACCGGACTGACTGACGACAATGAGCAGGCAGTCTTCCCCGATGATAGGGTCACGATAGCGGAACTCGCTGGCAATGTCGACTTCCACAGGAATGCGAGCCATCTTTTCGATGTAGTACTTACCGACCAGACCGGCGTGATAAGCCGTTCCGCAGGCGACGATGAAGATTTTCTTAAACTTCTTGAATTCTTCCGGCGTCCAGGAAAGTTCCGGCAGGACAATCTTTGTTCCATCTTCGCTGATGCGGCCCCGCAGGGTATCCTGGACAGATTTGGGCTGTTCATAGATTTCCTTCAGCATGAAGTGCTCAAACCCGCCCTTTTCTGCAGCTTCGGCGTCCCAAGTAACACGGAAGACCTTTTTATCAATAGGGTGACCTTCAAGATCCTTGACAACCACGCTGTCAGCTTTGACGATAGCCATTTCCCCATCGGAGAGGATATACGTATCCCGCGTCTTGCTGATGATGGCCGGAATATCGGAGGCAATATAGTTTTCCCCTTTACCAAGGCCAATAACAAGGGGATTGTTCTTTTTGGCACAGATAATCTCGTCCGGTTCCTTGGCGCACAGGAAGACCAAGGAGTAGGAACCTTGGATGATATGAAGGACCTTGCGCACGGTCTCTTCAAAGTTGCCATTATACTGGTCCGCCATAAGATGGGCGACCACTTCTGTGTCAGTTTCGGATTTGAATTGATGGCCCTTCTTCAAAAGATCCAGTTTGAGGGGCATGTAATTTTCGATGATGCCATTATGGACAACCGCAAATTCACCGCTGTCATCCGTATGGGGATGGGCATTGACGTCGGACGGTTTTCCGTGAGTGGCCCAGCGCGTATGGCCAATGCCGACCACTCCTTCCGGTTCATGGCCGATGAGTTTTTGACGCAGGGCATCAAGACGGCCCACACATTTTTCCACATCGATCTTACCGTCATGATAAACGGCGATACCGCTGGAATCATACCCGCGATATTCCAATTTACTCAGTCCATCAATCAAAAACGGGGCAGCCTGATGGCGCCCAATATATCCAACAATTCCGCACATAGCTTGTGCCTCCTCATGAAGTGATTTGCCGTCTGCCCCAGACTCTCTGTTCTTCCCGTTACCGGAAAGGTTTGTCATCTGTTTACGGTTGCAGCACACCGAGAGGTATCCGCTGACGGTTCGATAAGCCTCTTCCTCGTCTGCCTATCAGGATAGGCACTTGCGCTCTAGGCCTTGCAATCCCTTTAAAGGGCCCTCCCTGCCCTTTTGGTGTCCCGGCTCGGCACGCAGGAACACTTGTTGCTTTAGCTCCCTAATCATACTATGTTTGGGGTGGGACGTCAAGCGTCCCTTTTCCTATAACTCAGCCCGAAAATCGAACTGAATTGATGCAGAATGCGAAGCCGGAGCCAAACCGCCTCCCCATCACTCGTAGGCACCGAATTGATTTTTCGACCGAAGACCCATCAAAAAGGGTTCCTCATTTTACGTAAACCAAGAGGCAGTGAAGATGAATTCTCATCTTCACTGCCTCTTGCTGTTTCAAGTCCCGTTCTATTTCAGATTATAGAATACGGCTTTGCCGTTATACTGGGCTGCTGCGCCAAGGTCTTCCTCAATGCGCAGGAGCTGGTTATATTTAGCGACACGGTCCGTACGGCACGGAGCCCCGGACTTGATCTGACCGGCGTTGGTGCCAACAACGACATCAGCAATGGTCGTATCTTCCGTTTCCCCGCTGCGGTGGGAAACAATGGCCGTATAGCCAGCGCGTTTTGCCATTTCAATGGCGGAAAGGGTTTCTGTCAAGGTCCCAATCTGGTTCAGTTTGATCAGAATGGCGTTAGCTACCCCCATTTCAATCCCTTTGGCAAGGCGTTCCACATTCGTGACAAAAAGGTCATCGCCCACGATCTGGACTTTCTTGCCCAGGCGATCCGTAAGAAGCTTCCAGCCATCCCAATCATCTTCACCAAGGCCATCTTCGATGGAGATGATGGGGTATTTTTCGCAAAGGGCTTCATACCAGTCAACCATCTCAGCGCTGGTCTTTGCCACACCTTCTCCTTTGAGGACGTATTTGCCATCTTCAAGAAGACCGGAAGCAGCCGTATCGATGGCAAGGACAACCTCCTTGCCCGGTTTGTAGCCGGCTTTTTTGATGGCGTCGACAATGACGGCAAGGGCTTCTTCGTTGCTGTCAAGGTTCGGGGCAAAACCGCCTTCATCACCCACAGCGGTTGCAAGGCCTTTTTCCTTAAGGACCGCTTTCAGGGCATGGTAGATTTCAGCGTTCATGCGCAGGGCTTCGGCAAAGTTCACGGCCCCAATCGGCATGACCATGAATTCCTGGATATCAACGTTGTTATCGGCATGGGCACCGCCATTAAGGATATTCATCATAGGAACAGGCAGTTCCTTGGCGTTGACACCGCCCAGGTATTGGTACAGGGGAAGGCCGGTGTCTTCGGCGGCTGCCTTGGCGCAGGCAAGGCTGACGCCCAGGATGGCATTGGCACCAAGTTTGCCTTTATTTTCGGTTCCATCAAGGCTCAGGAGCGCTTGGTCAATCTCGATTTGACGAGACGGTTCAAGGCCAATGAGGGCATCGCAGATGACGTCGTTGACGTTATCCACAGCCTTCAAGACGCCTTTACCGAGGTAACGGTTCTTATCCCCGTCACGCAGTTCCACGGCTTCATGAACACCTGTGGAAGCACCGCTCGGAACAGCAGCGCGGCCGATGATGCCGTTATCAAGGAGGACTTCCACTTCAACGGTGGGGTTGCCGCGGGAATCCAGGATTTCTCTTGCACAGATATTTTCAATAAGTCCCATTGTTATGCACCTCTTCTTTTTGCTGGGATCAGTCAGGATTTTTTACAAGCAGGCTGTGTCCTGTCATGGCTTCCGGTTTTTCAAGGCCCATGAGGGAAAGGAGGGTCGGCGCGATGTCCGACAGTCCGCCATCCATGACGGCCGTTCCCGCCTCGGCTCCAATGACCAGGAAAGGAACAGGGTTTGTCGTATGGGCCGTCATGGGCATGTGGCTTACAGGGTCCTCCATTTCTTCCAAGTTGCCATGGTCTGCCGTAATGCAGACGGCACCGCCTTTTTGAAGGATCTTGTCCACGAGGCCGCCGACACATTCATCTACGGCTTCCATTGCTGCTACGGCGGCTTTCATGACCCCCGTATGCCCCACCATGTCAGGGTTTGCAAAATTCAGTATGATGAGATCATAAAGGTCCTGATCCAATGCTTCCTGAAGTTTTTCCGTGACAATATAGGCACTCATCTCAGGCTGTAGGTCATAGGTCGCGACATGCGGCGACGGAACAAGGATGCGGTCTTCCCCAGGGAAAACTTCTTCCCGCCCACCATTGAAGAAAAACGTAACGTGGGCGTATTTTTCCGTTTCTGCAATATGTAGCTGGCGAAGGCCCTTTTTGGAAACCGTTTCTGCCAGCGTATCGGCAATATGTTCCGGTGGAAAAGCCACGGGAATGGGCAGCGTGGCATCATATTCCGTCATGGACGCCACCGTCACAGGAAGCTCCCCGTCGCGGCGCGTCACTTCCGTAAAGGAAGGATCGGCAAAGGCACGGGTGATTTCCCGAGCCCTGTCGGGACGGAAGTTAAAGCACACAAGGCTATCGCCAGAAGCAATGGATCCTTCTTTTCCCAAGATGGAAAAAGGTTCGACAAATTCGTCGGTTACGCCCCGCTCATAAGCGGCTTGGAGCCCTTCCAAGGCGGACGGCGCCGTAAGGCTCTCCGCCCCGGTCATGGCATCATAGGCTTTTTGGATCCGTTCCCAGCGTTTATCGCGGTCCATGGCATAATAGCGTCCGCTCACGGTAGCAATCTTTCCAATGCCAATCTCCTTGATAGCATCCTGAAGGGCTTTCAGGTACGTACCGGCACTTTGGGGCGGCGTATCTCGCCCGTCCAGGAAGGCATGGATATACACTTCGGAAAGGCCTTCTTTTTTCGCTAAGCGCAGCAGGCCCAGCAGATGATCCATATGGCTGTGGACGCCGCCATCACTCAAAAGTCCCATGACATGGAACTTATGGCCTGTTTCCTTGGCTTTGTTCATGGCTTCAAGAAGCACGGCATTTTGCTCAAAGGATCCATCTTTGATGGCCCGAGTGATGCGCGTCAGGTTTTGATAGATAACGCGTCCGGAACCAATGGTCAGATGACCCACTTCAGAGTTTCCCATCTGCCCAGTCGGCAGGCCAACAGCTTCACCGCTTGGCTGGAGCTTACCATGGGGATAGCGATGGAAATAGAAATCCAGATGGGGTGTTTGGGCTTTGGTCGCCGCGTTCGTAGATGAAGGCGGTGCAATCCCCCACCCATCAAGGATCATAAGTACAACAGGTTTCTTCATGATGCGCCTCAAAACGTATTGCAGATGGCGGCAAAGGATTCAGCCGAGAGGCTGGCCCCGCCAACAAGAACGCCATCAATACCAGGCTGATGGAAGGCATGCGCATTTTCGGCCGTTACGGAACCGCCATAAAGGACACGGACACGGCGGCTTGTTTCATGATTGAACCGTTCTTCAACGGCGCGGCGAATGATGGCACTGACAGCAAGAGCATCTTCTACGGATGCCGTCTTGCCCGTGCCAATGGCCCAGAGCGGTTCATAAGCAACGACGAGTCGGCGTGCCTCGTCGTCAGTCAAGACGGCAAGAACCGGTAGGAGCTGGCTTAAGATTGTACTTTCCGTACGGCCTTCCGTCCGTTCCTCTTCGTTCTCGCCAACGCAGAGAACAGGATCGAGACCATTTCGATAGCAGGCCTGGACCTTCTTGACCACAATCGCATCTGTATCCCCAAAGTAAGTTCTCCGTTCGGAATGGCCTACGATGGAATATTCGGAACCAATTTCGGCAATCATCGGGCCGGAAACTGCGCCAGTGAAAGCGCCTTGATCCATGTAGAACAGGTCCTGGGAACCATATCCCAGATGGGATCCTTCCACCGTTGCCGCTACAGATTCAAGAGCCGTAAAGGGCGGGAAAAGAACGATTTCACAATTTGCCTGTTCCGTGGTATGCATCAAGGTATGGGCCAATTCCATGGCCTCTTCCACGGTCTTATTACATTTCCAGTTTCCGGCCACCATAGGGTCCCGGAGATCATCCAAGGCAGCAACGCCAGGAAGCACCTTCCCTTCAAGATATTCAAGGGAAGCACCGCCGCCTGTCGACACATGCTTCATCCGGCTGTCAAGACCCATGTGCTTGACAGCAGCCGCACTGTCACCGCCGCCGACGATAGTGATGCCTTCGTTATCGGCCATAGCTTCGGCTACACGGCGCGTACCGGCAGCGAAAGGCGCCATTTCAAAGACACCCATCGGTCCGTTCCAGACGATGGTCTTGCAGTTCTTCAAGGTATCGGCATACAGCTGTGCTGTCTTGGGTCCAATATCAAGGGCCATCCATTCCGGATTGAGCTGATCCAAGGTCTGGGAAGCATGTTCACTGTCGGCCGAGAAAGAAGCCGCCATTTCAAGGTCAATCGGAAGCAGCATCTTCTTATTTTTTTCCTTGGCAAGGGCGATGAGCTCTTTGGCCACGTCAATGCTTTCTTTTTCGACAAGGGATTTTCCCAAGTCGTACCCTTGGGCAGCCAGGAAGGTATTGGCCATCCCGCCGCCAATAAGGATGATATCCGCTTTTTCAATAAGGCTGCGGATGACACCGATCTTATCTGCCACCTTAGCACCGCCGACGATGGCGGCAAAAGGACGGACCGGATGATCGACGGCATTGCCGAGGTACTTGATTTCTTTTTCCAGAAGGAAACCCGATACAGCCGGCAAATAGTGGGCAACCCCTTCTACGGAAGCGTGGGCCCGGTGGGACACACCAAAGCCGTTGTTGACATAAATGTCGGCTAAGGAAGCCAGGGATGCGGCAAAAGCCATATCGTTCTTTTCTTCTTCCGGATGGAACCGCAGGTTTTCCAGCATGAGGATTTCGCCGGGCTGCAGTTCACGGGCAGCTTCGGTTGCTTCGGGACCAATGCAGTCCGGAGCAAACTTCACTTCTTTTTTCATGACCTGGGACAGGTATTCCGCGCAGGGTTTGAGGCTCATGGACGGAACAACCTTCCCTTTTGGACGGCCCAGGTGCGCCATCAAGATGATGGCGGCCCCTTGGTCTAGGAGGTAGTTCAGCGTCGGCAGGGTAGCATCGATGCGAATGGTATCGGTGATTTCCCCCTTGTCATTCATAGGGACGTTATAGTCCACGCGGACGAGGACCTTTTTCCCTTTGACATTGATATCTCTTACGGTTTTCTTTTCCATGAAGGCATGCTCCTTTGATCTTAGAGGCCTTTTTCAGCAACAAAGAGGGCCAGTTCAACAAGGCGGTTGGAATAACCCCATTCGTTATCATACCAAGCAACGACTTTAGCCATCTTCGGGCCAACCATCATGGTGGAAAGGCCATCAACAATGGAGCTCAGCGGGCAGCCTTTATAGTCGCTGGAAACAAGGGGCAGTTCGCTGTAACCGAGGATGCCTTTCATGGTCGTTTCGGAAGCAACGCGCATAGCTTCGTTGATTTCTTCCTTCGTTGTTTCTTTCTTGAGGGTAACCACAAGATCGGTCAAAGAAACATCCGGAGTCGGGACGCGGACACTCATGCCGTTCAGTTTACCGGCAAGTTCCGGAAGGACAAGACCCGTAGCCTTGGCTGCACCAGTCGTGGTCGGAATGATGGAGCAGGCACCGGCACGAGCGCGTCTCAGGTCTTTATGGGCAGCATCAAGGATCTTCTGGTCATTCGTGTAGGAATGAACCGTCGTCATGAGGCCCGTTTCAATCCCGAAGTTGTCCAGAAGGACTTTAGTGAAAGGAGCCAGGCAGTTTGTCGTGCAGGAAGCATTGGAAATGATATTGTGTTTCTTTGGATCGTACATATCATCATTGACACCAAGCACGATGGTCAGGTCTTCGCCTTTAGCCGGAGCCGCGATAAGGACCTTTTTGGCCCCGTTATCCAGATGCGGCTGGACCTGTTCACGGTTCTTGAACTTCCCCGTCGTTTCAAGGACAACATCAACACCCAGTTCACCCCAAGGAATTTCCTTCGGTTCGGTGAAGCGGGTAAACTTGATGCGGCGATCGCCAACAATCATGACATCGCCGTCAACGCGGACATCCTCATCAAACGTCCCATGAAGGGTATCGTATTTGAGCAGATGAGCATAGGTGTCGATGCCGGAACGGGCGTTTACTGCAACAACTTCGACTTCCGGATTCTTCACAGCAATGCGGAGTGCACAGCGACCGATACGACCAAAACCATTGATACCAACTTTTACCATTTTACTACCTCCCAAAGATACCATTAGAAAATCATTTTGATTTTGCAAGCAACGTTAAGATTTCGCGGGCAGCGGCCTCGTCCGTAACCAGGATCTGGTCATGACCGCTGCGCAGGACGGACAAGATGGCGCGGCCTTTGGAAGCACCGCCGGCAATCCCCATGACCGTAGGGATTGTCGCAAGGTCATTGGCCATAAGGCCTAGGGAATCTGTACTGTAGACAACCTTCCCGTCAAGGTCGAAGTATTGTCCCAGGGCTTCCCCTTCAGCACCGGCTTCCTTGAGCTTTTGGATCAGCGTCTCCGAAACACCGCGCTTTTTGGCCATGACAAAGGCCTCACCCATACCATGAATCAGGATATCAGCACTTTTGATGGTGTTGATGACATGCTTGACACCGGCGTCCTCTTCAAGAATGCGGTCCAAGACGGATTCACTCACACTATCGGGCACGTAGAGCTGAAGGTACTTGGTCTTCAGTCTGCGTGCAAGAACCGTAGCAATCGTATTGGCCTGGAGCTCGATGCGATCCCCCAGCCCACCACGGGCCGGGACAATGGTCGCTTCCGGTTCCTTGCCATAGATGTTTTCTGCCATGGCCGCCACGGTCGTGCCGCCTGTCACTGCCACCGTATGAGGTTTCTTATCCGCGAGGAGACGAAGCAGGATTCCGGCGGCTACGCGGCCAATCTCCTGGACAACAACGGGATTATCATCCGCATTGCCAGGGATCACGTAAACCTTTCGGAGC
This sequence comes from Acidaminococcus intestini DSM 21505, assembly GCF_000425045.1. Taxonomy (GTDB): domain Bacteria; phylum Bacillota; class Negativicutes; order Acidaminococcales; family Acidaminococcaceae; genus Acidaminococcus; species Acidaminococcus intestini. The sequence goes on along the minus strand of NZ_AULA01000012.1, from coordinate 10,024 downwards.
TTCAGTTTCTGGACGAGGATTGCTTCCAAGGAAGATAGATTCTGGAGACGATTGACATAGTCCCGCAGTTCCTGCAAAAGATGGTTGCCTTCTTCGGTGAGCGTCATGCCCGTCAGGCCAAACTCCAAGAGCCCAGCTTCTTTCAGGAAATCGACATGGCTTCGCAGTACCCGCTCGCTCAGCGAGAGTTTGCGTGCGAGGCTCCTCCGTCCAATGGGCTGATCATGACTGATCTGACGCAGGATGCTATAGCGTTCCGTGAGCAGCTGGACCATTTCTGGAACAAGTTTGTTTTGTAGGTTGATTACCTTACCCAAATCAATGCTTTCCATTTTGTCCCACGTGGTACGTTTTGCGTCCCACCCTCCTCGTAAAAAAATAGCAACGATGGCTACTCGTATTATACCATATTGTGAAGAAGATGGGGAACATTTTTGTTTTTGTGCGGTAGAAAAATGGACGGAGGAATAGGAAACAAACGGTTTTGGACGTTTCTAGGTTGAAAGGGATTTGACCGTGGCGCATGGCGCCAAACCGTCTGCCTATCGGCCATGGACGCCGAATTGATTTTTCGATTACACGGTCCTGCAAGCAGCTAGGAAACAAGCTGCTTCCTGCGCAGCCGTTTTGGCCCATCGAAAAATGTTCCTTGCTCTCGCTCGTAATGAGACGTCGGGCCCCTTTTATTTTTACTCGGAGCAAAAATCGCTCCGCTTCGATGGAGCTACGCGTCATCATTGGCCTTTAAAAGATTGATTTGATGCCAATGATGGCATGCTCCGCCGCAAGAAGGTGCGTACCACAATCTCATTTTTAAGATGTCCGAAAAATGCTTTCGGCGGGCGAGCCACTTCTTGGAATTTTTTCGGTTTTTAGAGGAAACATGATTCGCCTGAGGCCCATATCGTCCCCATCTGCGTTGTCTAAAAGACGTAATAACGGGAAATTCCGCCGTCGTCGGTAGAAGCGGAGGCTCCTGGCAACTGAACCCATCTGAGCTAAATTCGCAAAAAACAAATAGAAGAAAGACCGGAAGGGATAAGACAACAGAGCATGACCTAAACCGAAGGTAAGCGCAGGTTCGAGTGAGGACTCTTAGTGTCTATTTGGCTTTTGCGAGTGGTTAATCTTTTGATTAGAAAGAACACGATACCTCCCGGAACAACCTGTGTTCGCTTTTTTCCTCTGAGCTCGACTCTACGAGTCGAGCTCAGAGGGCATAAAACCACAAGGCAAAGGGATGGTAAGGCAAGCTGAAAAAGGATGGCAAAAACCTTGTTTAAGAGTGCTATCGATTACGGCTGGCTTGTCCACGACCAATAAATAGGCCCTGGCTTCGCAGCTCTTTCTAGACAGCATGCTGCTTTTCTTTATGACCAACGATGATGGTACCGGACAGGTCACCTAAGCAATTGATCATGGTCATGCCCATGTCATTAAAAGCATGGACGCCAGCAACAAGGCCTACGATTTCAAGCGGAAAGCCCAGGCTCTCCAATAAAATCGCCAGGATGACGAGCATGCCGCTCGGTACTGCACCGCTCCCCGTTGTTAGGATCAGGCCAATTACAAGGACTTTGAGCATCAGACCAACGTCGACCGATACACCAATAGCCTGAGCAGTCATAATGAAAACCGTGGTCAGACACACGCAGGTCCCGTCTTTATTGATTTGGGCACCCAGCGGAATAGTAAAGGAGTAGACCTTTTTCGGGGCGCCCAAGCTTTCGGCGCATTCCATGTTGATTGGAATGGAACTGGTGCTCGAACAGGTGCTGAAAGCCGTAACCATGATACGTGAGGCCTTGCGGAAAAATTCACCTGGCCGAATGCCCGTAAAAACAAAGACCATGAGGGCATAGAGGCAGCACATGATGAAGATTCCCAAATAGACGCTGCCAATGTATTTGGCAAGTGTTCCAAAGATAGCACTGCCGTATTTACCCACAGATTGGGCAACAAGGGCAAAAATTCCGTAAGGCGCAAGGATCATGATGATATGGACAAGCTGGTTCATCAGATCCGACAGGTCTTGAAAGAGCGTTGTCAGGCGTTTTCTTGGAGCGTCAGGCATCATAAGAAGGGACACGCCCGTAACTGCACTGACAATAACAACCTGGTCAAATCGGCCTTCCATCATGGCTTTAAAAATGTTGCTTGGCACGAGGGCAAGGAGCGTTGAACCAATGGTGGGGATTTCCCCAACGACGCCTTTGTAGGTGCCCGTCAAAGGTAGATTTATTCCCGGTTTGATGAGGGTCGCAACGCCAAAACCAACGATCATGGCGGCGGCACTTGTAAGGATATAGTAGAGGATGATCCGTATGCCAATCCGGCCAAAGGATTCCGGGTTATCTAGGTTTGAGATTCCCGCAATGAGGTTTACGATGACAAGCGGCATGGCAATACATTTGAGACAGGTCAGGAAAAACTTGCCAAGGGGAGCAAAAAGTTCTGTCCCCGCCCCCATGAGCCAGCCAGCAAAAATCCCTGCAAGCATCCCCGCAATCATCTTATAGATGAGCGGAATGGACTGGTATTTTTTCCACATCATCAATCATCCTTCCCTTTATGAATTTTACAAAATGTTCATATTAAGTTTTTTCATTATATCACGAAATAGGGAGGAAAGGACTATGCAAGGATTTCATGAATGAAAAAGTGCCTTTGAGGAAAATCTATGGATTGGAAGGGATGGCAATAAAGGTATGCTGCATCGTAACATATTGCGGTACACAATTTCATCGTCGTTGGTGGAAGCGGAAGTTCCTGGCAACTGAACCCATCTGCGCCAAATTCGCAAAAAGCAAATAGAAGAAAGACCGGAAGAGATAAGACAACAAAGCAAGCCCTAAACCGAACGTAAGCGCAGGTTCGGTTTAGAGCTATCATCTTATATTCGGTTTCTGTAAAAGGGCAGTCTTCTGGAATATTCGTATTTCCTTTTGTGCTCGATAAAACGCATCATTCTGATAGACCATGAGCCCCTTGTGCACTCCAATCTTTTCTAGAGCAAAGGGCTCACATTCTCAATCAAACAGGTTGTTATCATAACAGCCCTATATGCCGCTTTATTTTTCCACGTCCATTTTGTCTTTGAGAAAAGTACCTGTTTCAAGTTCCTGAAAAGCAGTGAGCAGGCCTTCACGAGTATCCATGACAATGGGGCCGCCCCAATGGATGGGGTCATCAAGTTCCAGGGAACTCATGAACATGAATTCCACAGGATCCTTCCCAGCCGTGATGGTGACTGTATCGCCTTCCGTAAAGCGAACGGCAGTCTTTTCAGGAATAACATTTCCGGCTACAATGACTTCACCTTGAAGGGTAAAGCCCATTGCTGCCCGCTCCCTGTCAACTTTCCAAGTCAAAGATGCCCCTGGGTCCAGATGGATATCGTAGTAGTCAAGAGGCAGATGATGTGATTGATAGCCCTGGGTTCCCTCGTAGTTTCCCATGAGGACGCGGACTTTGCCATGAATAAGAGGGACTTCCGGGATTTCATTCTTTTTGATGGCCTTGTAACTCGGCTTTGTCATTTTATCCTTGGCCGGAAGGTTCAGCCAAAGCTGAAGGCCGCACATCCGCGGTGACGCGGGGATGGTTTCTTCGTGAAGGATGCCCGATCCAGCGGACATGTACTGCACTTCCCCATCCTGAACGATATCTTCAAAGCCCATGCTGTCCTTGTGCCGCATGTTCCCATGAGCCACGAAGGTGATGGTCTCGATGCCGCGGTGGGGATGCATGGGAAAGCCAGCCACATAATCCTCGGGGTTTGTTGAGTCAAACGAGTCCAGCATGAGGAAAGGATTGAATGCCTTTACCGTCGTATTGCCGAGCACCCGCACGAGATGAACGCCGCCCCCATCAATGGCGTGGAATCCTTTAACCTGTGTTTCTATTTTTCTTTCCATTATTCATTCCTCCTTAATCCAGTTCCAGCAGGGAAAGGAGCCGAAGCACGGCTTTTCTTTCCTCATGGTTCCATTTTCCAAAAATCGCGTCGAGCATCGCTTCATTTTCTGGATAGACTTTGGCAATGAGAGCGCGGCCCTTATCGGTCAGCGTCATAATGGTCCGGCGCCTATCCTTGGAGTCTGTTGTCCCTACTATAAGCCCCTGCTGCTTGAGATGCCGTGTCACCACGGGAATGGTCCCATCTGTTGACAGAACGCTTTCTTTCAGTTCTCCCACGGATAGGTCCCCTTTATGGTAAAGAGCCTCGAGCACGGCAAACTGAGGTAAGGTTAGCCCGTATTTACGGGCAATGGCCGCCGTCCGCCTATCCAATTCATTGACAATTCGATGCATGGCAATCAGTTCCACTTGTTTTTTCATAGGGCTCCCCCGCTTTTACATCTAGTTAGTTATATTATACTCTAGTTAGATGATTTGTCAACTTTTCCCCTGGATTCGCGTCCGGGCAGAAAAAAACAGCCCCTTTCTTCATGAAAAGAGCTGGAACAGATGCTCATCTAAAATAGGTCACAATGCCATAAACGACAAGGAACCCGACGATACAGGGCAGGATATATTTAAAGTACCATTGGAATTTTCTAGCTACAGAAAGTCCCTGCCCTTCGTTTGCTTCTTCGATAAAGCGGTCGAACCCCCACCCCAACTTCCAAGTACAGAAAAGGGTGATGATAAAGGAACCTACAGGAAGACAAATATTGCTGACAAAGAAGTCTTCCATGTCCATGACCGTATTGCCAGGCCGCAGGGGCTGGAAAGAAGCCCATAGGTTAAAGCCCAGGGCGCAGGGAATGGAACCGATGGCAATGATAATTCCATTTACAAGCCCCGCCGCCTTCCGGCTCGCACCTTTAAGGTCAATGGCAAAGGCCTGAAGATTTTCGAAAACGCCAATCATGGTCGAAAGGGCGGCAAAGGACAGGAAGATGAAAAAGAGCGATCCCCAGACCACACCGCCGGCCATGGAACTAAAAACTCGCGGCAAAGTAAGGAAAATCAGCTTGGGACCTGCGTCTGGTGCAATGCCGTAGGCAAAACAGGCAGGGAAAATAATGAGGCCTGCTGTAATGGCAACAAAGGTATCAAGGGCCGTCACGGTGACGGCTTCTCCCATAAGGCGCTTATCTTTATCAATGTAGCTGCCAAAAATTTCCATTCCGCCCATGCCGATGCTGAGGGTAAAGAAGCTCTGGTTGAGGGCTGCATAGACCGCGTTCCAGATGCCGTCCTTTTCCATATTAGCAAGATTGGGTTTGAGATAGAAGGAAATGCCTTCCATGGCACCGGGAAGGAGCAGGCTCCGGATACCCAGAATGACCATAAGAGCCAGAAGGGCCATCATCATGAACTTGGTTATGCTTTCAACGCCTTTTTTGAGTCCCATACTGCAGATGACGGCCGTGAGGACAACCACGACGAGCATGACCGATACGAGAATCCGCGGGGACCCCATCATCCCGCCGTAGATGGCCTCAACCTGAGCCGTATCAAGTCCCAGGAAGGTGCCTTTCATCATGAGATAAGCGTAGTAAAAGATCCACGCCGAAACCACGGAATAATACATGAGCAGGACATAGTTGCCTGCCATGGATAGATATCCCATGAGGTGCCAGTGACTGCCTTTCGGTTCAAGCAGGCGGTACGCCGGCAGGATACTGCGCTTTGTGGCCCGCCCCATGGCGTATTCCATGGTCATGATGGGAATTCCCAAGATGGCAAGGAAAAGCACATAGACGAGAACGAAGAAGCCGCCTCCATACTGTCCTGTAATGTAAGGGAAACGCCACACATTGCCAACGCCAATGGCGCATCCTGCACTCAGTAAAATAAAGCCAAGCCGTGATCCAAGAGTTTCTCTTTCCTTCATAACTGCTGCCCTCCTACAATACTGCTGAATCAGTCTCTTAGTGCAATTTTTTCCACAATCATGCTTTCAAGTATAACGGATTGTACGGGAGAAAGCAAAACTTTTCCGTTTTTTGGGAGTCCGTTCCGCCCCATTTGAACCGTTTTCGTAAAAGACGTGAGAAAACTGTAAAATCACGGTAAATCGCTTGCTATTTATTTTGCTGTGAATGATAATAAAAACAAAATCACAAAGGAGGGTCAATATGAGAGATCTTGAAATCATTCGTTCCAAACATGGCTTTATCAGCGATATGGATGGTGTCATTTACCAAGGTTCCCAGCTTCTTCCTGGTGTCAAGGAATTTGTGGACTGGCTCAGGAAGGAAAAAAAGCAGTTTCTCTTCCTCACCAACTCCAGCGAACGCACACCTCTTGAACTCCACAAAAAGCTCCTTGCCATGGGGATTGACATCGACGAATCCCACTTTTACACAAGCGCCCTGGCAACAGCTCAATTCCTAAAGACACAGGCACCCGGTTCCAGCGCTTATATCATCGGTGCCCACGGACTCATGAACGCGCTCTACGATGCAGGGATCCCCTTTAATGATGTGAACCCTGATTATGTCGTTGTGGGTGAAACGACAGGGTATAATTATGAAATGATCATTAAGGCAACGCAGCTCATCAATCAAGGAGCTAAACTCATTGCCACAAACTCCGATCTTACGGGGCCCAGCGACCGAGGCATCATCCCCGCCTGCCGCGCCCTCGTTGCCCCGATTGAACTAGCAACCGGGGTAGCTGCCTACTTCATCGGCAAGCCAAATCCTCTTATGATGCGGACAGGTCTAAAAAAATTGGGGGTCCATTCCGGAGATGCCGTCATGATTGGTGACCGCATGGATACGGACATCATCGCCGGTGTAGAAACAGGGATGGAAACGGCACTCGTCCTTTCAGGCGTGACAACGCGGAGCACAATGAAGCACTACTCCTACCAGCCCCATTATGTCCTTAATGGAATTGGGGACATCGTCCCCAAAAAATGAAAAAAGAAACCTGCAGAAAAGGAGGACTCCTCTTGCTGCAGGTTTTCTATTTGCGGGGAAATTATTTGGCAGCAGCCAGCGCTTTTTCCACAGCTTCGCAGATGACTTCATACGTATCGCCGGGATGCGCCTCGTAACTCTTATCGTGATTCACAAAAAGGGTCGGTACATAGTAATACGCACCGGCATAAGGTTTTACTTTGTCGGCTTCACTTGTTTCATCGACAAGTTCCACCTGGACATCTCGATAGGCTGCCTCTTTCTGAAGGGCTGCCAATGCCTTTTTGGCATTAGCACAGTAGGGACAGCCCGGCATGACGATCATTGTTACTTTTTTCATGGAAATTCCTCCTTTTACCAAGCGGCGACAGTGCCGTCCGCCCGGGGTTCTGTGGCTCCAGCAAGGGACCCGTTTTTTTGACGCATGATCATTTGACCTCGGCCAAAGCTGGTAAAATCCTCTTTGACCGTCACTTCATGGCCGCGGCGTCTCAGGTCTTCAATCACAGCAGGGCCAAAGCCCGGCTCAATTTCAATCTTTTTGCCGCCCATCCACTGCCAGCGCGGTGCATCAAGGGCTTCCTGCTCATTAAGGCCAAAATCGATATAGTTCATCATGACCTGGAGATGACCCTGGGGCTGCATATAGCCGCCCATGACGCCGAAAGGGCCAAGGGGTTCTCCCTGTTTCATGAGGAAACCAGGGATAATGGTGTGGTAAGGCTTTTTACCCGGTACGAGGACATTGGCCGCCTTCTCATCAAGACGGAAGGAACTTGCACGATCGTTAAAGGAAATGCCATACCCAGGAATGACGATTCCGCTGCCAAAGCCACGGAAGTTGCTCTGAATAAAGGACAACCATATTACCTTCCCCATCGGCCGCGCAGAGATAGACTGTACCGCCGCAGTCCGGATCGATGGCGCGCGGCATTTCGGCGTCTTCCGTAAGACCTTGGGCACGACGATCAGCATAAGCATCGCTTAAAAGATCGTTCACGTCCACTTTCATGTAACGGGGATCGGTAATATATTCCATACCGTCCACAAAAGCACGCTTCATGGCTTCAATGGCATAATGAACGCTCCGCGGCTCCGCTCGGTTCTTGATGGGAAGACGGCTTGCAAGGGCAAGGGCCATGAGGGCCACAATGCCATGCCCATTGGGCGGGATTTCGCAGATTTCAAAGCCGTGATAAGAACGGGATACAGGCGTCACCCATTCCGCTTCATAGGTAGCCAGGTCTTCTGCGCGAAGATAGCCGCCCGTCTTTTTGGAAAAGTCATCGATAGCCCGAGCAATCTCACCGCGGTAATAGCTTTCGCAGTGGCTTTCAGCAAGAAGGCGCAGGGTCTTTGCGTGATCTTGAAGACGGACCAAATCGCCAGGGCCAGGGGCCCCGTTCTTGAAGAAAGTTTCAAACAGCGGGGCAAACACTTCGTCCTTCTTTAAAGGCGCAAAGGTTTGGACGCTCCGGTTCCAGAGGAGACTTGTCACAGGCTGGACAGGATACCCTTCTTCGGCGTAAGACAGCGCCGGCTCGAAAAGACGCTTGAAGGGCAGCCTGCCAAAACGACGATGTAGGACGGACCATGCTGAAACAGCACCTGGAACGGTCACGGAAGCCCAGCCCCGCTCCGGCATAGCAGCAACGCCTTTTTCGCGCATGGCCTCAAGCGTCAGTGCCTGGGGCGCCCATCCGCTGCCATTAAGGCCAAAAAGCTGATGATCTTTTGCGCTCCAATAAAGAGCAAAAGCGTCACTTCCCAGGCCGTTACTCGTTGGTTCAAGAACGGTCATGGCAATCGCCGTGGCGATAATGGCATCGGCCGCGTTCCCGCCCTGTTTCAGCATGGCAAGACCCGCCTGCGCCGCAAGGGTTTGGCTGGTAGCCACCATGCCGCGTCTGCCGTAGGTCACGCTGCGGCGCGAAGGATAAGGATGCCTTATTTGCGAAAAGTCCATGAAAGGACCTCCTTTACGTATCATGAAGCAAGTCCATGGAATCTGACAGCACATTCTTGCTCTTCATTATATCATGAAGAACACTGGAAAACACAGCATCTTCATCAAGATTCATTTTTTTCGATTTCCTTGTTCACGCATAGCTAAAAAGGTCGAAGAAACGCCTTTTTTCAACGAGTTCAATTGTCAAATTTATTACATATTTTACTTTTATCTCTTGAGCTCTCCCTTTTGTCATTGTGTCTCCCTACGCGCTTTGCTATAATAAAAAGCAAGGAAGCACCCATAGAATTTTCTTAAGATTTCCGTGGAGCAAACTTGAACGAGGGGGTCCTTATGTATTTACGGAGATTATCTCAACCTGCAAAGGAAGTTTTTATTGATATTGCCAAATATTTGTGCAATGCCGATGGAATTGTCGATAAGCGGGAAGAAAAACTGCTCGCAGCCTATGGCGAGGAACTGCAGATGACCATTTCCCTTGACGCGCCTCAGAAATCCCTGGAAGCCCTAGCGACGAACCTCAATGCCGCAACGGACCGCATTCAAAAACGTATTGTTGTCTTCGAACTGATGGGGCTTGCCCTTGTGGATGGAACCTATGCCGATGAAGAAAAGGCCTTCTTCAAGCTTCTTGGCGAAAAACTCGACCTGCGCCCCACCTTCACGGAGCGGTGTGAAGCCTCCATTCGGGAGTATATGGCCGTGCAGAAAGAGATTGATGAAGTCATTTTTGGGTAAGGAAATAACTATCCACCCGCATAGCGGGTGGTTTTTCATTTTCGGGCATAGCCATCATATTACTGGCGACGTACAAGTACGTTAAAAAATTGGTTCTTTGTCAAATGTTGGGGTGCCCCACAACTAAATCGCCTTTTAGGAACTCGGCAAGGCATTTGCCGAGTTCCTTTTTTGCCAATTCACATAGAGAATCCGGTTCCTAAATCTGTTGAAATCACGCATTCCAAATGCAACTCTCTTAACCGTCTTAATCAGGTTGTTACAGCCTTCTGTGAATCCATTGGAGTATGGCTGGATAATTGCTTGAATAATTGCAGCCTCCCAATCTTTAAAAGATCTTAAAATCCCTTTAAAAGCATCTAAGTTGTAGCCCATTACCATAGCTAACCATTTGTTTAGCTCCCGCTTCGCAGCCAATTCAGTCTTCTGCCTCAATACT